>CAUVXU020000001.1:0-5247 GCA_963555995.3 Vicinamibacteria bacterium | reverse complement strand
ATACGCCGCCCGGAAGGGGAACATGGAGTTCCGCCCCGGCGCCGTGAAGTTCTGCAAGGAAGCGGAGCTCCGGAAACGCCGGCGTTCCCGGCGCGCCTGACGCCCGCGGGGCATGGCGAAGCGCCCGGAGCCGGCTATTCCCAGCGGACGGGCGGGAGCTTCACGACGCGCAGCGATCCGATGCGGAGAGTCCGTTGCTGCAGGGAGACCGGGAACCGGATCCTGCCGTCGCCCGCTGCCGATCCGCCGATGCCGAGCGCCAGCGCCGCGCGGAGCGCGAGTTCCTGCACGACGTCGATGGTGCCCGTCCGTTTCAGCAACCCGATCATCTCGTCGATGCCCGCGACATCCACGGTCATCGCGCCTTCCGGCTGCAGGTCGCGGTCGAGGGCTAACGTTCCGTTGCCGGCGATCGTCAGCGGCCCCCGCTCGAGCGCGGCCGACCGCAGTTCGATCACGCCGCCGCCCTCGCGCCAGGACTCGAGATAGCCGCGGACGGGCCCTTCGGCCGCGGGCAGGTCGCGCACCGCGCCCTCCACGGACACCCGGTCGATGGCGCCGCCCGGAGGCAGGCGCAGGCCGGCGGGCAGTTCGAGCGCCCGGAGCCGGAGTGCAAACCCGTAGCTCTTCTGCGCGGCTCCCGGCTCCCCGCCGCCATGCGGCGCGAGCACGGCCATGCGGCCGTCAAGCGCCCGCGCCGAAGCGACCGGCCCGCCCGGACCGGTGAGGATCGGCGCGGAGACCGTCCATTCGGCCGCGTCTATCCCGTCCGGCCCCCGCGCGAGAATGGCCTCGGCGCCTGCCAGTTCGGCAGCGAAACGCCTGCCGCCCGCAACAATCCGGTGGGTGCCCGGGGCGCTGACGGCGATTCGCCCCGGGTCCCAGAAATGCAGCGTTGCTGTCATGCCGGGCGCGTCCCACTGCCACGGCGATGCCGCGGCAGGCCCGGCAAGCCGGACCGCGTCCGCGCGGACCGTCAGGCTCAGCGGGAAGCCGCCGGTCGTCACCGCGCCGAGATCCACGGTCCAGCCGTCCGCCTTGTGCTCGGCCTTCCAGTCTGCGATGTCGTCGAGGACGGTTCCGGCGACGTAGTGCCAGAACGCGGTCCAGCCCGCGGCGGCAAGCGCGATCGCCGCGAGGCCGGCGGCAAGCCTGCGGCCGGCTCGTCTCATCCGCTTGCCGCCGGAGGCGGCGGCCGCCCGGCGCCCGGCGTCGATGGCCTGTCCGGCGGAAACGGTCTATCCTCGGGCTTCGTCATGCCGCCATCCGATTCGCAGCCCCGCGCGTTGCCGCCGCTCCTGTTCGCGACCGTCGCGGCGGCGTTCATCTTTCTGTGGGCCAGCGGCTTCATCGCCGCCAAGTACGGCCTTCCCTACGCGGAACCCTTCACCCTCATGGCCTGCCGCTTCGCGGTCGGCGCGGCCATCTTCCTGCCGGCCTGCGTGCTCCTTCGCGCCACCTGGCCGAAGGACCCGCGGGAGGCGTTCCACATCCTCGCCGCGGGTTTCGGCATCCAGACTGTATATCTGATCGGCGTCTATTACGGAATCTGGTTCGGGATATCGACCGGCCTGACGGCGCTCGTGGTCGGGCTGCAGCCGCTTCTGACCGGCGTCCTGTCGGGCCGCGTGCTCGGCGAGACGGTCACGCGCCGCAACTGGATGGGCCTCGTCCTCGGCTTCGCCGGACTGGTCTTCGTGGTCTGGGACAAGATCGCCTCTCCGGCGGAGGCGCTGTGGGGCCTTGCGATGCTGGTCCTCGGGCTCGCGGCGATAACCGCGGGCACGCTCTATCAGAAGCGCTTCTGCGGCGAGTTCGACGTGCGGACAGGGGTTGCGCTGCAGAACGTCATGTCCTGCATCGTCATGCTCGTTCTCGCAGCTTCGTTCGAGACCATGCGAATCGACTGGACCGGCGCGTTCGTCTTCGCCGTCCTGTGGTCGGCCATCGGCCTGTCGGTCTTCGGGATCGCGCTCTATTACTGGCTGGTGCAGCGCGGCGCTGCGGCCCGGGTCACCAGCCTCATCTATCTGAGCCCCCCGACGACGGCGGTCATGGGATGGGCCGTGTTCGGCGAGGTGCTTTCGTGGAAGATCCTGGCGGGCATGGCGCTGGCGATGACCGGCGTCGCGCTCGCGGTGCGGGCGAGATGACCGCCCCGCCGCGCCGGCGGCTCGACATCTCGGGGCCCGGCGGTTTCTGGTTCTTCGCCTACGGCTCGCTGATGTGGGACCCTCCGTTCCGCCCCGCCGAGGCGCGGGCGGCGCGGATATTCGGCT
This sequence comes from Vicinamibacteria bacterium, assembly GCA_963555995.3. Taxonomy (GTDB): domain Bacteria; phylum Acidobacteriota; class Vicinamibacteria; order Marinacidobacterales; family Marinacidobacteraceae; genus Marinacidobacterium. Next base: position 2,968 of record CAUVXU020000001.1, on the reverse strand, counting down.
GGCACCGCGCCTTCTGCGTCAGTTCGGAAACCTACCGGGGCACCCCGGAACGGCCGGGCCTCACGCTCGGCCTCAGGCGCGGCGGGTCCTGCGCCTATCAATGTATCACTCTTGAGTCGGGGCTTTTCTCCTTTTCGCTTTTTGCATCCCAAGCCCGCATGGCCTGGATGGCGATGACGGATTGAGAGAGGAACCTGACGCCTTCCCAGAGTTTCTGGGTGCCAGGCAGCGGCTGGCGTTTCGAGGGATGGAAGCCGGCGAGTCCGCCGGTCAGCACGACGAAGTCCGCGATGGTCATGTCCGGGGGCCCCCGGGGCACTTTGAAGCCGTGGTGGGAGGCGAGGATGCAGAGCGCCTCGATGTCGTCGCGGGCGACATGTCGGCTGGCCGGGTCGTCCGGCCTCTCGCGGGCCAGCAGGGAAAGGTCCCAGACCCGGAACGCGGTGATCGAGTCGAAGGCGAGGCACTTGCGCAGGTCATCGGCGTCGTCGAGGCGGCGGTCCTCGATGCGGGTGCCAACCTTCAGCGCGTGGAAAAATCGCTCTATGCGCCAGCGCAATTCGTACCGGTGCAGCGCCGTGCAGGCGGTGTCGAGGTCGGCCTGGCCCTCGGTGGTCAGCAGCATCCAGTGGAGCGGCTGGCTGTTCTTTTTCTTCTTCGCCGGGCGACGGGGCGGGTTCTCCTCGAGCGCCGAGACGGCGATCATGCGGATCGGCGGTTCGTCCTCCCGGTCCTTCGGGGGGAGCAGCTCCACCGGCGTGGCGCGCAGCGTCAGCTTCGCCATGCGGCCGGGCCGGCGGTTCGGCCCGCCGCAGGCGGGAACCTCGATCTTGCGCCCGCCCACCGGTTCGGTCTCGAGCACGTGGTCCCACAGCTCCGCCTGTTCGCCCGAGGCCAGCGCCACCCGCCGCTGCGGCCCCTTGCTGGCCCGGACCAGCAGCGCCGCCTCGCTCCGTTGGGCATGGGAGATCAGCTCCCAGAAGTCGCCCTCGCGGTCGCAGACCGTCACCACCCGGCTGTCCGGGCAGGCGCGCGCGAGCTCTTGCGCCCGATCCAGCCCGTCCACCCAGCGCGCGCTGTCCTTGTCCTCCGCCTGGCGGAAGTCCGCGTCGACCGAATACATGCCCAGAGGCCGCCCGGCCGCGTTCACCGCCACCCCGAAATGGCCCAGAATGCCGGCGTTGCCCGAGCCGCCCCCGCCAAGCTCGTCGAGCCCGGAAGTGTTTGAAAGGCCCTCGTAATTCAGCGTCGTCGTGTCCTGAACCGCCAGCACAACGCGTTCGGCGCGGCACCGCTCCACCGTCTGCTCGAAATGCGAAGCCAGAATGTGGTCCATCGTCACCGCGTCGTTGGACAGCAACCGGTACGCCGCCGTCTGCTCGGCGCGGCCCGGGAAAATCGCCGGCAGAGGCTCGCCAGAACGGCGGATCCACGCCGCCCCCATCTGCGCAATACGGTCCCGGATCCGACCGTCGGGGTGCGTGCTCCGCCCGTATTCCCGCGCAGCCCAGTCACCCTCACAATACATCGAACCGGACCAGCCGAGAACCCGTTCCGGCGCCCGGCACAGAACCTCTTGCCAGCCCTCCGACAGCGGCCGCATCCAGACCGCGCGCCGCACCTTCGAACGGCGCCCCGAACTCAGCTCCGGGCAGCACTTCCACCCGGCGGCCCGGTAGCTCAGTCCGGACTGCCCGGGCCCGGTGAAGCTCTGCGCCAGAACCGGGCGCACCCCGTATTCAGCCAACCAGTCCTCGGCAACGCGGCCCGTCGCAAGACGCAGAACCCGGGACGCAAGCCCTTTCACCCGAACACCGGGAAGCAGCAAGAAGCGGTGGTTGCAGACAACCCGGCCGATGTTGGCCACCCGGGCGTCGGCCGACCAGCCGATGACCGCGTCACGCGGCCGAAGCTGGATCCCGGCCGCGGTGAAGCCGATCCCACCCACAATCCCGTGCCGCTCCGAACGGATCCAGTATCGGACCTGCCCGCCCGGCGGGCGGGGCCAGCCCTGCGGATGCCAGGTCTCGATCATCGCCTCCCAGCGCCGGCGCTCCTCCCCTCCCCTCACCAGGTCAAGCGACACAGCACCGAACTCGCGGAGCGAGCACTCCACCGAAACGTCGGCAAAGTCCGGGGCCGGCCGCGCGTGTGGATCGAGATCCATCTCCGCCGCCTCCGGAAGGCGAACGCCCAGCTCCGCGGCCAGACGGGGCAGCAGCTTCCGCGCCGAGGCGCCGCACCCGCGCAAGCCCGCGCCCGACCAGCCCTCCATGCGGCAGAACTCATCGGCCAGCGCGGTTCGCGACAGCTCCCCACCCTTGCAGGCCGCCTTGAACCACTCTACGGTCTCCGCCGCAATATGACGCATGCCAATCTGCATGCACCAGCCAATCGCACAGAATCACCTCGGAGTCAAGTGTGTGATGTTGATAGGTCCTGCGCCGGCCTCGCGCTCCGCATCGCGGCCGCCGAACGCGACGCGGCGATATGGGCGATCGAGGCCCGCGAGATGGACGACGATCCGATCTATCTCTGCCGGCGGCTGACGCTCCATATGGAGGACCGGCAGGCGCCCGGCTATACTCTGGTGACCAATCACGGGGACCGCATATTCGCCGGCGGGCTGACCTTCGAGGAGACGGCGCGGCGCATCGCGGCCTCGGCCGGCGAGCGCGGCACCAACATCGCCTATCTGGCGGAGACCGTTCGCGGCTGGAGGGGGCGGGGATCGCTCCGCGCCGGTTGCGCGCCCTTCTCGGCCGCGCCCGGCAACTGGCCGGCGGCGGCGCGGGCTGACGTGCCGGGGAGGGCGCGGACATGAAACTCATCAGCTACCGCCGCAACGGCGGCGAGGGGTTCGGCGTCGTCAAGGAGGGCGGGGTCGTCGACATGGGCGCGCGGATCCCGTACCGGACGCTCAAGTCCGCGATATCGGGCTTCTCGATCAGCGAGATGGAGACGGTCG
>OY821641.1:2960000-3796715 GCA_963555995.3 Vicinamibacteria bacterium | reverse complement strand
CTACCCGGTGCCGCTCGGGATCGAGGAGTACTCCCACTTCGGCCTGCTCTGCCGGTACCAGGCCGCCGCGTCGGGACTGCCCTTCTTCCCGCTGCGCGGCTACCGGGGGACCGACCTCCCGGCGGTCAATCCGAACCTGAAGCAGGTCACCTGCCCCTTCACCGGCGAGACCCTGGACGCCGTCTCGGCGCTCCATCCCGACGTCGCCATCCTGAACGCGCAGCGCGCCGACGCCGAGGGCAACACCCAGATTTGGGGTCTCGTCGGCGCCCAGCGCGAGGCGGCCTTCGCCTCCCGCCGGGTGATCGTGGTGGTGGAGGAGGTCGTGCCGGAGGAGGTGGTGCGCGCCGACCCGAACCGCACCGCGATTCCGTCGGTGGTGGTGGACGCGGTCGTCGAGGAGCCCTGGAGTGCGCACCCGAGCTTCGCCCAGGGCTACTACGACCGCGACAACGCCGCCTACGTGGCCTGGGACCGGATCACCCGGGACTCGGGGGAACTCGAGCGATACCTGGACGAATGGGTCCACGGCATCCCGGATCGGGCGGCCTACCGCGAGCGGCTCGGCGAGGACACCCTCCGCCGCCTCCGTCCCGGGCAACGCCTCGCCGGTCCGGTGGACTACGGGGACTACCGGTGACGAGAGAAGCAGGTGCCCCGACGCGGGCGGAACTCATGGTGTTCGCCGCCTGCCGCGAGGTGCGGGACGGGGACTCCGTGTTCGTCGGCGTCGGCCTTCCCAACCTCGCGGTGCAGCTCGCGCTCCGGCTCCACGCGCCCCGCTGTCACCTCATCTACGAGTCCGGCGTCTTCGGGGCCCGCCCCGTCCGGCTCCCGATCTCCATCGGCGACCCGTGCCTCGTGAGCGGGGCGGCGCAGGTCCTCCCGATGGCCGAGACGTTCCTCTACTTCCTGCAAGGGGGGCGGACCGATCTCGGATTCCTCGGCGCCGCCCAGATTGATCGTTACGGAAACCTCAACACGACCGTCGTGGGGCGCGACTACGACCGTCCCCGGGTGCGGCTTCCCGGCGCCGGGGGCGCTCCCGACATCGCCCTGAACGCGCGCCGGACGGTGGTCATCGCGCGGCAGGACCGGAGGAAGTTCGTGGAGCGGCTGGACTTCCGCACCACGGTCGGGTGGGCCGAAGGCGGGGCGAGCCGCGCGGCGATGGGCGCACCGGGCGGCGGGCCGTCCCGGGTGATCACCGATCTCGGCGTCTACGGCTTCGACGCCGAGACCCGGGAGATGACGCTCGAATCGGTCCACCCCGGCGTCACGCTGGAGCAGGTGCGGGAGGCGACCGGCTGGGATCTCAGGGTGACCACGCCGCTCGGAACCACCCACGTGCCCGACGAAGCGATGCTCCGCCTGCTCCGGGAAGAACTCGACCCCGACCGGATCTACCTGAAGGGCTGACGCTCGGCGATGTACGGCGCCGTCATCGGCGACTACGTCGGCTCCCGCTTCGAGTTCGGGAACCAGCGTTCCACCCGGTTCGCGTTCTTCGGCCCCGGCTGCCACTTCACCGACGACACCGTCTGCACCGCCGCCGTCGCCGACATCCTGCAGCACGAGCACGACCCGGCGGCCACGATGCAGGCGTGGTGCCGCCGCTACCCGGATTGCCGTTGGGGCGGCCGCTTCCGCTGCTGGATTCAGGAAGAGACGCCGGCGCCGTACGGCAGCTATGGCAACGGAGCGGCGATGCGGGTCTCGCCCGCCGCCTTCCTGAACCGGAACCGCGCGCTGGCGGACGCCCTCGCCGCCGCCGACCGGGTCACGGAGATCACCCACGACCACCCGGAGGGGATGAAGGGTGCGCGGGCGGCCACCCACGCCGTCTGGCTGGCATTCCGGGGAGCGTCTCCGGCGGCGGTGCGGGAGGCGATTTCGGCGACCTACGGCTACGACCTCTCCCGAAGCGTCGCCGCTATCCGCGAGACCTACGAGTACAACGAGACCTGCCAGCGCACGGTGCCCGAGGCGCTGGGGTGCGCCCTCGAGGCGCCGGACTTCGAAACGGCGATACGGAACGCGGTTTCCCTGGGCGGCGACGCCGACACCCTGGCCGCCATCGCCGGCCCGGTCGCGGAAGCCCTCCACGGAATCCCGCCGGACTTCGTCGCGTTCATCGAAACGGACATCCTGCGGGAGGCGCCGGACATCCTAGGCGTCATCCGGGGGATGTATCCCGCTTATGATGCGTAGTCGGCGAGGCGACTCGTGGTGGCGTTCGCCAGCCGCTCTACGTAGTCCCCGGGGATCACCGAGGCATTGCAGGGAACCAATCCCTCATCGTCTGGACCAGTTCGCCGAAGGCCGGATCCTGACAACTGCCAAGCACTGTCGGCGTGATCCTGTTGGCGATTCGCCGGAACTTGGCAGGAGATCGCCGCGCCCGCCGACGCACGCGGGCCGCGCGCAAAGCTTCGTGAACGGCCCGTTTCGGATCGGGCGGCTTGGGGGTTGCTGCTGACCAGAGGTCCTTCGACAGCAGGTATCGGCGAAGCCCCAAGTAGTCGCGTCCCCATCCCAGTTCTTCCGCAACATCCGCGGAGCCATTCCAGAGCCAAGCTTCTAGTCGGAAGTTTCGGGCCCTGAATCGGGCCAAGCGACCGAGTGTCATGGAGTTAGGGGTGTTTCGGGATGTAATATGCAGCCACTAATATGACTTGACATGAGTCGCCGTGTCCCTAATGCTACGAGGTATGCCGCCGCGAAAATACGCCGTCCACGTAGCCACAACACAACGACACTACAAGGGCAAGACCTACCGATCCCACCTCCTGCGCCGAACCTTCCGCGAAAACGGGAAGGTCAAACACCAGACCCTCGGCAACCTCTCCCACCTGCCCGATCCGGTCATCACTCTCATCCGCAGAGGACTCAAGGGCGAAACCCTCGTCGCACCCGACGACGCCTTCGACTGCCAGCGCAGCCTCCCCCACGGACACGTCGCCGCCACCCTCGGATCCCTCCGACGCCTCGGACTCCACTCCCTCATCGCCCGCGCCCCCAGCCGGCTCCGCGATCTCGCCGTCGCCCTCATCGTCGCCCGCGTCATCGACCCCCGCTCCAAGCTCGCCACCGCACGCGCCCTCAACCCACAAACCGCCGTCTCCTCCCTCGGAGAAATGCTCCAACTCGGCGACGTCGACCAGCACGAGCTCTACGACGCCATGGACTGGCTCCTCCGACGCCAGCCCGGCATCGAACAGCGTCTCGCCCGCCGGCACCTCGAAGACAACACCCTCGTCCTCTACGACCTCACCTCCACCTACGTGGAAGGAACCCACTGCCCCCTCGCACAGCGCGGCTACTCCCGCGACGGAAAGAAGAACAAGCTCCAGATCGTCTTCGGACTGCTCTGCTCCCCCGAGGGCTGCCCCATCGCCGTCGAGGTCTTCGAGGGCTCGACCAGCGACCCCAGGACCGTCGCCTCCCAGGTGCAAAAGCTCCGCACCCGCTTCGGCCTCGCCCGCGTCGTCCTGGTCGGCGATCGCGGCATGCTCACCTCCGCCCGCATCCGCGAGGACCTCGCCGGTGTCGAGGGGCTGCGCTGGATCACCGCCCTCCGCGCCCCCACCATCAAGAAACTCCTCGCCGACGGGACCGTGAACCCCTCCCTCTTCGACCAACGGGATCTCGCCGAGGTCACCTCCGACGACTTCCCCGGCGAGCGCCTCATCGTCTGCCGCAACCCCCGCCTCGCCGCCGAGCGCCGCCGTAAGCGCAACGAACTCCTCGGCGCCACCGAAGCTCTTCTCGAACCCATCCAGGCGGCCACCCAACGCGAACGGCGCCCCCTCCGCGGAAAGGATCACATCGGCGTCCGCGTCGGCAAGGTCATCGACCGCTACAAGGTCGCCAAGCACTTCCAGACCGACATCACCGACGACTCCTTCTCCTTCGAACGGCTCTGCGAACAGATCGCCACCGAAGAACAACTCGACGGCCTCTACGTCATCCGCTCCAACGTCGAGCCCGAGCGCCTCGACGCCCCCCAAACCGTCCGCGCCTACAAGAACCTCTCCCGCGTCGAGCGCGCCTTCCGCTCCCTCAAATCCGTCGACCTCAAGGTCAGACCGATCCACCACCGACGCTCCGACCGCGTCCGCGCCCACGTCTTCCTCTGCATGCTCGCCTACTACGTCGAGTGGCACATGCGAAACGACCTCGCAACCCTCCTCTTCGACGACCACCACCCCGAAGCCGCCGAATCACTCCGGGACTCCGTCGTCCAGCCCGCCCAGCGCTCGCCCGCCGCCCAGAAGAAGGCCGCCACCAAGCGCACTCACGACGGCCTCCCCGTCCAATCCTTCCGGTCCCTCCTCGCCGATCTCGGCACCCTCACCCGAAACACCATGCAACTCAACGACGCCGAAACCACCTTCACCCTCTACGCCAACCCCACCCCCGTCCAGCAACGTTCCCTCGATCTACTCCACGTCTCACACCGAATGTAGCCACTACACGACAACACCCAAATCCCACAACTCACTCAAAATACGGGCCTTACACGAAATCAGGCCCGAAACTTCCGTCTAGTTCGGGTTCAATCACAATTGCCTTGGCGCGATCCTTCCATCCGTTGCTGAACAGGCGATCTTCCACGAGTGTCTGGATTTCGCTTCGGGAAGCGGGTGAGCCAGATCCTTCGCGGTCGAACACAACGAGCGCGTAATGGAATCGCCTCAAGAAAGGACGCAGAAACTCCGCCGCCCGGGCGCGGCAGCCAGGGTCCCGGTCGGGATGACGGGTGACAGTCGAGTGGATCGTGCGTAGCCCGAGTCCGTCGGACCTGGACAGGAGACCCCGAATCGCTTGCTCAATGTCCGCGTCAGGGACGAGGACCACCAAGTCGCTGACGTCGGCTCCCTCCATCAGCCAATCACACCCGTAGCGAAGAGAAGTTGCATGTCCGCCTTACCCTGCCAATCGCGGAGGTGGGGGTGACGATCACCGCGGACAATGTCTGTAGCGCCCTCCGTGTTCTTGGCAAAGCAGAGAGCCTCCTCCGGATCGGCAAGCTTGAGAAATGCCGGTGAGTGCGTCGCGGAAAGGACCTGCGAATCACTCGCCGACGACAACGCGTCATACACCGGATCAAGGGCGAACGGATGCAATCCATTCTCCGGTTCTTCGATCAGATAGATGCCGGACGAAGGCAAGTATCCGAGCAGGGTCAATGCCAGGAACCGCATCGTTCCGTCCGACGCCACCCAAGAGGGAACGGTCACCCCCGTGTCGTAACAGCCTGTGGTGAAACTCCGCTGGGCGGGATTGAGTGCGCTGGCGGGGCTTCGTAGAATTTTCGCATGGCTATGGGACGTCGCGGGACGCGGCGGCAAGGGTTGTGGATTGCGACCGGGGCGCTGCCTCGGAGCAAGGGGGATCCGTTTTACGAGCGTCTGAATAAGGTTCTCGGGGGGGATCGCTTTGACGAGTATGTGGAGGAGCGGTGTGAGCGTCACTACGCGCCGGACGGTCGTCCTGGGCTTGCGCCTGGGCGGTATTTCCGCTGCCTTCTGATCGGGTATTTCGAGGGTCTGGACTCGGAGCGATTGATCGCGTGGCGGGTGAACGACTCCCGCAGCCTGTTGCGGTTCCTGGGTTACGGGCCGGCGGACAGCGGGCCGGATCATTCGACGATTTCGCGGACGCGCCGTCGGGTGAGTGAGGAGACGCACGCGGAGGTGTTCGGCTGGGTTGTGGAGCGGGTGAAGCGAGCGGGGCTTCTGCGGGGGGATGCGCTGGGGGTGGATACGACGACGCTGATGGCGAACGCCTCGATGCGGAAGATCGTGCGACGGGACAGCGGGGAGGGCTACCGGGAGTATGTGAGGAGGTTGATGGAGGAGTCGGGGATCGAGGCTCCGACGTTGGAGGAGTTGGCGCGCTACGACCGGACGCGGAAGAAGCGGTTGTCGAACGGCGACTGGGCGCATCCGGTGGACCCCGAGGCCCGCATCAGTCGGCTGAAGGATGGCCGGACGCGGATGGGGTACAAGGCGGAGCACGCCGTGGACCTGGCGAGTGGCGCGATCGCGGCGGTGACGGTCCAACCCGGGGACCGCGGGGACACCAAGACCCTGCCGCAGACCCTGGACGAAGCGGAGAAGCATGTGGGGGCCGGGGCGGCGGAGGCTGAAACGCCGGGGAAGCCAACGGCTTGCCGGAAGGAGGGGAAGCCCCGGTCCTTGGTGTGTGACAAGGGGTATCACAGCGATGCGGTGATCGAGCAGACGCGGGAGCGTGGTTACCGTTCGTACATCGCGGAGCCGAAGCGCGGGCGTCGTCGCTGGCGGGGTCGAGAGTCCCTGCGTCGCGCGACATACGGCAACCGTCGGCGGGTTCGTGGAAATCGCGGCACCCGGCTGCGAAGACGGCGCCACGAACTGACGGAGCGTTCCTTCGCGCACTGCTACGAGACCGGCGGGATGCGCCGGGTGTGGTTGCGGGGCAGTGGGAACATTCGAAAACGTCTGCTGATCCACACCGCTGGCTTCAATCTGTCGCTGCTCATGCGGCGCCTGACCGGGATCGGGAAACCAAAGGGCCTCCAGAACCGGAACATGGAGGCCATGCAGCGCCACTTGTCGCCCGGACGGGCCTCCCTGTGGCGCATCGTGCACCTCTGGCGCCGTTGTCCGACCGCGATCCTCGTTCTCTTGACCGAACCCCCGTCCTGGCCGTGTCTCCACGAGCAGAAGCTCGACGCTCATTCCCGACGGAATCCGCCGTGAACGCCACTTTCACCACAGGCTGGTAACGCAGTGTGAGATAGGTGTGCCGGTCTTCGGCCCTCTCTACCACGGACACTTCGTGCAGATCCTGAAGTGCGGTGCGGACGTGGTCGATCCACTGCGAGTAGTCGGCAGGGTGTTGCTCCTTGAGCGCCCTCACGGTCCACGGAAGGTTCGACCCGTCCGGCGCGAAGCCGTTTCGCCGCAGGCTGGGAGGACTTGCTTCCCGCATGCGATCAGCGTCAAGGAAAAGCGACTTCACACCCTCGGTAAGGGTCCTCTTCACGTGGGTCGCTGCTGGAAACTTCTCGGGGGACTCCGGCAGGTTCCCGAGTGCCGATCGGTGGGGACCGAAGGAAACGCTGACCGCCCACCCTTTACCGGACTCTGGAGATACCTCGATGTTGAAGTTGTCGCGCTTTTGGGGCGACTTGCTGAGCACGGTTCTCAGACCTGGCCTCCCGCCTCCCGTGAGAATCCCGCTCCGAACCGGAGGCGGTAGGGGGAACAGCGTCCGTTGTTGCGGCTGAAGGCCCTGCGATTCACGGATAAGGAGCCCCCGCTCCGAATGAATGCGGACCTCGTTGTCTCGTTCCTCGACCGCCACCTCATAGCGGAAAAGGCGGAAGCCCCGATCCTGTGGAAGGCGCTCCCGAATGTCCTCCGGGACCTCAAACTCGACCGCCAACTCAAAGCGCAGATTGTCCTTGGGACGCCCCCAAACCAAGTCCTGAAAATTGCGCGTTCGCTCCGCGACCGCAAAGTCCACCCCGCCCCGGACCATGTCGCCCAAGAAAGCGACAACATCAAACAACGTGCTCTTTCCGCTCGCGTTCGGGCCGACCGCTACATGGAATCGGTCCAGTTCCAGGTCGATGTACCTCAGACAGCGATAGTTGAGGGCCTGGATTCTTCGGATCATTCGAAGTCGAAAGGGAAACGGAGAGTAACGCTGAAATCGGCCGTTTGGGCAGCGGCGGCTGAAATCGGCCCGGATACGCCATCCGGCAGCCGAGTGGGGCCTCGACGCACCCTCAGTGTTCCCAGGAGGCCGCGATGGTGATGTCGGCGACGAGGGGGACCCGCAACTCGGCGACGGACTCCATTTCGCGGCGGACGAGTTCGCCGACCGCTTCCGCCTCGCCCGCCCCCACCTCGATGAGCAGTTCGTCGTGGACCTGGAGGAGGAGCCGCCCCGAGGTGGCTTCGAGCGCCCGTTCGACCCGGAGCATGGCGATCTTGATCAGGTCGGCGGCGGCGCCCTGGATCGGGGCGTTCACCGCCATGCGCTCGGCGGCCTCGCGGCGGGCGCGCTGCTGGGTGCGGATCTCGGGGATGTGCCGCTGGCGGCCGAAGAGGGTCGTGACCCGGCCGGTGTCGCGGGCCTCTTCCCGGATGGACTCGATCAGGTCCCGGACCCGGGCGTAGCGGTCGAAGTACGCGTCGATGAACGATTTCGCCTGCCCGGTGGAGACGCCGATCTCCTTCGCGAGGGTGAAGGCGGTCTTGCCGTAGATGACCGAGAAGTTCACCACCTTGGCCCGCCGGCGCGCCTCCGCCGGGCTGAGGCCGAAGCCGCCGAAGACCTCCGTCGCGGTGCGGGCGTGGATGTCCTCGCCGGAGCGGAACGCCTCGGTGAGCACCGGATCGCCGCTTAGGTGGGCGAGGATGCGGAGCTCGATCTGGGAGTAGTCCGCCGACAGCAGCCGCCGGCCCGGAGGGGCGATGAACGCTTGTCGCACCCGGCGTCCGAGGTCGGAGCGGACCGGAATGTTCTGGAGGTTCGGGTCCGAACTCGAGAGCCGCCCCGTGGCCGCCACCGCCTGGTGCAGGCGCGTGTGGAGCCTGCCGGTCGCCGGCGACACGAGGTCGGGCAGCGGATCCACGTAGGTGCTCTTCAGCTTGGCGATCTCGCGGTACTCGAGGACGAGGCGGGGAACCTCGTGCTGGTCCGCGAGCTCTTCGAGCACCCCGGCGCGGGTGGAGGCGCGCTTCAGCTTCTGCGTCTTCGCGGTTTGGGGGAGTTGCAGCTTGTCGAAGAGGATCTCCCCGAGCTGCTTGGGGCTCTGGATGTCGAAGCGGGTCCCGGCCAGTTCGTAGATCCGCTCCGTCAGCCCCGCGAGCCGCTCGCGGAGCTCGTTTCCGAACTCCCGGAGCGTGTCCCCGTCGAGGCGGATGCCGCGGGTCTCGATGCGCGCCAGCACCGGCAGCAGCGGCATCTCGATCTCCCGGAAGACGCGCGACAGGCCCTCGGCGTCCAGGAGGCCGTCCAGCTTCTCCGCGAGCCGATGCTGCCAGGCGGCGGCGATGGCCCATCGTTCGTCCGGCGCCGCGTCGCCGAACAGGCTGGCGGGCGCGGGCTTCGCCTCCGGCAGCGAGAGACCTACGTAATCGCGCAGCACGTCGCCGAACCCCTGTGCGCGGCGGGTGGTGTTCAGCAGCCACGCCGCCACCTGCGAGTCGTGGGCGACGCGCGGCGGGTCTCCCCCCTGCTCGATCGTCCACCGCACGAACGGCTGCACCTCGTGCCCCACCACGGCGACGCCATTCGAGAGCGCCGGACGCAACACCTCGGCGAGTTCGTCTTCCCGGACGCGGGAGCCGACCGCGACGAGCAGTCCGGATTCGTCGGAAGCCGCGAGGCCCAGCCCGACCAGCGGCGCCGGGCTCCGGTCGCGGGATGGCCCGAAGGCCGCGTGCACCGCGATCCGTCCGCGTTCTCCGGCCGCCTCCAGCGTCCGCCGCACGTCGCCGAGTCCGGCGGCAGTGCTGACCCGGGGGAGCCGCGCCGGGGGAGGCGCCGCCGGGGCGAGGTCGCGGGCGTGGGTGCGGAGCTCCAGTTCCTCGAGCAGCTTGCGGGCGTCCTCGACCCGCGGCCCCTGGTACCGCAGCCCTTCCAGCCGCTCGCCCGCCCCCGGAACCGGCACGTCGAGGCGGAGCAGCGCAAGTTCCCGCGAGATGCGCGCCGAGGCGGCGTGCTCCGCGAGGAGCGCCGCCGTCCGCTTGCGCGGGATCTCTCCGGCGCGGGCGAGGATCTCCTCGATCCCGCCGAACGACGCGATCAGGGACGCCGCCGTCTTCGCGCCGACCCCCGGAACGCCCGGGATGTTGTCCACGGAGTCCCCGACGAGACCCAGGTAGTCGGGCACCCGATCCGGCGGGACCTTCAGCTTCGCCTCGACCCCCGCCGCATCGAGCCGGCTGGTGGTGTCCGCGGGAGGCACGACGTGGACCCGGTCGTCCACCAACTGCAGCAGGTCCTTGTCGCCCGAAACGACCAGCACCCGGTACCCTCTGCCGCTCCCGGCGCGGGCCAGGGTTCCGATCACATCGTCCGCTTCCACCCCGGCGACCTCGACCACCGTCACTCCCAGCACCCGCGTGAGATCCCGCGTGAACGGAACCTGCCGCGCCAGCTCGGGGGGCATTTCGGGCCGGTTGGCCTTGTAGTCCGGGTACGCCTCGTGACGGAACGTCGGCCCGGGCGCGTCGAAGGCCACCGCGGCGTACTCGGGCGTCTCCTCGCGCAGGATCTTCCGGAGGGTGGCGACGAAGCCGTGGAGGGCGCCGTTCGGCAGGCCGTCCGACCGGGTGAGCCGCGGCATCGCGAAGAACGAGCGGAACAGCAGGTTGTTGCCGTCCACCAGCAGCAGGGTCGCTTCGGCCATCGAAGAAAGTCGCCCGGATTCTACGGGTGGACCGGGGCCGCGCTGATCCTGGGAGCGGGGCTCGGGTGCGCGCCGGCGGCGTGGGAAGAGCACCACCGGCTCGCACTCGACGGCTCGGGCCGGTCGGTGCTCCTGATGGCGTCCCACCTGGCGCCGGGCGACGAACCGGCGAACGCGGCCGCCCGGCTGCGCGCGGGGCTCTCCGTGCCCGGGCTGACCGTCACCGAGACCCGTTCGACGCGCGGCGGCCGGATCGAGGCGGTGGTGACGTTCGACTCGGTCGCCGCGCTCTGCGACGCGCCATTCCTGAACCGCGAGTGCAGTTTCCGGCGGACCGGCGACGGCGGCTTCGATCTCGCGATGACCATCGCGCCACAGCCGGCCGCTTCACCGCCGCCCGGAGCGAATGTCGAAATCCGCGTGCGCACCGAAGGCAGGATCGTGGAGCACAACAGCGACGGTCCCCTCCAGCGCGGCAACGTGCTCTCCTGGGGCCGCCCGCTCGACCGGTTCCTCGGCAAGGGACTCGAAGTCCGGGTCCGGACGGACGGGACCAGCGTCTTCGCCGCCACCACGCGCATCGTCCTGCGAAGCGCGCTCATCGCCGTCGGGATCGTCGGGATCGGGCTGTCGCTGCTGGTGCTGGAGGGACGGCGCCGCCTGCGGCGGGAGCGCGCCGGGCCGGGCTAGCCCGGGTTTCTCACGCTGAGAGCCTTGGCGGAGTCCGTGTGCGCGCCGCCAGAGCAGTGACCGCCGTGCGTTCCGCCCGCCTCCGGCGGGCGGTGCCGGCCTGAAGGCCGGCGTTCCCGGCCGAACACGCCGTGAGGGTGGGTGGGGCTGCGACGTGCGCGGCGCGGAGCGCCTCGCGTGCCGGTCTGGAGACCGGCGTTCCAAGCCGTCAGCCGGTCAGTGTCGCGAAGAACTCTGCCGCGACGTCGGCCGGCTGTTCGCCGTCGACGTCCACCCGGCGGTTGAGCGCCCGCATGGTCTCGGTACTGATCGCGCCGCCGAGGCGCTCCGCGAGTTCCGCCACCGCGGGGTGGGCGTCGGGCCGGCAGAGGAGCGCCGACTCGTAGGGAGGGAACCAGCCGAGATCGTCCTCCAGCACGAGCAGGTCCAGCTTGGCGAGCCGTCCGTCGGTGGAGTTCCCCACCGCCACGTCGGCCCGACCGGCCTCCATGACCTGGAAGACCATGTCCACCTCGACCTCGATGGACTCCGGCATTTCGGTGAATCCGTAGTGGTCCATCATGCCGCGGAGCCCGTCCGCGCGTTCGTAGAACGGGTAGCCGGCGACGAAGCGGTAGTCGGAGATCCGGGCCAGGTCGGAGATCGTCGCGAGGCCCCGCTCCGCCGCGAAGTCCCGCGGGACGGCGATGACGTAGTCGTTCGCGAAGCCGATCGGCGGACCGAGCCGCAGGTCGAAGCGCTCCCGGTAGAGCTCCTTCACCCGCTCGTAGATCGCTTCCGCGGTCTGCCCGGCCACAAACGTCTCGTGCATGATCGCCGAGTAGGACGTCCCGGTGTATTCGATGTAGCAGTCGAGATCGCCGTTCACGATCGCCGTGTGGAGCACGAACGTCTGCATCTGGAACCGCTCGGTCACGGCCAGGCCCGAAGCGCGCAGCAGCCGCGCCAGCAGTTCGCCGAGGATGATCTGTTCCGAATAGGTCTTCGCGCCGAGGACCGCCGACGGACCGCCGGGGCCGCACCCCGCGCCGCCCGGCCCGGAGGTCAGGAGCGCCGCCGGCGCGCCCAGGGCGCCCGCGAGAAACCGGCGGCGGCGCATGGCCTGTTTCATGACGCGGGCGCCCCGCGGGACGCCACGAGCCGCGCCTCGAGCATCGCGAGCCCGCCGTCCGCGAGCAACGCGAGGATCGCCGAGGGGATCGCCCCAGCGAAGAGGAGCCGGGAATCGAGCATCGCGAGGCCCCGGAAGATCAGCGATCCGAGGCCGCCGGCGCCGACCGCGGCGGCGATCGTCACGAGACCCACCCCGACCACCGTCGCGATGCGGATCCCCGAGAAGATGGACGGTAGCGCGAGCGGGACCTCGACGAGCGTGAGCCGCTGCCAGTCGGTCATGCCCATCCCGTTCGCGGCGTCGAGGATCGCCGGATCCACCTGGCGCACCCCGGTCACCGTGTTCCGGAGGATGGGCAGCAGCGCGTAGAGGACGAGCGCGATGATCGCGGTCCGGCTCCCGATGCCGCCGATGAACGGCAGCGGAATGAGAAGCCCGAACAGCGCGAGCGAGGGCACGGTCTGGATGACCCCCGCGAAGCCGAGCACCGGGCGGCCGAGCGCGGGGATGCGGGTGATCGCGAGCCCGAGGGGCACCGCGATCAACACTCCGGCCACCGTGGAGATCACCACCAGGACCACGTGTTCGAGGGTGAGGGTGAGGATCTCGGGCCAGCGGCCCGCGAGGAACTCGAGGAAGCTCATGCGGCGCCCTCGATGAGGCTGCTCACCAATTCGTCGGCAGGAGCGCCGCGAATCTCGCGCGGAGTCCCGACCTGGCGGATGCCGCCGTCGGCCACCACCGCGATCCGGTCGGCCAGCCGGAAGGCCTCCGTCACGTCGTGGGTCACGAAGAGCACCGTCTTGCCGAGTTCCCGGGACAGCGACCGGAACTCCTCCTGCAGGCCGCGGCGCCCGATCGGGTCCACGGCGCCGAAGGGCTCGTCCATGAGCAGCGCCTGCGGATCGGCCGCCAGGGCGCGCGCCACTCCGACACGCTGGCGCTGTCCGCCCGAGAGCTGGTCCGGACGGCGGCCGCCGTGCTCCCCGGGATCGAGGCCGACGAGACGCAGCATCTCCGCGGCGCGCTCCCGGCGGCGCTCCGGGTCCCAGCCGAGCAGCCGGGGCACGAGCGAGACGTTGTCGCCCACGCTGAGGTGGGGCAGCAGCCCCACCCCCTGGATGGCGTACCCGATGCCGCGCCGGAGTTCGACCGGGTCCCAGTCGGCGACTTCGCGCCCGCCGACGTACACCTCGCCGGCATCGGCATCCACGAGCCGGTTGACGAGCCGGAGGAGGGTCGTCTTGCCGCAGCCGCTCCGGCCGAGCAGGACCAGAACCTCGCCGGGCGACACGTCGAGCGACACCCGATCCAGAACGAGCTTCTCGTCGAAGCTCTTCGTGACCTCGCTAAACGAGATCGCGACGCCCTTCACGAAGCTGCCACGCCTCAGGACGGAAGCGCGTGCTGACCCTCGACCAGCACCTCGTCGGCCATCCCGGCGAAGAGCCCCGAATCGAGTACCCCCGGAATGTCCCGGATCTGCCGGTGCAGCGCCCCGGGATCGGCGATCTCGCCGAAGGCGGCGTTGACGAGCAGGTTCCGGTTGTCGGTGACGAACGGATTGCCGTCGGACTCAGTGCGGATCTCGGCCTCGGCGCCCATCCGTTCGAGGGCCCTTTGCACCTGGGCCACCGCGAAGGGGATTGCCTCCACCGGAACGGACCGCTTCGCGCCGAGCCGGTGCGAGAGCTTCTCCGGACCCACCAGGACCACGAATCGGGAAGCCGCGGCCGCCACCACCCGCTCCCGAACCAGCGCCCCGCCGTGCCCCTTGATGAGGTTCCGGTCCGGGTCCACCTCGTCGGCGCCGTCCACCGCCAGATCCACGGCGGCCACCTCGTCGAATCCGATCAACGGGATGTCCAGCGAGCGGGCCAGCGACTCGGTGGCTCGGGAGGTCGGGATCCCGCGGACCTGCAAGCCGTTCCGCACCCGTTGCCCGAGTTCCCGCACGAAGCCGGCCGCCGCCCGGCCGGTCCCCAGCCCGATCACCATGCCGGGTTCCGCCCACGAGGCGGCCCGCACGGCGATCTCCCAGTTGCTCAACGGACCGGAAAGATACCAACGGTAGAGTGCGGTGGATGGCCCGCCCGGACGATCCCGTCGCCCGGCTGTTGCCCTCGCCGCGCCGGGTCGAGCGCCTGCCGGGAGTCCTTCGACTGGATCGCGGATTCCAGCTCGTCCTCGATTCCGGCTCCCCCGCGGAACGGCGGGCGGCGGTATTCCTGTCCGGCCGCCTCTGCGAACGCGCCGCCCTCGATCTCGCCGTCACCGCCGCTCCGGCGACCTCCACCGGGAACGTCGTCCTTTCCGAAGCCGATGCGGATCCGGACAGCTTCGAGCTTCGGGTCGGTGCGGCAGGCGCCCGACTACGCGGTGACGCCGCGGGACTCCGCTACGGGGCCGAGACGCTGGCTCAGCTCACTGGCCCGGACGGCCGGGTTCCCGCGGTTCACATTCGGGACGCCCCCGCGCTCCGCCGCCGGGGATTCCTGCTCGACATCTCGCGCGGCAAGGTGCCCCGCCCGGAGACCGTCCGTTGGCTCCTCGAGCTCCTGGCCCGCCTCCGCTACAACGAGCTGTACCTCTACACCGAGCACACCTTCCAGTTCGAGCGGCATCCCGAGATCGGCGCGGGTTCGGGGGGGTATGCGGCGGCGGAGATCCGGGAGCTCGACGGCTGCGCCCGCGAGTGCGGGGTGGAACTCGTCCCCTGCCTCCAGACGTTCGGCCACTTCCGCCGCATCCTGGAGAAAGCTCCCTACCGGCATCTCGCGGAATCCGACCGGCTGTGGTCCGTCTCGCCGGAGGCCCCGGGAACGTACCCGCTGCTCCGGGACCTGCTCGAGGAATACCTGCCCCACTTCGCCTCGGGGTGGGCCCACCTCAACTGCGACGAACCGGTCGATCTCGGGAAGGGGCTTTCGAGCGAGCGGGCGGGCCGCGAAGGGCCGGCGACGGTCTTCACGGGACACGTGAACCGGGTCGCGGGGATGGCTCGCGAGCTCGGGAAGCGGCCCATGATCTGGGCTGACGTCATCGCCGACCATCCCGAGGCGCTCGACCTGCTCGATTCCTCCATCACGCTGGCCGACTGGTGGTACGAGCCGGATCACGACTTCGACCGGGTGCGGCGCTTCCGGGAGGCGGGCCGCGACTTCCTGACCGTAGCGGGCACATCCTCCTGGACGAGCCTGTTTCCGCGCTTCGACACCTCCCTCCCCAACATCCGGGGACACGCCCGCGCCGCGAAACGCTTCGGGGCTTCGGGGTTCATCGTCACCGACTGGGGGGACGGCGGCCACTACAACCTGTTCGGCGGTTCGCTCTTCCCGATCGCGGCGGGCGCCGAAGCGGCCTGGGGGGACGAGGGCCGGCCCGAGAGCGAACTCGCCGCGGCGTTCTCCGAACACGTGACGGCGGATGCGTCCGGGTTCTCCGGACAGTTCGCCACCCGGCTCGGGAGGCTGCACGACACCGGGTTCTCGCACTTCAACCATTCGCCGCTCAAGACCGTGTTCTTCGAGACCCGCCTGCGGCGGAGCGCCCGGGCGCCGGTGCGCGAAGCCCTGGAAGCGACGCTCGCGGCGCTCCGCCGCCTCGCCGCCGAGACCGAGGTTCGCGGCCTGCCCCCGGGGCTCACGGGCGCGGAGTGGCGCTTCGCGCTGGAGGCTTCGCTGCTCGCAGCCGAACGCGGCCTCGCCACGCTCCGCTTCCGTCAGTCGGGACGGAGCGGCTCGCCCGGCGACCGCCGCCTGGCCGAAGAGCTCGCGGCGCTTGCCGACCGGCAGAGCGAACTCGCCCGCCGGTTCCGGGAACTCTGGCTCCGGGCGAACCGGCCGGAGGGCATCGAAACAGCACAGAAGCGCTTCCGGGACGCCATCACGACGCTCCGGCGGGCGGCGCGCGCCCTCGTTCCGTAGCTTCGGAGCGCCAGCCTCCGGCTGGCATCGCGCGCGAGCGCGAAATCCTCATGGTCGGTCCTCCTGCACACCCCGCCGGGCATGAAAGGCGGGAACGGCTGGGAGCGCCGCTCTTCGGAGCGGCACAGCGGGCCGCAGGCCCGCGGATGTCGTGTCGCCGTTCGCGGTGATGAACCGGGAGCGGAGCGCCACCGGGCCGATCAGCGCCGTGCCGTGCGCTGCGCTATCGCGCAGCGCGTGCCGGTCTGAAGACCGGCGCTCCCAGCCGGCGGTCCAGGCTGTAGGGGATCAGTCGCGGATCGAGCCGCGGAAGAAGCTGGGGAGTGAGTCGTCCCCGGTTTCGCCTTCCTCCTCCTCACCAGCGCCGTCGGGTTCGGAAGGCTCCGGCTCGTCGCCGGACGCGGCCGGCGCTTCCTCCACGGCCTCGGGCTCCGGCCCGGTTTCCGCCGCTTCCACCTCCGGAACTTCATCGGACGCCTCGGCTGGAGCGCGTTCGGCAACGGCTTCCTCGGCTGCCTCTTCCGGAGATTCGGCTGCGGCTTCCGGCTCGGGGACGGCGGGCTCCGGCTCGCCCGGCTCCGGCGGGACCGCCGTCTCCGCCGAATCCTCTCCCGCGGCGTCCGGAGCCGCCGTTTCGGCGGGCTCCGCGGGGCTCGGGAGGGCCGGTTGCTCCAGGGGCGGAGCCGGCTCGACGGCAGGCGCCGGGACGGCGGCGCCCCGCGAGGGACGGGCGAAGCTGCGGAAGGCCCGGTCGTAGCGAGCCAGCACCGCGTCCCAGTCGTGGCGGGACTCGAGGAACTCGCGGCCGGCCGCGCCCATCCGGGGGAACAGGGACGGGTCCCGCAGGCCGAGTTCGAGGATGAGCTCGAACTCGTCGTAGTTCTGGTAGTAGAGACCACCGCCCGAAGCGCGGCACTCCGCGGCGAGTTCCGTCGCCGAAGCGTTCACCAGAATCGGGACCCCCAGCGAAAAGGGCTCCGCCGCCGTGGTCGAGAAGGCGGCGAGGCGCTCGGGGATCACCGCCACCACGGCGCCGCCCACCGCGTCGAGGCGTTCGCGCGGGCTGTCGGGACTGGCGACCCGGATGTCGGGGCGTTTCGGGATCTTGAGCGCCGCCGGCCCGATCAGGACCAGCTCGAGCGCCGTATCCGGATGGCGGTCCCTGAACGTCGAGAAGAAGCGCAGCAGCTCCTCGATGCCGCGGCCCGGCTCCAGCGGTCCGGCGGCCAGCAGGTACGGCCCGGTCAACCCGGTGCGCCGCCGGAAGGCCGCCGCATCCGCGGTGCGCGGCAGCAGCAGCGTCCCCGCGACGGTCTCCCGCATGCGGCGGTGCACCTGGTAGCGCTTCAGGACCAGGACCTCCTCGGCCTCGCTTCCGAAGACGAAGGCAGCCGGGTGCCGGAAGATCTCCGAACCTCGGGAGGCTTCCGCCTCCTCGTCGGCGAAGGGAAGCAGGACCGTTCGTCCCGGGTCCAGCTTCGCGGCTTCCGCACAGACCGTTGACGAGCCGAACAAAACGACCAGGTCGTAGTCATCCGACCGATCCCGAAGGTACCGGAGCAGATCCGGCGAAGTCGGTTCGGCGGCGGCGGCTGGACTCTCCGGTCCCGCCTCGGAAGCCCCCCCGGCCGGGAAACGGACGACCCGGACGCCCTGGTCCTGGAACTCTCCTTCCCGGAACGCCTCTTCCGATTCCCCCGCCGCCGTCGTGGTGACCACGGTGGTCCGCCAGCCGCCGGGCGCCCGGCCGGCCAACTCCGCGGCGAGCAGCTCCGGCGGGGTGGCGTCTCCCGCCCCGAACCGCGGGGTCACGAAAACCAGCCGCACCTCACTTGTCTCCCGAGGCGCCGCCGTTCCCGCTCCGGCGTCCTCCGCCGCGACCGGGGCGGGACCCCTGCCGCGAGTTCTGACGGGCCGGCGCTCCCCCCGTCTGGCGGGATCCCTGACCGGATCCCTGCCGGTCCCGGCGGCCGCCGCTCTCCCGGTCCGAGCGGCCGCCGTCGCTTCGCCGCCGGTCGCCACGGCCCCGGTCCGAACGGCCACCCCGGTTGTCGGACCGTCCGCGTCCGGACCCGCCGCTCCGCGGCGTCGCTTCGGAACTCCCGGCTCCGGAGCTGAACGAGAAATCGGCGTGGACGCCGAGCCGGCGGAGTTCCGACTTGATCAGGTTGACCTCGAGACGCGTCAGTTCGAGGTCCCGGTTCGTGGCCCACAGGAGCCGCCGGTGGTACTCGTTGATCTCGGCCTGGCGGGCGGCCGCTTCCACGGCGGGATGGAAGCTGACCAGCAGGCGGGTGAGCGGCGTCAGGAACCAGCGCACCATCCGCACGAGGCCGAACGGGGAACCGCGAAACGCCTTCTGCGAGAGCCGGACGTTCCACCGGGACGTGTCGCGGGAACGGATCCGCTCCGCGAAGTCCTCGCTGAAACCGCGCGAACCGAGCGGGGACAGCATCCGCTTCTTCACGTCCGCCTTGAACTCGCGTTCGCTCTTCGCTCCCTCTTCCGCCCGTTCACGGGCTACCCGGCGGATGTCGGCCATGATCTTCTCGACATCCGGTTTGGGGGTGGACGAGGCCTTCGGGGATGTCCCCTTCGCGGCCTTTTCGTTGGCTATGGAAATCGCCATTGTTCTCCTTCGCGCCCGCCCGCGGGGCGGGACCCCGCGGGACAGGACTTGTTTGGCGCGGAAGGGATCGGCGGATTCGGCGGCCATGGGTCCCCCGGCGGGCGCCGGCGGGACGAATCTCGGGCGCACCCCGCCCGAGAGCGATCTGGCGTTGCAGGCTTGCCGTCACCCGAATCCGAGCCCTTCCGCGAGCGCGCCGCCCCAAGAGGCGACGCGCAGCGAGAGTCGGGCCGCGGACAGGCCCTTCAGGCGCGCTTCAGAAACGAACGGCGATGAAAATCGCCCGTCTCTTCAATCTCGCGAGGGCCTTCCGCGCCTCCCTCAGAAGCTCGCGATTGCGGCGTCTTCCGACTCGAAGGACTCGAATACGGTGGCCAGCTTCGTGATCGAGAGCAGGTCTTGCATGCGGGCCGTCAGGTTGAGCAGCTTGACGCTCCCCCCGGTCTGCACCATGCGCGTGTGGCAGCGGACCAACTCGCCGAGCCCGGCGCTGTCCACGTGGGGGACGGCCGCCAGGTTCAGCAAGAGGTTGCGGGTTCCGCCCGCGATCAGGCTGCGCACCGTGTGCCTGAGGACCTCATCACCTTCACCGAGCAGGATCTTTCCGTCCAGATCCAGCACGGTGACACCGCCTACGCTACGTTCCGTTATTTCCATTTGCGTCCTCCCTCTCCCGGGATGTCTGGGTTTCCGCGAGTCCCCGGAGTTGGGGACGCCGCCACGCGGGCGCGCAGGGGCCGTGGTCGGGCCGAAGTCTGCTCTTGCCGCGGAAACCGGTTTGACGCCCGCTTCGAGACCCTTTCAGGTCCCCGCTTCCGGGGTTCCGGATCTCGAGAATTCGAGCGCCGCTTGGGGGTCGGTATCCTATCCCGTAACGCTCAGCAGCCTGTGAAGAAAGTCATGCGGCGGCCGCGGATCGCATTTCCGGAGTCGGGGGACCGGCGCGTGCTGGAGGCGGTTCGGGCGCTTCGCGACGACCCGGAACTGGAGCCGGTGCTGGTTGGGTGTCCGGACGCGGGCACGGACGATCCCCAATCCGGCGTTCCGGAAGGCATCCGCACGGTGGAGCCCCAGGGCGCGCCCCTCGAGCGGGCCGCCGACCTGCTCCGGACGAAGCGGCAAGCTCGCGGGATGACTCGGGCGGAGGCGCTCGAGGCCGCGCGCGACCCGCTGGTGTTCGCCAATCTGTTCGTCGCCGCCGGAGAAGCGCACGGGTCGGTGGCGGGCGCCGCGACCACCACTGCGGACGTGATTCGCGCCGGCCTGCTCGCGGTCGGCATCCGGCCCGGAGTCTCCCGCGTTTCCGGCGCGTTCGTGATGGAGTTTCCGGACGGCCGGGCTCCGCTCCTGTTCGCGGACGGGGCCGTGATCCCCCGGCCCGGCCTCGACGAACTGGTCGAGATCGCGCTCCTGTCGGCGGAGACGGCGCGCGACCTGCTCGGCATGGAGCCCCGGCTGGCGTTCCTGTCGTTTTCCACCCGGGGCAGCGCCGACCATCCCGACGCCCGGCGCATGGCGGAGGCGGCGCGGCGGGTGCGGGAACTCCGGCCCGAGCTGGCCGTGGACGGCGAGATGCAGGCGGACGCGGCGCTCGTCCCTTCCGTCGGGGAGAGCAAGGCGCCGGCGAGTCCGGTGGCCGGAAGGGCGAACGTGCTCATCTTCCCCGACCTGGCCGCCGGGAACATTGCCTACAAGCTGGTCGAGCGCCTCGCCGGGGCCTCCGCAACGGGGCCGATCCTCCAGGGGCTCGCGGCCCCGGTGAACGATCTCTCCCGGGGCGCGAGCGTCCCCGACATCATCCGGCTGGCCCGGCTGACGGCGCGGGCCGCGCGCAATCGGGCGTCACGGTTAGCAGCCGGTGATGGAACTGACGCGGCATTCGACACCCGCTGAATCCTCCCTGAACCGCTCGCCTCTGGCTCGCTCATCGTTGCGCTTCGGTCGGAATACGCCCGGTATTCCTCCCTCGCGCGCCTTGTCAGCGAGGCCCAGCGGGCGTCTCGGTGCTCACGCCAGTTCCACCACAGGCTGCCCACCCTTTGACAGTGCCCGAGCCGGGCGCGTATGTTCCGAATGCTGTCCCGGCGGGGGACCTCCCCGGTCGGCCCCCGACGACGGCGAAGGAGACGAAGGTGATGCGCAACCGGAGAGTCCTGGCCCTGTTCCCGCTGCTTCTCGCGGGGCTGTTGCTGACCGCCTGCGGCGGTGGATCGGACATGGGAGAGAACCCGGTCCCGACCACCGCGGACCTCGGCATCCGCCCCGCGGGAGACACCACGCTGAGTCCGGACATGTCCCGGGTTCCCGAGGAGCTCCAGCGGGTGTTCCAGCACATTGACGACAACGCCGACGAGCACGTGATGAACCTGCGCCGCTGGATCCAGCAGCCGAGCATCTCCAACTCCGGCGAGGGCATCCCGGAGTCCGCCCAGATGGTGAAGGGCTTCTTCGACCAGCTCGGCTGCCAGCACTCGCAGGTGTACGAGGTGCCGATGACCGAGTGGGGGCAGCCCGGCAACCCGGTGGTGTACGCCGACTGCGACTACGGCAAGGAACAGACCCTCCTCATCTACTGGATGTACGACACCATGCCGATCACTCAACCGGAGGCTTGGGTCTTCCCGCCGTTCGACGGCGAGTTCACCGAGTTCGGCCCCTTCAAGAAGGTGATGATCGGGCGCGGCACCACGAACTCCAAGGGCCCCCAGATGACGATGTGGAACGGCATGCACGCGATCTACGAGGTCACGGGGTCCATGCCGGTGAACCTGATCTTCATCGCCGAGGGCGACGAGGAGCGGATGTCCATCGGCCTGCGCCAGTTCGTCCGCGAGAACCCGGAACTCTTCCGGCACGCCGACGCGATGTACCGCACCGGACGCCAGGCGCGGAGCGGGGCGGCGGGCTTCTCCGGCGGCTCCGAGGGCTGCGTCTACATCGAACTGACCACCAGCGGTGAGAGCTGGGGGCGCGGACCCGTCCCGTCGAATATCCACGGCATCCACAAGCGTTCGACCGATTCCCCGGTGCTGCGGCACATGAAGATGATTGATTCGCTGATCACCGACGACGGGAACCGGGTGCTGGTGCCTGGTTTCTACGACGGCGCGGCGCCGCTCTCCCCCGCGGAAGAGGAGATGTTCCGCAGTTCGGCGGAGAACCTCGACCTCGCGATCGCCGCCGAGAACATCGGGGTGGCGCGCTTCATGACCGACGATCCGCTCCAGCACCTGATGAACGCCCGCTACGGGATCTCCTTCAACATGGACGGCATCTGGTCCGGCAACATGTATCCGGGCGGCGCGGGCGCCATCCTGCCGAACCGGGTCACCTCGAAGCACAACATGCGCTACGTCCCGAACATGGATGGGCTCGAGATGGTCCAGAAGATCCGCGACTACCTCGACGAGCAGGGCTACGAGGACGTCGAGATGACGATCATCGGCGACGTGCCCTGGTCGAAGAGCAACTACAACAACGCGCTCGCGGACTCGGTGCGGGAGATGTTCTCCATCTTCGGCGTCCGTTACCGGGAGCCGGTCGCGGAGGATTCCATCCTGGGCGGCGGCTACTGGCCGGCGTACCTGTTCAGCGGCCGCGACGGAGACTTCGCGGACGGAACCGACCTCGCGATGCCCATCGTGGGCGGCGCGGTCGGCCACGGCGGCGGCGCCCATGCCGCCAACGAGTTCTGGGTGATCGAGGGAGCGGGCGAGGTCTACGGCATGATCGGCGGCGCGAAGTCGGTGGCGACCGTGCTCTACTCCTACGCCGGCCTGCTGGACGAGTAAACCCTGGCCCGCGCCTTCCGGAATCCTCGGCCATCTTGACACGGGGGACGGTGGGGACTAGCGTTCCCGCTTCTCCCCGGGCCGGAAGCGCCCGGGTTTTCCCAATTCGATAGAGCAGACACACCGGCAGTCACAACTGAGGATCCCTTGGCGGAAATCGTCGTCCAGGAAGGCGAAACGATCGATGTGGCCCTCCGCCGCTTCAAGCGGCGGGTCCAGGCCGAGGACATCATCAAGGAAATCAAGCGCCATTCCTTCTATGTGAAGCCCGGCGACAAGCTGCGCGCCAAGCGGGCCGCCGCGCGCAAGCGGGCCCGCAAGCGTCGGCGTCGCACCCGGTAGGCAGTTCGGCCGGCCGTGCGGGTCCTGCTGGTCGGCGGCGGCGGACGCGAACACGCGCTGGCGTGGGCGATCTCGCGGAGTCCTGAACTCGACGAGTTGATCGCGGCGCCCGGGAACCCCGGGATGGGCCGGCTGGCCCGCCTCGCGCCGGTGGGCGCGGAGGACGTGGGCGGATTGGCCGACCTCGCCGGCGACGAGGCGGTGGACCTGGTGGTCGCCGGCCCGGAGGCGCCCCTCGCCGCGGGCCTGGCCGACCGGCTCGCCGAGCGGAACATTCCGTGCTTCGGGCCGCGGCGGGACGCCGCGCTCCTCGAGGCCTCGAAGGAGTTCGCCAAGGACTTCATGGGCCGACACGGGATTCCCACGGCCCGTCACACGGTGGTCCGGAACGCGGAGGCGGCGCGGACAGCCCTTCGCTCCGGGGACTACGGCGAGCAGCCGGTCATCAAGGCGAGCGGCCTCGCCGCCGGCAAGGGCGTCTTCCTGCCGGGAAATCTCGACGCGGCCGAACGGGACGCAACGAGATTGCTCGAAGGCGGCCTCGGCGACGCCGGCAAGGCGGTGGTCATCGAGGAACGGCTGAGCGGACCGGAGTTGAGCGTCTTCGCGATCAGCGACGGAACCCGGGTAGCCGCCTGCGGGACCGCCCAGGACTACAAGCGGCGCTTCGAGAACGACGAGGGACCCAACACCGGCGGCATGGGGAGCCTGAGCCCCGGTCTCGGGGATACCGATGCCACGATGGAGCGCGTACGCCGCGAGATCGTGGAGCCCACGATCGCCGGACTCCGCGCCGAGGGGCGCGAGTACCGGGGCGTGCTCTACGCCGGCCTGATGCTGACCGCCGCCGGACCGAAGGTCCTCGAGTTCAACGTGCGCTTCGGCGATCCGGAGGCGCAGACCCTCATGCCGCGGCTCGACTGCGACCTGCTGCCGCTGTTCTTCGGCGCGGCCAGCGGCCGGCTTCCGGAGGGAGCGGTCCGGTTCCGGCCCGAGCGGGCGGTCACCGTGATCCTGGCCTCGGACGGGTATCCCGGCGCGTACCGGAAGGGTGTCCCGATCCGGGGTCTGCCGGGCGCGGTCGAGACCGGCGACGGCTTCGTGTTCCACGCCGGCACCCGCGCCGGCGAGGACGGGATCGAGACCGCCGGAGGCCGCGTGATCGCCGTCACCGGACTCGGCGCCGACTGGGCGGGCGCGCGGAGCGCGGCCTACCGGTGCGCCGATTCGATTACCTGGGAGAAAAAGGCGTTCCGTACGGATATCGCCGTCACCGCAATCTAGGAGACAACATGAGTTCCACCGGCAACCCCAAAGTCCTCATCGTGATGGGCAGCCCCTCCGACACCGACGTCATGCGGGAGGCCAAGAAGGTCCTCCAGTCGCTCGGCGTTCCCTGCCGCATGGGGATCTACTCGGCCCACCGCACGCCCGCCCGCGCCGCCGCGCTCGCCGAGAGCGCGCGCGACAACGGCGTCGTCGCGATCATCGCGGGGGCCGGGATGGCCGCCCACCTCGCGGGGGCGATGGCCGCCCGGACCATCCTGCCGGTCATCGGCGTGCCGCTGGCGGCGTCCCTCAGCGGGCTCGACGCCCTGCTCGCCACCGTCCAGATGCCCCCCGGTTTCCCGGTCGGAACCGTCGCGGTCGGCAAGGCCGGCGCCCAGAACGCCGCCCACTTCGCGGCCCAGATCGTCGCGCTCAGCGATCCGGAGGTCGCCGACAAGATCACCGCCTGGCGCCACGCCAAGGCCGCCGCCGCCGAAGCCGCCTCCGACGAACTCGAAGCCGAAGACTGAGGGCCTGGAACGCCGGTCTCCAGACCGGCACCCGCGGCGCTCCGCACCGCGCACATCACAACCCCACCCCAAAAAGGCGGCTCCCACCTCGGCGCAAAGTCCAACAGCCCGCAGGTCGCAACGGCCTGGAACGCCGGTCTCCAGACCGGCACGCGCGGTGCTCCGCACCGCGCACGTCCCAACCCCACCCGGACAAAGCGGCTCCCACCTCGGCGCGAGGTTCAACAGCCCGGATGTCGCCCCCGCTTGGAACGCCGACCTCCGGTCGGCAACGCCCGCCGCAGGCGGGCGGAGTTGCGTATGCCGGAATTCCTGAACTGCGGCGGCAGCGAGGTCCCATCAAAAGAACTGCTTACCCCTGAAGATCGGTTGTTGAGTACCCGGTTTTCAGGGATATTTCCTGTGCGCGTGCCGCTCAGCGATCTGCAACTGGTGCACCTCGGGGTGGTCTATCCGGGTACTGTCCCGTACCCGCTGGACGACCGGCTCTCCGCCGTCCCCGTCCATCAAATCCCCCAGCTCCTCGCCCGCCATTGGCCGGAGGAATGAAACCCATGTCCAAGGAACCCCCGCGGCGCCGGCGTGCCCCCGGAGCGGCGGTGCTGCTGGCGCTCCTCCCTTCGCTGGTCGCGGCCCAGCCCCCCGGCTCCATCGAGGGCCGCGTGCTGGACTCGACCGGCAGCGCCCTCCCCGGGGTCACCGTGACGCTGGTCGGCGCGGCAATCCCCGCGGGACCGCAGGTCACGGCAGCCAACGGCCGCTTCACC
The DNA here is from genome assembly GCA_963555995.3 of Vicinamibacteria bacterium. Taxonomy (GTDB): domain Bacteria; phylum Acidobacteriota; class Vicinamibacteria; order Marinacidobacterales; family Marinacidobacteraceae; genus Marinacidobacterium. The sequence goes on along the minus strand of OY821641.1, from coordinate 3,771,240 downwards.
TTCGAGAACCTCCCCCCCGGGGACTACCGCATCGAAGCAACCCTGTCCGGCTTCGAGACCCGCAGCGAGCCGGCCTCCGTCGAGGCCGACACAGTGACGCGGCTCGACCTCGTCCTCGAGCTCAGCCGGGTGATGGAGGCCATCACCGTCGTCGCCGAGGAGCCGCGCAGCTTCGCCACGAACATCGTCGCGGAACCGATGGTCGCCCAGCAGACGCCGATCACCAGCGTGCTGGCGGTGGTGGACAACCTCCCCGGCGTCTCGATCCAGGAAGGCGACAGCTACGGGACCGACGACTGGTCCACCAGCATCTCCATGCGCGGCTTCCAGGTGAACCTCGACGAAGCCCAGATCGGCACCACGATTGACGGGATGCCGAACGGCACCTCGGACTACTGGACCGGCTCCAAGGCCAACCGGTTCGTGGACCCGGCGAACATGGGCGGCGTCACCGTCTCCCAGGGAACGGCGGACATCGCCTCCCGCTCCATCGAGGCGCTCGGCGGCACCCTCGACTTCACCACCGACGAACCGGAGCACGAGCGGAAGTTCACGGCGTCGCTCGGACTCGGCGCGCACGACAGCCAGCGCTTCTACCTGCGGATGGACACGGGGCACCTGTTCAGCCGGGAGATCCGCGCCTGGGTGTCCGCGGTGCGCCAGGAGGGCCGCGACTGGATGCAGCAGTTCGCGCGGATCGAACGGGACCACCTCGCCGGAAAGGTCCGGGCGACGGCGGGCCGGCTCGACCTGACGGCCTATCTCTCCCACGACGACGCCCACAACGCCTCCTACCAGCGGCTTTCGTCGGACGCGGAGTTCCGCGCCGACCCCCGCTGGGACCGGCTCACCGACACCTGGACGGACACGCCGTGGGTGAACCAGTTGTACCGGCCCGGCTGGGCCATCCCGCGCGAGAACACCTTCGGCTACCTGAAGGCCGAGTTCGCCGCCACCGGCGCGCTCTCGATCACGGGCGGCGCGTATTTCCACCGGCAGCGGGGCCGCGGCGACTGGCTGCCGCCCTACCTCGTGGACGTGACCGACGACGGCGGCGGCCCGGAGTCCGAACTGGTCTCCGGACAGACCGCGCAGGGCGGGACCCCGCTCGGCCGGCTCTATTTCGTGGACCCGGCGGGCGTCCCGCTCGCGCCGCGGCCCGGCTGCGTCTCCTCCATCCAGTTCCCCTACGGCGGCGCGGGCCCGGAGTACGACCCCGCGTGCCATCCCGAGGGCGCCATTCCGCTGCACTCCTACCGGCACAGCCACTACGGCAAGGACCGCGTCGGCGTGACCCTCGACGGCGACTGGTTCAGGGAGCTCGCCATCGGCGGGAACCGGCTCCGCGCCGGGCTCTGGGCGGAAGACGGCCGCCGCGACCTCGGCCGCGACTGGCACAAGATCACCGACGCGCGGGTGTCCTTCGGGTTCGACGACACCCCCTACTGGCGCCAGTACGACTGGGAGTTCCCGCAGACCATCGTCAAGTGGTACCTCGAGGACACCCTCTTCGCCGGCCCGCTGGCGATCAACGCCGGTGTCCGGCAGTACCTCGTGGACGTGAGCCGGAGGGACCTCTTCGGCGACACCGCCGAGCTGTCGGTGTCCTCGGATTCGGACCTGCTCCTCTCCGGCGGGCTCACCTACACCGCGCCGGTCGAGGGTCTGGAACTCTTCGCCGGCTACGCCGAGAACTTCAAGTCCCTCTCCGACCGCCTCCTCGAAGTCCCGGGCCGGAGCCTCGCCGGACTCGAACCCGAAACCGCCGCCAACCTGGACGCCGGCCTCCGCTACACCGGCGAGCGGGTGGCGGCCACCGCGACGTTCTACCGGATTGACTTCCAGAACCGGATCTTCTTCCTCTCCCCCCAGACCGCCACCGGCCCGAACTACCTCGTGGCGGGAGGCGGTTCCTACTTCAACGCGGGCGGCATCGAATCCGAGGGCGTGGAGCTCTCGGCCACCCTGCGCGTCACCGAGGCCACTTCCCTCTACACCGCCTGGACCCGGAACGACGCCACCTACGTCGGGACCGGCGACCCGCTGGTCGCCGCCGCCCAGGGCATCACCCCCGGCAGCCCCGTCGTCGGCGTTCCGCGCACCCTGATCGTGTTCTCCGCCGACCACACCGGCGACCCGGTCGCCGCCGGGATCTCCGCGAAGTACACCGCGGCCCGCAACGTCACCCTCGACGGCTCCTGGACCAGCGATCCCTACTGGCTGCTGGACGCCTACTTCCGCTGGTCGGCGGGCCGCATCAGCCCGCGACTCAGCGGCCTCGAAGTGGCCCTCGTCGGCAACAACCTCCTCGACCGCCCCTACCTCGCCACCATCACCGGCCAGGCCGCCTTCCTCGGCGCCCCCCGCACCGTCTCCCTGAACGTCACGGCGTCGTTCTGAGCGGGGGCGGACCGTACCGACGGCTCGGAGCGCCGACCTCCAGTCGGCATCGCGCGGGAGTGCGAAATCCGCGTTGATGGCGCCCCGCGAAACGAACGAGCCGCTCGTCCACCAACCCTGGCCGGCAGTAGACGGCGGGCGTCAGCGGGAGCGCGTGGACCACGGGCTGTGGCCCGATCCCGTCTCGACCGCGCGAAGCCGCAGTCTTGGGATTCGCGACCCTTCGATCGCGACGGAGCTAACCAAACCCAGGCCGGCGGTCTCCACGTTTCGGCGGAGGACCTCCCTTCGATAACGGAGGTCGGCAGCAGGAGCTCCCCTCGATATCCGGGGCCGGCGGCGGGAGCTCCCCTCAATAACCGGGGTCGGCGCTCGCGGGCTTCAAGACGGCGTTGCCGCCAATTGGCCGCAGGCCGCGAGGACGTCCCGGCCGCGGCTGCGGCGGAGGGTGGTGACGAAGCCGACGGCCGACACGGTCGCGAGGAAACGTTCGGCATCCTCCTCCGTGCCAGGCCGATGTGGCGGGCCGGGGGCGGGGTTGTCCCACGGGTTGAAGGCGATGAGGTTGACGTGGGGCCGGATGCCCGATGCGGTGAGGCGGCGCAACTGGCGGATCAGTTCGCGGGCGTCTTCCGGGCGGTCGTTCTCGCCGCCGAGGAGGACGTACTCGATGGTGATGCGGCGGTTCGAGGGGGGCAGGTTCTCCAGCGCCGCGAAGATCTCGGGCGTGCGGTGGCGGCGGCCGATGGGCATGAACTTCCCGCGCGTCTCGTCGTCGCCGGCGTGGAGGCTAATGGCGATGCCGACTTGCGGCGCGGCGGCGCCCAAGCGGCCGATCTCCTCCGGCAGGCCCACCGTGGAGACCGTGATGCGGCGGGGCGGGATGGCGAAGCCGTCCGGGTCGGTGAGGAGGTCGAGGGACGCGATCACGGCGTCGGTGTTGAGGAGCGGTTCGCCCATCCCCATGTAAACGACGTTCCGGCGGCCCCTCGCGGCCTCCGGCGCGGTGCGTTCGGCGAGCAGCACCTGGGCGGCGATCTCGCCGGGGGTCAGGTTCCGGCGGAACGGGATGGCGCCGGAGCGGCAGAAGGTGCACGCGAGGGGGCAGCCGACCTGGGTGGAGACGCAGACCGTCAGGTCGGAGGCGTCTCCGTCCGTGCCCTGCGCCCGGCCCGACCGGCCGCCCGCCGCGTCGCGCCGGCTACCGATGGCGACGGTCTCCGTCAGGAGGCCGTCTTCGAGTTCGATCAGCAGCTTGACGGCGCCGTCGCCGGACTGCGACGACTCCACGATGCGGGGGTGCGCGATGCGGAAGCGGGCGGCGAGTTCGTCGCGGAGGACTGCCGAGAAGTCGGTCATCTCGCGGAAGTCGGCCTGGGCGTGTCGGTAGAGGTGGCGGAAGAGCTGGCGGGCGCGGTAGGGTGGGAGATCGAGGTCCGCCGCCGCCTGGGTCAGTTCCGCGCGGGAGAGGCCGTAGAGGTTTTGCACTGGGGATCACCATAGCGCCCGGGGGTGCCGTGAGGGCACGTGGGGTTGGGGCGTGCGCGGCGCGGAGCGCCGCGGTGCCGGTCTGGAGACCGGCGGTCCAGGCCCGCGCGTCGTGAGGGCATGGGGGGACGTGCGCGGCGCGGAGCGCCGCGGTGCCGGTCTGGAGACCGGTGTCAAGCGACACCTAGTTTGGCCCAGATAAACGACACCTACTTTGTCACCCTGGAGAGCCTGTTTCGGCGGGGAAGGAGGGACGTTGGGGAGCGCGGCGGGAGCCCGGAGGGCGACCAGAGCGCTCACCGACGTCCCTCCTTCCCCGCCGGCGCCGCGGCGGGGGATGAGGCCGCCTCTTCCGGGAGGAGGAAGGATCGAGCGATCGTCTCCTGGCGCTCCCGGAAGCTCTGCTCCAGATCCCGCAGCCGATAGCTGCGGCCACGGATGTCGAGGACCACGCAGCGGTGCAGGAACCGGTCCAGGATCGCGCTCGCCAGCACCGCGTCCCCCGCCAGCACCTCCGGCCATTCCCGGATCGCCTTGTTCGTCGTGACCAGCACGCTCCCCCGCTCATGCCGGTCGTTGATCAACCGGAACAGTTGACTCGCTTCCTTCGCGTCCAGGGCTTCGTAGCCCATCTCGTCGATGATCAACAGCGACGCCGACAGATACCGCCGGTTCCCCCGTGGCGTCGTCGACCCCTCATGCCGCTTCAGGGTCCGCAGCAACTCGTCCAGCCGGTAGAACGCCACCCGGAACCCGTTCTCCAGCGCCCGCATCCCCAGACCCGCCGCCAGGTGCGTCTTCCCCACCCCCGGCGGGCCCTGCAGCAGAACGTTCTGCCGCTCCCGGATCCAACCGCAGGTGCCCAACAGTTCCACCCGCGTCCGGTCCAGCGTCGGCTGGAAGCCGAAGTCGAAGTTCCCCAGGGTCCGTCCCAGAGGCAACCCCGCCATCCGCAGCCCCATCTCCAGCCGCCGCTGCCGGCGGAACTCCCTCTCCGTCTCCAGGACCCGAACCAACAGGCGATGCGCCGGCAGCTCCTCCCGCGCACACTCGGTCAGCAACTCGGACAACCGAGCCGATGCCTCCCGCATCCCGAGCTCTCCCAGGATCCGCCGCGTCCGGTCCAGGTCCAGGTCCACATCCATACTCACCATCGCGCTACCTCCGCCAGCGCCGCATACAGATCCAGGGGACGTTCCTCCGGAGCCATCGCCCCGATCTCCTCCAGCCGACGCCCCATCCGCCCCAGCGGCGCCGGCGCGATCACCCGACCCGTCGAAGCCCCCTCGTAATGCGACAAGTCGCGCACAAGCAAGGAGTTGCCCTCTCGGGGATGCTCCGCCACCACCTCCCCGCGATCCAACACCTGCACCCGGCGCGCGCACCGGCGCACCTCCACCCGGGTCCCCACCAGACGGAACGGCACCGGCCGCAGCCCCACCAGGTCGAACGGCTCCGGCAACCCCGTGCAGTCCCCCAAATACCCCTGCTCCTCCTCCCAACTCTCCAACACCCCGCGCCCCGTCGCCGGGCTCGTCCGGCGCGACTCCCACTCCAGCAACCGAGCGTCCGTCCACGCCTGCAACTCCTCCAGGCTCGACCACTCGCTCGTCGGCCCCGGACCCCAACCCCGCAGGTCCAGGATCCCTCGCTCCACCTTCCCCTTCGCCTCCGGAGACCGCGGCGGACAGGGATCGATGTGAAACCGCGCCTCCTCCGCATACCGCAAATAGGCCCGGTTCACCTCCCCCCAGACCCCCGCGCCGCGCACTATCGCCGTCTTCACGTTGTCCATCCGTACCGTCGCCGTCACCCCCTTCAGACGCACAAACGCCTGCCCGTGAACCCACAACCACGACAGCGTGTCCTTCAACGGGGACCACACCACCGCGCTCTTCCGCGAAAAGCTCAACCGCAGCGCAAACGCACTTACCCCCCGCCGGCCTCCAACCAGCATCCCCGGCGCCTCCGCCCAGTCCGCCTGCGCCTGCGCCCCCGGCGGCGTCTCCACCCGACGCCGCGCCCGTACCCGGCCCGGACCCAACCGACGACGCAGATACCGCTGCACCGACCGCAGGCTCCCCACATACCCGTGCTCCGCCACCAAATGCTCGTGCAGCGCCGTCGCGTTCAAGGGCTGACCCCCCGCAAAGTCCGCGCACCACTCCCGGATCTCCTCCCCAAGCCTCGAAGCGCGCTCAACCTTCCCGCGACCGTCGCGCCTACCCTCCTCGCGACCCAGCTCGTAGCGAACCTGACGCTCGCTCACCCGCGCCGCCCGCGCGATCTCACGCCGGGAACAACCACGCTCCGAAAGCGCCCTGATCGTCATCCGAAGCTCCTTGCTGAGTGCCATGGCGGTCCCCCTGAAGCGAGAACCGAAGCCTCAGCCAACGACGCAAACAGGTGACAAAGTTCGTGTCGTTTAAGCCCGATCTTTACCTGTCGTTTGACAACCGGCGGTCCAAGCCGGCGCGTCGTGAGGGCATGGAGGGGTGTGGGACGGGCGCGGCGCGGAGCGCTGCGCGGTGCCGGTCTGGAGACCGGCGGTCCAGGCCGGCGCGTCGTGAGGGCATGGGGGGGTGGGACGGGTGCGGTGCGGAGCGCCGCGTGTGCCGGTCTGGAGACCGGCGGTCCGGGCCGGTGCGCCACAACGGGTTGTGGTCGGGGTTTGTCGGACCCCCAAGATGTTGGGGTTGGGGCGTTGACCGGGAACGGCGGCGGGTGCTACGCTCGGCGCTTCCGATTGGCGGTTTTCGCCGCCCTTTCCTGACTCGGTCTCCCCCATGGAAATCAGCCTGCGCGTCCTCGGATCCGGTAGTTCCGGCAACGCTTCCCTCGTCTCGTCGGGGCCGACGACGCTGCTCGTCGAGGCGGGGCTCTCCTGCCGGGAGCTGGAGAAGCGGATCGCGGCGGCCGGGCGGACGCCGGCGGACCTCGCGGCGGTGTTGGTCTCGCACGAGCACGGCGACCACTGCCGGAGCGCCCTCGCGTTCGCGGGCCGTCATCACCTCCCGGTGGCCTGCACCGAGGGAACGTGGAGCCGCCTCCCGGCGCGGAACGGGACGGAGCCGCCCGCGTGGATCCCCTTGGTTCCGGGCGAGCCGCGCCGCATCGGGACCCTGACCGTGCATCCCTTCCGGACACCCCACGATGCCCTCGAGCCCATCGGGTTCCGCTTCGAGCGCGGGAGCACGGCCCTGGTCCACGTGACGGACTTCGGCCATCTGTCCCGCGAGATCGAAGCGGCCGTCGAGGGGGCTTCGGTCCTGCTGATCGAGTCCAACTACGACGAACAGCAACTCTTCGAGAGCCGGTACCCCTTCTCCATCCGCCAGCGGATCGCCTCGACCCGGGGCCATCTCTCGAACGGGGCGCTGGCGCTCTACCTGCGGCGGCGGCTGCCGGGCACGGTGCGAACGGTCGTCCTGGCCCATCTGTCCGAGAACACGAACTCCCGCCCGCTGGCGGTCCAGACCGCCCGGAACGCGCTGGATGCCGGGGGGCGCGCCCATGTCCGGCTCGTGGTCGCCGAGCGGCACCAGGTCACCGGCGAGGTCCGCGCCGAGCCGGCGGAACCGCTGGTGACGAACGATCGGTACTACGTCGGGTACGCGGCGCCGCTCTTCCGGCCCGTCTAGCCTAAACAGCCTGTAGTGAAACTCGCGCGGCATTCCCGAGCTACGAAACATGCCGGCCGACGGTTACCGCCGGCCGCCATGCTTCGTGCTCAAGGGGTCTCCGCGGGGCTCGAACTCTCGCCCCGCTTCGGAAGCGAACGGGACGGTGCATCCCGGCTGAACCGGGCCGCTGCGCGGCCCTCATCGTTGCGTTTCGGTCGGAATACACCCGGTATTCCTCCCTCACGCGCCTTGTCAGCCGGGCGCCTCGCCGCTCTCGGTGCTCGCGCCAGTTCCACCACAGGCTGTTAGCCCGGTGCTCACCGACCGGTACGTCCGCCCCGAGATGGGGGCGATCTGGACCGACGAGGCCCAGTTCACCTCGTGGATGGCGGTGGAGGTCGCCGCCGCCGAGGCGATGGCGGCCGAGGGGATCGTCCCGGCGGAGGCGGCCGCCGCGATCCGGGAGCGGGCCGGCTTCGACATCGCCCGCATCCACGAGATCGAGAAGACCGTCCAGCACGACGTGGTGGCCTTCACCCAGTCCATGGCGGAGCACGTGGGGGCCGAGGGACGCTGGATCCACTTCGGACTCACCAGCTCCGACGTGGTGGACACCGCGCTCGCCACCCGCCTCGTCCGCTCCGCGGACCTGATCCTGCGGCGGGTCGAGGGGATCCGCGAGGTCCTGAAGCGCCGGGCGGAGGAGCACCGCCGGACCGTGATGGTGGGGCGGACCCACGGCGTCCACGCCGAGCCGATGACCTTCGGGATGAAGCTGGCGCTGTGGTGGGCGGAGATGGGACGCAACCACCACCGCCTCAGCGCGGCGCGGGAAGCCGTCCGGGTGGGCAAGCTCAGCGGCGCCGTCGGCACCTTCGCCCACCTGCCGCCGAGCGTCGAGAAGCGGGTCTGCGACGCGCTCGGGCTCCGTCCCGCCGCGATCTCCACCCAGGTCGTCCAGCGCGACCGCCACGCCGAGCTGGCCGCCGCGCTCGCCATCCTCGCCGGCACGCTGGAGAAGGTCGCCACCGAGATCCGGAACCTCCAGCGCACCGAGATCCGGGAACTGGAGGAACCCTTCGGGCGCGGTCAGAAGGGCTCCTCGGCGATGCCCCACAAGCGGAACCCGGTGGGCTGCGAACAGGTCTGCGGCCTCGCCCGGATCATCCGCGCCAACACCCTGCCCGCCATCGAGAACATCGCGCTCTGGAACGAGCGGGACATCTCCCATTCGTCCGCGGAGCGGATGGCGATTCCGCAGAGTTTCCTGCTCACCGACCACATCCTCCTGCGCATGACCCGGATCCTCGACGGGCTGGTGGTCCGCGCCGACTCCATGCGGGAGAACCTGAACCGGATGAACGGGATGGTCTTCAGCGGCCAGGTGCTGCTCGACCTCGCCGCCAAGGGGATCTCGCGCGAGGACGCCTACCGGATGGTGCAGGGCGCGGCCATGCGCCTCTGGGAGGGCGGCGGGACGCTCCGGGAGCGGCTCGACGAGGACGAGGGGATCACGTCCCGCCTGAGCCGCGAGGAACTCGACGCCGCCTTCGATCTCGACGTCCAGCTCCGCCACCTCGACGCGGTGTTCGAGCGGGTCTTCGCGGAGGAAGGGAATTGACGTTCCGGGTCCGGGTGCTGGTCCGCCTGCGGCCATCGGTGTACGACCCGCAGGGCGAGGCCATCCGGCGCGCCATCGCGGCCGACCCGCGCCTGAGCGCGGAAACGGTGCGCCAGGGGAAGATGTTCGACCTGGTCGTGAAGGCCGAGTCGCCCAGCGAGGCGAAGACCCGCGCCGAGGAGATCGCCTCGAAGGTGCTCGCCAACCCGGTGCTCGAGGACTTCAGCGTCCAGGTGCTGCTCGACTGATGGCCCGCTTCGCGGTCCTCGTCTTCCCGGGGACGAACTGCGAAGGCGACGTGCTCCACGCCATCCGAGCCGTGACCGGCCAGCCCACCGAGCTGGTCTGGCACAAGCAGGGTTCGCTCGACGGGTTCGACGCGGCGGTGGTGCCGGGGGGCTTCGCCCACGGCGACTACCTGCGGGCGGGCGGGCTGGCCCGCTTCTCGCCGGTGATGGAACCGCTCGCGCGGATGGCGGCGAGCGGACGGGCCGTGGTGGGGATCTGCAACGGCTTCCAGATCCTCCAGGAAGCGGGGTTGCTGCCGGGAGCCATGCTGCGCAACCGATCGCTCTCCTACGTGTGCCGCGACGTGCGGCTGCGCGTGGAGGCGGATTCGTCGCCCCTGACCTGCGGACTCGAACTGGGGACCACGCTCCGGATGCCGGTCGGGCACGCGGAGGGGAACTTCCGCGCTGCCGACGAGGTGCTGGAGACGCTCGAAACCGACGAACAGGTGATCTTCCGCTACTGCGACGACGAGGGCGAGATCACCGACGCGGCGAACCCGAACGGTTCCCGGAACAACATCGCCGGAGTCCGCAACCGCCGGGGGAACGTCGCCGCCCTCATGCCCCACCCCGACCGGGCCTACGAGGAGGCGCTCGGAGGCGTGGACGGACGGCCGCTGTTCGAGAGCCTCCACCGGTTCACCGAAGCGTGAGCCCAATCCCGTGAAGCCGGTCGCCACCCTCGAAGCGGCGCTCGCCTCCGGACTCTCCGCCGACGAGTTCCGCCAGATCGGGGAACGGCTCGGGCGAGCCCCCAACCCGACCGAACTCGGGATGTTCTCCGCGATGTGGTCGGAGCACTGCTCCTACAAGTCCTCGCGCCGCCACCTCGCCCGCTTCCCCACCGAGTCGCCCCGGGTCATCGAGGGACCGGGGGAGAACGCCGGCGCGGTGGACATCGGCCACGGCCTCGCCGCCGTCTTCAAGGTGGAATCGCACAACCACCCGACCTTCATCGAGCCGTTCCAGGGCGCCGCCACCGGCGTGGGCGGCATCCTGCGGGACATCTTCACGATGGGCGCCCGGCCGGTGGCGCTCATGAACTCGCTCCGTTTCGGTCCCCTGAGCGTGCCGAAGAACCGGGCGCTCTTCACCGGGGCGGTCGCCGGGATCGCCAACTACGGGAACAGCATGGGGATCCCGACGGTCGGGGGGGAGGTCTTCTTCGAGGACTGCTACTCGCTGAATCCGCTGGTCAACGCCTTCGCCCTCGGGATCGCGCCCGCGGACCGCATCTTCCGCGCCCGCGCGGAGGCGCCGGGGAGCCCGGTCTGGTGCGTCGGGAGCAAGACCGGGCGTGACGGCATCCACGGCGCGTCCATGGCGTCGGCGGCCTTCGACGAGGAGGCCGAGGCGAAGCGGCCCACGGTGCAGGTCGGCGACCCCTTCCTCGAGAAGCTCCTGATGGAGGCGTGTCTCGAACTCATGCAGGGGGACGCGCTGATCGCGGTCCAGGACATGGGGGCGGCGGGGCTCACCTGCTCGACGGCGGAGGTGGCGTCTCGGGGCGGCGCGGGGGTGGAGATCAACCTCGACCACGTCGCCCAGCGCGAGACCGGCATGAACGCCTACGAGATCATGCTCTCGGAGTCGCAGGAGCGGATGCTCCTCGTGGTGCGGAGCGGCCGCGAGGCGGAGGTGACCCGGATCTTCGACAAGTGGGACCTCGACGCGGCCCCCATCGGGACGGTGAGCGGCGACGGCCTCCTGCGGGTCCGGCATCGGGGACGCCTCGCCGCCGAAGTGCCCTGCCGGGCGCTCACCGACGACGCGCCGGCGTTCGATCGCCCGGCCGCGCGACCGTCGTGGTGGCCCTCCCCCGAGGTCACCGCGGCCGACCTGACGGAACCCTCCGACTGGAACGCCGTGGTCCGGGAGCTGGCCGGGTCCCCGGAGCTGGCGAGCCGCCGCTTCGTGTACGAGCAGTACGACCACATGGTGCGCAGCGATACGGTGGTGCGGCCGGGCGGCGACGCCGGCGTGGTCCGGATCAAGGGCCGGGAACTCGGGATCGCGATGACCCTCGACGGCAACGGCCGCTACACGGCCCGCGACCCCCACCGGGGCGGTGCGCTGGCCGTCGCCGAAGCCTGCCGGAACCTGGCCGCGGTGGGGGCCACCCCGGTCGGGGCCACCAACTGCCTCAACTTCGGAAACCCGGAGCGGCCCGAGGTCATGTGGGAGTTCACCGAGGCCATCGCCGGGATGACCGAGGCGCTGAAAGCGCTGGGCGTTCCCATCACCGGCGGCAACGTCAGCTTCTACAACGAGACCGAGGGGGCGAACATCTTCCCCACCCCGGTGGTCGGCGTGGTGGGGGTGCTCGACAAGGCGACGAGGCGCATCCCGCAGCACTTTGCGGCGGCGGGGGACCTCCTCTTCCTGGCGGGACCCGAGGGGGGCGATGCGCTCGGCGCCAGCGCCTTCCTGAAGGAGCACCACGGCCGCACCGACGGGCGGCCACCGAAGCCGGACCTGGACGCCGAGGTGCGGCTCGGGGCCTTCCTCCGCGCGGCGGGAGCGGCGGGACGCACCGCCTCGGCGCGCGACCTCTCCGAGGGGGGCCTGGCGGCGGCGGCGATCGAAAGCCTCTTCGCGCCGGACGGCTCCCGGCTCGGCGCCGAGCTACGGGTCGAGTGTGCGGACCGGCTCGAAGGACCGCTCTTCGGGGAGGGACCGGCCCGCGCGCTCCTCAGCGTGCGGCCCGGCGATGCCGAGGCCCTCGCCGGACTCGCTGCCCGCGAGGGTGTCCCGCTGACCGAAGTCGGGTCCGTGGGCGGGAACGCGCTCCGGATCCGGGTGAACGGAAGTCCGGCGGTCTCCCTCGATCTCGAGGGCCTCGCGGACACCTTCCGGAACAGCCTCGACCGGATGGCCGCCGGATAGGTCCCGCTCAGGAAACGTCGTTGCGCTGGATCCAGTCGCGGAGAGCGTCGTCTATCCGTGTCTGCCAGCCGCGCCCGCCAGCCCGAAAATGGGCCATGACCTCCGGCGACAACCGGATGGTGGTGGACACCTTCGGCCGCGCCTTCGGGGGCCTTCCCCGCCTTACGGGCGCCTTCGCAAACCGCTCGGGCCACCCGCCGGTGGAGAGGTCGGGAGCGGTGTCGGGATCAAAACCTCGGGCCGTAGAGTCGTCGTTCTCGTTCATTGGCTTTCCTCATACTAATAATCCGGCTCGCGTCGCCGCGGGACGTCCAGACGAGCACCACCATCGCACCGTCCAGGAAGCCGATCGTGATGAAGCGCGATTCGCCATATTCCTGCCGATCGTCCTCCACGGTCAGCGTCCGGCCGCCGAACACCTCCGCCGCCCGAGCCATGTCGAGTCCCCGGGCTTCGATCGTCGCTCGGCGTTTCGCGCCATCGAACTCGATCTGCACAATTTATGTTACTACAACAAATGAACGAATCGCCGCCGGGTAGGATGCGCGGGTGAGCCAGATCGAGCTCCCGGTGGTCGGCAACGCCGGTCCCCCCGGCAGGGACGGTGCGGACCGGTTCCGCGAGGAGTGCGGGGTGGTCGGGATCTGGAACCACCCGGAAGCGGCGCGCCTCGCCTACCTGGGGCTCTACGCGCTCCAGCACCGCGGGCAGGAAGCGGCGGGCATCGTGGCCACCACCCCGGACCGGGGCGGCCTCGTGGGGGTGAACGGGCCGGGACACGTCGCGGACGTCTTCGACGTGGAGGCGCTCGACAACCTCGCCGGACGCGCCGCCATCGGCCACACCCGTTACTCCACGGCGGGCGACAGCAGCCCCAAGAACATCCAGCCGATCCAGATCGAATGCAAGTTCGGGCACATCGCGGTCTGCCACAACGGCAACCTGGTGAACGCCCACATCCTGCGGCACATGCTGGTGCAGCGCGGCTCGATCTTCCGCACCACGAGCGACACCGAGGTGCTGGTGCACCTGTTCGCCAAGTCCGGGCAGACCGAGGAACTCGAAGCGGTGGCCGAGGCGGTGCGGCAGGCCGAGGGGGCCTTCTCGCTGCTCTTCCTGACCGAGGACGCGCTCTACGCGGTGCGCGACCCCCGGGGTTTCCGGCCGCTGCTGCTCGGCAGAGCCGGCGACGGCTACGTGGTCTGCTCGGAGACCTGCGCCCTCGACCTGCTGGACGGCGACTACATTCGCGACATCGAGGCGGGCGAACTGATCCGGATTGACGGCGACGGCGTCCACTCGCTGAAGGTCTTCGACGAGGCGCCCATTTCCCAGTGCATCTTCGAGCACGTTTATTTCGCGCGGCCCGACAGCCGGGTCTTCGGCCGGGACGTCTACAAGACGCGGACCAAGCTGGGGGAGAGCCTCGCGAAACACACCGGCGTGGACGCCGACGTGGTGGTGCCGGTTCCCGACTCCGGGCTGATCGCCGCCATCGGCTACGCCCAGGCCACCGGGATCCCCCTGGAGATGGGGCTCATCCGCAACCACTACGTGGGACGGACGTTCATCGAGCCGCGGCAGTCCATCCGGAACTTCGGCGTGCGCGTGAAGCTGAATCCCGTGCACGCGGTGCTCAAGGGACGCCGGGTCATCCTCATTGACGACTCCATCGTGCGCGGCACCACCAGCCGCAAGCTGGTCCAGATGGCGCGGAACGCCGGCGCCACCGAGGTGCACTTCCGGGTTTCGTCACCCCCGACGACCGGCCCCTGCCACTACGGCATTGATACCCCGCTGCGGTCGGAGTTGATCGCCGCCCAGCAGAGCGTGGAGGAGATCCGGCGGTACCTCAACGCGGACAGCCTCGCCTACCTGCCGCTCGAATCCCTCCAGGACTCGGTCGAGGAGGAGCGCGACCGCTACTGCACCGCGTGTTTTTCGGGCAACTATCCGCTGGCCGTGCCCGAACCCGACCACGCCCGCAGCCTGTTCGGCAAGGAGCGCCACTGAGCCGGTCCCGGCCGCATGCAGGAGTCGCCATGAGCCCACGACTGCCGATTCAGAGAGATCAGGTAGCCGCGTTTTGCCAGCGGAACGGCATACGGCGTCTCTCCCTTTTCGGTTCGGTGCTGCGCGACGATTTCGGCCCGGACAGCGACGTGGACGTGCTCGTCGAGTTCGCGTCCGGTGTCCGGTTCGGGTACCTGGGACTCATGGCGATGCAGGAGGAACTGGCGGGCGTCGTGGGACGGCCGGTGGAGATGTACGCCCCTTCCTGGCTGCGTCCGTGGATGAGGGAGGAAGTCGAGGCGTCGGCGGAGCTGTTCTATGAGTCGGCGGAATGACCGCGGCGCACTCCAGGACATGGCCGTCCATTGACCACCATCCTCGCGAGTGACCCTTCCGCAATGGGTAGCCCGGGCGACATCCTGCGACTCGCAGATCGAAGAGGCAGCAAACCGATGAGCAGACGCATCACACGGATCCTGGTTCCGTTCGCCCTGGTGGCGACCCTCGCCCTGGGAATCCTCGCGGTTCCCCAGGGAGCCCTCGCCCAGGCGGCGCCGGCCCAGGCCCCGATCAACACCTACAGCGCCATCCACCACCCGGTCGTGGGGCGGAACGGGATGGTGGCCAGCCAGAACTTCCTCGCCACCCGGGTCGGCGTGGACATCCTGCGCCAGGGCGGCAACGCGATTGACGCGGGGGTGGCCGTGGGGCTGGCGCTCGCGGTGACCCTGCCGCGCGCGGGCAACGTGGGGGGCGGCGGCTTCATCCTGCTGCACCTGGCCGAGGAGAACCGCACGGTCGCGGTGGACTTCCGCGAGACCGCTCCCGCGGCCGCGCACGCCGACATGTTCTTCGGGGAGGACGGCGAGGTGGACGAGGACGAGTACCGCTTCAGCCACAAGTCGTCCGCGACCCCCGCGTCGGTGGCCGGCTTCGATCACCTGCTGCGGAACTACGGCACGATGAGCTGGCGGGAAGTGGCCGCGCCGGCCATCGAGCTGGCGAAGGGCGGCATGCCAGTGTGGGAGGACCTGGCCGTCAACCTCGCCCGCAGCAAGGCGCGGCTCAGCGCCAACCCCGCCTCGCGGGCCAAGTTCTACAAGCCCGACGGCTCGAACTACGAGGTGGGCGACGTCTTCCGGCAGCCGGACCTGGCCTGGACGCTGGAGCAGATCGCCGAGGGAGGCGCCGACGCCTTCTACCGGGGCGAGATCGCGCGCCGCATCGCGGGCGACATGGCGAAGCACAACGGCCTGATCACGATGGAAGACCTGGCCGGCTACCACGTCGTCGAGCGCGAGCCGGTGCGCGGCACCTTCCGGGATTACGACATCGCGGCCATGTCGGCGCCCAGCTCGGGCGGGATGCACATCGTCCAGATGCTGAACATCTTCGAGAACTTCCCGCTCAAGGAAATGGGCTACGGCAGCGCGGACGCGATGCACGTCATGGCCGAGGCGATGCGGCTCGCCTACGCCGACCGCAGCAAGTACCTCGGCGACCCGGACCACCTCGACCTCCCGGTCGCCGCGCTCACCAGCAAGGAGTACGCGGCGGAGCTCGCGCGGGGCATCTCCCTCAACCGCGCCCGGCCGTCAGCCGAGGTCGGCCCCGGCGACCTCGCGCCCTACGAGAGCCCGGAGACCACCCACTATTCGGTCCTCGACAGCGAGGGCAACGCGCTCGTCAACACCTACACGCTGATGTTCTCCTACGGCTCGGGGGTCGTGATTGACGGCACCGGCATCCTCATGAACAACAACCTCGGCAACTTCACGCTGAGGCCCGACATCCCCGACGCCTTCGGGCTGATGGGAAGCGCGGACAACCAGATCGCGGCGGGCCGGCGCCCGGTCAGTTCGATGACGCCGATCATCGTGCTGCGCGAGGGCCGGCCGTTCCTGCTCACCGGAAGCCCGGGCGGCAGCCGCATCATCACCACGAACCTGCAACTGCTGGTGAACGTGCTCGAGCACGGCATGAACATCGCCGACGCCACCGCGCGGCCCCGGATGCACCACCAGTGGTTCCCGGACCGGCTGGAGGTGGAGAGCGGCTTCAGCCCCGACGTGATCCGCGCGCTGCGGGCCCGCGGCCACGATGTGCAGTTCAGCGCCGGCATGGGGAGCCTGCAGACGGTGATGTTCACAGGCGGGCTGTTCTACGGCTACGGCGATCCGCGCCGGCCGGGGGCGATGGCGCTCGGGTACTGAGGGCTCCCGAAACGATGCCGCAGGTTCGCGGCATGAATCCCTGCGCCGCCGTCGTGGAGCAGCGCCCGGACACCGGCTTGCAGGTCGGCCACGTTCCCCGATTCCCGGGCACGCACCGCCAGGGGGATGAGGAATGGCGCGCCAACCTCCGGAACGTCGTCGCAATGGTCCGGCAGGAAGTCGAACATCAGGGGCGCAGGCTCGCTTCCTCGCCGTGAGGAGGGTTCCGGCAGGCAGGAACGCGGCGGCGACCGCGGGTTCCGCCCGCTATGCCGGTTCGTCCGAAGCGGCGGAAAGCCGGAAGATCTGCGGATCGAAGACCCGGGCGGAGGAAACCTCGGACATGGGGACCACGACGCGCAGGTCCTCGGTGGTCAGCCCCGCGAACTCCGGGCGCGCGTCCAGGAACGCGAAGATGCGGTTCGTGTGGTCGGCGGTGATTCTCAACCGGCGGGTCTTGCCGTCGCGATAGCCGCTCATCAGGGGAATCAGGGTGATGTCCGGCTCCACCTGCCGCCGGGAGACCCCGCTCTCGCGCGCCAGACCGATGTAGGACTTTCCCGACTTGAGGGAGACCTCGACGAACTTCCGGCTGCCCGCCGAGTGATGCAGGACCCACTCCACCATGTCGCCGGCCCTCAGGGCGGCCTGCTTGGCGGCCTGGTGCGCGTCGCGGGCGACGAACAGATTCCAGCCGATGCCGAGCGTGGCCGCCAGGACGAAGCTGAGGCCTACCGCGCCGGAGTATTCGAACGGAGCGAAGGACATCCAGAAGGTCTCGGTCTCCGGGAACATCCCAGTCAGCAGGACCACCAGCAACCGCGCCAGCACGAGGAGCATCATGCCCGCGATGGCGGACGCGAACACCAGGTGGTGGCCCGACCGGCGCATCGCCCAGTAGCGGGAGGACCGGGCCAGGGTCAGGAGCAGAAAGCCGGCCAGCGCCGGCCACAGTGCGAGCCCGAGTCCCATGCTCAGCCCGGCTCCGTCTCCGGGGTTCCCGCGGGACGGCGCGGCTCCGGAACGATCGTTCCCTGGAGCGCGCGGCTCAACTCCCGGATGCGATCCTGGACTTCCGGGTCGGCGAGGAGTTCCGCCGCGTCCACGTAGAAGCCGCCATCCCAGGTGACGTGAACGTGGGCCTTCCTGCCGCCGGCGCCGGAGGCGCGTCGCCGCACCAGCGCTCTCAGGCGGTCAAACACCGCACTAGGGTAGCAACGCGGCCGGCGTGCCCCGGAGTCCCGGCGAGACCCGGGAAATCTGTACTCGACCGCCGGTGGCGCGAGCCACGCGGCCCGGTTGCCGCGACAACGTCTCGGAGCCGTCGCCCGCTCCCACCGGTGCGCCGTCGGCGTCCACGCGGCGGATCTCGCCGAGACCCTCAAGCGCGGGCGCGAGACGGTTCTCGTCGCCGACCGCGACGAGGGCGCTGCCGTCGCTTCCCAGGTGGCGGGCGGCGGCTTCCGCGACCTGGTCGCGGGTCACCGCTTCGATCCGGTCCGGGTAGTCCTGGATATCGGATAGCGGGCCGCCGCGCTGGAGGACGGCGGTGATGACCGCGCCGACCCCGGCGAGGGTCTCGAAGCGCTGGGCGTGGGTCCGCGAGAGGGCGAGCTGCGCCTCCCGGAGTTCCCGCAGGCGGACGGGACGCCTCCCGGAGGCGAGGCCGTCCACCTCGGACAGGAGTTCGCGGATCGCGGGCGCCGCCTGGTCCATGTTCAGCGACGCGGAGGCCGAGAGGATGGAGCGGCGCGGGAGCTGCCGCACGGCCGCGAAGGCCCCGTAGGTGGCCCCCATCCGCTCGCGGAGGTTCAGGTTGAGCCGGCTGGAGAACCCGCCGCCCAGGATCTGGAGCGCGAGGCGCAGGGCGAGGCGGTCGTCGGCGTCGCGCGGCGGTCCCTGCTTCCGCCAGGCAACGACCGCCTGGGGGCTCTCCTTGCCGGTCGGGTGGAGCAGCACCCCGGTCTCCGCCGGGGGGGGATCGGCCGGCGGCCGGTGTTCGACCGAGCGCCCCGCTTCCCAGGTGCCAAAGAACTCCTCCATGACCTCCACCGCCCGGTCGGGGTCCAGATCGCCGCACAGGACGATCCGGCAACCGTCGGGCCGGTAATGCGCCCGGTGGAAGTCGGTGAGATCGGAAGTCGTGATGCCCGGGAGCGTTCGTTCGTCCCCCCGCCAGCCATAGGGGTGCCGGTCGGAGTACGCCGTCCGGCGGACGATCCGGCGCAGCACCGAGGTCGGCTCGGCGCGGGACTCCTTCAGCGCGTCGAGCCGGATGGGGACGATCCGTTCGAGCTCCGCGTCCGGGAACGCCGGGTTCAGGAGGAGGTCGGCCGTCAGTTCCAGGGTGGGATGGAGGTGTTCGGTGAGGCTCGAAAAGGAGACGGAGGAGAACGCCGTGCCGGCCCGCGCCCCGATGTCCGCGCCGATCCGGTCGGCCTCGGCCTCGAACTCGCGGGCGGTCCGGTGTTTCGTTCCCCGGTTCAGCATCTCCGCGGTGAGGCTGGCGAGTCCCGCCAGCTCCCGCGGTTCCTCCTGCTGGCCGCCCGTCATCAGGATCGTGCCGACGATCTTCGGAAGGTCGCGGCGCGGCAGCACGTACAGCGCCACGCCGTTTCCGAGTTCGCGGGTCTCGGGCAGCGGGGGATCGAAGTGTCCCCGTCGGCCGCGCCGCGGCACCCGCGACCGGTCCGGTTCCGGGGACAACCGCGGACCCTCGGGGGCCGGCGAGGCGGCAGGCGCGTGCCAGTCGCCGGGACCGACGGGCGCCGGGACGACCGGCGGTTCCCCTTCGGCTTCGGGGTCCCCGTAGAGCAGTTCGACGCGGGGCGCCAGCAGGTACTGCCGCGCCGCCCGCTGCAGGTCGTCCCGGGTCACTCCCCGGTAGCGGACCCAGTGCTCCGACAGCTTCCGGGGGTCCCCCGCGAAGGTCGCGTAGCGCGCGAGCAGGTCGGCCTTGGTCCCGAGCCGCTCGAGCGCGCCGAGGAAGGCGACCTGGGTCGCCGCCTTCACCCGCTGCAACTCCTCCTCGGTCGGTCCCTCGTCCGCCATCCGGACGAGTTCCTCGTCCATCTGCTCGCGCAGCCGGGACAGGGGGACCTGCGGGCGGGCGGTCGCCACCACCCCGGTGAGGCCGCCGGACTCGAGCGAATAGTGAAAGGCGCTGACTTCGGACGCCGTCCGGTCCTCGTAGACCAGGCGGCGATAGAGCCGCGAGTTCAGCCCGTCGGAGAGGATCTCCGACAGCATGTCGAGGGCCGGTTCGTCCTCGTGGAAGAACGGGACGGTGGACCAGCCGCAGTAGAGGCGCGCGTGCGGCACCTCCTCCGGGACCACGATGCGCCGGTGGGAAGTCCGCGCCTCCGGCGGGAACGACGGCCGGCCCGGGACCCTGCCGGGCGGGATGGGCCCGAAGTAGCGGCGCACGAGTTCCATGGCGCGGCGCTCGTCGTAGTCCCCGGCGACCACGAGCACCGCGTTGTTCGGCGCGTACCAGGTACGGAAGAAGTCGTGCACCTCGCCGAGATCGGACGCGGCCAGGTGCGCCATGTCCCCGATCACGTCCCACGAATAGGGGTGTCCGGGCGGGAACAGCGCGTGGAACATCTTTTCCCACGCCGTCCCGTAGGGCACGTTGTCCATGCGCTGGAAGCGCTCGTTCCGGACCACTTCGCGCTGGGTATCCAGCTTTGTCTGATCGAGGACGTCGAGGAGGTACGCCATCCGGTCCGACTCGGCCCAGAGCGCGAGGCCGAGCGCCTCCCGGGGAACCGTCTCGTAGTAGTTCGTCCGGTCGTGGCTCGTGGTGCCGTTCACCCCGCCCGCCGACAGGCTGGCGCCCGCCCGCTCCATGAGCCGGATGAAGTGGCTGTCGTTGTGGCGGGAGCCCTCGAACATAAGGTGCTCGAAGAGGTGGGCGAAACCGGTCCGCCAGGGCTGCTCGTTCTTGGACCCGACGTGGTACCAGAGCGCCACGTGGACGACCGGCAGGCGGCGGTCCTCGTGGAGCAGCACCCGAAGTCCGTTCCCGAGGGTCCGCGTCTTGACGGGGACCGAGATGTCGCGGGCCATTTCGGCGGCAGCCGGCCCGCTGGAGGCTGCAAAGGACGTCGGATCAGGCACGAAGGGCCGGGAATATACTGCCCCTCCTGTCTGACACCGCGTTTCATTTCTTGCGGATAGCCCGGCGCGTGAACCCTCGAAGCCTCCCGTTCCGCGGGACGGCTGCCGTCCTCGTTCTGGGCCTTGGCCTGGCGTGCGGAGCGGCCGCGCAGCCCGAGGACCTCTTCACCGCCGACCGCCCCGTCGAAGAGATGATGGGCAAGCAGGTCGTCTTCGAGACCACCCACGGGAGCTTCGTCATCGAGGTCCTGCCCGAGAAGGCCCCGAACCACGCCGCGTTCTTCCTGCTGCAGGCCGAGGAGGGCAACTACGACGGCACCGCGTTCCACCGGGTCATCGCGCGCGGGATCGTTCAGGGCGGCGACCCGCTGTCGCGGGACCCGGAGGCGACCGAGGCCTACGGGACCGGGGGCCTGTTGCGGCTCGCCCGCGAGCCGAACGACGAGCGCCACGTCCGGGGCGCCGTCTCCGCGGTCCAGGTCCCCGGCCGGCCGGACAGCGCCGGTTCCCAGTTCTTCCTCGTGGTGACCGACCAGCCGTCGCTCGACGGCGCGTACACCGTGTTCGCCCGGGTGGTCGAGGGGATCCACGAAGTCACGGTGATCTCCGAGCTCCCGGCGAACGAGCGCGGGATGCCGCTCGAGCGGGTGGAGGTGCTCCGCGCCACCGTCCGCGACCGCCCCCCGGAACTGCCGCCCCCGTTCTCCGAGGAGAGCGACGCGGAGCTCGCCAACTTCCGGGTCGTCCTCGAGACCCTGCACGGGGAGATCGGGATCGAGATGCTGCCGGAGACCGCTCCCAACCACGTGCGGAACTTCCTGCGCCTCTCGGTGCTCGGGGCCTACGACGGCACCGCGTTCCACCGGGTCGTCCCCGGCTTCGTCATCCAGACCGGCTGGATGGAGACCCGCGACCCTCCGGTGCCGGAGAGCATCGAGCAGCACATCACGAACCTGGCGCCGGAGTTCAGCGCCATTCCCCACGAACCCGGCATCGTCTCGATGGCGCGGCTGGCGGCGCTCCACAGCGCCATGACCTCCTTCTTCATCGTGACCGGACGGGCTTCGGAACTCGACGGCGAGTACTCGGTGTTCGGGCGGGTCGTTTCCGGATACGACGTCGTGGAGACGATCGAGGCTCTGCCCGCCGGCGAGGACGAGGCGCCCCTCGAGCGCGTGGAGATCCTCCGCGCCCGCGTGGAAACGATCCCATGAGCGCCGGCGGCGTCCTCGACGTAGCCATCGTCGGGGGAGGGCCGTCCGGTCTCGCCACCGCCATCGAGTGCCAGCGCGCGGGGCTCACTTACGAGGTCATCGAGAAGGGCGGGCTCGTGGACTCGATCCGCCGCTTCCCGGTGAACATGATCTTCTTCACCACCCCGGAACTCCTCGAGATCGGCGGCCTCCCGCTCGTCTGCCACCGCGAGAAACCGTCGCGCTACGAGGCGCTGGTCTATTACCGGAAGGTCGCCCAGCACTACGACCTGCATCCGCGGCTCTTCACGCGGGTCGAGCGGGTGGAGCGCGACGGGACTTCCGATGAGAACATCTTCACGCTCCACCTGAGGAGCGAGCGGGAGGGGATCCCCGACCCGGGTCCGGTGCAGGCCCGGAACGTGGTGCTGGCGGTCGGCTATTTCGAGAACCCGAACCGGCTCGACGTCCCGGGGGCGGAGCTCGACAAGGTCTCCTGCCGCTACGTGGAGACGCATCCCTACTTCGGATCGAAGGTCGCGGTCATCGGGGGCGGCAACTCGGCGGCCGAGGCCGCGCTCGAACTGTTCCGGGCGGGGGTCGAGGTCACCCTCATCCACCGGGGCGAGACGCTCTCCTCGCACCTGAAGTACTGGGTGCGGCCGGACATCGAGAACCGGCTGGCGCGGCGCGAGATCGCCGGCTGGCTCGGTTCGGTGGTCGAGGAGATCCGGATGGCGTCCCTGACCCTGCGGGACTCAGGCGGTGCGAGGCGCGAGATCCCGAACGACTTCGTGCTGGCGCTCCTCGGCTACCGGCCGCCCTACCGGTTCCTGGAATCGCTCGGGGTCCGGAGCGAGGGAGTGGACGGTAGGCCCATCACCGATCCGGAGACGTTCGCCACCGAGGTGCCCGGGCTCTACCTCGCCGGCGGGGTGGTCGCCGGCCGCCGCACCAACATGGTCTTCATCGAGAACGGCCGCTTCCACGGGGAAGCCATCGTCCGCCACATCTGCGCGACGCGTTGAGGCGGGCGTGCCGGACAACCCGTGGAGCGCCGTCGAGCTGGACTTTCCGGGGTTCCCGCCGGAGGAGATGGTCGCCCGGGCCCGGCGGTTCGCCGAGCACATGGTCCGGCGCCGGACGGTCCGGGACTTCGACTCCCGCCTGGTGCCCGAGCGGGTGATCGAGGCGGCGCTCCGCACCGCTGCCTCGGCCCCGAGCGGGGCGAACCTGCAGCCGTGGCGTTTCGTGGTGGTGCGGGACCCCGCGATCCGGGCGCGGCTCCGCGAGGCGGCCGAGGCCGAGGAGCGGGAGTTCTACGGCGGCAAGGCGCCGCCGGAATGGCTCGCCGCCCTCGCACCCCTGGGCACCGACACCAACAAGCCGTTCCTCGTCGAGGCGCCGGTGCTGATCGCCGTCTTCATGCAGCGCTACATCGCCCGTGCCGACGGGAAGCGGGTGCGGAACTACTACCACTCCGAATCGGTGGGAATCGCCGCCGGGTTCCTGATCGCGGCGCTCCATCACGCCGGGCTCGCGACCCTCACCCACACGCCGAGCCCGATGGGATTCCTGAACGACCTCCTCGACCGCCCCGCGAACGAAGTCCCCTTCCTCCTCCTGGTGGCCGGCTACCCCAAACCCGGCGCCCGCGTCCCGGACATCGAGCGCCTCCCCCTCGACCAGGTCGTCAGCACGAAGTAACACCCCGGATTGGAACGCCGGTCTCCAGACCGACACGCGCGGCGCTCCGCGCCGCGCACCGCACAACCCCACCCACCCTCACGACGCGTACGCCAACCGCGCTACCGCCGCATGTTCCTACCCGGCATCGGCCAGAATCTCTTCGACCACTTGACGAAACCCGGACCCGGTCCGCCCACCCGCCGCCAGTTCACCGGCGCCCAGCTCCCGAACATCCGGCACCTCCCCCTCGACGAGGTCGTCAGCGAGGAGTTGAGAACGAGCCACAACGGATGGAGGCAGGGCTTCTGCGGGTGAATGTGTCACGGTCCGTACGTTACTTCCCGATCCCGTTCGCGGCGGATACGCTTCCCGCGCCAGCAACTCCCGGTTTTCTCAGCGACGCCGTCGAGGCCTCGCCGCTACTCGCTGGACGGTCGCGCAGCGGGTAGCCGACTATGTCGCGCGAAACGTCGGGGCCAACCGACGGCGACTTTTGCCTCTACGGAGCGACGTAGTGCACACTCTACTGATCCATACCGCATGACCGACTGGAACGATACTAGGACCAAGGTACTGACAGCTAACACTGCGCAGGGTGTGTATAGGCACCTTCGGGGCCTGGAATCCAACCGGTCGCGTGTCCTTCCGCGTTGGATATGGGAACTCCTCCAAAACGCCCGAGACACCTCGCGTGGACGAGAGAGTCTTGTTGCCTCCGTGGAGGTAAGCGACACTGAACTCACCTTTTGCCACAACGGCCGCGGATTTAGGTCCAATGAGATCACGCATCTCATTTACTACGGTTCAACGAAACTCGAGGGCGACGACACGCTTGGCCAATTCGGCAGCGGCTTCCTGACTACGCATCTGCTGTCCCCAACCATCCATGTGTCAGGGCACCTAACCGAAGGCCAGACATTCGAATTCCAGATCGACCGGGGCGGAGACTCCGTTGCCGATCTCAAGGACCGTATGGATGCCTCGTTCGAGGAGTTCGTATCCTCGCTGACGCCTCGCGGCAACGGCAGACTTCCCAAGACGTCCACCGAGTTTCGATATCCGATTGATGAGCGCGCTTCAGAGGCTGTTCGGAAGGGTGTGACGGCCTTGGAGCAAAGCGGGCCCTTGGTGGCCGTGGTCAATCAAGAATTCCAACGCATTGAAGTCCGAACGCCGAATTCTGGAACCACCATCGAGCTTACGGAAAGGCGGGACCTCGCCGCATGCATCAGGGAAGTGGAAGTGACTGTCACAACGAGCGACGGCGCGGCACCCAAGCGACAAGGTTTCATCGCCGCCGAATCCGATGGGGTAAGCGTCGTAGTCCCCATCAAGCGCCAAGACCTTTCCGTGGTCTTGGTGCCGCCAACAAACGCTCCCAAGCTTCTGCTGGGATTTCCCCTGATTGGCACAGAGGACTTCAGCTTCCCTGCTGTAGTTCACAGCCTGCGATTCTCGCCGACCGAGGACCGCGACGGTGTCTATCTCGGGCAGAGCGACGATCCGGTCAACAGCGAGAATCAAGCCGTTCTCGAGGAGGCCTGCCGGCTACTACTCTCGATCGCTGAATTCGCGGCAAAGGAGAGATGGAGCGACGGTCATCTGCTTGCCGACCTCCCGCCGGTTCGCGCGCGACGCTGGTTGAACGACGACTGGCTTCGCAATAGCCTCAAGGCCAAATTGGTCGACCCGATACGCGCCACGCCGGTAGTTCTGACAGAGTCGGGGGGCGCCGTCGCGCCGACCGCTTCCACCCTACCAATGGGCAAGACGCTGGAGGCAGTGCACAAACTGTGGTCTCTGGCCCAACCCGTAAAGGATCTGACGGACACACTCCCCACAAGAGTGGCTGCTCCGGGCTGGTGTGGAGCTGCACAGAGTTGGGCAACTTTGTACGGTCGTTCTGTCAGCGAGCTCAAGGAAACGATGAATGGACATGATCTCGCCGTACGCGTCGAAGCAGCTGGATCGGTCGAGAAGTTGCAACACCAACTGAAGGACCGGAGTGCAGTAAGTTGGCTGGACGAGTTGCACGACTTCTTGTCCGCCAACGGCTTTAGCGACGCGCTACGGAGCCTAAGCATCATCCCGGATCAGGACGGGCAGTTCCGTACGCTTCAGAGGCTGCATCGCGACGTGGACATCCCCCCCGAGCTCAAGGAAATCGCGTCACTCGTGGGCTGGAATCTCCGGGCGGAACTTAGGCATCCGCATCTCTCAACACTCGACGATGAACCCGGAGCTGGGGACCTAGATTGCAAATCCGTGATCCATGAGTTGATAGACCGCCTACGCGAGCGCATGGACAAGGCGCTCGACGAGGATTCCCGGAACGCGAGTGTTCAGCTCTTCGGTTACTTGGCGCGGGAAGGTCAATGGGACCACCTCGCGGGATTCCCGGTGCCGTCGGACGACGGTGTATCGAGCACCCCCATAAGGCTGCGCCTTCACGATGAGGACGACCCCGAGCGACCTCTTGCACCAGTGAGAGTGTGGCCGGAGACCCTTCAGCGTTACTCAGGCCTGTTCCCTAAGGGGCGCATTCTGGCGGACAATTTCGCCAAGGAACTTGACGACCATTCAGTGTGGTCCGAACTCGACGAGCGTGGCTTCCTCCGAACGAGTGTCCTGTACCGTACACGCGTCCTCTACACGCGGAAGGAAGAGTTCGGATTCCTTCCAGACGAGCCCCTGTCCGGAGAAGTCGACCACGAGGTGGATCAAGATGTCGAAGTCACGCAGATCGCCTTTCTGGTAGCGACCGACGTCGGAGTTCTTCCTAGGGTCCGCAAAAGCCGGAAGCAGGCACGACTCTTTTGGGATTTCCTGGTTGGATGGCTTGCGGTTGAAGACGCCCAGGGGCTACAGGCCCAGCAGTCCAACTGTGCTTGCGGATCGTCCCATCGCTACTATCCGGCCATCTGGCTCGTCCCAGTCAAACACAACAAGTGGGTTCCGCTGCCGAAGGGGAGCACCGATCAAGCAAACGCATATTCGCTCGCGCAGCTCGTCCGGGATAGCGACTGGCACCCACAGGACCTGCAGGATAGTCCGCATGTAATCGCCATTCTGCGAGCGTTGGGAGTTGGCGGGTCCGATTTCCTCCGCACACTCTTCGCGGAGGACGAGGAGGAGCGCGAAACTCTAGATGGCACCCTCGCACGGCTACTGACCTCCGTCAACGGCGATGGGGACCGGTTACAGACGCTCGCCGACGAGATCCAAGAGGACAAGGGACTCTTCGACCACCTGGACGAACGTCGAACGCGCCGTCGTATGGTGCATGAAAACCAGAGGCTCGGGGGACTCGTCGAGGATCTGGTCAAAGAGAATCTGGAGGAGAAGGGCTTCGAAGTCAGGCGCACAGGCGTCGGCTCGGACTTCGCGATTCGGCCCGACCCGGTGACGGAAGGCGAATCAATCGGGCTCGAGCTCGTACGAGAGGGACGGACTTGGCTGGTGGAGATCAAGTCCGCCCGCGACGACAGCGTGAGGATGACGGCCGTCCAGGCTCGAACTGCCGTACAGCACGATTCCGATTATCTTCTCTGCGTCGTTCCGATCAGCGCTGGATCTGAGGATCTAGGCGTTGACGCCGTACGCCGGCAGATGCGATTCATTCAAGGAATCGGCAGGCGCTTGGCGGCGATCTGTGCCGATCTGGACGAAATCGAGGACCTTCGAGACATAGCCACTGCCGAAGACGCGGCGGGATTCCAACTGGAACTCGATACTGGTTCGCCACGCATCCGCATCCGATGCGCGGTCTGGAAAACCGGATTCGGCATCGAAAGCCTCCTCTCACGCCTTACCGCCACAACTCGATGAGTCGGGTCGCGTCGTTCGGCGCAGCGCCAGCTTCAAGTTTGACCTGCGCCAGCACCGGATGGCGGTTCCGGACGAGGCCACGCCGCGACACGGTGGCCAGCAGATAGTAGGGTCAAGTCAGTCTATCGCTAGCTAGACGGAAGTTTCGGGCCCTGAATCGGGCCAAGCGACCGAGTGTCATGGAGTTAGGGGTGTTTCGGGATGTAATATGCAGCCACTAATATGACTTGACATGAGTCGCCGTGTCCCTAATGCTACGAGGTATGCCGCCGCGAAAATACGCCGTCCACGTAGCCACAACACAACGACACTACAAGGGCAAGACCTACCGATCCCACCTCCTGCGCCGAACCTTCCGCGAAAACGGGAAGGTCAAACACCAGACCCTCGGCAACCTCTCCCACCTGCCCGATCCGGTCATCACTCTCATCCGCAGAGGACTCAAGGGCGAAACCCTCGTCGCACCCGACGACGCCTTCGACTGCCAGCGCAGCCTCCCCCACGGACACGTCGCCGCCACCCTCGGATCCCTCCGACGCCTCGGACTCCACTCCCTCATCGCCCGCGCCCCCAGCCGGCTCCGCGATCTCGCCGTCGCCCTCATCGTCGCCCGCGTCATCGACCCCCGCTCCAAGCTCGCCACCGCACGCGCCCTCAACCCACAAACCGCCGTCTCCTCCCTCGGAGAAATGCTCCAACTCGGCGACGTCGACCAGCACGAGCTCTACGACGCCATGGACTGGCTCCTCCGACGCCAGCCCGGCATCGAACAGCGTCTCGCCCGCCGGCACCTCGAAGACAACACCCTCGTCCTCTACGACCTCACCTCCACCTACGTGGAAGGAACCCACTGCCCCCTCGCACAGCGCGGCTACTCCCGCGACGGAAAGAAGAACAAGCTCCAGATCGTCTTCGGACTGCTCTGCTCCCCCGAGGGCTGCCCCATCGCCGTCGAGGTCTTCGAGGGCTCGACCAGCGACCCCAGGACCGTCGCCTCCCAGGTGCAAAAGCTCCGCACCCGCTTCGGCCTCGCCCGCGTCGTCCTGGTCGGCGATCGCGGCATGCTCACCTCCGCCCGCATCCGCGAGGACCTCGCCGGTGTCGAGGGGCTGCGCTGGATCACCGCCCTCCGCGCCCCCACCATCAAGAAACTCCTCGCCGACGGGACCGTGAACCCCTCCCTCTTCGACCAACGGGATCTCGCCGAGGTCACCTCCGACGACTTCCCCGGCGAGCGCCTCATCGTCTGCCGCAACCCCCGCCTCGCCGCCGAGCGCCGCCGTAAGCGCAACGAACTCCTCGGCGCCACCGAAGCTCTTCTCGAACCCATCCAGGCGGCCACCCAACGCGAACGGCGCCCCCTCCGCGGAAAGGATCACATCGGCGTCCGCGTCGGCAAGGTCATCGACCGCTACAAGGTCGCCAAGCACTTCCAGACCGACATCACCGACGACTCCTTCTCCTTCGAACGGCTCTGCGAACAGATCGCCACCGAAGAACAACTCGACGGCCTCTACGTCATCCGCTCCAACGTCGAGCCCGAGCGCCTCGACGCCCCCCAAACCGTCCGCGCCTACAAGAACCTCTCCCGCGTCGAGCGCGCCTTCCGCTCCCTCAAATCCGTCGACCTCAAGGTCAGACCGATCCACCACCGACGCTCCGACCGCGTCCGCGCCCACGTCTTCCTCTGCATGCTCGCCTACTACGTCGAGTGGCACATGCGAAACGACCTCGCAACCCTCCTCTTCGACGACCACCACCCCGAAGCCGCCGAATCACTCCGGGACTCCGTCGTCCAGCCCGCCCAGCGCTCGCCCGCCGCCCAGAAGAAGGCCGCCACCAAGCGCACTCACGACGGCCTCCCCGTCCAATCCTTCCGGTCCCTCCTCGCCGATCTCGGCACCCTCACCCGAAACACCATGCAACTCAACGACGCCGAAACCACCTTCACCCTCTACGCCAACCCCACCCCCGTCCAGCAACGTTCCCTCGATCTACTCCACGTCTCACACCGAATGTAGCCACTACACGACAACACCCAAATCCCACAACTCACTCAAAATACGGGCCTTACACGAAATCAGGCCCGAAACTTCCGGCTAGACGCCCCATGGGGTGGCGGTGGTGGTTGCGGTGCCAGTCGTCGCCGAGCGTGAGCAACGCAGGCGCCAGGCTGTTCTGGCTCCGGTCGCGAGTCGGGTAGCGCCGCCGCTCGGACTCGTGCGTCGCCGTCGGAGGCCGCGCGTTCACGGAATGGCAAACGCTGCGCGACCCCCCGGACTTCGGCCGTTGACCTTCCCACAAAGACCGTCCTATCCCGCGACAGCACACAGCCGGTCCACTTGGATACCGCCAACGACGACAACGGTGCCCCGATCCTGCAGGTGCCCCGCCAACTCCATCCTCTCCCGGTCCGGCCTTGCGCGCTACGCTGAAGCTGACCCACACCAAGCGCTGTTCAAGCACCTCGGCACCCAGCGCGAGCCCACTCCCATTCTTCTCACCCACCGGCGGCAGCAGGGGCCCCAAGCCAGCCAACTCACTCGTCTTGCCGAGCCACAGAAACGCTACGCTCAACCGAGTGCCGGCCTCCGATTCACACGCCTTCCGAGCCGGGTCCCAGACTCAATCGTGTCCACAAAAAACGGGCAAGCCCAAACTTCGGCAAGGGTTCCCGGGAAGGAGCACATCATGATTTGCACACGGGCGCACATGCTCGACAGCATCACACGGCCTCTCATCCTTGCAGTACTCACCGTTCTCACCGCTTGTGGAGCTGACTCCGGAGACTTGACTCGGACGACGCCAACTCCTCCCCCGTCTGCTCCGGAGCCCTCCCCCGAACCGGAACCTGCCCCAGAGCCTGCGCAGTGCTCAGGGTACGAGTACGATCAAGCTCGGAACTACTACTCTGGGGGCGAACCCGTGGTGATTCTGGAGGAGCCCTCTTCCGTGCTGTACTTCGATTGGGCTCGGGTTGCGGACGATGAATGGGAGCACGCTCAGGAGGTCCGGCGACGGGTGATCGACAAGTTCAACAGAGGCCTCGAGCGCCGGATGATTCGAGAGGGGATCCGACTCGAGGAAGAGCGTTCTTGCCCTCGTTTGGGCGGCTGGGAGGAGGGCAGGATCACCGTCTTTGTGAGCGATCAACAAGAACCGAATCCCGTGCTTCCAGATGTGCAGCTTACGGCGTCTGCCAAATGCGCGCGTATCCAGTACTGGAACGGGACCCTATACGGCAAGGGTGGAGAACGAACCGACGAGATGGTCCTGCACGAAATGTTTCATTTGTTCGGCTTCCACCACGCGGATTACGACAAAGGATTGGGATACCCGATGTCGCAGGAGCTCACATGGTCGCAGTCGCCGACGGAAGGTGACTGGCACGCACTGAGGTGTATCCTCGATCAGCGTGACCGCGAGTAGGTGGCCGCAATGAACGTGCACTTGGCGGCCAAAGAAGTGACTCGGCGAACCGATCGCTCAGCCGTGTGAGCCAAGCTGTAGATTGGGAGGATCAGAGCGTCAGCATGGAGGTCGGTGCGAACTTGGAGAGCGCTATCCGGAAACGGCCAGAACTACCCAAAACAACTACCCAAGAACACACCGGCCGACTCGGAACGCCGCTCAGGGAATCCTCCGGATTCTGCGCGGGAATCCGACCGCAGGCCGCGGCGAGATCGCGACCGCGCTGGCCGGTATACCGAGGATGGGGTGAAATATCACCTTGATTGGCTCAAGGCCGAAGGACGAACTCGACGGATCTGACCGCCGCGAGGTGGGCACTAGGAAGTCCCTTGATTCGCCCGATGGCTGACCTGAACCGGCGCGAGTTCGGCGGCGCGCTTGCCGCCGGCCTCTTCGGCGTCGCGTGCGGCCCGGAGCGCCCCTCCCACCCCGCCTCCCTCGACTACCGGATCCGCAACGCTCTGGTGGTGGACGGGACGGGCGCTCCCGCGCGGCGCGGGGACCTCGGAATCCGGGACGGCCGCTTCGTCCCGGCCGAGGGCGAGGCGCTCTATGTAGTGGACGCTGAGGGCCTGGTCGCGGCTCCCGGCTTCGTGGACATCCACTCGCACGGCGACCTGGTGCTCGCCAGCAGCCGGCCCGACCGCGAAACACTCATCGCCGGCCGGCTGGCCCAAGGCATCACCACCGAGGTGATCGGGAACTGCGGGCTGGGGGCGGCGCCGCTGTTCGGCGAGGCGCATGACCTCGCTCCCGCCGTGCACGCCTGGATGACACCCGAGGGAGCCGACTGGCGTTGGGAATCGCTCGCCGACTACTTCTCCGCGTTGGAGACGCGCGGCCTTCCGCTCAACGTGGCCGCCCTCGTTCCCCACGGCCTGCTGCGGCTCGGCGCGATGGGTCTGCGGCCCGGAGCGCCCGACGCCGGGGAACGCGCGGCGATGGCCGGCGGGCTGGAACAGAGCCTCGAAGAGGGCGCCTGCGGCCTCTCCTGCGGGCTCATCTATCCGCCGGGAATGTTCAGCGCGACGGAGGAGCTACTCGAACTGGCGGGTTCGCTGCGAGCCTCGGACGGCGTGTTCACCGCCCACGTGCGGGGATCGAGCGAAACGCTGCTCCCGGCGGTGGAGGAACTGATCGGGATCGGCCGGGACGCGGAGGTCCGGGTCCATCACAGCCACGCGGAAGCGGTCGGCCGGGACCACTGGGCGAAGCTCGCCACGTTCCTCGACGTGGAGCGCGAAGCCCGCCGGGACGGCGTGCGAGTCTCCGCGGACATGTTTCCCTACCCGGTGGCGGCAACCATGATGTACGCGATCTATCCGCCGTGGGCTCTCGAAGGCGGCCCGGACGAGTTGCTCGCCCGCCTGCGCGACCCGGAGACGCGGGCCCGGATCGGGAAGGACATCGAGGAGCGCACTCCCGAGTGGCCGCCCTGGGAACCCGGAGGCTGGCCGCACAACCTGGTCTCGGCGGTGGGTTGGGACCGGATCCGGGTGTCCAGCGTGGGGAGCGAGGCCGGCCGCGACGCGCTCGGACGCTCGCTCGCCGAACTCGGAAGCGCGGCGGGGAGGGAACCGTTCGAGGCCATCTCGGACCTCATGCTGGCCGAGGACGGAGCCGTCGGGCAGTTCGTGCTCGACATCAGCGGCGAGGACGGCCTCCGCGAACTCGCTGGCGATCCCGAGGTGGCCTTCATCACCGACGCGAACGACTACGGGAAGGGCTCGCCCCATCCGGCGGCCTACGGCGCGTTCCCGCGGGTGCTCCGGCGCTACGTCCGGGAGGAGGGGCTTCTCCCTCTGGAAGAGGCGATCCGGCGGATGACCTCGCTGCCTGCCGACATCGTCGGACTCGAGGACCGGGGGCGAATCTCGAACGGATTCCCCGCGGATCTCGTTCTGTTCGACAGAGGCGAAGTGACGGACCACGCCACCCTCGAACAACCCCGCGCCCGGGCCACCGGCATCCGGGCCACCTTCGTGAACGGACAGCCCGTGATCCATGACGGCCGCTTCACCGGCGCGCTTCCCGGCTGCGTGCTCCGCCGGTCCACTTGACGACCCCATGCTGCGCATCCGAAATCCCCACCTCCTACGCCTCGTGGCGGGTGGCCTCATGTTCGCGGTCCTCGCGAGCGGCTGTTCCATCGTCCTCACTCAGGGGCCACCCAAGCCCGGCGAGAGCGACTACGACGCGACCGGCGCCTACCCGGACGGCGTCCCGTGCACCAGCAGCCGGATGTGGCCGCTCGTAGATCTGGGGCTCATGCTGTGGGTCTTCGCGCTCACGGTGAACTACGACAACCGGGACGACCGGATTGACGGCAGCCTCACGGCAGCGGCGGCCGCCATCTCGACGTGGATCGGCTACCGGCGCACGAAGTCGTGCCGCGAGGCTCAGGCGATGGCCCGCGCGCTTCCGTAGCGTCCCCGGTTACCGCCGCGCCCTCTCCAAGACACAGTACCGATAGAGCTTCAGCGTCTCGCGCCAGTCCTCGGGGTAGGCGGCCACCGTGTCCGTGTATCCGTATTCCTCGGCCAGCCCCGCGAACGAGCCCGACTCGGCGACTCTGAGCGCCGTCTCGCTCTCGAACACGGCCAGGTCGGCAAAGCCGGTGGGGAACGAGGCGCCCATCGCTCGCTCCACCCCCTCAAGGCGTTTGCGGTCCACGGGGTCCACGGATTCGCGGTCCTGCAGGTCGAGCGAGAAGTAGTCGAAGGCGATGCGGAACGACCGCATCGAACCGGCGAGGCGATTGAGGAAGGGCATGATGCTCTCGGGAGGCAAGTACATGGTGTTCCCTTCCCAGACGAGCAGCGTGGAAGCCGCCGGGTCGAAGCCGAGTTCCGCGAGACCGGCGGAGACATCGGTGTCGAGGTAGTTGGCGAGGAGCGAGGGAGGCTGAGCGAGTCCGCCCCGCTCCACGACCACCCGCTTGAATTCGAGGACGGCCTTCTGGTCCACCTCGAAGAAAGCGACGTCCTGATTGCCGTATTGGTGGGCGCGCATGTCGAAGCCGCCGCCGAGCAGCACGACCTGCCGGGCGCCGGCCGCGATCCCGCGCTCGACGAAGCCGTTGAAGTAGCGGGTGCGGAAACGGACCATGGTGGTCGATGGCGGAAAGGCGACGTCCAGTTGCCGCGCGGCGCCACGCGCGCGCTCGTTGGAGAACCACCTGGCGTACTGGTCGCTGAACAGGGGCTCCGGCTTTTCGTCCTCCAACGCGCGGATGGACGCGATGACAAACGCGGTCGCCCCGATCTCGTTGATGTCGATCATCTCGCTCCTCGCTCAAACGCCGTCACATCGTCTCCCCGCCCGGCCCTGCCAGTGGCCAATTCAATCACGGGAGGCCCGTATGCGGACGGTTCGGAATGTCTCCGTCGCACCGCGCGGCTTCCCTCTCGATGTCCACTCTTTCGCCAAGCCCGTTGCGAAGCGGTCCGCCTCCCGGATCAGGTCGTTCACGGTCAGTTCCGGCTTCATGGGCTGCGGAGGGCTCGTCCTGGCACTCTGGGAGCGCGCTGACAGGATTCTACGGCCCGACGACAGGACTCGCCGGTAGCCGACAGGTCGAGGTTTCTGCCTCTCGATGAGGATCTGGGCCAGCCGGAAGGAGTCCTTGGTCTGGACGTGCCCGTCCACGGGGCTGTGCTGAGTTTTGAGGGTCCGCAGCCTCGCGGCCCTGCGGACCGCGGTGCCGGCTGAAGCCGGCGCTCCAACCCGTACCTGCTGCCTGCGCTCTGGAACTCCACGTCGAGGCGGGGGCCGCTTTGGCCCGGTGGGGTTGGGACGTGCGCCGCGCGGAGCGCCGCGCGTGCCGGTCTGGAGACCGGCGTTCCAAGCCGTTTCCGTGTTTTGCGCGCGACGGCGTTACGCGGTCCGCCCGCCTTGGGCGGGCTGTACCGGCTGAAGGCGGCGTTCCAAGCCGTACCTGTTGCCTCCGCTCTGGAACGCCGCGTCGAGGCGGGGGCCACCTTGGCCCGTTGAGGTTGGGACGTGCGCCGCGCGGAGCGCCGCGCGTGCCGGTCTGGAGACCGGCGTTCCAAGCCGTTTCCGTGTTTTGCGCGCGACGGCGTTACGCGGTCCGCCCGCCTTGGGCGGGCTGTGCCGGCTGAAGGCGGCGTTCCATGCCGGTGCGCTATCGTGGGTCCGTGGTCGGGGGTGTGCCTCCGGAGCCGCCGCTGAGGTAGCGGTCGAAGAAGTCGGTCATGCGGCGGTAGCTGTCGCGGCGCGTGGGGATCTCGTCCCAGCCGTGGTCCTCGACCGGATAGACGACCAGGTCGAAGTCCTTCTGCTTCTCGATGAGGATCTGGGCGAGGCGGAAGGAGTCCTGGATCTGGACGTTGCCGTCCACGAGGCCGTGCTGGATCTGGAGCGCGTCCTGTAACCCGTCCGCGTAGTAGACCGGGCTCGAGACCCGATAGGCCTCCTCGTCGTCGAGCTGGTCGCCGTTCAGGATCCGGCTCGTGTAGCCCTGGTTGTAGTGGACCCAGTCGGTGACCGGGTAGAGGGCGACGCCCGCGGCGTAGCTGCCCGGATTCCGGAAGAGGGACATGAGGGTGAAGAAGCCGCCGTAGGAGCCGCCGTAGACCCCGATGCGATCGCGCGCGACGCCGTGGCGGTCCGCCAGGATGTCCAGCAGCGGCAGCGCGCTGTCGATGTCCGAGACCCCCATCTGGCGGTAGGCGTAGGTGCGGTTCCGGTGTCCGTAGCCGGAGCTTCCCCGGTAGTCCACCGAGGCCGCCGCGTAGCCGCGCTGGATCAGGTAGTTCGCATAGACGATGCTGCCCGAGCGCGCCCAGCCCTTGACCACCGCCTGGGCGCACTCGCCGCAGCCGTGGGCATAGACCACGGCGGGCGTCGCACCGGGGGTGGCCCCGGCAGGCGTGTCCCAGATCCGGGCCCACGCCGTCGTGCCGTCGGGCAGGTCGTACTCGACGATCTCGCTGCCGGCCCAGGCGGTCCGGTAGAAGGCGTCGGTGCCGCTCTTCGTGATCCGTACCGGCTCGGCAGCGGCCACCGGGTCCATCAGGTAGAGATCGCCCATCTCGGTGAGCGACTGGCTGATCGCAGCGACCCGCCCACCGTCGGGAGCGACGGCCCAGGAGTGCATTCCCTCGCCCCCGGTGATCTGCTCGAGGGCGCCGCCGCGCGCCGGCAGCCGGTAGAGGTGCTCCTCGCCGGGATGCTCGCGGCTGGTGGTGACGAGGAACGAGTCGCCGCCCGGCGCGAGCTCGGCGCGCCGCACCTCGAACTGGCCCTCGGTAAGCGCCGTGACCTCTCCCTCGAGGTTCGCGAGCATCAGCATCGCCCAGCCGCTCGCCACCGACCCGAAGGCGAACGCCTGGCTGTCCGGCAGCCACTCCAGGTACCCCGGCGACCAGCGGCCGGTCACCAGCGGCCCGCCGATCCAGGCTTCCTCCTGCTGGTGGTCCACGTGGCGCAGCGTTCCGGACTCGACATCGAGCAGCGAGATCCAGCGCTCCTTGTGGTCCATGGAGAGCACCTGCACCGCCCCGTGCTTCCCGTCCGGGCTCCACCAGGGGCCGTGCATCACGGTGTCCTTCTCGATGCCGTCCTCGACCCAACGGATCTCGATGTCCTCGGTGCGGACGGCGCGGTCCACCGCCACGATGCCGAGGCGCCACGACGGGAGGGTTTCGCCGACCTTCGGACGGGCGTCCTTCTCGGTGGCCTGCCCGCTCTCGTTCACGAACTCCATGAAGCTGGTGCGCTTCGGGTCCGAGGGGTCCTTGCGCGACCGGAAGACGAGGTGCTTGCCGTCCGGTGACACGCGGATGTCCACCGCCTTCTCACCCTTGGGGACCGGAATCTCCTGGGGCAGGAGGCCGTTCTGGTCCCGGCGGAGCTGGTCGCGGCGTTCGTCCCGTTCCTTGCGTTCGCGGACGACCTGGACGAGTTCGTTCTGCTGCGCCTTGAGCCAGGTCTGCTGGTCGGTCTCCTCCTCCTTCGCGGGGACCACCACCGCGAGCTGGCGGGTGGCGCCGGAGGCGACGTCGTGTTCCCAAAGATCTCCGCTCTCGGGCGCGTTCGCCGAGAGACCCTTGGTGGCGAAGAGGACCCTGCTGCCGTCGGGACGGAGCCGGAGCTGTCCGATCTGGCCGGCGACCGCGAAGACCGGACGCGTTCCCCCGTCCTCCGTCCAGACGTAGAGCGAGCCCTGCCGGCTCCAGGCGGCCGTGTCTCCCGAGACGGTCCGGACCGCGTTCGATCCCGGGACGAGGCCGACCTCGTCCTCGCTCAACTCCCGCAGGGCTCCTCCCGCCCGGTCCACCGCAAACCACGGATCGTCGTCGGCGAGCTGGTCGGGTTTCGGATCCTCGCGCCAGCGGAAATAGACCTCGGAACCGTCCGGGGCCCAGCGCAGGTCGCGCGGAGCCAGGCCGAAGACGCGGTTGCCGCCGCCGAGATGATCGAGGGTCAGGCGGAAGCCGGGATCGGCGTCGGCGGCGGTGAGTTCCGACTGCGAGCGGAGCTGCGCGCCCGCGAGCGCCGGCAGGATGAGGAAGAGGATGGCTTTGGTAGTGGCGGAAATCGGCCGCATGTCGGCCTCCTTAGCGGATCAGCAGGATCCGGTCGTTGGCGGGATAGAACCACTCCACGCCCCGCTCGGTGACGATGGCGTCGTCCTCGAGCGGGATGCGGACCTTGGCGCCGCCGAACTCGTCGGCCTTCGTGTAGGCGAAGAGTTCGATGGAAAACATGTTCGAGGGCACGATCTCGTACTCCAGCCGGGTGGGATTGAACCAGGCGATGGAGGGGCCGATCCCGTGGCCGAGGTTCCCGACCGAGTGGCAGCCGATCACGACGTCGGTGGTGTCGTCATCGGTGGGCTGGTTGAACTCGATCATCTGGAAGCCGGCGGCGGTCAGCTCGGCGCCGAGTTGTTCCAGCATCGCTCCCGCGGTCGGGCCCGGCTTGATGGTCCGCCGGATCACGTCGCGGGCGGCGCGGCCCCGGTCGAAGGCGTTCTGGATGCCCGGCGGCGCGGCGACCTCGCCGTCCTTCAGCACGTAGGCGATCCGCTTCATGTCGGTATAGAAGTTCAGGTAGCCGACCCCCCAGTCAATCATCAGCAGGTCGCCGCGCTGGATGATGCGCTCGTTGGAGGTGGCCTCGATGCCGGTCGGACCGGTGATGTAGATGGACGGCATGCCGAACGAGCTGTCGAGGCCGTTCTCCAGCAGTTGCTGTTCGATCCACCAGCCGACGTCCTCGAGCGCGGTGACGCCCGGGGTGATGACCTCGTTCGAGAAGGCGCGCTCGGCGATCCTCCGCGACCACTCGCCGGCCTCGCCGAAGGCGACGATCTCGCTCGCCACCCGCCGGGAACGGAAGTCCGAGATCAGCTTCTCGGCCGAGACCAGGCGGTCCGCGTAGGGCTCGCCGAGCGTCTCCCGGAGATGCAGCCAGCTCGTGTGCGAGAGCCCGTCCGCCGCCCCGATGCTGCGGGACATGTTCACGCCGATCCGTTCGGGATCGCGCTCCCGCACGAACGCGGCGAGATCGGCGCTGCCGGTCACCTGGTCATAGACCCCGCAGCGCTCGATCTTGTAGCCGGTGGCTCCGATGGCCACCCGCTCGATGCGGTCGCCTCCCCGGTCGGTGAAGATGATGTAGCCGGTGCTCCCCACGTAGCCGTGGCCGAGGTCCGGCCAGAGGGGATCCCTGAGTCCCTCCTTCATGACCGTGATCCACATGTCGATCCCGTTCCCGCGCATGGCTTCGGGGAGGATGAGATCGAACTTGTCAGCGCGGATCTGGCACATCCGCTCCCAGCGGACGCGGGCTTCGGTCTTGGCGTCGGCTTCGGCCGGGACGAACAGGAGAGCGAGCACCGCAAGGGCGGCGCCACGAAGGAAACGGGAACTCATGCAAATCCTCCCGCGCCAAAGGGTACGCGAGAGGCGCGCAAGCGCCAGTGTTATTCGGCCGGAGCTTCGGCCGGAGCTTCGGTCCCGTTCGCCTCTACCGCCGCGGTCTCGCCGGGGCCGGCTTCCGGTTCCGGCGCGGGCTCGGCCGCTTCCTCGGGGGAGGCGTCGAGGTCCGCGTCACCACCCGCCGCCTCGGCGAACATCTGCTCGAAGCTGGCCCGCGCCGCTTCGGCGGCGGCCCGCTCTTCCTCGCTGAAGTCCTCGCTGTCCTCGGCGAGCAGCTCGGCGGCTTCCCGCGGGTCATAGACCTCGAGCTTGCCCGCTTTCAACTCGGCGAGCGCGATCGCGGTCGGCCGTCGGGACGGGGTCTTCACCTTGGGCGCCGCCCCCAGGATCAACTGGCGCACCCGCTGCGCCACGGCGTTCGCCTGCAGGAACTGACTCGATTCTTCAATCTTCAAGTGGATCGCCTCACACGGGACCGGCATCCCCTCCGGTCGAGCGGCGGATTCTAGCGCCTACTCGAGAAGGTCCCGGAAAATCTCGAGCGAGCCGGGAGCGGCCCAGTCGCGGGCGCCGATGATGTGGGAGGCGAGCGTCCCGTCGCGGCGGATGATCCAGGTCTCCGGAAACTGGAACACCTCATAGCGCCGGGAGACCCGTTTCCCGAGGTCGTGGAGAACCAGGAAGCGCAGGCCGTGTTCGGCGACGAACGGCGGGATGTCGGAGTACCGCTCGTCCACGGACACCGCGACCACCTCGAGACCGTCGTCTCCCAGGAGGTCCTGAAGGCGTTGGAGCGACGGCATCTCCTCCACGCACGGCGGGCACCAGGTGGCCCAGAAGTTGAGCACCACCACCTGACCCGCGAAGTCCGAGAGGTGGTGGGTGCGCCCGTCGAGGTCCAGCAGCTCAAAGGGAGGCGCTGGGGCGTCCGGCGTGGGGGCATCCGGCTTCTCGGCGCAGGCGCCGGCGAGTGCCGCCACCACCAGGAAGGGCGCGATGCCCCGCCAGGCTGGCCGCTTCGCGGTGTCGCCGTGGAATCCCATCGGAGTCGGCAGCCTCAGGAGGGGCCGCGTTCCTCCAGGAAGAAGAGCCCGAGCCCGGCGAGCGTCTTCGCGTCCTCGAAATCGCCCGCCGCCAGCCGGCGACGCCCCTCTTCGACGGGGATCTCGACCAGGGCGATGTCCTCTCCGAAATCCGTGTCCTGTTCGCCGGGGGTGAGGCCCTCCGCCCGGAACAGGTGAATCACCTCGTCGCAGAAACCCGGCGCGCTGAAGAACGACCCGAGCGGGCGCAGGCGCTCCGCGGTGTAGCCCGTTTCCTCGCGCAGCTCGCGGCGGGCCGTCTCTTCGGGAGTCTCGCCGGGTTCCAGCGTTCCGGCGGGAATCTCCAGCAGGAACCTGCCGGCGGCATAGCGGTATTGCCGCACCAGCACCAGCTTGTGTTCCGGGGTCACGGCGACGACCGCCACCGCGCCGGGGTGCCGGACCACCTCCCGGCGGACCTCCGGACCGTATGCGTCCGGTCCCGTGGGCTCCTTCGCCCGATCGAGTTCCACGCGCAGCAGCCGCCCGGAGAACGGGACGCTGCGGGCGATCAGTTGGGCGGAAACGGCGCTGGACGGGTCGGGCATCAGACCGGCAGTGTAAGTGGGCCAGCGTGGAAAAATACGCGGCATGATGGAGTCTTC
The DNA here is from genome assembly GCA_963555995.3 of Vicinamibacteria bacterium. Lineage (GTDB taxonomy): Bacteria > Acidobacteriota > Vicinamibacteria > Marinacidobacterales > Marinacidobacteraceae > Marinacidobacterium. The sequence continues at coordinate 3,730,809 of OY821641.1, read as the reverse complement.
GCCAACCGCAACCGCCCGAGTCGGCTTCCTGGCCGCGCTTGTTCTGTTCGCGGCCGGCCTCGTCCACGGACAGCCGCGGGACCTCGTCGAGGGAACCGCGCGGTTCGACGGTTCCGAAGCGCTGCCCCTTGAGGCAGAGGGGTACCAGCACGTCTTCAACTACGACTACGAGGAAGCCGATCAGGTGTTCCAGCGCCTCGACCAACAGTTTTCCGACTTCGCCGCCGGACCCTACGGGCGCGCCAGCACCCTGTACATGCGCTTCGCCCAGCCGATCGGGGCCATGCGCGGATCGTCGCACCGGGGGGACCGATTCTGGGACCAGACCGCGAAGCCGGAGCTGAGCCCCGAAGAACGGGAACTCTTCGACCGCTCGTACGCCGAATCGGTGGCTCGCTGCGAGCGAGTCCTCGCGCGCGATCCCGACGACCCGCTGGCCCTTTACTACCTGGGGGCCAGCGAAGCCCTCAAGGCTGCCTGGGACATGACGATCCTCCGGTCCTACTGGGGCGGAACCGGGGCCATGCGGCGGGCGGTCAAGCACCACCGCAGGGTCCTGGAAATCGATCCCGAGTACGACGATGCCTATCAGGTGCCGGGGGTCTATGAATACGGGATCGCGACGCTGCCCCGGGCGCTCCGTTTTCTCGCGAGGCTGTTCGGCATGCGGGGCGACAAGGAGCGGGGACTGGAGTGGGTGGCCCGGACCGCAAACGAAGGCGAGCGCTCCCGCTGGGGCGCGCTCTGGTCGCTCGCGCTCTTCATGCAGCGCGAGGATCGGCTGGACGAAGCCCTCGACGCCGTCAGGCGGCTTCGCGAGAACTTCCCCAGGAACCCGGACTTCGCCCTCGAAGAAGTTGGAATTCACCTGCATCATGGCGAAACCGCCGAGGCGCGCGAGGAGGTGCTCGCCTTCATCGAACGGCGGGATGCCGGTTTCGGGAACTTCCACCTGTCCCCGGGCGGTCTCGCCGAACTCCGGCTGGGCGAGACCTGGCTGTTCGAAGAGAACTGGGAGGCGGCGGAGACCGCGTTCTCACGCGGTCTCCAGTCCTCCCCGCCTCCCGACGTCCGGGTGATGCTGCACTTCCGCCGCGGCAATGCCCGCGACGGCCTGGGTCAGCGCCAGCCAGCGCTCTTCGACTACAACCGGGTCCGGCAGCTCGGTGGGGACAAGGTGGCCGAAGGCTGGGCCAAGGCCCTGCGCAAGCGGCCCTGGCCCGAAGGCGCCCCCGAGGGATCCCGGCCGCATCCGGAGGGAGAGGAATCCCACCCCCACCACTGAGGGGGAATCACCGCCCCGAGGGCGGTGATTCCCGCATCCCGGCGGGTGTCGCCCGCCACGATGCGAATGGTTGTCCTACTCGGCGGCGCTGTAGGTGAAGCTGGCGTCCGCGGTGGCCGACTCGCCGACCGTCACCGCCATCTCCATCTCACCGAGGCGCTCGTGCCAGACGCCGACCGTGTAGTCGCCCGGAGGCACGTTCCCGATGCTGAAGGCGCCGTCCGCGCCGCTGACCGCGAAGTAGGGATGGTCGAGGACGCCCGCGTAGCTGTTCATCCAGCGGTGCACGTCGCACTTGAAGGGGACCATGATCTCGACGGTGTCGAAGGTCCGGGTGGTGCTCATGTTGGCCACCGGCTGGCCGATGTTGAACTCCTGGTTCGCCGTCGGGGTGGCGTGGATGTTGTGGAGCGTCGCGTCGCTGTTCAGGATGTTCAGTTCCTGTCCGACCTGTAGGCCCAGCACGTGCGGCACATAGACGCAGCCCTCCTGGTTCAGGGTGACCGGCTCGGTCGGGGTGGGGAAACTCATGCCTTCGAGGCCGCCCTTGATGTACACGAAGGCGTTCTGGAGGCCGCCCTCCATGTCGGTGATCACGAACTCGGTCATCACCGGGCTGTCGTGCATGCGGGCGCAGTTCGGGTCCGCGGCCATCTGGATGGTGTCGGCCGGCGGGGCCTCGCCGTCCAGCATGATCTTGCCGTTGATGGTCCCGGCGGTCGCCGGGTCCACGGTGGTCATGGAGGCGGCCGGAACGGCCTCCATCGCGGTGTCCGATTCGCCGCCACCGCCGCAGCCGACCATCAGGGCGGCGGCAAGGGGAATCGCGAGCAGAATGAGCGTGCGAGGGGCTCTTTGAAGCATCTTGCGGGGAACCTCCGTTCCGTGGGCAGGGGAATGAACCGCGGTCCGCAACCGGTGGGCCTGACAGACTCGGGCCGCAACTGACAGCCGGGAAACCGACTCGGTGGGGCGGTTTCGCCCCGATTCGAGCCGGGAATTGTAGCAGCCCGCGGGTCTTGGAGCCTGTCTTGATCTCGAATCCGGACCAAACAGACGGCCCACGGGGTCCATCAACCACGGACCCCTTCCGCGAGACAAAATACCCGGAGTCGAGGGGAACTTTGCGAACGTCCCGGTGGATACGCCGAAACGCGGCGCCAGGTCTGGCCGCGGCTCTCTCCGCGGCCATCCTGGGGACTCTCGCGGCCGCGGCGGTCCGTCAGACTCAGGACCCCTTCCGCATCCAGGTGCAGGTGGAGGCGGTCAACCTGGGGGTGGCGGTCAGCGACGAGCGCGGGCGCTTCGTCTCCGGTCTGACCGCCGACGATTTCGTGGTTCGCGAGGACGGAGTTCCCCAGCAGATCAGCTTCTTCGCGGCCGAGGCGGCCCCGCTCACGATCCTGGTGCTGCTCGACGCCTCCCTGAGCATGAGGGTGAGCCTCGACTACGTGAAGGAAGCCGCCGCCACCTTCGTGGACCGGTTGTGGGAGGGCGACGTCGCGATGATCGGCGAGTTCAACGACCGGGTCCGGTTCGGGGGCGAGTTCACTGACGACCGCTTCCGGCTCACTGCCAACATCATGGCCCTCAACCCGCTTGGGCCGACCGCGCTCTACGACGCCTCGATCATGGCCCTCGAGCGGCTCCATTTCGCCGACGGGGACCGGAAGGCGCTCCTGATCTTCACCGACGGCGACGACTCGCGGAGCATGGGCTTCGGGAGCGAGATGGGCGCCGGGGACGCCATCGAGGCCGCCCGGCTCACGGACGCCGTCGTCTACGCCATCGGGTTCGAAGGAAACGGCGCCCGGGTCAACAAGCGGTTCCTGCGCCGGCTCACGGAAGAAACCGGCGGTCAGGCGCTCTTCCCGGAGCGGACCGGCGATCTCATCGGCAGCTTCGCCCGGATCGAGGCGGACATGCACGCCCAGTACCGGCTGGGCTACGTCCCGCGAGAGGCGGAGCGGGAGGGCGAGTGGCGCGAGATCGAGGTGTCGGTCCGGGGGCGCCGCGACCTGCTGGCTAGAACCCGGAACGGCTACTACGCATTCCCGAGCGAGGAGTAGCCGAAAGCCCGCGATACCCGGGCTTGAGAGCGGGCCGGGTGCCGGCCCGGGGGCATCCGGGCCAAACCATGCAAGCTCTTGGGGTGGGTGGGGCTGCGCTGTGCGCGGCGCGGAGCGCCGCGCGTGCCGGTCTGGAGACCGGCGTTCCAAGCCGCGGGCGCCGGGACCTGACGACCCGGACCCGGAACGGCTACTACGCGATCCCGGGCGAGGAGTGACTCGGCGTGGTCAGGACGTGGCGCCGATCGGATCGTCAGCGGGAAGCAGTTCGGCGCGGACTTCCGGAGCTGCCGTGGCGGCGGACTGCCGCGCGCGTCTCCGGCGCGTCACCAGCACGTAGCCGGCGCCGGAGGCGAAGACCGCGTAGGGCATCACCAGCAGGAACAGGATGGCCCGGTTGAAGCCGGCCGCCGCCTCCTCGTTCTGCTCGAGCGCGGTCCGGCACATGGAGCATTGGGCGGCCGCGTCGGAGGACAACAGCGCGAGCAGCGCCACCGCGATCAGGACGAGGAGACCGGAACGGGACATCGCGGTCAGCCCGAGTACTCCTTGAGGCTTTGCCACGATTCGAGAATGTGGCCGCCGTCGTAGGCCGGGAGCACGAACATCAGGATGGCGGTGACGAACAGGCCGACCAGCACCGTCATGATCAGACCCATGTGCTCGAACTTCAGGTGCATGTAGTAGAAGATGATGAGGGTCGCCTTGATCGCCGATCCGAAGAGCAGGACGAGGACCGCCAGGGCGGCGGGGAGGTTGGCTCCCTCGATGGCGATCATGAGGAGGGTGACGGCGAGGAGCACGACCCAGAGGAGCCAGTAGAAGCGGTAGGGATGGGCGTCGCTGGACACTTGGCTTCTCCTAGACCAGGTAGAAGAGGGCGAAGACGAAGACCCAGACCAGGTCCACGAAGTGCCAGTAGAGGCCGGCGTTCTCCACGCCGGCGGGGGAATAGCGGCCCATGGCGGCGCGGACCGCCACCACCAGCAGCACGGTCACGCCGGTGAGGACGTGGAAACCGTGGAAGCCGGTGATGATGAAGAAGAACTGGCTGAAGGTGGGCGAGCCCCACGGGTTGCCGGTGATGCCGCCGCCCTCGTGGATGAACACGGACCACTCGTAGGCCTGCATCCCGAGGAAGATGAACCCGCCGAGGATGGTGAGCCAGACGAACTGGGCGGCCCGCGCCGGGCGCCCGAGCTCGGCCGCCTTCACCCCGCACGCCATGGTCGCCGACGAGGTGATCAGCACGAACGTCATGATCGCGATGTAGGTGAGGCTGAAGACCTCGCTCTGCGTCGGCCAGTCGCCGGTGGCAATCCGCACCACGCCGTAGCTGACCAGCAGGCCCGCGAACAGCAGCGCATCGGTGACGATGAAGAACCACATCATCATCTTCTGCCAGGTCACACCGAAGGGGCTGGCGCCGCCCCCCCAGTCCGCCTGGGCAATCGCGGTCTGGCTCATGCGTCCTCCTCTCCTTGTCGGCTCACGTCACGTTTCCGAACAGGAAATCCGAGTGGGGACATCAGCCGAGAAGAGACAGTACGGCCAGCAGATAGATCCACAGGCCGCCTACGAAATGCCAGTAGATGGCGGTCAGGGTGGGCGCGTCCGAACGCCCGGGGACGAGCCGGCCGGCGGCGGCCAGCCCGAACAGCGCGAGCAGCGCCACGACACCGGCGAGCAGGTGGACGGCGTGGACCCCGGTCAACACGAAGAAGAAGGAACTCTTCGGGTGGCTCTGGAGGTAGATCCCGGCTGCGTTCAGCGACAGCCAGGCGGCGTACTGGCTGGCCAGGAAACCGGTCCCGAGCGCCGCGGTCGCGGCGCTCCACGACCGGAAGGACGGGAGGCTGCCGCGCTGGAAGGCCCGGCGGGCCAACTCGAGCGTGAGCGAGCTGGCGGCGATCAGCGCCGTGCTCATCCAGAGGACCGGAGGGAGTTCGAGGGCCGCCCAGTCCCCGCCCCCGCTCCGCACGATGTAGGCCGAGGTGAAGGCCGCGAACAGCATCGTGATCCCGCCGAGGCCCACGAGCAGACCGAGCCGGTTGATGTGGCGGCGGTCGGACGAGGTCCGCGCCGCGTCTATGGGCGCCGCGGCTCCGGCCGTCCAGGAACTCACCTTGGTCATCCTCCGGGAAGCCGGATCAGGCCTCCCACTGCGGCGTGAAGTCGCGCTTCTTGCCGGGTTCGGAATAGTCGTAGGGCCAGCGGTGGGCCGGCGGGATCTCGCCCTCCCAGTTGCCGTGTCCGGGATGGGGCGGCGTGGACCACTCGAGCCCGGCCGCGTTCCACGGGTTGGCGGTGGCCGGGGCGCCGGTCCGCATGCTGGCGAAGTAGTTGTAGATGAAGATCAACTGCCCGGCGAACAGCACGAAGGCGGAGATCGTGATGAAGAGGTTCACCGGCTGGAGCGGCTGCAGGTACTCATAGACGTTCGGGTCGTAGATGCGGCGCATCATTCCCGAGACGCCGAGGTAGTGCATCGGGAAGAACACCGCGTAGTAGGCGACGAACGTGATCCAGAAGTGGATCTTCCCGAGACGCTCGCTCAACATCCTCCCGAACATCTTGGGATACCAGTAGTAGACCGCCCCGAAGGCGCCGAAGAGCCCGGCGCCCGCCATGATGAAGTGAAAGTGCCCGACGACGAAGTAGGTGTCGTGCAACTGGATGTCAACGGCGTTCGTGCCCAGAAAGATGCCGGTCAGGCCGCCGGTCACGAACAGCGACACCACGCCCAGCCCGAACAGGGAGGCGCTCGTGAACTGAATCCTCGCTCGCGCGATCGTGAACAGCCAATTGAACGCCTTCACCGCCGAGGGGATGGCGATCGCGAGCGTCGTCACCACGAAGAGGCTGCCGAGGAACGGGCTCATCCCGCTCACGAACATGTGGTGGCCCCAGACGAGGAAGCTGAGGGTGCCGATCGCCATGATGGCGTACACCATCGAGCGGTAGCCGAAGATGGGCCGGCGGCAGAAGGTGGCCAGGATGTCCGAGGTGAACCCCATGGCCGGCAGCATGATGATGTAGACCTCGGGGTGGCCGAGGAACCAGAAGAGGTGCTGCCAGAGCAGCGGCGTGCCGCCCTCGTGGGGCATCAGCGTGTCGCCGATGAAGATGCCCGCCGGGAGGAAGAAGCTGGTCCCGAGCGAACGGTCGAAGGTCAGCAGCAGGGCGCCCGCGGCGAGCGCGGGGAAGGACAGCAGGCCCAGGATGCCGACCACGAACTGGGCCCAGGTGGTGAGCGGCATCCGCATCATCCGGAGCCCCTTCGTCCTGAGGTTCAGGATCGTCACCACGAAGTTGAGGCCGCCCATGGTGAACGAGGCCACGAAGAAAATCATCCCGACCAGCCACAGGGTCTGACCGGCGTCCGATCCTGGGATGGCGCTGCGGATCGCCGAGAGCGGTGGGTAGGCCGTCCAGCCCGAGGCCGCGGCGCCGCCCTCCACGAAGAAGGAGATGATGATGATGATCGCCCCGGGCACCACGGTCCAGAACGACAGCATGTTCAGGAACGGGAACGCCATGTCCCGCGCCCCGATCTGGAGGGGAATCAGGAAGTTCCCGAAACCGCTGACGGGGAGCAGCGAGAGCAGGAAGAACACCATGATCGTCCCGTGCATGGTGAACAGCGAGACGTAGAACTCCGGGGTCATGATCCCGCTGGCCATGCCGACGGGAAACAGGTTCTCGAGGAAGGGCCAGGGTTGCGACGGGAAGCCGAGCTGGAGGCGGATCAGCACCGCCAGGATCCCGCCGATGAACCCCATGCTCATCGCGAGCGTGAAGTACTGCTTGCCGATCATCTTGTGATCGAAGCTGAAGATGTACTTGCTCACGAAGCCTTGCTTTTCGTGCTCCATCGCTTTACTCCGTAGTGCTTGGGGGGATCCGCTTCTTCGTTCGCCTGCTCGCCGCTTCGCCTATTCCGCCGAGGCGGACGGGGCCTCCGGCGCCGGGTCCGCCGCATCGGCCACCGCGGCCGGCGCGTTGTCGCTCAGCCACTGCCGGTAGTCGGCCTCTTCCATCACCTCGAGGAAGGCGCGCATCCGGTAGTGACCGAGTCCGCAGAGCTCGGCGCACGCCACCTCGTAGCTCCCGGTCTTGACCGGGGTGAACCAGACCTCGGTGGTCATGCCCGGGACCAGGTCCTGCTTCACGCGGAAGTTGGGAAGGAAGATGGCGTGCTGGACGTCCTTCGACCGCATCAGGATGCGCGTCGGACGATTCACCGGGATGACCAGTTGGTTGGTGAGCACCCAGTCGTCCGCCGCCGCCGGATCCGTCTCGTCGAGCCCGATCTGGTTGTCAATGGCGTAGAGCGTGGGGTCGAAGCGGCCGAACTCGCCATCCGCCCCCGGATAGTGGAAGTCCCACTGGAACTGCGCCCCGACGGCCATCACGGTCACCGCATCCTCCGGCGCCGGGCCCTTCACCCGGTCCCAGTAGATCAGGCCGGTGAAGACGATCGGGATCATGATGGCCGCGGTTCCGATCGTCCAGGTGAGCTCGAGCTTGTGGCTCTCGTGCCAGTAGCTCGACTCGGCGCCGGGCCGGTCGCCGCGGTACCGGTAGATGACGTAGCCGAGCGCGAGCTGGTACAGGATGTAGGCGGCCCCGGTGATCCCGAGGATCACGTAGTAGAGGCTGTCCAGATAGCCGCGATCAGACGCCAGTTCGGGCACCCCGTAGCGAACGTAGTAGAGCGACGAGAGCACCACGATGGCCCAGATGACGACCGCCATGGCGATCCCCTGAAGACTTCCGCGGCTTCCCTTCGGTTCATCGGCCATCTGGTGTTTCTCCTGGGGTTTACTGGCGGAACGCGCCGAGGCTGAGGCGTTCCGGTGCGGCTTCGATCAGGGATCCCAAGCGATCAGCGGTCGTAGTTCATCAGGTACGACGCCACCGCGCGCATCTGCGCCATCGGGTCGCCGTCCAGCACGTCCGGCAGCGGCGTCAGCCGGTTGCCCTGCTGATCGGTCGGCCAGAACTGCGGCATCTGGGTTCCCGGGGTGATCGCCTGCGGATCGAGCATCCAGTCCACGATCCAGTCGTGGGTGAGCCGTTCCCCCGAGAGGCGGAAGGACGGGGCGAGCTGCGACGCCTCCATGGTGCCGGCGGCGGCGGCGATGTGACAGCGCTCGCACTGGAGCTGGTCGAGGAGCTGGGCGCCCACCCGCAGTTCGGCGCGGTCGTACACCCGTTCCTGCTCCTCGTCGAAGGGCTGGGCGCCGTCCATGGCGAGGAACCCGGAGATCAGGGTGTTGGATTCCTCGTTGGTGAAGTTGAAGCTCGGCATCCGGACGTTCATCCAGAACCGCACCTCGGTGGGGTCCGCGAGGAAGTGGTAGAGCCAGTCCGCCTGCGTCCGGCTGCCTTGGGTGTTCAGGTTGGGCGGGCGCATTCCGGTGTCTTCGATGGTTTCGTAGATCCCGCCGCCGACGCCGTCAATGAGGTGGCAGCCGCGGCAGTTGTAGTTGTGGATGAGGTGGCGGGCCTGCTCGGCGACCGCCTCGGCCGCGGAGAGCGTCTTGGTGCCCTCCTGCGGGAACTCGTCGCGCACGAGGCCCAGCACGTTCCGCACGATGTGCTGCCGGTCACCGTCGCTGAAACCGAACTGCGGCATGCGCAGTTTCTCGGCCGGGCTCTTCACCTTCCCCCGGTCGTAGCTGCGGGGGTGGGCGAGCTTCTGCTCCAGCCAGGCCTGGCGCGTGTGCGGGATGTCGATGTAGCCGAAGTCCAGCCGGGTGACCATCTTGGATCCCCACGTCGAGAGGTCCACGCCGATCTTCTGGGCGTCCTCGAAGCCGCCGATCTCGTGGCAGCCGAAGCAGCCGTGGCGGCGAATCAGCCATTCACCCGAGAAGAGCAGCTTGTCCCGCTCCGACATCCCGGCGAGACGCTCGGCGGCCATCGCATCCGGGAGGCTGGTACGCAGGAACTCGCGGGTCAGCTCGTCGAGTTCGCCGGCGTCCGCCTGCGGAACCGCCGCCGAAGCGAACTCGTTCGCTTCGAGCCCCATGAGCCAGGCGGTGATGTCGGCAGCCTCCTGGTCGGTGAGCCGGAGGTCCGGCATGTAGGTCTCTTCCCAGTAGTGCCGCGGGTTCCGTACCCACTCGAAGACGAAGCCCGCGTCGAGCTTGGTGCCGGTACCGACGAGCGCCGGGCCCCGGCGCCGATAGATGCTCGCCTGGTCGTACCCGTTCTCGTCGGTGAGGTGGCACCCGAGGCAGCCGATCTCGTTCACCAGCGCCTCGCCGCGTTCCGCGTTCCCGCGCGGGGGCGCGGGGTAGTCGGCGTCGTCGGTCGAATGCTCGAAGACGTACTCCACGATCGCCGCGACCTCGGTGTCGTTGCGAGCCCGGAGTTCGGAGTCCGGGTTGTTCTCCAGATTCCAGAAGGTCGGCATCCAGGTGGACTGCCGGAACGCCTTCGGATCCCGTACCCAGCGCGCCACGAAGTCGCGGTCGGTCTTGTGGGCGATCCGCTTGAGCGACGGTCCCCGGTTCCGCTTGTCCTCGTAACCGGCCGTGTTGTGACATCCCCAGCAGCCGGAGAGTTCATAGGTCATCCGGCTCTGGTTGAGCTGCTGCGCTCCGGGAATGAAGACCTGGTCGCGGTGACACTTGATGCAGCCCGCTTCCGTGAGGTTCGCCTGGTACATCGGGTTGTCCCAGTAGTGGTCTTCCTTCCAGCCGTACTGCTCCATCCACGCGTGTTCTTCCTCGACCGACTCGGGCATGTGGGTCGCCCCGCTGAAACTCAGCTTGCGTCCCCGTCCGAGGTGGCAGGAGGTGCAACCGAAGTCGTCCACCGGGTGGTTGGACTCGCGACTGACGAAGATGTCCAGGTTCGGGTGCGTGGTGAAGGGCTGGGGCGCGTCCGCGTAGTCGGGGTTGTCAATCCCAAGGTGACAGGTCTGGCAGCGATCAATCCGCGGCACCTGGGCGAAGTTGAGTTCCTCGGTGACGTTCCGCACGAGCACCTGCCGGACCTCGATGGAGGGGTCAATGAAGTCCACGACGGGAAGGTTGCGGAAGGTGTTCGGGAAGCTGGGAGCCAGGCTGTCGAGCTTGTTGCGGGCGAGCGTCACCGCCTGGGTCAACTCCTCCATGGTTCCGGCCAGTTCCGTCACGCTGGATCGCCGGCCGCGCAGTTCCGCCCGCTTCTCGGTGAGGTCGAAGTCGAGGGCCACCCGGACGTCGCGCGCGGCGAAGAAGCTCGCTTCGAGCGCCTGGAACTCGTCGTCGCTGACCGCCCTGCCGAGCGGCGTGCCGCGCTCGCGGGTCTCCTCGTAGTAGAACTTGTCGGAGTCGTAAACCGCCTTGATCTCGCGCTCGCGGATGTCCGCCAGCGTCCGGCGGGTGTCGAGGTCCGCGATCTCCGTTTCGAGGGCTTCGAGCGCGGCCTGCTCGGCGGCGAGGGCGGTCCGGGCCTGCTGGAGTTCGCCTTGAACGCGCTGCAGGTCCGCCTGGTTGATCCCCTGCTGCGCCTCCTGGATCTGCCGCGCGGTGAGGTCGCGCTCCATCTGGACGAACTGCCGCTGGAAACCCTTCCACTCGCGCGAGTAGTCGAACCAGATCATCCAGAGCGTCGAGAACAGGAGGAAGACGCTCGAAACCGCGAAGATGACATTCAGCTTCGAGATGTTGTGGGCGTGACCGGGAGCGACTTTGGACACGGGTGGTTGCCTAGATGTTGAAGAAAATTTCGGGGAAGGCGACGATGTACTTCAGGTTGAAAGCCCACCGCAGGTACATCTTGATCGGCAGGCTCATCATCATCAGGAAGAGGCTGACGCCGATGTAGTAGCGGGTGGCGCCCATCTTTTCGAAGTAGTGGTGGCAGCTCAGCCACTTGAACCCGGTGGGGAACCGGTCCCTCGGCCACGACATGACCACCGGAAGCACGAACAGGTAGGCCCCCACCATCAGGATGCCGAGCCATTCCCGCATGAGCGCGGCGAAGAACCCGCCCGTGGGCAGCGGACGCCCGAGCAGCTTCACCCAGAAGAAGTCGGAGACGTTGACGTTCAGCAGCGGCTCCACCCGGTGGACGTCCCAGTACTCGTAGGGGCCGAAGAAGTTCCAGTTGGGCCCCCGCAGGAAGGTGCCCGAGACCACCAGCAGGCACCAGAGGATCAGGAAGCCGAACAGGAAGATGACGATCTCGGCCTTCCGCTCCCTGAAGGTGAAGTAGCCGTTCCCCTTCGGGTTCGTGTCGATGTAGGGAATCGCCATCAGCCCCACGATGATCAGCGTGGGGAAGACCACGCCGGCGAGCCAGGGGTCGAAATAGACCAGCATCTCCTGGAGCCCGAGGAAGTACCAGGGCGCCTTCGAGGGATTGGGAGAGTCGGCCGGGTTCGCCGGCTGCTCCAGCGGCGCCGCCAGCAGGATGGACCACACCAGCAGCACGATGCTGAGCAGCACCATCGCGAGCATCTCGGTGTAGACGAGATCGGGCCACACCCAGACCTTTTCGGACTCCTGTTTCTCGAGGACCTCTTCCTCGCCCGCGCTCCGCCGGTCGTTCTGGATCCCCTGGTGCATCGCGTACCAGGTGAAGAAGAAGACCAGGAAGATGACCCCGGTGATCGGGATGTTGTCGGGCTTCGCGACGATCAGGAAGAAGTCGGGGTCCCACATGCTCGCGGTGTAGAACACCGCGAGGACCACGAAGAACACCTTCGCCGAGGTCTTGCTCCAGACCTGGGTGAAGCGAAAGGCAGCCAGGAGGCCGAGCGTCGCGATCGTGAACAGGACCGTGGGCCCCGAAGCCCAGTTGACGAGGTCCTTGAAGAGGTCTATCACCGTCTCAGCGGGTCGCGGCGGAAGCGTCTTGTCTCAAACGTGGATTCGGAACACGGACCTACATCGGCCCCGAGATGCCCCCGTCCTTGCGGACCCGCCAGAAATGCACCGCCATCAGGAAGGCGGCGGCCAGGGGCAGCCCGACGCAGTGGAGGACATAGAAGCGGAGAAGCGTCGGCTGGCCGACCGAACGGGCGCCCAGCAACGCGAAGCGCGCGTCGTTCCCCGCGTTGATGAGACTGATGTCCCCCAGGGTGAGGGACGCCGATAACGGCCCTTCCGTTCCGAGCAGGGGTGTCGCGCGCGCCATGTTGGAGCCGACCGCGATGGCCCAGATCGCGAGCTGGTCCCAAGGGAGCAGGTAGCCGGTGAAAGACAGGAGCAGGGTGAGCACCAGCAGGACCACCCCGATGCCCCAGTTGAACTCCCGCGGCGGCTTGTAGGAACCGGTCATGAAGACGCGCAGCATGTGCAGCCACACGGTGATGACCATCGCGTGGGCGCCCCAGCGGTGGAGTTCCCGCATGATGCCGAGCGGCACGTGCTCCTGCAGGTCCACGATGTCCGCGTAGGCGTATTCCACCGTGGGCCGGTAGTAGAACATCAGGAGCAGCCCGGTGAAGGTGAGCACCAGGAAGAGGAAGAACGTGATGCCTCCCATGCACCAGGTGTAGCGGAGCTTGATGCCCGCCTTCCGGGACTTGACCGGATGCAGGTGCAGGAACACGTTGCTCATCATCACGAGCGCCCGGTTCCGGTTGCTGACCGGCTTGCCGTGACGGAAGATCGAGGTCCAGACCTGCGAGTCCGTCGCCTCCTTCCAAGCGGCGGAGAGAGGGGCGAGGATGCGGTTCAACATGACGCTCGCCTCTCCAGCCTTACGTGAGCGACAGGAAGGAAGCGGGGTCGGACCACTGACCCGCTTCGAACTTGAAGAGGCGCGACTTGTCTATGAGGACCTGGCCGTCCTCCGCGAGACTCACCCCCACCCGCTCCAGCGGCCGGGGCGCCGGTCCCTCGAAGTTGATCCCGGAGGCGTAGAACCCGCTGCCGTGGCAGGGGCACTTGAACTTGCTCTCGGCCTCCAGCCAGTTCGGGGTGCATCCCAGGTGGGTGCAGATCGTGGAGAGGGCGTAAATCCCCTCCTCGTCCCGGACGATCCAGACCTGGTAGCGCTCCTTGAAGCGGGTGTCCACCACCCCGATGGCGAAGTCATCCGGGAAGCCGGCCGTGAAGGTCGAGGGCGGCTCGGTGAGCACGTTCGGGAACATGAAACGGCCCGCCGCGGTGAGGCCGGCCGCCATCGCGGCCGTGAACATTCCCCAGCCGATGGCGAGGAACGGGAACTCCCGGCGGGTGACCTTCTTCGCGGCGCCGGCGGCCCGCCGGGGAGCCGGTTTGGGGGCTGCCGGTGGGGCCGGGGGGTCAGGCATCGCTTGCAGTTGGAGGAATTGTGGATCGGCGCGGGATTCTAACGGAAGCCCCCCGAATCGAGCTATGGGTTTGTTCGCCTCCGGACCGTTCCGGCCGCGCGTCAGGGAGGCGCCGGCGGTTTCGTCCGCCCCCCGCCCGCGAGGGCCGAGAGTGCGGCCTCCCGAACCCGGAGATCCGGATCGTTCGCGCCGACCTCCTCGAGCCGGGCCCGCACCATCGGGGTCTCCAGCACGCCGGCCGCCTGCACGGCGCTCAGCCGGGCGAGCGTCCGCTCGCCCTCCAGCATGCCCGGCACGTTCGCCCAGTAATCCGGCTCCATCATGCCGAGCAACCGGGCGGCGGCCGCGTCGTCGCCGATGCGGGCGAGCGCCACCACCGCGTTCACGGAAACGTCCAGCACCGGATCGTCAACCGCTCGCCGGAGCGCGTCGGCGCCCGCGGGATCGCCGATCGCCCCGAGCCCGTAGACCGCCATCGTGCGGAGTCCCGCGTCATCGGCGCGGCTGGCTTCGCTGAGCGCGGAAACCGCGGCGCCGCCCCCGATGGAGCCGAGCGCCCAGGCCGCATAGACCCGCACCGTCTCGTCCGGATCGGCAAGCGCCGCGGCGAGCACCGGAACCGCCGTCGCTTCGGAGAGGGTTCCGAGGGCGAGCGCGAGGTACTGGCGCACCCACGGGTCCGCCGGCGCTCCCGCTTCCTCGAAGGCCCGCACCAGATCGGGACCCAGAGCCCGGAACTCTGCGGGATCGCCGTGCTGGATGCGGTTCGCGAGTTCAAACGCGGCCTGCCGCGCCTCGCGGTGCCCTCCGGAGCGGATCCGCTGGAGCTGTTCCTCGGCGGTCGTGTCGTCGGAGACGAGCCACGCGAACCCCAGGAAGATCCCGACGCCCAGGATCACCACCAGCATGGGGATCACGAAGAACTGGAGCAGGGTCCGCCCGAACGAGACGTCGCCCGCTTCGGGTGGCGGCGGAGTTGGTTCGGTCACGGGGATGGCGCCAGCAGGCTGTTATAGCGCCTCGAACTCGCCGATCTTGACGAGGTCGCGCTGGATGCCCTCGAAGGTCGGGATATCCACGGTCTGCATCGGGTCGGTGTAGGCGGTGTCCGGGTGGGTGTGCACCTCAAGCAGCAGGCCCGAAGCGCCGGCGCCCAGGGCGGCGCGGGCCAGCGGACGGACGCGGTCCCGTTCCGCGACGGCGCGCGACGGGTCCACCAGCACCGGCAGATGGGTCATGCGCCGCACCACCGGCACGACGTGGAGGTCCAGCAGCGTCCGCCGCTGGCCGCCGGTGCGGATTCCCCGTTCGCACAGGATCACGTCCCGCTTCTCCCGGGCCAGCAGCGACTCCGCCGCCATCAGCCACTCCTCCACGCTCGCGGACGGCGCGCGTTCCACGATCACGGGCTTCCCGAGGCCGCACGCCACGTCCAGGAGCGCCTCGTTCTCCATGTGCCGGGCCGCGATCTGGACGCAGTCGACGCGTTCCGCCACCTGCTCCGCCGACCGCGGATCAATGACCTCGGTGATCACCGGGAGCCCCGTCTCCTCGCGCACGCGGTCCAGGGTGTGCACCCCTTCGTCGCCGACCCCGCCGAAGTGGTACGGACCGACCCGCTCCGCCCACAGGCGCGCGCGGAATGCGTGGGCGCCCGCCTTCTTCACCGCGCGGGCGATGTCCAGGGTCCTGGCCTCGGTCTCGACGCTGCCCGGACCGGCGATCACGATGGGCTCCGGACCTCCCACCGGCACCCCGCCGATCTCCACAATCGTCTCCGCCGGGTGGACCTCGCGGCTGACCAGCTTGAACGGCTTGGTGACGGGAATACAGCGGGCGACCCCGGGGAGCCGGATCAGGAACGAGGGGTCCACCGGACCCCGGTTCCCGGTGACGCAGATCGCGGTCCGGTCGGCGCCCGGCACCCGGAGCGGGGTGAAACCCATGTCGCGGATCGCAGTCTCCACCCGTCCGCATTGTTCCTCGGTGGGGTTCGTCCGCATGATGACCAGCATGGTCTGTCCCTTCTCCTCCCTACCCGTTCGAGGTGAGCCCGCGCACGGCGGAACGGTAACCGGCGACGAGGCGACCCGCGTCCGCGGGAGCGCCATAGAGGGTTCCCACGACCCGCGCGAGGTGGCTTCCGACGACCGCGATCTCCGCGCCGGCCCCGAAGGCGCGGACGATCTGATCCCGGCTGGAAAGCCCGAAACCGAGACATACCGGAACGTCGGTGATCTCTCGAACCTCGGCGACCCGGTCGAGGACGCCGCCGAAACCGGCCGCGCGCACCCCGGTGACGCCCTGGAAGCCGGCCAGATACAGAAAACGCGAAGCGGCGGCGAGCCGTCGGAGACGCGCCGCCGGGGTCAGGGGACCCGCCAGCTCGACGTGGCCGAGACCGGAGCCCTGGCACGCCCGGCGCAGCGGAGTCGCCTCATCAATGGGGATGTCGGGTACCAGGAGCGTGGAAGCACCGGCGTCCGTTGCCGCACCCGTGAATCGCTCGTATCCGGTGCGATGCACGAGATTGCCATACACCAGCAGGTTCAGCGGTACGCCGGGACAGGCCGACGCGATCCGGCCCAGCACGTCGAACGCGGTGCGGGTCGAAGTCCCCCCGGCGAGCGCGCGCTGAGCGGCCGCCTGGATCGCCGGTCCGTCAGCCACCGGATCGCTGTACGGGAATCCGATCTCGAGCATGCCCGCTCCCGCGGAGACCGCGGCCCGCGCCAGCTCGACGGAAAGTTCGGGAGTCGGGTCCCCGAGGACGAGAAACGGCGAGACCACCGGACCGTGGCCGAGTGCGGAGCGGAGCGACCGGAGGCTCATCGGGAGCGGTCGAGCGCGAAGTAGGTCTCGAGGTCCTTGTCGCCGCGCCCGCAGAGGTTCAGGAGCACCCGCGCCCCGGCGGGAAGCTCTCCCGACTCCCGGGCGCGCAGCACGAACGCGAGCGCGTGCGAGGGCTCGAAGGCGGGGACGATCCCCTCGGTGGCCGACAGCACCTCGAAGGCCGCCAGCGCTTCCTCGTCGGTGGCGGCCACGTAGCCGGCCCGGCCGGTCTCCTGGAGGTGGGCATGCTCGGGGCCCACGCCGGGGTAGTCGAGCCCGGCCGAGACGCTGTGCGGTTCGAGGATCTGCCCGTCGTCGTCCTGCAGGATCATCGTCCGGGCTCCGTGGAGCAGGCCGGGCGTGCCCCGGACAAGGGTGGCGCCGTGACGGCCGCTGTCGAGTCCCGCTCCGCCGGGTTCGACGCCGACGAGCCGCACCGGCTCCTCGGGAACGAAGGCGTGGAAGATGCCGATGGCGTTGCTGCCGCCGCCGACGCACGCCACCACCACGTCGGGGAGACCGCCGAACTCCCGCCGCCACTGCCGCTTCGCCTCGCGGCCGATGACCGCCTGGAAGTCCCGCACCAGCCGCGGAAAGGGATGGGGGCCCGCGGCCGTCCCGAGCAGGTAGTGGGTCGTGGACAGGCTCGCCGTCCAGTCGCGAAGCGCCTCGTTGATGGCGTCCTTGAGCGTGCGCGCGCCCGCGGTCACGGGGATGACTTCGGCGCCGCAGAGCTCCATCCGCTTCACGTTGGGGGCCTGGCGCTCCATGTCCTTCTCCCCCATGTAGACCACCGCCTGCATTCCGAAGCGCGCGGCGATCATCGCGGTCGCGGTCCCGTGCTGCCCGGCGCCGGTCTCCGCGATCAGCCGGGACTTGCCCATGTGCCGGGCCAGGAGCGCCTGCCCCAGGACGTTGTTCGCCTTGTGGGCGCCGCCGTGGAGCAGGTCCTCGCGCTTGAAGACCGTTTCGAGGCCGGCCCGATCCGAGAACCGGGGGACGCTGGTGAGGGGAGTCGGCCGCCCCACCCAGGCGCGCGCCTCGCAGTCCAGTTCGTCCCGGAACGCCTTCGTGGGGACGATCTCCCGCCGGGCCGACTCCAGTTCCTCGAGCGCGGGGATGAGAAGTTCCGGAGCGAAACGCCCGCCGAAGGAGCCGAACGCGCCCTGGCGGGGACGGAGTGAGGACTTCATGAGACCGCAGGCGGCCGGAGCAGGTCGAAGAACCGCCGCATCCGCTCGGGATCCTTGACCCCGGGCGACGACTCGATCCCGCTCGAGACATCCACGCCCCAGGGCCGGTAGGGAAGGAGCCGCCCGATGTTCTCGGGCCGCAGCCCGCCGGCGATGAACGCCCGCCCCGGCGCCCGCTCGCCCAGAATGCGCCAATCGAAGGCCCGGCCGCTGCCGCCGCCTCCCACGTCGAAGACGAGCGGACCGTCCTTCCCCGCGGGGGGCTCGAAATCCGGAAGTCGAGCCGCGGTCTCGGGCACGGTCACGACCCGGTGAACGACGAGGCCCGCCTGGGTGAGGGTGCGGACGCCGGCTTCCGAGAGGCCGTGGGGCTGGACCCGCTCCACTCCCAGCGCGAGCGCGTCCGAGGCGACCTCGTCGCGGGTGCGCCTCCCGGTCGCGAGCACGGGCCGCACCTCCGGATTGACCTCCCTGGCGGCCGCGATGACCTGCCGGGCCTCTTCGAGCGATGCCGAGCGCGGGGAGTCCGGAGCGCGGACCACGCCGATCCACCGGGCGCCGAGCCGCACGGCCAGACGGGCGTCCTCCGGCCTCCGGAGGCCGCAGATCTTGATCTCCACGACGCGCGCCGGTCAGACGCCGGCCGGTACGGGTTCCGTTGCAGCCCGGAGAAACGCCGACGGGTCGGCGGCGCGCATCAACGCGGTCCCGATGAGCACCGCGTCCGCCCGCCCCCGCAACTCCACCAGGTGTTCCGGCTCGAGATACCCGCTCTCGGCGACGGCGATCCGTCCGGAGGGAACCCGGGGAAGGAGGTCCCGGGCGCGGCGGCGATCCGTCCGGAGCGTGTCCAGGTCCCGGTTGTTGATCCCCACGATCGCGTCGTCGAGCGCCAGGGCGCGATCCAGTTCCGCCGCATCGTGCACCTCGACCAGGGCGTCGAGCCCCAGCGACCGCACCTCCCGATGGAGACGGCGAAGCCGGGCGTCGTCCAGGCAGCGGACGATCAGCAGCACCGCGGACGCTCCCGCCGCCCACCCCGCCCGGACCTGCGCCGGGTGCACGATGAAGTCCTTCATGAGGACGGGGAGGCCGGAGGCCGCCGAAGCCGCCTGCAGGTCCGCGAGGGCCCCCCCGAAGGCATCCGGGTCGGTCAGCACGGAGACGGCGGAGGCGCCGGCCTCCCGGTACGCCAGCGCCCGGGCGCCGGGATCGTCGTCGCGGATGGACCCGGCGCTCGGACTCTTCCGCTTGAACTCGGCGATCACCGACAGCGCGTCCCGCCCGGCGATCGCGTTCCGGAAAGAAGGAGGCTCCCCGTCAGGAGGCCCGGGGTCCGGTTCCGCCGCGAGCCGCTCCGCTCTTGCCTCGGCGGCCCGGACGAGCCGCTCGAGTACCCCTTCCGTCACGCCACGTTCATTCCGGTCATCCGCATGCTGGTCTCCACGTAGCGTTCCAGCGTGCGCAGCGCGCGGCCCGACGCCAGGGTCTCCAGCGCGGTCTTCACCCCGGCCGGCAGGTCCGGCGCGAGGCCGGCGACGGTGAGGGCGGCGCCCGCGTTCGCGGCCACCACGTCCCGCTTCGGTCCTTCGTCCTCCCCGGAGAGCACGGCGCGCAGGATCTCCGCGTTCTGCGAGGTGGCGCCCCCCCGCAGTTCCTCGATCGAGGCTTCGCGAAGCCCGAGTTCGGAGACCCGGATCTCGACCGGCGTCACCTTCCCGTCGTTCAGCGCGTGGCCCCGGGTCGTGGCATGAAGGCCGATTTCATCCAGTCCCTCGCAGTGCACGACGAGCGCCGAGGCGGACCCGAGTTCGGCGAGCGCGCCCGCGACGGTCTCGGTCAGGGCCGGGTCGTAGACGCCGATCAACTGGCGGTCGGCGAGCGCCGGGTTCGCGAGCGGGCCGAGGACGTTGAAGAGGGTGCGGATCCCGAGCGCCCGGCGCGCCGGCCCGACGTGGGCCATGGCGGGGTGGAAGGCGGGAGCGAACAGGAAGACGAAGCCCGTGGAGTCCAGGATCCGGGACGCCTGGCCGGGCTCGAGGTGAAGCGGCGCGCCGCAGACTTCCAGCACGTCCGCGCTGCCGGTGATGGACGACACGCTGCGGTTGCCGTGCTTGGCCACCGCGCCGCCGGCGGCGGCGACGACCAGCGCCGAAGCGGTGGAGATGTTGAAGGTGCCGCTCTTGTCGCCACCGGTTCCGCAGGTGTCCACCAGCGGCCGCACTTGTGACATGACGGCCTTCCGGTGACCCCGGAGCGCGCGGGCGCACGCGGCCAGCGTGGCGGCGTCGGGCTCGTTGATCCGGAGAGCGACCAGCAGTCCGGCGGTCTGGGCGACATCGCTCTCTCCGGCCAGGATCCGGTGGAGCGCGGTCTCCAGCGCGCCGGAATCGGCGGCCTCGCCGGAGAGCAGGGTTTCGAGGAGAGGGGCGATCACGGTAGTGGCTCCTTGGTGGGGTGAGTGACGGTCAGCGCGTCCCGAACCGGGAACCTCGAAGCCTTGGCGGGCGCCCTCAAGCACCCTCTCGCGCCGTCGTCCGGAGGCGTCCCGGGTCGGGCCGCCTCCCGCCGCAATCAGTGGATCGAACGGACGCGAGGCGAGCCCGGCCTGATGCAAAATCGCCATCGCCACAGCCATTGCCGGGAATGGCGCGACCGGGCTGACTCGCTGAGCGTCATGGGCGCAGGATTGTAACGAAGGAATCCGGCACACTGCATCCGGCATCCCGAGGTCATGCGGTCCCGGCGGCGTTTTCGCCAGCCGTTCCCTGCCGAGCCCGCTTCCGGGGCTGGCGGGGGAAGCGGACGCATAGAATCGGATCATGGTTGGTACAGCGGGGACTCTCGGAAAGGGAAACAGGATCGCACCGGCGCTCATCGCGGCCTGCGGTGCGGCCAGTTGCGGCGCTCCGGCGCCGGAAGCGATGGCCGGGCTCGATGTGGTGGAACTCGACATCGCCGGGATCCACCAGGGCCTTCAGGCCGGCGACTTCACCTGCGCGGAACTGGTCACGGCCTACCTGGCCCGGATCGAGGCCTATGACCGCGAGGGTCCGGCGCTCCACGCGATCGTGACGGTCAATCCGCAGGCGACGGAGCGGGCCGCGGAAGCCGACGCGCGCCTCGCGGGCTCCGGGCTCGACCCGGACCGGCCGCTCGAGTGCGTCCCGATGATCGTGAAGGACAACTACGACACCGCGGACCTCCCCACGAGCGCCGGATCGGCGTCGCTCGCGGACTCGGTCCCGCCCGACGACGCCTTCCAGGTGCAGAGGATCCGGGAAGCGGGGGCCATCGTGCTCGCCAAGTCGCACATGGCCGAGTTCGCCTTCAGCGCCTACCAGAGCCTCGGCTCGGTCATTCCCGGCCATGTCCGGAACCCGTATGACCCCTATCGGGTGCCGGCGGGATCCTCGGGAGGCACCGGCGCCGCGGTGGCCGCGAGCTTCGGGGCGGTGGGCCTCGGGACGGACACCGGCAACTCCATCCGCGGACCCTCGTCCCACAACGCCCTCTTCGGCATCCGGTCCACGATGGGACTGACGAGCCGGGACGGGATCGTCCCGCTCAACCTCTTCCGGGACATCGGCGGCCCGATGGCGCGCACCGTCGAAGACGGGGTGCGGGTCTTCGACGTGCTGGCGGGGCCGGACCCGGCCGACGAGGCGACGGAGGGGTTCGAGCGCGAGAGCGACTACCTCCGGTACCTCGACGCGGGGCCGCTCACCGATTTCCGGATCGGCGTCGTCCGTCAGCTCAGCGACACCGAGACCGCGGACGCCGACATCGGAGCGCTCTTCGAAGCGGCCCTCGCCGACCTCGAGGCGCTCGGGGTCACCGTGGTGGACCCGGTGCGGATCGAGGGGCTTGAAGCCGAGGGATCGCTGTGGTGCAACCCCTTCCGCGCCCAGCTCGAGGCCTACCTGGCGAGCCTCGGACCGGACGCCCCGGTGACGACGCTCGAGGACCTGGTGGAGGGCGGCGACTTCCATCCGTCCATCCGGCCGCGGCTCGAAACCGCCCTTGAGGTGGAGGGCGAGCCGGACGACATCTGCGCCGAGGCGAACCGGCGCGCCGGAGAACTGCGGGCCGAGGTCGGGGGCCTGTTCGAAGCCGAGGATCTCGACGCGCTTGCCTTCCCCACCTGGAGCAATCCCCCGCGCCTCCTGGGCGACCTGACCACGCCCGACGGGAACAACTCGCCCCAGCTCTCCCCTCCCACCGGGTTTCCGGCGGTCACCGTTCCCATGGGCTTTACTCCGTCCGGGCTGCCGGGTGGACTGCAACTGCTCGGGAACGCTCTCGGCGAGGGCGCGCTCTTCCGCATCTCGTACGCCTACGAGCAGGCGACCGCTCACCGGAAACCGCCGCCAACCACGCCGCCGCTGGCGCGCTAACCGCGGAGAAACAGCAAGCCTCTCTTCGCTACACTCCCGGCGCCGAAGCTCCGAAAACCCATGCCCATCTACGAATACCGCTGCGACGACTGCGAGCAGGTGTTCGAGGCCATCCAGCGCATCAGCGACGAGCCGCTCGATGCCTGCCGGCACTGCGGCGGAGCCGCCCACCGGATCGTCTCCAGCCCGGCGATCCAGTTCCTGGGCAGCGGCTGGTACGTGACCGACTACGCGAGGAAGTCCGGCGAGAAGGCTGCCAACGGGAAGAACGGGTCCGCGGCGAAGGGTGGACCGGGAAAATCGGACTCCGGGAAATCCAAGGGGAAGGAGAGTTCGGGAGCCACGTCGGCAGCGACGAGCAGCGCCAAGACCTCCTCGTCCTCCAGTGAATCTCGGGCTGGCTAGGAGCCTCGCCGGGGTTCTCCCGGCACCCTTCGTTCCGTGCGCCGTCGGCCTACTCGCGGCCGGCCCCCTCTTCGCGCTGCCGGCGCCGCAGGGCTCGGGCGCCGTCTCGGAATGCGAGGCGGCCGCGCAGGCGTCCGACTGGGACGCCGCCGTGACCCGCTGCGAAGAGGCGATCCGGGAGTCCCCGGACACCTACGGCATCCACTACTTCCTCGGTTTCGCCTACCAGGCGCGGCAGGAGTGGACCAGGGCCGGCGCCGCGTTCGAGTCCTTCCTCGGCGCCGTCGAGGAACTGCCCGAAGACGTTCCGCGGCCGGACGAGCAACTCGGTATCGCGGCGCGGAGCGCCGGGCTGGCGTGGTTTCGCGGGGGAGACCTCGAGACCGCGCTCCCTCTCCTCCGCCGGACCGCCGAAGCGGACCCGGCCGACGCCGAGGTCCACTTCTTCCTCGGGGTGGGCCTGATGCAGCGCGGTGACGGCGAAGGGGCGGAGGCTGCGTTTTCGGTGGTGATCCGGGAAGCCCCCCAGATCAGCCAGGCGCGCTTCTTCGCCGGACAACTCCGCTACGACGCGGGGGATTACGAGGCGGCGGGCGCTCACCTCGCCCGCTATCTGGAAGCGGCCCCGGCAGGCCCCTTCGCCGCCGACGCGCACTGGATGGCCGGGTCCATCGCCCTCAGGAGTTCGGAGTCCGAGACCGCGGACCCCGGCGCCGCCGACGCGGCGCGGAACCACTTCGCCGCGCTCCTCGAGGTCGAACCGGATACCCCCCGCGCGGCGGTCGCGCACTACTTCCTCGGCACCATCGCGGCCGACCGGGAGGAATGCGATCAGGCCCGCCGGCACTACGAGGACTTCCTGCGGATCACGCCGGACCACGAACGCGCCGCCGAGGTCCGGCGCTATCTGGAGGAGGGTTTCGCACCCTGTCCGGCTCCCGCCGGGAATTCGCTGAATCCCCGAGGGCTATGCTAGTTTCCCCCGTTCGCACGGGCCGCGACCGCCTTCATCAGAGTGCGCGCCAAGGGGCGTCCGGTCATCCCGTCAAGGAGACATTCGTCATGCCCACCCGATTCCTCGCCCTGTCGGTAGTCGCCGCGTTCGGCGTACTCATGGGAAGCGCCCCGGAGGCGACGGCCCAGGATGTGGACCCGCAGAAGGCCGCCGCCTGCATGCAGGCCGTGGACGGTCAGAACTACGAAGCGGTCCTCGCCACCTGCCCCGAGGTACTCGATGTACTTCCCGAGGACCATCCGTACTACGCCCACTGGGCGCAGACGGTGAACTACGCCTACAGCCTCCAGTGCCAGCCGGCGTTCGAGGCGCAGCAGTGGGACAGCGTGATCGCCTACTGCCAGATGGCGGTCGAGGCGAACCCCGGGGCGTTCATCATGAACTACTTCCTCGGCGTCGCCCACCAGACGAAAGAGGACTGGGCGAACACCGCGGTCAACTTCACCGCCTTCCTGGACGGGGTCCGGGGAAACTCGGAGGCAGCGTCGCAGCTCTCGGACCAGATCGCCACCGCCCAGCGCTCCGGCGGCATCGCGTACGCGCGGGCGGGCGCGATGCAGGATGCCATTCCCCTGCTGCAGGCGGCTTCCCGAGCGGGCGGGACCGACGTTGAGGTGCACTACCGGCTGGCGGTCGCCCTCCTGTCGACGGGCGACAGCGCGGGCGCCGAGCGGGCGTTTTCCGTCGTGATCGACAACGCTCCGAACCCGATCGCCAGCGTCCTGTTCCTCGCCGGCCAGCTCAACTACAACGCCGGCGACTACGCCAAGGCCGACGCGCGGCTGACCGCCTACCTGGCGAACGCCGGAGGAGACCGGGGCGTCCCGGACGCCCACTTCATGCTGGCGCAGGCGCTCCAGGGTTCGGACGAGGACCGGGCGGTCACCCACTACCAGGGCTTCCTCTCCGGGTCGGCGGCGGGGGACCCTCGGATCGTGGACGCCAACTTCGCCCTCGGCACCATCTTCTATAACCGTGACGACTGCGGCAACGCCGAGACGCACTACCAGACGTTCATGGAACTGGCGCCCGACCATGCGAACGCCGCCCAGGTGACCGAGATCCTGGCGTCGATCGCGGAAGGCGGGTGCGAGGGGGACTGACCCCCTCCGGCGTTTCGCCGGTCAACACACCCCGGCACTCTCCGGATTGGCGCCAATCCGTGCGGCAGGCAACAGTCCCGCCCTTCCGTTCCCTTTCGCC
The DNA here is from genome assembly GCA_963555995.3 of Vicinamibacteria bacterium. Classification (GTDB taxonomy): domain Bacteria; phylum Acidobacteriota; class Vicinamibacteria; order Marinacidobacterales; family Marinacidobacteraceae; genus Marinacidobacterium. Next base: position 3,706,149 of record OY821641.1, on the reverse strand, counting down.
ACCGGCGCGGTTGCCTGTGGTAATCTGCCTTGTTCCATTCACGGGGACGGGGTAGTGAGGGTCGTCACCAGCTACGGCTGGCCGCCATGCGCTTCCCGACCCCCAGGAGGTTCTGTCATGTCACTCCGGAGCAACATCGGACTCCCGCTTCTGCTCGTTGCATCGCTCGGTTTCCCGGCTCTCGCGTTTTCCGCCCCTTCCACGCCTTCGTTTCCTCAGGAGGATCCGGACGAGGTGTGCGAGGCCGCCATCGAGAGCCAGGTCTGGGAGGACGTGATCGCGGCCTGTGAACCACTGCTCTCCACCCACGACGAGAGCCATCCTTCGTACGAGTTCTACAAGGAGAACGTGGACTACGCCCACACCACGATCAACTACCAGAACCAGCAGCAGTGCGTCGAGTCGGCCCAGTCCGGCGCCTGGGACACCACCCTGACCGCCTGCCCGGCAATCCTCGCCACGACTCCCGACTTCTTCGTCGCCCACCTCTTCCTCGGCTTCGCCCATCAGGGAACCGGAAACCAGGAGGAGGCCATCGGTTCCTTCCAGGAGTTCCTCTCGGCCGCCGATGCGAACCCGGAGATGGCCGCCCAGTTGGGCGAGCAGATCGCCATCGCCCGTCGCACCGTTGCGATCGCCCGCAGCGAGATGGGTGACCGGGCGGCGGCGATCCCCCTGCTGCGGCAGGTCGCCGAAGCCAATCCGTCCGATGCGGAGGCGCATTTCCGGCTTGGATACGCGCTGCTCCAGGAGGACGACGACGCGGGCGCCGAGGAGTCCTTCGCGGCGGTGATCGCGCTGAACCCGGACATCCCGCAGTTGCCGCAGGTCCTCTTCCTGGCCGGCCAACTCGCCTACAACGCCCAGGAATTCGACTCGGCTGCCGAGCGGCTGAGCAAGTACCTTGAAGCGGAGCCGGAAGGGCAGTACGCCACCGAGGTCCATTGGATGCTCGGATTCATCGCGGGACGCAGCACCGACGAGAACGGCATGATGCGGCACTACGGCGCGGCGCTCGCGGCGGACCCCAACAATCCGAACGCCCGGGATGCGAACTACTCCCTGGGTGTGATCGCCTTCAATCGCGCCCAGTGCAACACCGCGTTGCGCTACTTCCAGGCGTTCATGCGCCTGGCGAGGGGCGACTCGCGGGCCGCGGACGTCGAGGACATGATCCTCGACATCGAGGACGGGGTCTGCGAAGGCGGCTTCTAGGTCGAGTTGACCGGCCCGCTCCTGGGCCGCATCGCGCGGAGGCCGGAAGTGCGCCGCCGCGGATCAGCCGGCGGGGAGCGTCGCCGCTTTCCCCTCCGGGCGCAGGTAGCGGGGCAGCAGCGGCGGGTCCATGAACGCGATCCGTTGCCGCTCCACGAACCACAACCGGGCGAGCAGGACGTTCAGGTAGCGGAGTTCGTCCAGCGAGTACCTGACCTCGCCCTGCTCGTAGCGACGCAGCCAGTGGCCCGGCAGTTCTCTCGCGATCTCATGCCAGTGCCCGTCCACGCCGGCCGTCGCCCGGCGCGCCGCCTCGACCGTATGCGCCACCAAGTGGAGCACCGAGTCCGGCTCCAGCAGGCGGCTGCTCGCGGCCACCGAACGGATCCCGCGTAGCAGGTAGATCAGGCACCAGCGCACCTCCGGGGTGAGCGACTGCGGATCCGCGAGCATCCGCGGCGCCAGGAACGCCGCCGCCCCCTGCCGGTCGTCGAAGAGCAACCGGTAGAGCTCGGTGCGCAGGATGTCTCGAGGCATGGCTGCCGACCACTCAGCGGCGCGGCTCCCGGTTGACGCCGCTGCGGGAGGCGGGCTCTCCGGTCGTTTCGATCGGCGGTTCGCCGTCCTCCAGGAACCCGTGCCGCCCCTCCGGGCCGATCCGCCGGGTGTTGTATTCGGCGCGCCAGCGGGCCAACTCCTCGGTGTCTGGATAGGCATCCGGGGGGTACGGATAGCTCGGCATCCCGTGGAACGGCAGGGGCTCGACGGTGTGCGGCCGGGCGGAGTTCAGGTCCATGTCCTTTCCGAAACCATCGGCAAAGGCGAAGAATGACCGGCGGGTTCCGGCCGCCGGCGGCGGGACCTGCCGCGCGTCGAACCGGAGCCGCAACTCGTCTCCGTGCCGGGCGATGACGTAGCGGTCGTCAATCGCATTGAGGAGGGGCAGCACGTCCCCGTGCCTCGTGTATTCGCCCTCGTGCGCCCCCCAGATGTCCCGCGCCGCCCGCGTGCCGTAGCGGTACTCGGTAGGGGGGATGCCGCGGGGCCGGTGGGGTTCGGGATACCCCGCGAAGCCGAACTCGGCCGTCTGGGCGTCGAGCCGCCACTCCTGAAGCGGGACGTCGGCGGCCTCGGCAAGCTCGATCCGGTCCCAGTAGATGCGCATGTTGGTCCGGATCCTGAGCGGCCGCCCGCTCTCGACCGCGATGCCGTTCAAGGGCACGACCATGGTCTTGGGCAGGCCCGCCGGGAATCCCATCCGGTCGGTGGCGATTCGGAACCCGTCACCGTTGGCAATCTCCAGGATCGGCGGCTGAGCCCCGACCCCCGCCTGGGAAGCGGCGAGGTTGGAACTCGAATCGGCGTAGTCCACCCATCCGTAGAGGAGGAGGACGTGGGGGACGCCGGGGCGCACCCCGTCGAACGTAAGGGTCAGATCGTGGGGCTCCGCGTATCCCTTGAAGGGGAGGAGGGCGAAATCGTCCACATAGTCCCGGTCCACCCGGGCGAGCGCCGCGGTCACCTCCCGCTCCCCCGCGGCCGTCGAAGACGACGCCCGGGAGGGAGTCCGCCGGTTCCGGACCGCGATCAGTCCCGGGTCGGGGTACGGGGGACCCGGCATCAGACGCTCCAGCGGGAAGACGTCCACCTCTTCCGGATGGTCCACCACCCACAGCGCCGCGCGGTCGTAGAAGATGACCTCTTCAAGCTGGTTCACCCAGCGCATCTCGTAGGCCCCGTCCCGGGGAACGAGCGGAAACGCTTCCATCTTCACGACTTCCGCGGTGTCCGGGACGTTGTGGACGCCGGGGGCGAGGAGGTTTCCGAGCGCGCTGCCGCCCAGGAAATCGGTGACGAAGCGGATCCGCTCCCCGTCCCAGGCGTAGAGCACGGGACAGGACGTGCCCTTGCGGTTCAGTTCCTCGACGGACGCCACCGCCAGCGCCGGCACGTCCAGCTCGACCTGCTTCACCCCTCCCGGCCAGAGGAAGCGGACGTAGTCGGCCGCGAGCGCGTCTCCCAGCCCGAAGTGGACGGGAAGATCGCTCTGCGAGAGGTACCCCGACGTGGTCCGCACCTGCCGGCGCTGGCTCACCCCGGCGACCCGGACCTCGATCTTGGTCCCGACCCCGTCCAGGTTGCTGCGCAGGCCCCGCGGGCTGACCGCCAGCCAGTTTCCGGACCCGGTCCGGTCGTTGCGGAAGGCGAAGATGCGGCCCCGGGTGGTGCCGATCACGGCGTCGAGATCTCCGTCACCGTCGAGGTCCCCGGTGGCGAGCGCCCGCGGCTCCTCCCCGGAGTCGAGCCCGGCGGAGACCGCCCCGGCGCGCGAGAACCCGGCGGGGGAGTTCTCATAGAGCGTGAGAGGTCCTTCGGCCCCGGACGTGGCCATGAGGAGGTCGAGGTCCATGTCGTGGTCGGCATCGAGGAACGAGATCCCGTACCGGGCCCCGGGCACGCCAGCGCGCAGCAGGAAGGGGGACCGGACGTCCGGAGAGAACCCGCCGGGGCCGGATCCCCGCAACAACATGTTCAACGCGCTTCCCTCGGCCGAGAGCAGCAGGTCGAAGAACCCGTCCCGGTCGTAGTCGGCGGACGCGGCTCCCCGCATCCGCCGCGCCGTCTCGACGCCCCAGGCCTCCGCGCTCTCGGTGAACGTTCCGACGCGATCGTTCGAGAAGACCTGCACCGGACTCCCGTCGTTCACCACCAGGAAGTCCACGTCGCGGTCGTCGTCCCAGTCGGAGAACAGCGCAAAGAGGCTGCGCCGCGCCCCGCCGTCGGTCCGGGTCTCCACCGCGACGTCCGTGAAGCTGCCGTCGCCGTTGTTCCGGTAGAGCCGGTTCGGGGCTCCCGGAAGATCGTCCGGAACACGGAGGACCTCCGGGACGGCATCGAGCGCCGCCAGCGAGGCCGGGGCGTAGTTGGAAACCTGGATGTCGAGGTCGCCGTCGTGATCGAAGTCGGCGAAGGTGGCGCCCACCGAAACGTCGTCTCCCTCCGCCCCCGAGGCGTCCGCCCTCGCGAAGAGCGCCCCACCCTCGCGCGACTGGTTCAGGAAGAGCGCGTTCGGGCCGGCTCCCGCCGCGTAGAGGTCCGGATCTCCGTCGAGGTCCACGTCGCCGACGGTCACGCTGACCGTCCCGTCCGTTTCGACCCCGGAGTCCGCCCAGACCTCGAAACCGGCTCCCGTGTTCCGGAACACGACCACGCTCCCATCCCGCACGAACAGGATCTCCGGCCGGCCGTCCGCGTCCAGATCGCGGATCGCGACGCCCGAGCCGAGCTGGGGCAGGAGGTTCGCCGCCACCCAGTCGGCCGAGTAGTCCGCCGCCCGCAGCGCCCGAGGAGGATCGGGGAGCGCGCCGGCAGCCGGCAGCGCCAGATTCCATGCGCCGGTGGCTTCCGAATAACGGACCTGACCGGTCGAGACGGCTTCGTCCTGGCCGCCGTGCAGCGATACCGGACGCTCCTCGACCGCTTCCGCGTACGGCCCGAGCTCGGTGTACTGGAGCCCGGCGGAGACCCCGCCCCCGGAAAAGCTGTTCTTCAGTTCCTGGAACCGCATCAACTGGGCGCGGCCCTCTTCGCGGCGGCCCGCGCGCACGAGGACGTTCCCCAGGCTGAAGTGCGCGGACTCGTGCTCGGGCTGGAGCTGGATCGCGGTGCGCAGGGCGGCCTCCGCCTCCTCCAGACGGCCGGCCGCGGCGAAGGCGGCGCCCAGGTAGTACTGGGTCATCGCATCGTCGGGGTCGGCTTCAGCGACCTGCCGGAAAGCGGCGAGCGCCGCCTCGGTGTTGCCCTCGAGCTTTTCGATGAGGCCCAGGTTGTAGCGGGCGTGGAGCCCCTCGGGATCGAGATCGAGCGCCCGGGCGAAGGACGCGCGGGCGGCGAGGAAATCGCGCTCGTTGAACCAGGCGATGCCCAGGTTCACGTGGGCGGCCGCCGACGAAGGCCGGAGCTCCACCACCCGCGCGAACTCGGCGGCGGCGTCCGAGAACCGGAACTGCTCGAGCAGCGCCACCCCGCGGCTCATCCCGGCGTCCGCCTCCTGCGGCTGCGTCCGGGCGCCGGCGGAGGACAGGACGACGGCCGCCGCGAGCGGCAGGAGCCAGGAGGAACGGGGCGGGATGCTCCGGAACATGGACTCCACATTATGACCAACCCGCACCGGCTCCAATCGCCGCAAACGGTGGCGACGCGGGACCCGGACGACCGTGAATGCGTCGTTCCCCGCGATACGGTTCCGCGCGCGGAGCAGCCTGCAGACAAAGTCACGCGGCGTTCGGCTGGCGATGCATCCCGGCTGAATCGCGCCGCTTCGCGTCGCCCGTCGTTGCGCTTCGGTCGAAATACACTCGGTATTCCTCCCTCGCGCGCCTTGTCAGCCAGGCGCCTCGCCAGCCTCGGCGCTCACGTCACTTTGTCCACAGACTGCTAGCGATGATCCAGCTCGTCGAAGCCTCGAAGGCCTACGGAGAACAGGTGCTGCTCCGTGAGGTGTCCTGGCAGGTTGGAGACGGCGACCGCGTCGGACTGGTGGGACCCAACGGATCCGGCAAGACCACCCTCCTGAAGATCCTTGCGGGACTGGTTCGTCCCGACGCCGGAAAGGTCGTGCTGGCCAGGCGGAAACGCGTCGGGTACCTGCCCCAGGAGGGGCTGAGCCTCGAGGGGCGCACCGTCGCCGGGGAGGTGCGCACCGCCTTCGCCGACCTGCTCCGGCTGCGGCGCGAACAGGAGGAGGTGGCGGAAGCGCTGGCGGGGACCCCCGATCAGCCCGACCTGATCGCCCGCTACGGAGAACTGGAGGAGGAGTGGCAGCGCCGCGGCGGGTACGAAATGGACACCCGCATCAGCGAAGTCCTCTCCGGCCTGGGATTCGCGGCCGGAGACGAGGACCGCCCCGTGGAGACCTTCAGCCAGGGCTGGCAGATGCGCATCGCCCTCGCCAGGCTGCTGGCCGAGGCGAACGACCTCGTCCTCCTCGACGAGCCTACGAACTATCTGGACATCGAAGCCCGGACCTGGTTGCTCGGCTTCCTGGCCCGTCACCGCGGCGGCCTGGTGCTGGTCGCCCACGACCGGTTCTTCCTCGACTCCGTGGTGACCCGGATCACCGAGATCGGGCTGGGCCGGCTCGGAAACTATCCGGGCACCTATAGCCGCTACGAGACCCGGCGGGCCGCCGAGATCGCCGACCTGCGCAAGCGGGCCGCCGAGCAGGCGGCCGAGATCGAGCGGACCGAACGCTTCATCAACCGGTTCCGCTATCAGGCCAGCCGCGCGCGGCAGGTCCAGAGCCGGATCCGCATGCTCGAGAAGATCGAGCGGATCGAAGCGCCGCCGGAGCCCCGGCGGGTGGCTCTCCGGCTGCCGCACCCGCCGCGTTCCGGGCGGGTCCTCGTGACGCTCACCGCGGTGTCCAAGGCCTTCGGAACCAACGAGGTCTTCCGCAACGTGGACCTGGTCGTGGAGCGCGGCCAGCGCCTGGCGCTCGTCGGGCGGAACGGCGCCGGGAAATCCACCCTCATCCGGCTGATCGCCGGTGAGGAAGGGCTGGACACCGGCGATCGGGAGCTGGGCCACAACGTCCGCATCGCCTACTACGGGCCGGACCGGCACGATCTCGACCCCGACCGGACGGTACGGGAGACCATGGCCGACGCGGCGCCGCTCGCCATGCTCCCGGAGATCCGCAACATCCTGGGTGCGTTCCTGTTCTCGGGAGAGACCGTGGAGAAGAAGACCGCGGTCCTCTCCGGCGGCGAACGAAGCCGGCTGGCGCTGGCCCGCCTGTTCCTCCGTCCCGCGAACCTCCTCCTCCTCGACGAGCCGACCAACCATCTCGATCTGGACTCCAAGCGGGCGCTCCTGAACGCGCTTTCGAACTACCAGGGCACGATCGTGTTCGTCGCCCACGACCGGTACTTCATGGACGCCCTGGCGACCCGGGTGGCGGCGATCGGCGGCGGCGGAGCGGCCCTCTACTGGGGCAACTACTCGGACTACCTCGCGAGGGTCAGCCTCCCGGAGCCCGCCGCGGCCGCTTCCCCGGCGCCCGCACCGGCTGCGGCGAAACGTCCGAAGCGAAACGCGAAGCCGGCGGGCAAGACCGGCGCGCGCCGGTCGCCCGGGAAGAACCGGTTGCGGCAACTGCGGCGCGAATGGCGCGAAGTGTTCGAGGCGATCGCGGACACCGAGGCCGCCGTCGAGAGCCTGGAGGCGCGGATGGCGGCGCCCGGTTTCTTCGGCGACCGCGAGGGGTCCCGCGAGGTCACGGCCACCTACGAGGACCTGAAGGGCCGGCTGCCGGCCCTCTACGAGGAACTCGAACGGCTTGACGCCGCGGTTCAGGGCAGCGCCGGCGGTCCGTAACGGGTATTTCCGGACCGCGCCCTGAGGGTGGGTGGGGTTGCGACGGGCGCCGCGCGGAGCGCCGCGCGTGCCGGTCGGGAGACCGGCGTTCCAACGTGCGCCAGCCGGGCTACCGAGCGGCTTCCGCCTCCTCCAGTTGCACCCCCAGGCCGTTCGCCATGCGGTTCACGAAGCAGTAGTAGGAGGCCACCGCGCAGGCGTCGTGGATGTCGCGGTCTGACAGTCCGATGCATCGGAGCGGCTCGATGTCCTGCTCCACCAGGCTGCCCGGGGTCCGCGCCAGCTTGATCGCGTAGTCGGCGAGCGCCCGCTGGCGCGGCGTGAGCGGGCAACCCTCCGGATCACGGCACAGGGCGTCCACCAGGTGCCGATCCCGGGTCAGCCGGAGAAGACCTCTCCGGTGGTGCTCGATTCAATAGTGGCAGTCGTTGACCACCGAAACGGCGACGGCGATCAGTTCCCGTTCGGCGAGGCTGAGGCCCGATACGCCTCGCATCAAGTGTTCGTAGAGGGACAGGTGGTGCTCCAGCGCTTCCGGATTCAGGCTGGACACCCTCAGGATGTTGTCCACCAGTCCATCGGGACGCCGGTGCCGCCGGTAGAGCTCCCCGAGCCGCCCCGCCTGCCCCTCGGGGGCGGTGGGCGGAACCATGTGAATCCAGGACATCCGAATGGGGAGAAGGAACCCGCCACATAGGATACCCAGCGGATGTTGCAGATCGCGTGCGACGGCTCCTGCCTCGGGAACCCCGGCCCGGGGGGATGGGCGGCGGTGATCCTGACCGCTGCCGGAGAGGAGCGGGTCCTCTCGGGGGGTGAACCGAACACCACGAACAACCGGATGGAACTCACCGCCGCGATCCGGGCGGTGGAAGCGGTGCCGGACGGGGCCTCGGCCACCGTGTTCTGCGACAGTCAGTACGTGGTCAAGGGCATCACCGAGTGGCTTCCGTCCTGGGTCCGGCGCGGCTGGCAGACCGCGAACCGCCGCCCGGTCAAGAACGCCGACCTGTGGCGGCGCCTGGACGACGCGCGCCGGAAGCGGCCCGCCGTGCGGTTCCAGTGGGTCCGGGGTCACGCTGGCCACCCGGGGAACGAAAGGGCCCATACCCTCGCGTCGGAAGAAGCCCTCCGGCAAGGGCGGCAAGCGCCACGACCCGACCGGAGCGGCTCGCTCTTTCACCCCAACAGATAGACTCGGGGCGTTCGTGCGCGAATACCGGTTCCTTCAGGCGGACGTCTTCACCGACCGCGCGTTTGCCGGGAATCCGCTCGCCATCGTCACCGGCGCGGAAGGGCTGTCGGGCGAAGAGATGCAGCGGATCGCCGCCGAAATGAATCTCTCGGAGACCGCGTTCGTGCTGCCGCCGACGGATGTGCAGGCGCTCTGCCGCCTGCGCATCTTCACCCCCAACACGGAACTCCCGCTCGCGGGCCACCCCGTGGTGGGAACCTTCTTCGTGCTCGCCCGGCGCGGAGAACTGGGCCTCGGCGAGGCCCTCCGGAACCTCGGCACCGGCCTCCACCGCATCCACCAGGAATGCGGCGCCGGCGTACTTCCGGTGGACATCCGGGTCTCCGGCGGCGAGGTGGAGCAGGTCGTCATGACGCAGGCGCCCCCCCGCTTCTTCGCCGAGTTCACCGACCGGGGTTCGCTTGCCGGCTGCCTCGGTATCGGCGCCGACGAGCTCCTTCCCGACGGGCGGCCGGCGCAGGTCGTCTCGACGGCGCTCCCCCAGTTGATGGTGCCGGTGCGGTCGCTGCGCAGCATCGAGAAACTCGAACTGGACCCGGTGGCCGCGCAGGCGCTACTGAGCCGCGAGGAGATCGGCTCCGACTGCATGATGGTCTTCTCCACCCAGTGCGCCCGTGAGGAGAGCGCCGCGCACGCCCGGATGTTCGCCCCGGGACTCGGCGTCCACGAAGACCCGGCGACCGGCAGCGCCGCGGGCGCGCTGGGCGCCTGGCTGGTCCGTCACGGACTGGTCGAGAACGGGGACCGGGATCCGGTGCGCCTCGTGATCGAACAGGGCTACGAGATGGGCCGTCCCAGCTCGATCCACGTGGAGGTCGAACGCGAAGGCGGCCAGCCCTCGCTGGTCCGCGTCGGCGGACAGGCGGTGGAGGTCGCCGAAGGGGTGTTGCGGATCCCGGATTAGGGAATACGGAGGATCACGGAATGGTGATCCGCTCGCCCGGCAGCGGCGGCGTGTGCGCGGGGACCCGGTGGGCCTTCACCCGCTGCTCGAACGCGTAGCCGAGGGCGAGAAGCCGAGGCTCGCTGAACGCCCGGCCCAGGAACGAGATGCCCACCGGGAGCCCTCCCCCGGTGAACCCCGCGGGCACGATCAGGTCCGGAAACCCGCTCATGTTGGCGAGGCGCACGGGCGAGGGCCCGTAGAGATCCGGGGGACGATCGAGGAGGGCCGGACGCGTCGGAGACGTCGGATAGACGATGGCGTCGAGGTCTTCCTGGTCCATCAGGCCTTCCACCAGGGCACGGACCAGCGGGAGCGCGTGCTCCCGCACCGCGACGTGGGCGTAGTCGGTGACCTCCCCGCTCGCGTTCTCACGGAGGAACAGGCTCCAGCGTCCCGGGTTGGGACGCAGCCCGTCTCCGCGGGAGGGAAGCCGCATGGAGCGCTCGACCAGCTCGTCGAGCGTTTGCGGATAACCGTCCCCCAGGTCGCGCAGGTACTCGGCGATCTGCTGGCGGAACTCCGGCCAGCGCACCGCCAGGTAGAAGTCGCTCTCGACCTCCAGCAGCCACTCCGGAAAGCGCACGTCCACGACCTCAGCCCCGGCGTCGCGCATCGCATCGAGCGCCGCCTCGATCGCCCAGTCCACCTCGCGGTCGGTACCCATGAAATCGCGGGCCACCCCCAGCCGCGCCCCGGAGAGCGCCTCCGCGTCGAGGAACTGCGTGTAGTCGTCGTGGAACTGCCCGGCGCTCCTCGACGTCGCCGCATCCGCCTCATCCACGCCCACCATGGTTCCGAGCGAGACCGCCACGTCGTACACGCTGCGCGCCATCGGTCCGCCGGTGTCGAAGGAGAGCGCCAGGGGCACGATGCCGTCGCGGCTCAGGAGCCCGAGGGTCGGTTTGAGCCCCGCCAGTCCGTTCGCGGTGGAGGGACCGCGAATGGAACCCCCGGTGTCCGAACCCAACCCGACGAAGCCGTACCCGGCCGCGACCGCCGCGCCGGTGCCGCCCGACGAACCGGCGGGCGTGCGGGCGGGATCGTGCGGATTCCGGGTGATTCCGCCGAGCGAACTCATGGCGCCGCCGGAGGCGAACTCGCTCAGGTTCACCTTCGCCAGGACGATCGCGCCAGCCTCCCGCAGTTTCCGCACCACGAAGGCGTCGTCCGGCGGGCGCGAGTCCTGAAGCAGGAAGGACCCCGCGGTGGTGGGAATGTCCGCGGTGTCGAAGTTGTCCTTGAGGAGGACCGGGATCCCGTGCAGCGGTGAGCGGCGCCCCGAACGCTCCCGTTCGGCGTCCATCTCCCGGGCCCGCGCCCGGGCGTTCGGGTTCACCGAGATGACGGCGTTAATCCGTGGCCCCTGGTCGTCGTAGGCGGCGATTCGCGCCAGACACAGCTCGACGAGCCGCTCGGCGGTCAGGACGCCGGCATCCACCGCCTCATTGATCTCGGCGATGGTGGCGGTGGTGAGTTCGATCTCACGCGGCTGCCCGGCATCGCTGCGGGCGGCGAACAACAAGGCCAGGGCGGCGAGCGCCCCGGCCAGCAAGGCGGTGGGGAAAGGCTGAGGACGGCGCATCGCGCCATCGTATCTGGCGGGCCCGTTCGGGCGGACGACCGGGCAGGGAGCCACTCGGCGGGTTGGCGTCGCGGCGTGCGCGGTGCGGAGCACCGCGCGTGCCGGTCTGGAGACCGGCGTTCCAAGCCGGTGCGCCGCCCGGCCGCGGGTCAGTTCGCCGAGACGCGGAGGCGCGGATCCTGGCGAAGCCGCGTGAGCGCTTCCGCCTCGAGCTGCCGCACCCGCTCCCGGGTGAGGTGCAGCTCCCGGCCGATCTCCTCCAGGTTCGCCTCCGGACCGCCCAGGATCCCGAAGCGGCGCTTGAGCACGTGCTGCAACCGGTCCGGGAGGTCCGAAATGGCATCCCGCACGTGCCGGCGCTGCTCGGCGTCCGTGACCCCTTCGATCGGGTTCAGCTGGTCCGGATCGGGGGTCAACTGGATCCGCGGTGTCCCGTCGGGAACCAGCGGCGCATCGAGCGAGTCAATCTGGGGTACCGAACGGAGCGCGTCGCGAAGCCTCTCCGGCGGCACGCCGATCTCGCGGGCGACATCATCGGTGGACGGGAACTGACGCTTGCCGCGGCGCGCCGGATCGTTCCGGTACCGCTGCTCGAGCTCCGCCCTGACCTTGGAAGCCTTGCGATGGAGATCCAGCTTGTTGATCGGGACCTTGATGGTGCGGGACTTCTGCGAAAGCGCGCGCCAGATCGCCTGCCGGATCCACCACGTCGCGTAGGTGGAGAACTTGAGGTTCCGCTCGGGTTCGAACTTGCGAACCGCCTGCATGAGTCCGATGTTCCCTTCCTGAATGAGATCACCCAGCGGGAGTCCCTTCCCTCGGGACTGCTTGGCGATGGAGATGACGAGGCGCAGATTCCCCTCGATCATCTTTTCGCGGTTCCGGTAGAAGGCCGCGAGGTCCTGATTCGACGGGTCCTCCGAGCTCTCTATCTCGCGCCAGGCCTTCTGCATGGCCCGGCTGTAGCGCTGCTCGTCATTCTTGGTCAGCAGCCGGTGCCGGTGCGTGTCCCGAAGATAGAGGCCCATCGAATCCAGATCGCCGGTCTGGTGCGTGTCGGCAGCGAGGCCGAGTTCCCTCGCCTCGTCCACCTCGTCCTCAGTGGACTCTTCCTCTTCTTCCTCGAGCTCGAACGCCTCGTCGACAAATTCGATGGTTTCGTAATCCGTACTCGTAGGGTCCATAGCGCCCTCCAGATAACTCCTTGTTGGCCTACTTTGTGTCTATCGCGTGATAAGCACGCAGTGTGCCATCCTCACTGCTCCGACCGCTCCGTCTCCGAGCGGAATCCTGGGTCACCCGTGAACGAGGTGATCGCTCCTCCTCACCCACGGATAAGGGAATAACGCCGCACCCAAGCCAAGAGTTCCCTTCCCCGCGGAAGGAACCTTCGAACGCCCCGGCGGGACCGAACGATTCAGCCCGACGTTGAATCCGACTGGCAATCGAACCGGCAGTTGAACTGGGGCGGCTCGGGGAGCGGCAGCCGCACGATGCTGGCGCTGGACTTCAACTCGTCCACCCAAGCGGAAATCCGGCGGTTCAGATCGCGCTGTTCAAGTATATTCCGAATCAGCGGCTCCACTTCAACCAAAGTTGTTGGCGAGCCGGCGGGCAGGTCCGGAAGCAGCACGGCCCGGTAGTACTCCTCGACGTCTCGCTGGGCCACCTGCACCAGCGGCCGGAAACGGCGGTCCACGTAGCGGTCCACGATCAGTTCCCGCTGGATCCGCTTCCGCAGATAGTCCTCGGCGATGCCGAGGCGGCGCAGCGTGGCGCGGTAGTCCTCGGCGGTCGCGAAGCGGTCCATAAGGGCCCGCAGCGTCGCCTCGCCCTCCTCTTCCGACGGCGGCTCCTGCAGATACCGGCGGGCCTCGTGCTCCATGAGCCTCGCATCAATAAGGCGCTCCAGCGCTTCTTCGAGGGTCGGGGGCGGCGTCGCCCCGGGCAGGAGGGCGATCGCCTCCATGACTTCCGAGTAAGTGATCGGTTCGCCATTCACGACCGCGAGGATCCGGTCAACCGGCGCGACCTCCGCGCCCGGCTGGACCTGCGCGAGCGCGCCCGAGCCGCCGCCTCCCGAGAGCGCCGGGACGGGGCAGAGCGCCAGGACGACGCCCGACACGAGGCGGACGGACCACCGGAAGCGGCGCTTGAAGGAGTTCAGGCGCCTCCCCGCGATTCGGCCGTGGCTCCGCACGGGGACAGTCTGGCACAGCCAGGGTCGGTTGCCGGTTCCCGAGAGCCCCACCAGGCACATCGGGGTTGCGTCGTGCGCGGTGCGGAACACCGCGCGTGCCGGTCTGGAGACCGGCGTTCCAAGCCGTTAGAAGGCGTGGCCGATCGTGAAGTGCCACTGCCCCCGCGGGGCGTCGCCGATGTCGCCCAGCCGGACTCCGTAGTCGAAGCGGAGTGGCCCCAGCGGGGTGTTCCAGCGGAGCCCGGCGCCGACGTTGTGCCCCAGGTCCGGCAGGCGGAACGAACGGACCTCGCTGTAAACGCCGCCGTGATCCGAGAACACGGCGCCGCGGAGGCTCCCCACGATGGGGAACCGAGCCTCGATGTTGCCCACGATGAGCATGTTCCCGCCGACCGGGTACCCGCTCGGATCGAGCGGTCCGGCGCGGTCCAGCTTGTAGCCGCGCAGGCTGGTGGCTCCCCCGGCGAAGAACCGCTCGGTGATGGGAACCAGGGCGGGCTGGTCCGCACCCAGCGTCCACGCGAGGCCGAGCCGCCCGCTGACGGCGAGGACGACCGCTTCGCCGACCGGAAAGAACAGATACTGCTGCCCCAGCCCCTTCAGGAAGGGCGCCCGGGACCGGAGGAGCGCCGATGACCACTCCACGTCCACGATTCCGAACCGGCCCCGGCGGGGGTCCACGGGATCGTCGCGGGTGTCCGTGACCACCGACGCCGAAACCGCCGAGAGCCAGAGGTTGTCGGCGAAGTTGCGATCGATCTGGATCGGGTTGATCTTCAGGTCGAACAACTCGCTGGTGGTCAGGTCGTAGCGCAGGAACACGTTCCGCCCCAGGATCCTGCGGGTCACCTGGACCCCGATGCCGGAGCGGATGAAGTCGAGACTCTCCCGGTCCTGCGACTCCCGGAACGCGCTCACGAAAATGGGGATCTCGCCCTCGACGCTCTCCGCCCCCCGGTAGGTCGCCACCATGCGCGTGCCCCTGAGCGAGAACCGGCCGAAGAGGCTCAGGGTGTGGCCCATCCCGAAGAGGTTGTTCCGGGTCCATTCGCCCTCTCCCCGGACTTGCTCGCGCTCGCTGTAGCCGGCGCCGTAGCCGATGCTGGTGCGGGGACCCTCCGCCACCCGGATCAACACGTTCCGTTCACTGATCGGTTCCTCGGGTTCCAGCAGATTCACGTCCACGCTGCGAAAAATCCCCATGGACACGAGGCGCCGGCGCACCTCCAGCAGATCGCCGCTCCCCAGTGCATCCCCCTCCGCAAAGGGAAGACGCGAGCGGATCACGGAGTCCCGCGTGGTGCCGAGGCCCGCCACGATGATGCCGCCGACGGTGAAGTAGCTCCCCGGACGGATCCGGAAGACGACCTCGGCCTCGTGAGTGACCGGATCCACTGGCGCCTCGACCTCCACCACCGCCTCCAGGTATCCCCGATTCCGATGGAACGTCTCCAGGTCTTCGCGGGCGCCCACGATCTCTTCGGCCACGTAGGGCGCACCGGGCGCCAGGGCGACCACCTCCGCCAGCTCGGCGTCAGTGAACGCGGCGCTCCCCTCGAAGCGCACCGCCGCGACGGAGGCGGCCGGACCCGGCTCGATCCGGACCCGGAGATCCAGGGAAAGGGCATCGTCCCCGGGTTCCCCGGGCTGGGGCGGGAGCGGGACCACATCGGCCTCGAAATAGCCCAGGCCACGGAGCGTTCGGCGCACGCTCTCGGTCAGCGCCCGCCACTCCTCCTCACGGTAGGGGCGGCCGGGCCGGAGCGGCAGCAGGACTTCGGCGACGGCGTCGGCCTCCTCGGGGGGCGCACCCTCCGACGAGACGGCGCCGACGACGTAGCGAGGGCCCGGATCGGCGGAGAACAGGAAGGTTCGGTGTCCGCCGTCCGCGCTCTCCACGCTCTCCACCGTGACGGCGCCGTCCCGCCGTCCCTCGCGCCGGAGCTCGTCGAGAAGCTCCTGCCTGGCGCCTTCGATCCCATCGAGCGTGAGGGTCTGTGCGGAAAGGCCGTCCACGACGCCCTGGGCGTCTCCCTGAGCAGGACCGAACCCCTGCACTTCCAGGGCTACTGCGGGGCCGCGATCCACGGAGAGAACGACCAGGACGTCCCCCGCGTCGGTCGGCCTCCAATCGAGGCCAGCCGTGGCGAACAGGAAGCCACGATCCCGGAGCCTTTCCTCCACCTCCGGCAGTCGCGCCGTGACGTCCGCCTCGATCCAGGGATCGTCCCGCGAGATGCCCAGCGCCGAGATGAGGTTGCGGCCCAGGTCATCGTCCACCCCGAGGGCCTCGATCGAGGCCACCCGGGCCCGGTCAGTGGCGGCCACCACCACCTCGAGCAGCGCATCCCGCCCGTCCGGAACGGTCCGGATGTTCACTTCCGCGCTCACGTAGCCGCGTGAGCGAAGCCAGTCTTCGCCGACCTCCGCCCGAGCCGGCAGATCCTCCGGGACGGAATCCCCGACCTCGAGATCAAGGGTGGCGATCAGGTTCAGGTCCTCGCCGGAGGGAGCGCCCTCGACGCTCAGACGGGCGATTCGGGGAATGGGATCGAGTTCGAAGACCAGCCGCAGGTCCCCGTCCGCCGCTTCCTCGGACCGCACCCGGACATCGCGGAAACGGCCGAGCGCGAACACCTGTTTCACCGACTGACGCACGACCAGCGGACGGAAACGGGTTCCCGGACGCACCGAAATCAGTCGGGAGACCTCGTCGGGCACCGGGTCGGTGCTCCCGTCGGCCCAGCGGACCACGACCGAGTCCACGCGCTGGGAGAGCGGATCCTCGGGCTGACCGGTCACATCCTGCCCGCCGGCGGCGACCGCGAACGTTGCCGACAGGATGCCGGCAAGGAGAACCACCGGCACGCTGAACGCCGGACTCCGGGTCAGAGCCGCCGCAGGGCCCGGGCGGGGCGCTTTCACCACGGACTGACTAGAAACTCCGGTGGAAACGGACGTCCACCCCCAGCGAACCATCCTGATCCCGAGAGAAGATCCAGGAGACGGGGCCGCTCGGGGTGTACTCGACCACGATGATGGATTCCTCGGCGTCCGACAGGCTCGAGGAGTAGCGGACGTTGAGGTCCCGGGTCACCTGCTTGCCCAGCGTGACCCTCGCGGTCGGGTTACTGAAGCGACCGATCATGAAGGGATCAACGCTCACCCGGTCGATCCCGAACACCCGGCCGGCGCGCCGGCCGATCATGTTGCTGAGCTGCTGGCTCAGCAGGCTCGCCGCGGAGGCCGCCGCGAGTTGGTCGTCGCTCGCCGCCGTCAGGAGATCCTGTTCCGGAGCGCCCGCCAGGAGCCGGAAGATGTCGGCCTCCCGCAGGGGCGGCTCGGAACTCAGGTTCGTTTCGATCTGTTCCGCGGTTCCCGAGGCGGCGAGCCGCACCCGGTAGCTACGGACCGTGGCTTCCGCCTCGACTTCGAACACCGGCTGGATCCCCTCGGGATCAATGAAGTCGGCCCGGCCACGGGCGATCTGGAAGCGATGGGCGCCGAAGTACACCTCACCCCCGACGAGGTCGGCGCGACCCAGCACCGCCGGAGACCCGGCGGTTCCGCTGAGACCGAAATTCGCCGCGGCATCGAGCTGAAAGCTGGAGTTCCGGACCGCGAAGGGAGAGTCCGTCGCCACCTGGACGTCCATCCGCAGCTCGTCCAGGAACCCGCTCGCATCGGTCTCCTCGGGACGTGCGACGCTGTTGACGTCGGCGAGGACGCTGGCGAAGAACTCGTACTCGCGGCTCCAGACCGCCTCATCGAGGGTCACCCCGCCGGTGAGCAGGCGGCCGCCCTGATCGCCCAGGAGCCGCAGGTCGGCATCCACCGTCGCGCTCAGGTCCCTCGGATAGCGAAGGCTGGAACCTGTGAGCTGGACCCGCAGGTCGGTGGCGGCGAACTCCGCGTCCTCGACCGAGATCGACCCGGAAACGACGGCCTCGCCACCGCCCATGCGGCCGATGACCTCCGCGATCCGCAGTGTCCGTTGATCGAAATCAACGGTGCCCTCCACGTCGCTCAGGGCGTGCGGAAACCCCTCGACGCGGAAGGAGCCGTTCCGCATCGTCCCGGTGCCCAGGACTTCCGGCTCGGTCCACGGACCGACCACCGATGCCTCCAGGCCGAACTCGCCGTCCGCGGAAAGCCAGGGCAAGAACGGCGCGGTGGCAAGCAGCGACGTCTGTCCCAGCAGCGAGAGATCGAGAAGCTCGTCATCCAGTCCGATGGATCCCGCCAGCGCCAGTTGGCTGCCTTCGTGCTGGAGACGGAGACCCTCGACGTGCACCCGCGCGTCCTGCAGGCGGACGGTCGTCGGCCCGCCGGTTTCGGCGACGAAATCCGGCGCCGTGATCTTCAGGGTCTCGAGAGTCGCCGCGCCGGTCATCCATTCGTCGAGCGGATCCTCGATGTGGAAGTCCCCGGACCCGCCGACCACGACCTGAAACCCCCGCTCGGCCGGCGCGTCGAAGAGGATGGGTGCGACATCGACTTCCCGGATCGTGACGGTGCCAGCGCCGTCGGTGCCGAGCGGTACCCGTCCCTGCATCCGGAAGGACGCGGCGCCCGAATCCAGCGCCCCGCTGCCCTCGAAGTCCTCCCCGTGGACGGACCCCGTGATGTCGCCCGGGCCGAGCGGCAGGCCGAGGACGGCGGCGTTCGGCACCCGCGCCTCGAGCAGCAGTTCCGGAACCAGCAGGTCGCCGCCGACCTCGAGGCGGAAATCGGAGCGGATGGAAATCCACTCCGGCGCCAGACCGGGCGTCAGCGGGTAGTCGCTTCCCGTGACGAGGCCCTCCATCTCCCAGTCCACGAGGCCGATGTCGAGGACCCCTTCGGCGGCGCCCTCCCGGAACACCCCGCTCATGGGCGCCAGCCGGGCGGTGTCGCCGTCCATGTCCCAGGTGATCGCCACCTCGTCGAACGGCTGTTCCAGGACGTGTCCGTCGGAACCGACCACGGATCCGCCTCCCGTATAGCGCTCGTCCCGCCGCACGGTGTGGCTCCGGCCGGTCGTGATTCCGTCCGCCTCCAGATCCCACTCCAGGAAGTCAATGATCTCCCGGGCGTCCCAGCCCTCCCAGTCGGCGTCGAACTCCATGTCCGGATACTCCACCGCGGCCCGGTCGAAGACTCCCGAGGCGGAGATCCGTCCCCCGCCGAACCGCGCGTTCAGACTGTCGAGAAAGATCGCGTCGCGCTCGATCCTCCCGGTCGCGATCAGCGTTTCCGTGTGGATCGTGGAGAAGCGCATCATCTGACCCTCGACCTCGCCCTCCAGCACGAGATCGGGCCACCGGCCGCGAACGACGCCCTCGAACCCCCCGGCCCCCGCAACGTCCCAGAAGGTCGTCTCGGGGTCTTCCCCGAAGAGCATCCGGCGCAGCTCCTGCTGCACGGCATCGGCCTCGGCCGATTCGCCGGCCAGCGCGGTCGCCGCGATGCTGGCGTCCCCGGACCGGGGATAGCGGCCTTCCATCGAGCCGCGAAAGGCCTCGCCTTCCAGGACGACGCGGTGGATGTCGGTCGCCGTGTCATCCATCCGCAGGTCGGTCTCGAAGGCGAGCGGCAACTCTCCCGGTCCCGTCTCGTCCGGCATCAGGCCGGTGGCCCGAATGGTCCCCGTCATCAGTCCCGGATCGGCGAGGGGCATGCGCAGGTCCGCGTCGAGGTTCACCTGCGAACGAATCGCGGCCGGCGTTCCGAAAACGCCCTCAAGGGCGGGCGCCAACGCCCCGTCGCGAACGCTGAGGAGGATCTCCGCCGGGTTCTCCTCGCGCGGCTGCACCTGTAGCAGCCGCAGGGTGGCCGGTCCCTCGGACGCCAGTCCCTGCGAGGAGAGGATCTCGACGCGCTCGGGGTCCCAGTGCACCACGCCCGTCCAGTCCCGCAGCGGGACGCCGAAGAAACGGCTCCGCGGCAACGCGAAGTCGCCGTCGATCGCCAGGCCGTTCTCCTGAAACCCCGCGGTTCCCTCGAACTCGAGCCAGGGCTCCCCCTCGGTGTCCATTCCCTCGAACTCGAACAGGAAACGGCCCAGACCGCCGGCGTCCCCGCTGCCGACCATCCGCAGGCGGCCGTCGAGATCGTTGGCCATGTCCATGGTTCCGTCGAAGCGCACCTCGAGCAGGTCGGAGCGCAGCTCGAGGAAGTCGAAGTGCAGGTCGTTCCCCCGGATCCGGAAGCCCGACGACAGCGCCATCGGCAGATCCGGCCGCTCCCAGAGGCGGATCACTCCCCAACCGGATCGGATTTCGCCGTCCACGCCTCCTGCTTCGCCGGTCTGGAGGCTGAACGCAACATCGTCGGCGCGGACTTCCCACGGCGTCGGCCGGTTCCGGTACCCGATCGTGGTTCCGGACACCGTCATCCGGTTCGAAGAGAACGAGAGCCGGGCGGCCACCGCCTCGATGGCCGGTCCGAGGGGGGCGGACTCCGGCGGCGGTTTTCCTCCGTCGTCGAGACCCCAGAGGCCGACCCCCTCGACGTCGAGGCTCTCGAGGTGGAGGCGCGCCGGAAAGAACGAACGCCAGCTCAGGCGGCCGCGGATCCGGTCGATCGAAAAGGCCGGGGGCGGCGGACCGATCTCCGTGGGCTCCCTCCCGAGCTGGAGTCCGCGAACGACGAACTCCCCCCTTCGGAGCGAGACCTCGAAACCGCTCGCGGCGACCGGGCGGCCCAGGACGGCGCTGAGCCGGCCGGTGACATAGGCGCCGAGACGCTGCTGATCCAGGCTCGACACCACCCAGAGGAGCACTCCGAGGGACACCGCCGAGGCAGCGGCGGCGCCCGCCAACACCAGCCAGAACCGGCGGGTGCGGCGATTCGGAGCAGTAGAGGTCACGCAGATTCCGCAGGCTCCACGACGAACAGCAGTTCGCCGCCCTCCATGGGAGTCCCTCGCGTAGCCCTCATGTTAGCGATGACCCCGCTCTCCGGGGCCCGGATCTCGTTCTGCATCTTCATCGCCTCGAACACCAGCACGGCGTCGCCGGCGGCGACCTGATCTCCTTCTTTCCGCACGAGACGTACCACCTTCCCCGGCATCGGGGTCCGCACCTCGGCGCGTCCGCCCGCCGTCCCGCCGGCCGCCGAGCCGCTGCGGCGCGAACCGCCGGCCGCGCCACGGCCGGTTTCGAGCCGGTAGGTGTGCCCGGCGATCTGGACTACGAGTTCGCCGGTTCGCCCGCCGGTGACGCCCGCCTCGACGGTGCGGCGGCCGTTCGTGATCGTCCAGCCGGCGGGGGTCTCGCGCGCAACCAGTTCTCCGTCTCCGCCTTCGACCCCGACCCTCAGGGTGCCGCCGTCGGCGTCGGCGCGTACTTCGACCCGGCTCTCCTTGCCGTCGATCGAGAGGATGCGCCGCATGAGTTCAGCACCGGCGCCTAGAGCCGCTCCCGATGCGCTTCGGCGACGCCGGCGAGGCGCCACCGGGACGGGGGCGCGCCGGCCGCGTGCGCGTTCGACCCTTCGCGCCGCCACAGCTCGGCCGCCGCCGCCGCGAGGGCCAGGGGCCCCAGTTCGGCCCGCGCCGTGGATTCGCCCTGCGTTCCGCTCCGGCTGAGGGCGGACCAGTGCGCGGGGACGAACGAGGTATCGAAGTTCCCGCTGCAGAACGGGGCGCTGGCCAGCACCCGCTCGAAGAAGGGAAGGGTCGAGGCGACTCCGATGAGTCTCGTTTCCCGGACCGCCCGGATCGCCCGTTTCCGGGCCGTTTCCCGGTCGAGTCCCGAAACGATGATCTTGGCGAGCAGCGGGTCGTAGTGCGGCGACACCACGCTCCCCGAAACGATCCCGGCGTCACACCGGACTCCCGGACCCGCGGGGGGACGGAACTCCCGGATACGGCCGGTGGCGGGGACGAAACCGGCGAACGGATCCTCCGCGGTGATGCGGAGCTCGATCGCCGCGCCGCGGAGCGAGACGTCGGACTGCGCGAAACCGAGCGGCTCGCCGGCGGCTACCCGCAATTGGAGCGCCACGAGGTCCAACCCCGATACGAGCTCGGTGACCGGATGCTCGACCTGGAGCCGCGCGTTCATTTCGAGGAAATGGAAGCGCCCTTCCGGATCGAGCAGGAACTCGACGGTCCCGGCGTTGCGGTAGCCGGCGCCGCGCGCCAGACGCACCGCCGCCTCCCCCATCCCGGCCCGCAGTTCCGGCGAGATCGCGGGCGACGGACTCTCTTCGAGGAGTTTCTGGTTCCGGCGCTGGATCGAACAGTCGCGCTCTCCGAGGTGAACGACGGAACCGGAATCGTCGCCGAACACCTGGATCTCCACGTGACGGGGGTTCTCCACGAAGCGCTCGAGGAACACCCGGGCGTCTCCGAAGGCGGCCTCCGCTTCGGACTGCGCTTCCCGGAGGGAGTCGGAGAAGCCCGACGGATCCCGCACCAGCCGCATCCCCATGCCCCCGCCGCCGGCGGCGGCCTTGATGAGCAGCGGGAACCCGATCGTCGCGGCGGCGCGCTCCGCATCCTTCCCGGAAACGATGTCCGAGCCCGGGACGACCGGAACCCCGGCCTTGACCGCCGTCTCCCGGGCGGCGGCCTTGTCCCCCATCCGGCGCATCGCCTCGGGAGGCGGTCCCACGAAGACGAGGCCGCGCTCCGCGCAGCGCGCGGCGAAATCGCCGTTCTCCGCCAGGAATCCGTAACCCGGATGCAGGGCCTCGGCCTCCATGGCCCGCGCCGCCTCGATGACCCGCTCGCCGTTCAGGTAGCTGTCGCGGGAGGCCGCTCCCCCCACTTCGAAGGACTCGTCGGCCAGCCGCACGTGCAGGCTGTCCCGGTCGGCCTCGGAGTGGACCGTCACCGGTGAGACGCCGAGGTCGCGGCAGGCCCGGATGATCCGGACCGCGATCTCACCCCGGTTGGCGACGAGGACGCGGCGGAACATCAGCGGGTCGGCGGTCCGGACATCGGCTCAGAGCGGGATGTTCCCGTGCTTCTTCGGAGGGTTCCGGTCGCGCTTGGTGGCGAGCGAGGCGAGGGCGGTGGTCAGCTTCCGGCGGGTGGTCCGCGGCGGGATGACCTCGTCCACGTATCCCCGCTCCGCCGCCACGTAGGGGTTCGCGAAGCGCTCGCGGTAGGCGGCCACCCGGCCGGCGCGCTCCGCTTCGGCGTCCTCGGCCGCTTCGAGTTCCCGCCGGTAGAGGACGTTCACGGCCCCCTCCGACCCCATCACCGCGATCTCGGCGTTCGGCCAGGCGTAGTTGAGGTCGGTCCGGATGTGCTTGCTCGCCATCACGCAGTAGGCGCCGCCGTACGCCTTGCGGGTGATCACCGTGATCTTGGGGACGGTGGCTTCCGCGAAGGCGTAGAGCAGCTTCGCCCCGTGCCGGATGATGCCTCCCCACTCCTGCTGGGTCCCCGGCAGGAAGCCCGGCACGTCCTCGAAGACGACGAGCGGGATGTTGAAGGCGTCGCAGAACCGGACGAAGCGGGCGCCCTTCACGGAAGCCTGAATGTCGAGGACGCCGGCCAGCACCGCCGGCTGGTTCGCCACGATGCCCACCGGGGCGCCGCCCAGCCGGCCGAAGCCGACCACCAGGTTCCCGGCGTGGAGCGCCTGGACCTCGAGGAACGCGCCGTCGTCCACCACCTCGCCGATGAGGTCCTTGATGTCGTACGGCTGGTCGGGCTGCTCGGGCACGAGACCGTCCAGCGACGGGGTCTCCCGGTCGGGCGGGTCCGCCGAGGGACGCCGCGGGGGCTCCTCCAGGTTGTTCGACGGCAGGAACGAGAGGAGCTGGCGGATCAGGTCGAGGCAGTCCTCGTCGTCTTCCCCGAGGAAGTGCGCGTTTCCCGAAACCGTGTTGTGGGTCTCCGCGCCGCCGAGGTCCTCCTTCGTGACTTCCTCGTGGGTCACGGCGCGGATCACGTCCGGCCCGGTCACGAACATGTAGCTGGTGCCGCGGGACATGATCGTGAAGTCGGTGATGGCCGGGGAATACACGGCGCCCCCCGCGCAGGGCCCGAGGATGGCCGAGATCTGGGGAACCACTCCCGAAGCCAGCGTGTTCCTCAGGAAGATGTCGGCGTAGCCGGCGAGCGAGACCACCCCTTCCTGGATGCGCGCGCCGCCGGAGTCGTTCAGCCCGATGATGGGGGCGCCCTGCCGGACCGCGAGGTCCATGGTCCGGCAGATCTTTTCCGCGACCGCCTCGCTCAGCGAGCCGCCGAGCACCGTGAAGTCCTGGGCGAACAGGTAGGCGAGGCGCCCGTCAATCCGGGCGTAGCCGGTCACGACCCCGTCCCCGGGGTAGCGCTGCCGGTCGAGGCCGAAATCGCGCGAGCGATGCTGGACCAGTTTTCCGGTCTCCTCGAAGGACCCGGCGTCCACGAGGGTCGCGATCCGCTCGCGCGCCGTCAGTCTCCCCGAACGCCGCTGGCGCTCGAGCCGGGCCGCGCCGCCGCCCTCCTCGGCGCGGCGGTTCCGCGCCTCGAGTTCGGCGAAGGCGTCCGGACGCCCTTCGGACTTTGGTGCCACCCGATCCGGAGGATCAGGTGACCCTCGCCGCCTCCCAGTCCTTCAGGAAACGCTCGAGACCGATGTCCGTCAACGGGTGCCTGATGAGCAGGTCCAGCACCTTGGCGGGCATGGTGGCGATGTCGGCTCCCAGCCGCGCCGCCTCCACGACGTGAAGCGGGTTCCGGATGCTGGCGACCAGGATCTGGGTGGCGAAGCCGTAGTTGTCGTAGACCTCCCGGATGTCCGCGATCAACTGCATGCCCGGAGCGGAGATGTCGTCGAGCCGGCCGACGAAGGGGCTCACGATGTAGGCGCCCGCCTTCGCGGCGAAGAGCGCCTGCGGAACGCTGAAACACAGCGTCACGTTGACGCGGATCCCCTCCTCCTTCAGCTCGCGGACCGCGCGCAGGCCGTCGGGCGTCAGCGGGCACTTGATGATGATGTTCGGGGCGATGGTCGCGAGCTCCCGGCCCTCGGCCACCATCCCGGCGGTGTCGGTCGAGAGGACCTCCGCCGAGACGTCGCCGGAAACCGTTTCGGCGATCGCGGCCAGGATCTCCCGCGGATCGCCGGTTTCCTTCGCCATGAGCGACGGATTCGTGGTGACGCCGTCCACGAGCCCCATCGCGGCGGCACGCGAGATTTCGTCCAGATTCGCCGTGTCGAGAAAGATTTGCATGCTGCGCCGAGCCCCTCGTCAATCCGGAATTCGGCCCGGAATCCAAGTCCCCAAACCCGGACGCAATGCTACCAGCCGGCGGCACGAGGGACGCGGCGTTCCAGGCCGGAGTGCCATCCGGGGGAGAGTGTGAGAGGGGGGCTTGGGGAGTTTCGATTTCCGGCACGAAGTGCCGGGCGGACGCGGGAGGGGGCGTCGTTCCTCGCCTTCGTGGCGCCACCGGGAAACAGCCCGGCGCCGGCCCCCTCCCGGGTCCGCATGGTGCGCCGTGCGGAGCACCGCGCGTGCCGGCCTGGAGACCGGCGTTCCAGGCCGGCAGCGCCATCACGGCGGCGGGGCGGCCCGCCGGAGTGCGCCGGGGCTGCTCACCTCGGGTTCACTCTCCGGCTGTCGGAGGGCAGGCTCTCGTTCGGCGGGTCGGCGCCGTCCACCGCCGTGATGGCGTAGCGATACGCGCCCCGCGGTTCGCGCGCGGCGTCGGTGTAGCTCGTCTGCTCGACGGGCGATTCCGTCAGGCGCTCGAAGCCGGCGCCGTCCGGGCCGGAGCGGTAGACGTGATACCCGGCGGCATCGGTGGACGGCGATTCCCTCCAACTGAGTTCGGTCGCCTCGGTTCGCCAGAAGAGGCGCAGGTCCGAAGGCGGAAGCGGCGGGAAGGCGTCCACCGGAGTGACGCACGTCTCGGCCGACATGGGACCGACGCTCAGCGCCCCGGTTCCGGCGCCGGGGACCCGGACCGGGATCGGGGCCCACGGCGTCTCCCCGCCCTCGGGTTCCTCGGGCGCCGCGTCCCCCTCGGGATCTCCGGATTCCGCTTCGGGCGTCTCAAGGGCGCCTGCCTCACCGGCTTCGTCCGGAGCCGGCGCTTCCCCGGCCCCCTCGTCCGGAGCCGGCGACTCCCCGGCGTCCGCGTCCCCCTCGGGACCGGCCGGCTCGGCGGGCCCGGGGTCCGGGATCACCCTCTCCTCCGCGTCCCCCGCCACGACGAGCCGCGCGCTGTAACAGACCTCTTCCCCCCAGACCACGTCGGGGTCCGCCTGACTCGGACCGAAGGACCGTCCCAGCCGTTCGGACTCCTCGCCGCGCTTCCGGAAGACCTCGAACATCGGGTCCGCCAGCGGCGCCTCTCCCAGGGCGCCGCGGGGGTCCTGCCACCGGACCGTCAGCTCGAGCGGCCCGACCTCGACAACCACCTCCTCCACCGGCGGGAGCGGGCCGGTGACGTCGAGGGACCGGGGTTCGCTCGCCTCACTGGCGCCGCCGCGCGCCTCGTAACGGACGGTGACCTCGAGGCGGCGGCCGATCCAGTCGGGTTCCACCGGCAACTCGAGAAACCGCTCCTCCCCGGGAACCTCGGACTCGATCTCGGAGAGCAGTTCGAACTCCAGGTCCTCGTAGTCGAGAAGGGTTCCGGCGGGTTCGGGCTCGGCCTCCGGCTCCGGGGCCTGCTCCGGAGTCTCACCACCTGCCTCCTCCAAGGCTGGTTCTCCGGCGCCCGGCGCTGCCCGGGTGGCGCCGGGCTCCGGCTCCGGTTCCCCCTCCGGCTCGGGCTCCCCTTCCGGTATCGGCTCCGGTTCCGTTTCCGCTTCTTCCTCAGGGGGGACCCCGCCGGCAGGGGACTGTTCCTGCGTCGGCACGGCGGGCTCCTCGGGGACGGGCGCCTCGCCGGGCGGCGCACCCTCGGACGGCTGGTCCTCCGTCGCGGGGCTCTCCGGTTCGGGGACTCCGGCGGCGTCCTCGTCGCCGGAAGGGGCCGCCTCGGGTTCCTCTTCGTCCGTTTCCTCCGGCGGCCGGCGCTGGGCAGCGCGCTCCTCGGCGGCGAGGGCGTGGAGGTCAAGCACCCGGTAGGACACGATCGCCCGGCGCAGCCGCAGGTCCGCCGGGTCCCCCCCCGAGTCGAGCCGGGGCGCGTACCAGCGCACCACGACCGCCCCGTCCTCCTGCCGCAGCGGCAGGACCCGAGGCGGTTCCGGGTCCACCTGCAGCGGCGCGAGCGGGGGACCCCGGCGGCCGCACCCCCCGGCCCCGGCGATCAGGACGAGAGCCAGAGCGGCCAGCGTCCTCATCGGGCCCCGGCAGTCGGCGGGAGTCGGCGCGTCGTCAGAGAATGAACCGGGAGAGGTCCTCGTCCTCGACGATTCCCTCCAGCATGCGCTTGACGTAGTCCCGGTCGATCGTCCAGTTCTTGTCTTCGAGATCCGGGGCATCGAAGAGAAGTTCCTCAAGGACCTTTTCCAGAATCGTATGGAGCCTTCGCGCTCCGATGTCCTCCGCGCGCTCGTTGACCTGAGCCGCGACATCGGCAATCTCCCCGATTCCATCCTCCTGGAACGAGATCGTGACGCCCTCGGTGGCGAGCAGCGCCTGGTACTGCTTGAGGAGCGCCGATTCCGGCTCGGTCAGGATCCGCCGAAAGTCCTCGACGGTCAGCGGGTCCAGTTCCACCCGGATCGGGAATCGGCCCTGGAGTTCCGGGATGAGGTCCGATGGCCGGTTCTCCTGAAACGCTCCGGCGCCAATATAGAGGATGTGGTCCGTCCGGAGCGATCCGTAGCGCGTGGAGACCGTCGAACCGTCGAGGAGGGGCAACAGGTCCCGCTGCACGCCTTCGCGGGAGACGTCGGGTCCGGGGGAGTCGTGGGGACTCGCGACCTTGTCCAGTTCGTCAATGAAGATGATCCCGTGCTCTTCGGCGCGCTCGAGCGCCAGCCGTGACAACTGGCGGCGGTCCACGAGGCGTTCCTCCTCCTCGTGGGCGAAGTAGTCGAGCGCCTGCGGAACCACCATCTCGGTCTTGCGGTAGCGCGGCCCGAAGACGCCCCGCAGCATCTCGGAGGTATTGACGTCGAGGTCCTCGCCGGGGCCGGACAGGGCCTCGAGGAACGGCGCCGGCGGCTCCCGCACTTCCACCTCGACCGACCGGTCCGCCAGTTCCCCGCGCCGCAGCCGCTTGCGCAGCTTCTCGCGGCTGCGGCGGGCGCGCTGCACGTCCTCCGCCAGCGGGCTGGGGATGCCGTCGCGCAGTTCCTCGTCGAGGTCCTCGAGCGAAGGGTCCTCGCCGGGGACCGGGTCGGCGGGCGCCGGCGGCAGCAGCACGTCGAGCAGCCGCTCTTCCGCGTTCCGCTCCACCTGGTCCCGGACGTCATCGAGCAGCTCCTCGCGGAGGATCTCGACGGAGACCTCCACCAGGTCGCGAACCATGGACTCCACGTCGCGCCCGACGTAGCCCACTTCCGTGAACTTCGACGCCTCCACCTTCACGAACGGGGAGCGGGAGAGCCGGGCCAGCCGCCGCGCGATCTCCGTCTTCCCCACTCCCGTGGATCCGATCATGATGATGTTCTTGGGCTCGATCTCGTCGGCCATCTCGGGCTCGATGTGAAGACGGCGCGCCCGGTTGCGAAGGGCGACGGCGACCGCGCGCTTCGCCGCGGTCTGACCGATCACGAAGCGGTCGAGGTCCTCGACGATCTCGCGCGGCGTGGGATCGGCGATTTCAGCGGCAGGTCCCTTGCCCACCGCGGGGAGATATTCGACCAGAAGTCACACCTCTTCGTAGATCACCTGACCGTTCGTGTAGATGCAGATGCCGGCGGTGACGCTCATCGCCTCTTCGGCGATCTCCCGGGCGGTGAGTTCGGTGCGCGACGCGAGGGCGCGCGCCGCCGCCATCGCGAACGGCGCACCCGCACCGATCGCCATGATGCCGTCGTCGGGCTGCATGAGGTCCCCGTCGCCCGAGAGGAGGAAGACGTGGTCCTTGTCCGCGACGAGCAGCAGGGCGTCCAGATGGCGGAGCACCCGGTCCGTCCGCCAGTCCTGGGCGAGCTCCACGCACGCGCGTTCCAGGTTCCCCCGGTGGGCTTCGAGCTTCGTCTCGAACTTCGCGAACAGCGCCTGGGCGTCCGCGGTGGCCCCGGCGAAACCGGCGAGGACCGCTCCCTCGCTCATGCGGCGCAGCTTGCGCGCACCGTGCTTCACGACGATGTCCCCGAGGGTGACCTGCCCGTCGGCGGCCAGCGTCGTAGCCCCGCTGCGGCGGACCGCCAGAACAGTCGTGGAGTGGAACGGCGACGGCACGGGACTGATGCGGAGCCCCCGCGGACCCGGACCATCGCGAAGCCGCGTGAGCGACCCGTTGATCTCCGGGCGCCGCATGCGGTTTTCCACACGGGGCAGTCAGGCAGTATAGCCGGGGCGGGGAGGCTGTAATGGACGGGTGACAGCGCGCCGGACGCCCCTCGCAGGCCCCCCCGGAGATGAACGGCCGGTCGCAAAACCCACGCAGCGCTCACGTGGGTTTCACCACCGGCCGTTAGGCTTTGAGCGATGAGGTTGCTCCTTGGCGTCGTCGTCGTCAGCGGCGTCTATGACGTGCTGTTGGGCGGCGCGTTGCTCTTCGCGCTGGACGAGGTTCGGCAACTGTTCGGCACCGAGCCGCCCCGCTTCCCGATCCACGCGAATCTGAACGGACTCTTCGCTCTCGCGGTCGGCCTCGGGTACTTCGCGATCCTGAAGAACCTGGAAGCGAATCGCTGGTACATCTGGATCATGGGACCCGTGCTCAAGGGAGGCGGCGCCCTGCTCTTCGTGCTGGACTTCGCGTTGCGGGACTCCCCACCCCTGTTCCTCGCGTTCGCCGCCTCGGACGGTGTCCTCGCCGCCGTGACGGTGGTCGCGCTGCTCGTTTCCTCCGCGAAGGATCGCGGCGGGAACGGCGTCGCCGGCTCGGTGTAATTTGGTGTAACGCACTCACAACCGGCGCAAAAAAAGGATGTTCGGAGACGGTTACGAAGGATTAGACTCGCCCGCCCCCGACGCGTATGGACTCCTGGGAGCTGTTGCGCCGCCTGGTGGCGGCGCGTCCGGATGACCCTCTGTGGGGAGTCCTGTTCAGGCGCTGCCGGACCCTGATCGGCGTGGTCCTGCACGCGCGTTTCGCGGATCGCACGCAGATGGACCGCGGCGGCCTCGACGACCTGGCGCAGGACGTCATGGAGCGGCTCGTCTCCGACCGGCGCCGGGTGATCCGCAGTTTCGCCGGGAAGCGGGAGGAGACGTTCGAGGTGTTCATCCGGCGGATCGCGGAGAACATCCTCCGGGACCAGTTCCGGCGCGACGGGTACCGGCGGCACGTCGAACAGTCGTTCCCGGCCGACGAGCCCTGGCGGCTCGAAGCGGCGCTGGCGGAAAACCCGATCGAAGACGACGGTGACGACCCGGAGTCCGCGGTCAGGATGCGGGAAATGGACGAGAGCGTCGAAACGGTCCTGCAGCGGATCTCGCTGGACGCCCGCCAATACGCCCTGAACCGGCTTCTGTATCAACTCTATTTTCGGGACCGCTGCACCATTCCGCAGATCGCGCGCCTGCGGGCGGTGCCGCTCAGCCCTTCCTCCGTGGCCCGCCGGATCACCTTGCTCAAACGGGCGCTCCGGACTTCCTTCGCCGGGCGCCACTACCGGGTGCGGCTGCGCCCCGCGGCCTCGCGCGGGCGGCGCCGCCCGTGGCAGGGACCGCGTTAACAGCCTGTGGCAAAACCCACGCGGCGTTCGACGGGCGATGCATCCCGGCTGAACCGCGCCTCTCCGAGGCGCTCTGCGTTGCGTTTCGGTCGGAATACACCCGGTATTCCTCCCTCACGCGCCTTGTCAGCCGGGCGCCTCACCCGTCTCGGCGCTCACGTGGGTTTCACCACAGGCTGTTAACCGCCCGCTGTCAGTCCCACCATGAGGTCCATGACGTTCGTCCCGGTGGGACCGGTGACGAGCAGGTCGCCCGTTTCCCGGAACAGCGACCAGGAATCGTTGTTCCGGAGCGTGGCCTCCGGATCGAGACCCCGCTGCCGGGCCCGGTTCCACGACGCCCCGTCCGCGAAGGCCCCGGCCGCGTCCGTGGGGCCGTCGGTGCCGTCGGTCCCTGCGGCGAGCAGGGCGACCCCCGGGACGCCCTCCAGATGCCGCGCCGCGACCAGCGCGAACTCCTGGCTCCGTCCCCCGCGTCCGCCGCCCGTCACCGCGAGGGTCAGCTCACCTCCCGCGAGGAGCGCCGCCGGCGCCGGTTCCGAACCGAGGACAGCCAGCCGGCGCGCGAACCGGCGGGCGGTTTCGTGCACCCCGCCCGCGAGATCCCGGCCGAAGACTTCGGCGCGGTAGCCGCGTCGGGACGCTTCCTCCTCGGCCGCGCGGAGCGAATGGAAGTTGCTGGCCACGATGTGGTGGGGCACGGCCTCGGGGGGCGCAGCGGGCGTCTCCGCGACGGCCCCGGCAACCCCGTCGCGGAAGCGGTGGAGCACCGCTTCCGGGACCCGCTCCGTCAGGTCGAACTTCTCGAGCACCCCCAAGGCGTCGCCGAAGGTGGTGGGATCCCCGGTGGCCGGCCCGGAACCGATGGAGGTCAACTGGTCGCCGATCACGTCGGAGATCACGAGCGCGGCGGCGCGCCCCGGCGGCAGCAGGGGGATGAGGCCGCCGCCCTTGACCGCCGAGAGGTGCTTGCGGACCGTGTTGATCTCGTGGATGTCGGCGCCGCAGGCGAGCAGCAGGGAACTGACCCGCGACTTGTCCTCCGGGGTGATGCCGGCCGCCGGAGCGACCAGCAGCGCCGACGCCCCTCCGGTCAGCAGCACCAGGACCCGGCCGCTCTCGCCGCTCGCCCGCAGGTCCCCGAGCAACCGCTTGGTCGCCTCGACCGAGTCGGCGTCCGGGACGGGATGCCCCGCCTCCTCGACCACCACCCCGGGCACTTCCAGCCGGTGGCCGTGCTTCACGATGACCCTCCCGCGCACGTCCTCCCCGGCGAGCCCGCGCCGGACCCCGCGGGCGAGCGCGGCGGCCGCCTTGCCGGCGCCGAACAGGAAGACCGGTTCCCCAGCCGTCCGCAGGGGCGGCAGCAGGGGCCGTCCCCGGAAGGTCCATCCGGACACGGCGTCACCCCGGAGGTCCCGCTCCAGGATCCGCTCCGGGTCGGCCGCCCGGAGCGCCGCCCGGTGAATCTCCAGGAGGTCCCGGCGCAGCCCTTCGGAGGGCGGCGGCAGACCGCGCGAAGCCTCCATGGTTCCGGTGGTCAGCGAACCCGAAACGCCGCCGGAACCGGCGGTCCCGCCGTTACAGTTGCCCGATGAACCGGCCGGCGGACGCGAACGGACCGAACCCGAAGCGCTGGCATTTCGTAGTGGCTCTTGCGCCCATCGTCCTGGCGGCGCTGGCTCTCGGCGGACTCCTCTGGTTTCACTGCGGAAGGAGCTGACGAAGCGGCGGGCGGGCCGGGGTTCGCGAAAGGAGAGAACATGTCAACCAGTCAATGGTACGTAGCCGAAGGGGGCCGGACGCTCGGCCCCTTCTCCACCGCCGACGTCCGGCAGTCGCTCCATAGCGGCCGCTGGACCGCGGGCACGCTGGTCTGTCCGCTCGGGGAAAGCTCCTGGCAACCGGTCTCCGGGGTCCCCGAGCTGCGGACCGGCATCGGTGACGGCGCGCCGCCGCCGCGTCCGCCCGCGCCGGGCCGGATGCACGAGGTGGACTACCGGATCTTCGGCGAGGAGATGCAGTTCGTGGAAGTCGAGCTCGATCCCGGTGAAGGGGCGGTGGCCGAAGCGGGGGCCATGATGTTCATGAGCGCCGGAATCGAGATGCAGACGATCTTCGGCGACGGGAACCAGACGGGGTTCATGGACAAGATGCTGGGCGCCGGCAAGCGGCTGCTCACCGGCGAGAGCCTGTTCATGACGGAGTTCGTGAACCGGGGCGGCGGGAAACAGCACGTGGCGTTCGCCTCGCCCTATCCGGGCAAGATCCTGCCGGTGCAGCTCGACGAGCTGGGCGGCCGGCTCATCGCCCAGAAGGACGCGTTCCTCTGCGGCGCCAAGGGCGTCTCGATCGGCATCGCGTTCCAGCGCAAGATCGGGACGGCGCTCTTCGGCGGGGAGGGCTTCATCATGCAATCGCTCGAAGGCGACGGGCTGGCCTTCCTCCACGCCGGCGGCACGATCGTCAAGAAGGAGCTGGCCGCCGGTGAGAACCTGCGGGTGGACACCGGCTGTCTCGTCGCGCTCGCCCCCTCGGTCAACTACGACATCCAGTCCGTGGGCGGCATCAAGTCGGCCATCTTCGGCGGCGAGGGCTTCTTCTTCGCGAGCCTCACCGGACCGGGGTGGGTCTGGCTGCAGTCGCTGCCGTTCAGCCGCCTCGCCGGTCGCATCCACCAGGCGGCGCCGCAGACCGGTGGCGGCGGCAAGGGCGAGGGGTCGCTCCTCGGCCGCCTCTCCGGCGTCGGCTGGGACGGCAGTTAGCCCCCGTGAAGGAAGCACCCCGCCCGGTTCCCCCCGCGGTTCCCGCACCAATCCCGGCCGTCAGTCCGCGTGCGGGGTGCTCCCTCCACGGGGGCGACGGCATGGATCGCTCCGCGATCCATGCCGTCCTTTCCTGTGGGGAGGGGACACCCCTCCCCACACCCCTCCCCCGCGGCGCTGCGCGCCGCGAACGGGCAGTGGGAGATTCTCGCCACCGCCGGGTAAGCGAGTGACCGGGAACGGCATCTCCGCCGAGGCGCGGGCGTTCCTCCGGACGTTCGCCTGGGACGGCTGGACCCCCGAGGAACGCGCCACCCTACTCTTCGTCGTCTCGGGCGGCCGCATCCTGCTCATCGAGAAGCACCGGGGGCTGGGACAGGGGAAGATCAACGGACCGGGCGGACGGCTGGAACCCGGCGAGACGCCCCGCGCCGCGGCGGTCCGCGAGGCGGAGGAGGAGATCCGGATCCGCCCCACCGGGATTCGTCCCGCCGGGGAACTGCGGTTCCAGTTCGTGGACGGCTACTCGATCCACGTCTACGTGTTCCGCGCCGACGGGTTCGCCGGCGAGCCCGAGCCCACGGTCGAAGCGACGCCGCTCTGGGCGGACCTCGAGTCCATCCCCTACGAGCGCATGTGGGAGGACGACGCCATCTGGCTCCCGCTCCTCCTGCGGGAGCAGCCGTTCTCGGGCCGGTTCGTCTTCGACGGCGAGCTAATGCTCACGAACGAGGTGGCACTGCTCGCGGTCGTGCCCTTCGCCGCCGGGGAGTCACCGCCCGAACGCGCAGCGGGCGTGGTCGCCGCCGGCCGCGCCGGAGCGCCCTAGCGAGGCCGCTCCGTCGCCCGGCCGGCGGCGCCGGGGACGTCGCTACTGCT
Source organism: Vicinamibacteria bacterium (assembly GCA_963555995.3). GTDB lineage: Bacteria > Acidobacteriota > Vicinamibacteria > Marinacidobacterales > Marinacidobacteraceae > Marinacidobacterium. The sequence continues at coordinate 3,672,244 of OY821641.1, read as the reverse complement.
CCTTCCAGCGCCCGGCGTCCACCGGGTCCGCGCCAGCGGCGGTGATCCTCCCGTTCAGGCCGTCGAGGCGTTCGCCGAGCAGCCCGCCGAGCCGTCCCAGGTGCCGATCCAGCTCGCCCGACAGCTCCTCGAAGACCGCGTAGGCGCCGTCCGTGGGCTTCGCGTCGCCGGTCTCCACGCTGCGGCGGAGCGACGCGAGCCGGTTGTTGAGCCGGATCGGGAAGTTCAGCGGATCCTGGTTGCTGCGGTTCTTCGTCTGGTAGAGCGCCTCCTCGACCTCGGTCATCTCCTCGAGCAGCCGCCCGCCGTCGGCGATCAGGCCCTGGTCGCTCGACCCTTCCAGCCGCTCCTCGAGCTGGAGGCGGACGTCCCGGATCTGGATCACGGCCTCGTTCGCCTCGGACGTCCGGTCCCGGATCCGGCTGGCCAGCTCGAACTGCTCCACGAGGTCGGCGGTGGTGACCCCCCTGAGGCGGGGGTCCGCGACCAGCGTGAGGTCCGCGGTCTCGGTGACGCCGGCCGCGGTGACGCTCACCCGGTACTCGCCGGGAGGCGCCTTCGGACCGCTGGTGGCCCGCGCGCTCCAGAGGATCATCCCGTCGAACTCGACGGCGCCCTGGTAGCGGCCGCTCCAGACGAAGCGGTTGAGCCCCTGGCCGGTGGTGGGGACGGAAGATTGCCGCACCCGGAACCACGAGAAGTCCGGCTCCGCCTCGAAGTCCGGCTCGGTGCCCTCGAAGCGGTCCACCAGCGTGCCGCCCGCGTCGTGGATCTCCACCACCACCGAGTCCACCTCTTCCGCCAGGTGGTACTGGACGATCCCGTCCTGGACGCCGCGCACCGCCGGGTCGGGATCGAAGACCGTCAGCGTGGCGTTCAGCGACTCGGGGGTGTACTGCCGGAGCGGCTGGATGTCGTCGAGGATCCAGAACCCGCGGCCGTGGGTGCCGAGCACCACGTCCGCCTCCTTGACCACCAGGTCGCGGATCGGCGTGTCCGGGAGGTTCTGCTGGAGCGACACCCAGTGGTCCCCGTCGTCCCAGGAGGCGTACACCGCGTGCTCGGTCCCGAGGAAGAGCAGCCCCTGGCGCACCGGGTCCTCCCGGACCGCCCGCGCGAAGTGCCCGGAGGCGATCCCGTCCACGATCTTCGTCCAGGTGGCGCCGTAGTCGGTCGTCCGGAAGACGTAGGGCTCGCGGTCGTCCACCTGGTAGCGGTTGGCCGCCACGAAGATCGTGCCCGGCCGGTGCGACGACTCTTCGATGATGCTGACCCGGCTGAACTTGGGAAGGTCGGCTGGCGTGATCTCCGTCCAGTTCGCCCCGTGGTCCCGGGTGACGTGGATTTGTCCGTCATCGGAGCCGGCCCAGATCGTGTCCAGGTCGTGCTGCGAGGGGACGACCGCGAAGATCGTGGCGTAGATCTCGGGGCCGTTCATGTCCATCGTGATGACGCCGCCGGTCTCGCCGAGCGTCTCCGGGTCGGCGTAGGTCAGGTCGGGGCTGATCTTCGTCCACGACTGGCCGTCGTCGGTCGTCATATAGAGGAACTGCGAGCTCGTGTAGAGCCGGTTCTCGTCGAGCGGTGAGAAGACGATCGGGAAGGTCCACTGCCAGCGGTCGGGCAGCGCGCTCGCCGGTTCCCCCGAGAAGAACCGCGGATACACCTGGATGTCGCGGATCTGGCCGTTCGCGCGGTTGTAGCGGGTCAGCAGCGCTCCCTGGCTGCCGGCGTAGAAGACGTCGAGGTTCGACGGGTGCTGCGTGATGTAGCCGCTCTCGCCGCCGCCGGCGTCGTAGTACCAGCGGCTGCCCGGACCCCGCGCCTGCATGTGGTCCCAGCCCTCACTGGGCGTGCAGAGCGTCGTGTTGTCCTGCTGGGCGCCGCACACGTGGTAGGGGAAGTCGTTCGTCACGTTGACGTGGTAGAGCTGGGTGGTCGAATAGGCCTGACCGGTCCAGGTCTCCCCGCCGTTCACGCTCACGTTGCCCCCGCCGTCGTTGGAGTTGCACATCCGCAGCGGGTTGTTCGGATCAATCCAGAGGTCGTGCTGGTCCCCGTGGGGCGGGCGGATCACGTGGTCGAAGGTCTCGCCGCCGTCCGTTGACTTGTAGAAGCCGGTGTTCAGCGCGTACACCGTGTCGACGTCCACCGGATCGGCGTAGATGCGGGAGTAGTAGAAGGCGCGCTGGCGCAGCTTGCGCTCGTTGTTGGTGAGCCGCCAGGTCGCGCCGCCGTCCTCGGACCGGAACACCCCGCCCTCCGGGGCCTCCACGATCGCCCAGACCCGGTCGGGGTTCGCCGGGGAAACGGTGACCCCGATCTTGCCGATGGGACCGGCCGGCATGCCCGGGTTCCCGGTGAGCTCGGTCCAGGTGTCGCCGCCGTCCTCCGAGCGGTAGAGGCCGGAATCGGGACCCCCGCCCCACATCTTCCAGGCCTTGCGGTACACCTGCCAGATGGTCGCGTAGAGAACGTCCGGATTCGTCCGGTCAATGATGAGGTCGGCCGCTCCCGCGCCCGGGCTGACGAAGAGGATCCGTTCCCAGGTGCTGCCGCCGTCGCGGGAACGGAAGACGCCGCGTTCCTCGTTGTCGCCGTAGGGATGGCCGAGCGCCGCGACATAGACGATGTCGGGGTTCACCGGGTGGATCCGGATGCGGGCGACCGCCTGGGTGTCGCGGAGGCCCACGTGGCGCCAGGTCTCCCCGCCGTCCGAACTCTTGTAGACGCCGTCCCCCTGGGTGATGCTGCCGCGGAGCTGGGTCTCGCCCCCGCCGATGAAGACGATGTCGGGATTGGTCTCCGCCACCGCGACGGCGCCGATCGAGGAGCTGGAGATCTGGCCGTCGGTCACGGGGAACCAGGTGGTGCCCGAGTCGAGGGTCTTCCAGAGACCGCCGCCGGTGGCCCCGAAGTAGTACTCGTGCCGGCGGCCGGGGCTGCCGGTGCAGGATAGGGAGCGGCCTCCGCGCAACGGCCCGATGTTGCGCCACTCCATGGTGCGGAGGTGGGACGCCTCGAGCCGCAGGTCCTGGGCGAAAACGGGTGCCGCAAGAACGAGCGCCGCCAGCCCGGCGAGCGCCGCACGGGTGAATCTCAGTTGCCGAAGAGCCATTCGACCGACCTCCTGTGAGGACAAAATCCCGAAACGGAAGAACCCGGGAGCATATGGCCACGCGGCCCCGAATCCGTCCGCGGCCACCTCGCCGGGAGGCGGCTTGCTAGCATTCCCGGAGCCGATGGCCAACCGCTCCCGACAGACGTTCCTCAAGCGCCGCAAGGAAAAGGAGCGCGTCGCGCGTCAGCGGGCCAAGGAGTTGCGGCGCCGCGAACGCGCCATCGAGAAGGAGCGGGCGATGGCCGCGCCCACGGACGGCGACCGGGACCTCGAGGGGATCGTCCCGGGTCCGCAGGAGCCCGTCTGGAAGATGGCGGACGTGCTGACCGAGGACGAGCGGAGCCTGCTCGAAGCCGAGGAAGAAGAGGAAGAAGCCCGGGCGTAGCCCCCGGCGACGCGCCGGCCTGGAACGCCGGTCTCCAGACCGGCACGCGCGGTGCTCCGCAACGCGCACAGCGCAACCCCACGCGGAAAGAGCGGCTCCCCCCTCGGCGTCGAACTCAGAAGCCAAGGCGGCGCCCACGCCTGGGAACGCCGGTCTCCAGACCGGCACGCGCGGTGCTCCGTAACGCGCACAGCGCAACCCCACGCGGAAAGAGCGACTCCCGCCTCGGCGTCGAACTCAGAAGCCAAGGCGGCGCCCACGCCTGGGAACGCCGGTCTCCAGACCGGCACGCGCGGTGCTCCGCACCGCGCACGACACAACCCCACGCGGAAAAAGCGACTCCCGCCTCGGCGTCGAACTCAGAAGCCAAGGTGGCGCCCACGCCTGGGAACGCCGGTCTCCAGACCGGCACGCGGCCCGGAGGGCCGCAACGGGGTGGGGCTGAATGTCCCGATTGCATCCCCGACCTGGAACGTCGCCGCGCCAATGCCGCCGTGCGAGGGCATCTTTGTGATCAGCGGTGTGCGGTTCCGCTCCGCTCCGCGGAGCGGGTGCCGATCTGGAGATCGGCGTTCCGGGCCGGGGGCGCCGTGGGGGCGGTTGGCGTCGCGCCGTGCGCCGCGCGGAGCGCCGCGCGTGCCGGTCTGGAGACCGGCGTTCCAAGCCGTCAGCCGCGGCGGCGGCTGGTTCGGGCGCGGGGTCCCCGGCGCTCGCGCATTTGCTCAAGTTGCTCGCGCTGCTCCTCGGTGAGGATGCCGGCGATCCGCTCGCGGTCCGACCTCCGCTGGAGCGCCTGGTCGGCCTGGGCCCTGCCGAGGGCTTCGCCCAGCGCCTGCACTTCTTCGGCGCTCCGTTCGGGGTCGCGGGCCGCCCGCTGGAAGGAACGCCGGGCGTCGGCGATCTCCCGCCGGCTGGTCCGGCGGTTGTCGCCGATCTCCCGCATCGCCTCCCGCATCTGGTCGCGCTGCTCCTCGGTGAGGTCGAGCCCCGCCGCCATACGCCGTCCGACCCAGCGCGCGGCCAGCCCGGAGCGGACTGCGCGGCGCGCACCCCGGCGGGCGCGGCGCTCCTGGACTGCCGACCGCCGGTCGAACCGGCGCGCCATCCACTCGCGGCCCGGCTGCGAAGCCGTCTCGAGCGTGGACTCCGCGGAGGGCGTCACGAGAATCCGGGCATCCGGCTCCGGATGGGGTTCCGCGGCGGCCTGCCCGGCGGAGAACACGGCGAACGGCGCCGCGATCAGCAGCGCGCGGAAGAGGCCGGACCGAACCGGCGCGGGACTCTGGATCTGCTTCACGGGAGGGACTCCTTTCCGCGCTCCGGGGCGCGGTGTATGGCAGGAAAACGCAACCGATATACCAAAGGTTCCCAGTGGTACAATTGGCCGGTTCCGACGAAATTCGGTTGGCGGGGTAGCTCAGTCCGGTCAGAGCGAAGGACTCATAACCCTTAGGTCGGCGGTTCAAGTCCGCCCCCCGCTACCGTCGGCAACCCCGTTTGCGGGGGTCCGACTTCGGGAGTCGCCATGGACATGAAGAAAACGTTCAAGATCAAGGCTCGGCGCGACGTCGCCTGTCCGGAGGTGTACGCGAACTTCTGCGAAGCGACGCACTCGCCCTTCGACCTGACGATCACCTTCTGCAGTCTGACCGGCATCCAGCCGGAAGACCTCTCGCACACCGACGCATCCGGCGAACCCGTCGTGCACGCGGATCCCAAGACCCGGATCACGCTCCCCTTCCGGATCGTCCCCGCCCTCATCAAGATGCTCGAGACCCAGTTGAGCGCCGTGGAAGCGACCGAAGGCGAGGGCGTCCCCCGCCCCCAGGGAACCGACTCTTCCACCGTTCACTAGCGTTGTGCCCGGATCCGCCCGCTCCCCCCTGCGCGCCGAGCGCCCGAGGGCGCCGCGTACGGACCGGGATGTCGGCCTGGACCGGATTCAGGACTCCCGCGCCGCCGTCGCCAGGAAGTCGCTCTGGCTGAAACGCGGGAGCGTGGCGCTCGTGGCGGGCACCATCGGCTTCGGCGTCCTGCAGGGATGGCTGCTCCTGCGGCTGGCGGCGATCCCGGCCGCGCTCTTGTTCTGGTGGATGGACGCCTCGCTCACCCGCACCGACGAGCGCTTGCAGCAGCTCTACGACGGCGTGTTCCAGGGAACCGCGGACCCGCCGCTGATGGGGACCGAAATGGCGGCGGCGGCCGAACTGGCGGAGCCCGCCGGCGCGCTCCGGCGGGCGATGCTCTCAGGCCCCGGCGCCAGTCTCCACTGGATGATGTCCGGGGTCGCCGTCCTCTTCAACATCTTCGGCTGAGTCGTCGCCGTCGCCCTCCGGCGCCGGAATCGCGATGCGTTCCTCGATCAGCATGATCGGGATCCCGTTGCGCACCGGATAGAGGAACTTCCCGTCCTCCCGAACCAGGCCGCCGTCGAGGACGCCGGCCGGCTCGCCGCCGGCGGGCGCCTTGAGGCTGCCCTCCCGGATGGCCCGGTTCACGGATTCCACGAGCGCCTCGGGCGCCACGCGCACCGGCTGCCGGGTCTCCGGGCAACAGAGGATCTCGAGAAGTTCTGGGTGGACCATCGGTTCAGGTTATCGGGGGAATGTCACCGAGCGGCCCCTCGCCACGACCCTCGCGGTTCGGGGGGAAAGTGTGAAAGGGGGGGCGAGCCCCCCCTTTCACAAAACGGAAACGTACATCGGAACTCGCCGCCGCGCGCCGGAGGCGCGCAAGGGAGTTTCGATGCCGGCGCGCAGCGCCGGGCGGTTCCCGCTCGGGGCCTCATCCTCCGCCGCCCAGTGAATCGAACCGTCCTGTCCAATGGCCCCGAGCGGGGACCGCTCGACCTGGTGCCGGAGGAGGGACTCGAACCCTCATGATCACGAGGACCGCGGGATTTTGAGTCCCGTGCGTCTACCAATTCCGCCACTCCGGCAAACCCCGAAGCCGCTCGGCAGGACCGGCGCTCGGAATCACAGTGTACCAACGAAGGCCGCGGTTCTTCCGCGTCCCGACGACCCCGGAGGCCCGGCCCGCCACTGCCGGCGGACACGCTGAATCTCAAGAATGCCAGCGATCCCGGCGGTTCCGGGGTGTGGTATGATTAACGGTTCGCGTATCCGAAACGCTACCGGGAGGCATCGCTGAGTGTTGATGCGGTTTGAAGTTGGAGACAAGGTGATCTATCCGAATCAGGGGATCAGCGTCGTCGAGAGTATTGAATCTTCCAACGGAACGGTGGGACCGAGCTTCTATCGCCTGCGGCTGCTGGCGAAGTCCACGCTAGTCATGGTCCCGATCGACAAGGTTGACGAGGTGGGGCTCCGGCCGATCATGACCGAGAGCGACGTCGAGGAGGTTCTCGACGTGCTCGAGAACGGCGCGGTTGACGAGCAGATCAACTGGAAGACCCGCTACAAGGACAACTCCGACCGTATGAAGAGCGGTTCGCCCGTGGAGGTTGCCGGGGTCCTCAAGGGCCTCTTCTATCTCAGCGAGCGGAAGACCCTCTCCTTCCGCGAGAAGCGGATGCTCGACCGGGCGCATCAGCTCACCGTGACCGAGGTCGCGGAAGTCGCCGCCGAGACCCTCGAGGCGGTCGAGCGCAAGGTGGTGGAGGCGCTGCGCCGCAGCCGGAACGGAGAGAGCGGCCTCGAGGCCGGCGACGCGGAGAACGAAACCGGCACCGGGGCGGCCACCAGCGTGGTGCCCCTCCGTCCGCCCAAGCGGCGCCGGGTGGCCAAGTCCGACAGCGGACGGCGGCCGGTCTCGATCTCGATCAACCGCTACTGACCCTCCGCCGGGACGCAGGTCGGTCCAGCGTGCGGCAGCCGCGCCGGAGCGGGGGCCTCCGCACCGCCCGCGCCGTGGTGGGCACGGTCGGGATAGCGCTGGCCCTGCCGCTCCTGCTCTTTGCCGGCGCGCTGCTGATGCCGCTCGCGGACGTGTTCAGCGGTCGGCACCGGCTCGGCTACGAGATCGGACGCCGGATCGTCGGGGTGCTGTGGTTCCTCGGTGGAATCCGCGTGCGCGAAGTGGGCAGACACCGCGTCGAGCCGTTCCGGACGCGGGTCTACATGCCCAACCACCAGTCGCTCACGGACATGGTCCAGGTGCTCTACCTGCTGCCCAAGGCCAACGGGACGCTGATCAAGAAGGAGGCCTTCCGCGTGCCGATGCTCGGCTGGGCGTTTCGCGCGGCGGGCTTCACGCCGGTGGACCGTTCGAATCCGAAGGCGGCCCGGGCGAGCCTCGAAGCCGCGGTCACGGCCATGGAGACCGGCCAGTCCTTCGTGATCGCCCCCGAAGGGACCCGGAGCCGCACCGGAAAACTCGGCCCCTTCAAATCGGGCGGCTTCCGCCTCGCGGCCCGCGCGGGCGTCCCGGTGGCGCCGATCACGGTCACCGGAGCCCGGGACATCCTCCCCAAGGGAGGCATGCTCGTCTATCCCGGAACGATCCAGGTGCGCTATCACGAACCCCTCGAGACCACCGGGATCGATTCCCAGGACCGGGAAGCGATCGGAGCGCTGATGGAACGGGTCCGCGGCGCCATCCAGAGCGGTCTCGACGATACGGGCGCAGCCGTTCCCCGCTGAGGCCCGGCGCGGCCCGCCGGGCGCGTTCGGGGCGGCGCGCGGGCCACTAGAATCACCGCTCCGTCCTTGACCCACCTCCAGACCGAGCACCTCGGCTTCGCGCAGAGCCGTCACGGCCTCAAGCTCGCCGGCATCCGGTATCCGCGCCGCGTCTTCTGGAACCTTTCGAGCGCGGCCCTGACCCAGGAAGCGGTCTTCCGCAACGAGGCCATCCTGGCCCACGGCGGCCCGATCGTGGTCCGCACCGGAGAGTTCACCGGCCGGTCGCCCTCCGACAAGTACGTGGTGGGCGGACCGGGGTCGAACCCGGAGGTGTGGTGGGGTCCGCACAACCAGCCGTTCCCCAAGGCGCGCTACGAGCGGCTCCGCTGGCGGCTCACGGCGTACCTGCAGGGCCGCGAACTGTTCGTCCAGGACTGCTTCGTCGGCGCCCATCCGCGGTTCCGGATGCCGCTCCGGGTGATCACCACCGAAGCCTGGCAGAACCTCTTCGCCCGCAACATGTTCGTGAGGTCGCGGAACCGCGACGTGCTGGAGGAGCACCTGCCCCGGTACACCGTCATCGCGGCGCCCCGGTTCCGTGCCGCGCCGGACCAGGACGGCACCCGCTCCGAGGTCTTCGTGATCGTCAACTTCGAGCGGAAGGAGGTGCTGATCGGCGGCACCGCCTACGCCGGGGAGATCAAGAAGTCCGTCTTCTCGGTGATGAACTGGCTGATGCCCGAGCACGAGGTGCTGCCGATGCACTGCGCCGCGAACACCGACGCGGACGGCGGGAACCTCGCCATCTTCTTCGGCCTCTCGGGCACCGGCAAGACGACGCTGTCGGCCGATCCCGGCAGGGTCCTGATCGGCGACGACGAGCACGGCTGGGGAGCGGACGGCGTCTTCAACTTCGAGGGCGGCTGCTACGCCAAGGTGATCCGGCTCTCGCGGACCGGCGAGCCCGAGATCCACGCCACCACCCGGAAGTTCGGCACCATCCTGGAGAACGTGGTGGTCCACGAGGACACCCGGCGGCTCGATCTCGACAGCACCGAGTTCACCGAGAACACCCGCGCCTCCTACCCGGTGACCCACATCCCGAGCGCCTCGAAGAGCGGCGCGGGCGGCCAGCCGGACGTCGTGCTGATGTTGACCGCCGACGCCTTCGGGGTGCTGCCCCCCATCTCCCGCCTGTCGCCGGAGCAGGCGATGCACCACTTCATGTCCGGCTACACCGCCAAGGTCGCCGGCACCGAACGGGGCATCCGCGAACCGCAGGCCACCTTCAGCGCCTGCTTCGGAGCGCCGTTCATGACCCGGCGGCCCGAGGTGTACGCCCGCCTGCTCGGCGCGCGCATCGCGGAGCAGGACGTCCGCTGCTACCTGGTGAACACCGGCTGGGCGGGCGGCCCCTGCGGCGTCGCCGACCGGATGCCGCTGGCGCTCACCCGGCAGTTGGTCCGGGCGGCTCTGAGCGGCGAGATTGACCGGGCGGGGTTCGATCGGGAACCGGTCTTCGGGCTCGGCATTCCCCGCGCGTGCCCGGGGGTCCCGGCGCGCGTGCTCGAGCCTCGCGGCGCCTGGGACGATCCCGCCGCCTACGACCGGCAGGCCCGGATGCTGAGCGAGATGTTCGAGGAGAACGCGAAGGAACTGGGGATCCCGGCGCCGTGCGCGGTCAGCGAGGCTTCGCTCGTCCCCTCCGGATGAGCAGCCCGGAACGGACGCTCGTCCTCCTCCGCCACGGGGAGAGCGTCTGGAACCGGGAGAACCGGTTCACGGGCTGGACCGACGTGCCGCTCACCGAGACCGGACGCGAGCAGGCGCGGCGGGCCGGCGACGCGCTGCGCGCCGCCGGCATCGTCCCGGTCGTCGCCCACACTTCCCTGCTGGAGCGCGCCGTCCACACGCTGGAGGAAGTCCTGGGGCGGTTGGGGCTTCGCGATCTTCCGATCCGGTATGCCTGGGAGCTGAACGAACGTCACTACGGAAAGCTCCAGGGGAAGAACAAGGCCGAGACGGAACGCGAGTTCGGGCCGGACCAGACGCTCGCCTGGCGCCGGAGCTACGCCGATCCGCCGCCGCCGGTGGACCTCGACGACCCGCGGCATCCGCGGTTCGACGAGCGCTATGCGGACGTCCCGGTGGACGTCCTGCCGCGCGGCGAATCGCTGCGGGACACCGCCCGGCGGGTGATCCCCTGCTGGGAGCGGCGGATCGTTCCGGACCTCGCGGCGGGTCCGGTGCTGGTGGTCGCCCACGGCAACAGCCTGCGCTCGCTGGTCATGCACCTCGAGGGCGTCGGGCCGGCGGAGATCCAGCAGCGGAACATCCCCACCGGGATACCGCTCGTGTACCGGCTGGACGGCGGACTCGGCGTGCTCGGCCAGCGCTATCTCGCCGGCGAAGACGAACTCGCCGACGGGATCGCGAAGGCGATCCAGCGCCCCTGAGGAACGCTCGGAGCACGTAACTCGGGAAGCCGGCGTTCCCAGCCGTACACTCGCTCCTCAACAAAGAAAACTGTCGGCAGCGAGCCATGCTCGCTGCCAGCGAGTTCGGGGGAATGTGTGAAAGGGGCCCTCCCCTTTCCCAAAAAGAAAGGAAGCCTTGAATCGGGACTCGCCGAAGCCCGCCGACGGCGGGCGAGGGAGTGCCGATTCCGCGCGAAGCGCGGGCGGGTCGGGAGGGGAGCGGGCGACCTACCCAGTTCTGTGGTAACGCGGCCTTGCGCGCCGAAGGCTCCCCTCCCGGCCCGCTCGGCTTCAGTGGCCCTTGTGGCCGAGGGGGCCGCGGGCGGAGCTGCGCTTGGCGCCGGTGTCGTCGTCGTCCGCCTCGGTGGCGCTGCCGCGCAGGATGGCGGGCACGTCCACGCCGGTGGAGGTCTTGAGCTGCTCGAGGAAGGCGGCGATGGACCCGGTCAGGCCGCGGACGTGGTTCGGGACCGCGCCGCCGGTTCCGTTGTCCACCACCGTGAGCCGTTCCACGTGCAGGTTGTCGTGGAGCACGTGGGTGACCTTGTCGAGGAGCTGCGGGAGCATCTGGAGCAGCATGATTTCCCGCGTGGTGTCGTCGTCCCACTGTGCCTTGATCTCGGCGAGAGCCTCAGCCGTCGCCTTGCCGTTCTCGCGGATCCGGGAGGCCTCGCCCTGCGAGGTCAGCGACCGGGCCTGGCTCGACGCCTCCGCCGGCACGACGGTGTTCGCCTTCTCGCGGAGCTCGTTCCGCGCTACCCGGATCTCTTCCAGCTTGCGCTCTTCCTCGACCCGGGCCATGCGCTTCGCCACCTCGGCGACCTGCTCGGCCTGGTTCGCCGTCGCGTCCCGCTGAGCCCGCCGCAAACGGACGCCGTGCTCGGCGTCCACGATGGCCTCTTCCGCACTGGTCTCGGCGACCACCGCATCGCGCTTCGCGCTCGCGGCCACGTCCCGCGCTTCCGCGTCCGCCCGCGCCTCGGCGACCTTGGCGTCCCGGCGGACGGCCGCGCTGCGCTTGCGGCCGATGGCGTCCAGATAGCCCTCGGTATCCGACAGGTGCTGGATCTTGAAGGTGTCCAGGACGAGGCCGAGCTGCGAGAAGTCCTTCCGCACGGACTCGGCAACGGCGTCGCCGACGCCCAGCCGCTCGGCGTTCGCCTCCTCGGGCGTCCGGGTGGCGAGCACGCCGCGCAGGCTGCCTTCCAGCGTCTGCTTCGCGACGGTCTGGATCTCGTGCTGGGTCCGGCCGAGGAAGCGCTCCACGGCGTGGTCGAGGCCGCCGTCCGGATCGCCGGCGATCTTCACGGTCGCCATGCCGTCCACGTCCAGCGGGATCATCCCCGCCGACAGCGCCTTCTTGACGGCCACCTCGATGGGAATGGTGTTCAGCGAGATGCGGGACACCGTCTCGATGAGCGGACGGCGGAAGCCCCGGCCGCCCCGGATGATGCGATATCCCTTTTTCCGTCCCGAGAAGATCACCGCCTCGTTGGGGGCGCAGACCACGACGTGGGCGCGGATGAAGATGACGATCGCCAGGATCCCGACGATCCCGAGAGCAAGGGCGATTCCAATGGTTCCTGGAGTCATGAAAGGGCCTCCGTGGTCGCTGGCCGGCCGCTTTGCAAGCCGCTTCGAAAATCAGCAGTCATAGTAGAGAGCGAACTCCGCGGGGTGCGGTCGCTGGTCCATGTAGGCGAGTTCGTTGGCCCGCTTGTAGCGGATCCAGGTGTCAATCACGTCGGGCGTGAAGACATCGCCGCGCAGCAGGTAGTCGTTGTCCTCTTCCAGCGCGTTGAGCGCCGCCTTCAGCGTGGGCGGCGTGTCGCCGATCTTCCGCAGTTCCGCTTCGGGCAGTTCGTATAGGTCCTGGTCCACCGGATCGGGAGGAACGGTGCGGTTCACGATGCCGTCGAACCCCGCCATCATGATGGCCGAGAAGGCCAGGTAGGGGTTGGCGCTCGGGTCGGGACAGCGGAACTCGATCCGCTTGGCCCCCGGGGCCGACGAATACATGGGAATCCGCACCGCCGCCGAGCGGTTGCTCCGGGAATAGACCAGCTTGTTCGGCGCCTCGAACCCGGGGACGAGACGCCGGTAGGAGTTCGCGGTGGGACAGGTGAAGGCGCAGAGCGACGCCGCGTGCTTCAGGATGCCGCCGATGAAGAAGACTCCCGCCTCGCTGAGGCCGGCGTAGCCGTTCGGGTCGTAGAAGAGGTTCTTCCCCTTCTTCCAGAGGCTCATGTGGCAGTGCATTCCGGAGCCGTTGTCGCCGAAGAGCGGCTTGGGCATGAAGGTCACGGTTCTGCCGTGCCGGTTGGCGGTGTTCTTGACGATGTACTTGAACTTCATCATCGAGTCCGCCATCTGGCTGATCGTCGTGTACTTGATCCCGATCTCGCACTGGCCGCCGCTGCCCACCTCCTGGTGGTGGAGCTCGGCCTCCACCCCGCAGTCCCGCAGGTTGCTCACCATCTGGGAGCGCACGTCCTGGTAGGGATCGGTGGGCGGCATCCGGAAGTAGCCCTGCTTCAGACCCGGCTTGTGGCCGAGGTTCGGCTTCTCGACGCGTCCGACGTTCCAGGCGCCGATCCCGGAGTCCACGTAGTAGAACGCCTCGTTCACCGTCTGGTCGAAGCGGACGTCGTCGAAGATGTAGAACTCGGCCTCGGGGCCGACGTAGCAGGTGTCGGCGAGCGCCGAGGTCTCGAGGAACCGGGTGGCCTTCTCGACGATGTTCCGCGGATCGCGGGAGTAGAGGCTCAGGTCCACCGGGTCCTTGACGTTGCAGATGAAGACGAGGGTGGGTTCTTCGTAGAAGGGGTCAATGAAGCCGCTGTCCGGATCGGGGCGCAGCAGCATGTCGCTCCGCTCGATCCCCTGGAAGCCGCGGACCGACGAACCGTCGAAACCGATGCCGTGGACGAACATGTCCTCTTCGAAGGCCTCGATGGCGTAGGAGATGTGGCGCCAGCCGCCGAGGAGGTCCGTGAACCGGAAGTCCACGAATTTGATCTTCCGGTCCTGGATGACGCGGCGGACGTCGCGAAGAGACATGGAAGCGCTAGCCGATGGCCTGCGAGCCGCGCTCGCCGGTCCGGATCCGGACGCAGTCGTGGAGGTCGGTGATGAAGATCTTCCCGTCGCCCGCCTCTCCCGTCTGCGCCCCCTTGAGGATCGCCTGCACCGCGCGCTCCACGAAGTCCTCGTTCACCGCGACGTCAATGCGGACCCGCTTCAGGATGTTCACCTGCGTCTGGACCCCGCGGAAGGTGGCCTGGTAGCCCTTCTGGGTTCCGTGGCCCACTCCGGCGGTGATCGAGAACTTGTTGATCTGCGCTCCGAAGAGTTCCTCCTGGACCAGGGGAACCACCTCGGGTTGAACCATGGCGGTGACTAGCTTCATGTCGTGACAGCCTCGAAGGAAGGTCCCATCAGGAACCCAGGATCTGGAAGCCGGTGTAGGACTCCATGCCGTGCTCGTTCATGTCGAGACCCCGGATCTCCTCCATCCGGTCCACCCGGAGGCCGAGCACCGCCTTGATGGCGATGAACACGAGGCCCATGGAGAGGAAGACGAAGATGCCGGAGGCGAAGGTGCCGAGCGCCTGGATGCCGAGCTGTTCGAACCCGCCGCCGTAGAAGAGTCCTTCCCGCGCGAGTCCGAGCGATTCCCGCCCCCAGAGCCCGACGGTCAGGGTCCCCCAGATGCCGCAGAGGCCGTGCACCGGGAACGCGCCGCACGGATCGTCCACCTTGATGATCCGCAGGAGCCCCTCCCCGAGGATGATCACGAAACCGCCGGTCACGCCGATCCAGATCGCGGCCGCCGGACTCACCACCGCACAGGGCGCGGTGATCGAGACGAGGCCGGCGAGCGCCCCGTTCATGGTGAAGAACAGGTCGGGTTTGCCGAACAGGATCCAGGAGATGAACGTCGTGGTCACCGCCCCGGCGGCGGCGGCGAGGTTCGTGTTGATGGCGATGAGCGAGATGGCCTCACCGTCCCCCACCGAGAGCGCCGAACCCGGATTGAAGCCGAACCAGCCGAACCAGAGGATGAACACTCCGAGCGAGGCCAGCGGCACCGAGTGACCCGGGATGGGGTTCGAGGAGCCGTCGGCGTTGAAGCGGCCGAGACGCGGCCCCAGGATGATGGCGCCCACCAGCGCGGTCGCGCCGCCGGTCAGGTGGACGACCGTGGACCCCGCGAAGTCGAAGAAGTCGAGCTGGGCCAGCCAGCCGCCGCCCCAGGTCCAGTGCCCGACGATCGGGTAGATGAACGCGGAGATGATGAAGGAGTAGGCGAGGTAGGCGGGGAACTTCATCCGCTCCGCCATGCCGCCGGCCACGATGGTGGCGGCGGCCCCGCAGAACGCCGCCTGGAACAGCCAGAACGCCCACAGCGGCACGTCGGCGGCCGACTCGGCGCCCACCAGGAAGAAGCCGCTGGTCCCGAAGAAGGGGTTCCCCTCCGAGAACATGATGGCGTAGCCGAACACGAAGAACCCGAGCGACGCCATGCAGTAGTCGAGGAAGTTCTTCGTGAGGATGTTGCAGGTGTTCTTCGCGCGGATGAACCCGGCTTCCAGCATCCCGAACCCGGCCTGCATGAGGAACACGAGGAACGCCGACACCAGCACGAACAGGGTGTCCACGCCGACCGCGCTCACGCCTCCCTCGTCCTGCGCCAACGCGGGTTCGGCCAGCAGGAGCGCGGCCAAACCGATCAGCGGAATTCGCCTCAGCATCAGGACCTCCTCCTCGGGAGCACTGTCTTCACGGGGTTCCCGCCACCCGCCCGGACATCCCCCTTCACGCCGGTGGAGCGTACGGCCACGGGCGTCAGTGGGTCAACCCCGGCACCGCGCCGTTCGCCACCGCCGTGACAGCGCACCGATCTGGAACGCCGGCTTCAGCCGGCACCGCGGCCCGCAGGGCCGCAGAGCGCGCCGCGCTGACCACGGGGAAGGCGCGTACGGCTTGGAACGCCGGCGGCGCCATCACGGCTCTTGGCCGACCAGCGGAACTGCACATTCGCTTCGACTTTTCCACATTTGGGGTTCAGGCGGGAAAAAACCGGCCCGGATTACGTCTAGGGACAGTAGGGACGCGCATCCCGCGCGGCCCACCGCGCCGTCCGCCCGACGGAAAGGAGCCCCATGTCCACCGCACTGAAGAACTCGATGAAGGACCCCGCCGAGGAATCGGTTGCCGGGCCGCAGGCCGCGCCCTACACTGGCCCCGTGGGCGGTGACCGAAACGGAGCGCGCGGCGCCTGGTGGCGCGAGGGGGTGCGCTCGTGGATTCCGATGCTGGCGATCGGGGTCACGATGCTGATCAGCATCCAGAGCCAGATGCTCGGCATGCAGCGCCAGATCGGCGACCTGCGAGTGGAGTTTCGGGAGGTTCTCCGGGAGGAGTTGACTCCGATCCACCGCGCGATAGCCGAACTCCGCGCGGACGTGAAGGAACTCCGCGCCGACGTGAACGAACTCCGCGCCGACGTGAACGAACTCCGCGCCGACGTGAACAAACTCCGCGCCGACGTGGACGAACTCCGCAGGGACCTGGAAGATGTCCAGAACCGGGTCACCCGCATCGAGAGCCTCGTCGAAGGCGGGTCGCCGACGCCCGCCGAATCCGACTCGCCGGGCGACCTTGGCCCGGACCCGGCCGCCTACACCGACTGAAGGGAACTTCGCGCGAGAGCGCGAAGACCGGGGCTAACGGCCCGGTGGCACGCCCGGCCGGGACCGCCGGTCTTCAGACCGGCACGCGCGGCCCAACGGGCCGCGCACGTCGTGACCCTGCTCATGCGAGGCAGCACGCCCGGCTTGGAACGCCGGTCTCCAGACCGGCACGCGCGGCGCTCCGCGCCGCGCACGGCGCAACCTCACCCACCGTCACAGCACCCACGCCGGAAGTTTTCTTGGCCGCGGTCGATATCCGGGATCGGCGAGCCAGTCCCGATGAGGCGCTCACCTATACTGCGGACGCGCACACCGAGTCCATGGTTCGGAAGACCGCTGCCGCAGAGGCGCGTCCTATCGTCATAGAAATGCGGCGCGTTGACCAGGAGTGGCACGCACACTTCGACCATAAGGAGTTGCGGCCGGATCCGCTCGCCTACGCCTCCGCGGAGGGAATCCGGTTGCACACCGTGATCTCGGACGCCATCACGCCACAGTTTCAGTCGCTGATGGCGGACATGACCCGCCGGTTCGACGAGATCGACCGCCGACTGGACGAAATCGACCATCGGCTGAACGAACATGGCCACAAGCTGGACAAGCTCATCGCCCAGATGTGGGTGTTGCTGGCCCTGATGGGCGTGGCACTGATCCTGGCATTCGCCATTCTCGGTCTCGTGCTGGCCCGCTTGTGATTCGGCCTGCCTCGCGGCCCGAGCTTGTGTGATTCAGCCCGTCTCGCACCCCGAGCTTGTGTGATTCGACCCGTCTCGCACCCTGAGCTTGTGTGATTCAGCCCGTCTCGCGCCCCGAACTTATGTGATTCGGCCCGTCTCGCACCCCGAACTTATGTGATTCAGCCTGCCTCGCACCCCGAACTTATGTGATTCGGCCCTCCTCGCACCCTGAACTTATGTGATTCGGCCCTCCTCGCACCCCTGAACTTATGTGATTCAGCCCTTCTCGCGCCACGAACTTATGTGATTCAGCCCGCCTCGCACCCCGAGCTTGTGTGATTCGACCCGTCTCGGCGCCCGAGCTTGTGTGATTCAGCCCGTCTCGCCGCCCGAACTTGTGTGATTCAGCCCGTCTCGCCGCCCGAACTTGTGTGATTCAGCCCGTCTCGCCGCCCGAACTTGTGTGATTCAGCCCGTCTCGCCGCCCGAGCTTATGTCGCAGCCGGCCGACGCGGCCGGAAGCTGAGCCCGCCTCAGACTCCCGCCCGCACGGCCTGACCGAAGAGCGACGGCGGTCTGGCTGCCGTCGGGAGGGCAGCGTCCCGTCCCTCCCCGGATGGCGCCCGCGCCGACCACGCCGCGTCGGCCAAGGCATCAAGCTCATCCCCGGCGTCCGTCAGGGCGGCGGCGAGTTCCCGGGAAGTACGGCGCGGACTGAGATGCACCAGGAGTTGACTCCGGAAGATCAACCTCGTGTCGCTCTGCGAGAGCCGCCTTCCGGCTCTCTCGAAGCGCCGTGCCTGCCCCGCCGCCGCGGCCGCCGCCAGCTCCCGGGCCTCGTCTGCCGCCATGAACTCCCGGGAATCCATCTCGACCTTGCGGCAGACCATCAGCACGTCGAGATCAATCGGCTGGCGCGCCTGCGTCTTCGGAGCGGCCACCGACATCTCCGACTTCACCGGATGGCAGCGGACCACGGCGAACCCGCCCTCGCGCAGCGCCGTCGCCAGACTGGTCCACCCCGTCTCCCGCGAATGGTGGTAGCTGAAGACCATCAGGCCATCATCCCGAAGCACGCGGTGGCACTCGCGGAACACCTCCGCCAGCTTGCTCGCGAAGGTGTCCGCGTCGCGGTCCTGGACCTCGCGCGGGTGCCGGGTGGTCAGCGGCTCGGCGCCGTTCACCGGGAAGTAGAGACGCTGCCAGGCGTGGAAGAAGTCCGCGAGTTCCGAGTCGTGGACGTTGTCGAAGAACGGCGGGTCGGTGACGACGAGATGGACGCTGCGGTCCGGAATGTCGGTCGCCGAGGAATCTCCGCAGCGCAGGTAGATCGTTCCCGGGGTCAGTCCCCCCTCGGGATAGCGATCCGCGATCGCGGAGTCCATGGGGGCGCTCAGGCCGAAGACCTTCCGTGACCGGGCCTTCCCGGCCCCGTTCTCGACCGCGAGCTCGAACGGCGCGGCCCGGTACTCGATGGCCCGCAGCAGCCGGCGCGGGAAGAGGGTCGAGAAGGCCCCCGAGCTTCGCGTGGTGCCCCAGACGTTCGCTTCGATCGGTGTCCTCTCGGGCTTCAGGATGTGGTGCGAGAACATGTGCCGGACGGCGCCGGTCCCCTCGCCCTTGTAGGAGGCGAACATGTTGTTGAACTCGAGGGCGCCGGAGAAGAGCACCGCCAGCGCTTCCTTGGCGGGGCCGCCGGGTAGCCGTCGAATCGCGTCCGCCAGCGTGGTCAGGGCGAGCAGTTGACGCTCGTTGAAGAGCTGGCTCCAGCGCCGGTAGCCGTAGCGGAGGATCTGGTCGGTGTTGTGTCCCGGAGGGATGGGGTCATCGGGGACGGGAAGCGGGCTCTCGCGCAACCGCCGCCGGGCGTCGTCGAAGGCCGCCAAGTCGTCGGAGGTCGGGGTGAGGTACTCCTTCGCGCCATCGGCCCGCAGCACCAACTTGGCGAACATCCGGTGCTCGGGAGGCGCGTCCCGGGCGCCGGCCGCCCGCGCGATCGAGAACTCGTGACCTCGGGGACACCGCGCCGTCGTTCGCGCTGCCGGTCCGCGCTGCGGGTCGAATCGGTGGCCGCAGCCGCAGTGAACACGCTTGGCGTCGTTCCGGCACCGCACCAGGTCCCCGCACTCCGGGCAGACCGCGCGGACCTCCCGGCGGGCCGTGCGCAGCGCGTGCTGGGCGAAGACGTAGCGGGAGAAGAGGTCCACCGCGTCCCCGCACTCCGGGCAGGGGAGCCGCTTCACCCAGAAGAAGTAGAGCGCGTCCGCCGGGTTCCCGAGGCTGTCGGTCGTCCGGTAGAGCGACCGGAGCTTGCCGCCGACGCTGCGGGCAAGCCCCCGGAACTGGTGCTCCAGTTCGTCCGCGGGAAGGCGCCCCAGCCCGACGCGAACGGCGCGATAGGCGACGGGGTTGATGTCGCCGCCAATCGCGGAACAGCCGAGCTTGACCGCCTCGCCGACGGTCGTGCCGCTGCCCATGAAGGGATCGAACACGGTGAGCCCCGGAAACCGCACCGACCCGTGGAACAGCTCCATGACCGAGGAACCCCGGGGAGCCGCCGCCGCGATGATCGCCGACCGGAACACGGAGCCCAGCCGGCGCGCCCACCACTTGTGGACGTGGTAGGGGGGCCGGGAAATCTCCTTCCTCCAGCTCTCCATCTCCGCGATCTCGCTGATCGCCTCGAAGGGGAAGTCGTCTTCGATGGCGCGGGGACCCGCGACGGCGAAGGGGGGCCATTCGCCGGCGGGCGGCTGGGCGCAGAGCGCCGCTGCGGCGCGTACCCCCGCCGAGGCGAGGGCCGGGCGCTGGGCGAAGGTCGTCCGGAGCGGTTCCGGGATCCGGCCCGCGGCGAGGAGCAGTTCGTCCTCTCGGAGGGACAACACCGGGGCGAGCCGCCGGAGCAACGACTCGGAGGGCTGGACTCGGCCGCCCTCGACCCGTGACAGGTACGCCGGGTCCACGTTCGTCTGTTGGGCGACGGACCGGAGAGAGGCCCCCGTTTCCTCCCGCCTCCCCCGCAGCAGCTCCCCGATCTCCATGGGGGCGATTCTTGCGTCCGTTGACTATCTTGTCAACGCTCCAACTCGGCAGTCCCGGACTGCGCCTGGATGTCCCGACGGGCGCCGCGCTGCCTGTAGCTCCGAACCCTCACGGCACGGCGGCTGGGAGCGCCGGCCTCCGGCCGGCATCGCCGAGCGTAGCGAGGCGAACGGGCATAGCTCCGGCGCCGCGGGTGGCCCGCACGGCTTGGAGCGCCGACCTCCGGCCGGCATCGCCGAGCGCAGCGAGGCGAAACCGCACACCCCCAAGGAGCGACGGCGGCTCTCACGTCCCCATAGCGCGGCGCCATCAACACGGGTTGCGCGCTCCCGGGCGATGCTAGCCATAGGTCGACGCTCCGCTGCCGCCGCCTCACTCCGCACTCCTCTTCGCTTCGACTTTCCACATTCCGTCTCAAACTGATGGTGATCGGAAAGCTACACAGGCAGGTCCGAGATCAGTTCCGGTGCCGTCCGAAGAGGCAAACGAGGTGCGAAGCAGATGAACTGCTCCCCATGTACTAGAGGGAGGATTGCATCAGGTGCCAGAGCCAGTTGCCGATCAACACTGCGACGACGGATAGACCAGTCCTCAGCACGCACTTGCCGACTCGCATCGCCCGATTTCTAAAGCTCGCCGAATCGATACGAGCGAAGCCCTTATTCGACAGGCCAAGGCCATTGTCGTTGAGCAGGTATCCCTTATCTACCAGATACTGGACCTCTTGTTCAGTCTTCGGCCCACGGCTGATGCAGTCGGCCAGCCCCCCTACGGTCAAGCCGGGGTCGGCGTAAGCGCGTTCTAAGATTTTGAGCTTGAGGTTGTTCATTCTCACCATTATCGCGGAGCCGAACGGGACCGAAAACCGGACGCACTCGCCGCGGCCGTCGCCGCACACGACCGCAAGCTGGCCGTGCTCGCCGCCCACACGCGGCTCCTGTTCGGCGCCATGGGCCTGCTGGTGACTGTCCTCATCGCGGTCTTCGGCTTCCTGTTCACGAACACGAACTGAACCCGCCCGCGCCAGGACAGCCAGGTGCTGTGACAGGGCGGCTCCGGCGACGCCGAGAGTCCGCATGGCGCATGGTGTTTGGAACGCCGGCTTCAGCCGGCACAGCCCGCCGCCGGCGGGCGGCGGCGCGAACCTCATCACCCGGGATGGCGCAACGCCCGGAACGCCAACACTCCGTTCTCATGGGTGGCGGGCCTCTCGGGAGCGCGAACCCGGGGCCGATGACACGGCTTCGCGCCCAAGGCGGCTCCGCAGCCGCGACCCTCGATCACCCATGCGCCGTGGTCTGGCGGTGTCGCTTGAACCGGTCGCTTTCGTTCGCGTCGAGTTTCGGCCTCGATGCTCCGAGAATCCCGCCAACCACCGCCTCTGCACCGATCGAACTCGGCGGCGTGTTAGACGGCACGGCCTGAAAGGAACTTACATACAAGACTATACGCAGCCTGTGCGCACGTTACGTGACTAGTTCTCCATGCTTCCTCTTTAGCGCTGCGATACCACGTATTGCCTTCCACTTGTTTTGAATCACTGCCTTCATGTCTGCCGCTATCCGGATCCTCTCGGATCTTCTTTTGGCGATCGGCAACATCAAGTCCTTCCATCTGTCGCCCATATTCGGCAACGTCGTTTCGATCAGCGTCTTCGTAAAGCCCTGTCTTTGTACTAGATTGTGAGACAACAAGTACAAGAGATAGAACGGATCAATGTCGTATGCGTTATTGCGGTCGAGAATCCGTAGAACGACGATTTCTCTCGTTAGCACACACTTAGTATCCAACGGCGATACAATCGCCACGCTACCAATACGGTAACTGCCTCTCCTAACAAACAGTACGTCTCCCTCGTGCAGTGCCTTTGCGGGCTTAACGTATTCCCTATAGACCCTTTCGGGAACAAGTGCTGTCGGATTCTTGTAAATTTCCCAATTCACAATATCCGCCACTCGAACGTACGGAACCTCACCCTTTCCCTTATAGCTTGCCGAAGGCGAACCGTGTCCGTCAAAGCCCCGAATTGCGCCATCCCTGATCAGCTCACGAACCTCTACCAGTTCCATCCCCGCCTTCTTCGCTTCGCTCCTTATGTTCTTCGCAGACTGCTTCCAATAGTACCGCGGCACGTACACGTTCTCGGCTGCTAGCAGGCTCGCTGTTTCGGTAAATGTATAGGTTCGTGGACCGCCGCCCTTTAGCTCAGCGAGGATCCGACGAATATCGTCCCACAACTGCGTCTTGTCTATCGTATGCGTACTTCGGTCATAACGATACAGGTCCTTTCCCTGGTGATCGTGGCCCATTTCCTCGGCAACGGCCATATCAATTGTCTCCTGTTGCTCTGTGTCCTTTTGAAGCACAATGACGAGGCATTTCGCGTTGTTGTGTGGCCTAAACGTATTGTGCGGCAAATCAACAACCCACTGGATGTTGTGCCGCTGCATGAAACCCATCACATACTTCGATCTGGGCGCGTGGAAGAACGTCTCAGGAAGGACGATGGCCATACGGCCCCCTGGCTTCAAGAGCTGCATGGACCGTTCTATGAACAGAATGTCAGGTCGTTGCGTTTCCCGGAGTGTGGTCGAAACCAGGTGGCCCCCCATCGTCTTGTAGTTTCGCGCCAGGTCGTATTGCCCCAGAACCCTCTCGCCGTCCACCACAATCTTCTTGCCGAATGGGGGATTCGTCAACAGGACATCAAACCTGCCGAGGCCAATCCGACTTTGGGTCTTCGGTTGCCAGTCCTCCGGCCTGGCGAGACTATCCTCGCAGAATATGCCGCCCTTGCCGTCACCTACGATCGCCATGTATGCCTTTGTGACACGACTCAAGAACGAGTCCTTATCAATACCGGCGATGTTCATAATCGCCACGCTCTGTTTCTCCTCGCCAAGTGCGCTGTCGGTCCATCCGTAGTCCTTACCCGCGGCCTCCAGCTTGGTCCATACATGCCGCAGAGACTCCACTAAGAATCCCCCGGAGCCACACGCTGGATCAATGATCTGGTCGTCCGGCTCGGGATCAACGATTTCAACCAACAACCGAACGACGTTTCGTGGAGTAAAGAACTGGCCTTGGCTGCCCTTCAGAGCTTGCCCAATAAATGTTTCAAATGCCTCGGCGATCACATCCCGCTTCGCCTCCGTAAAAGCAAAGCGATGAAGCTCTCCCACAATGTATGCGATGGATCCGTCGTCCAACGCCAAGTCATCACCATCGGAAAACACTTCGGAGTATTTGGTCTTGACAACTCGAAAGAGCGCGCGCAAACGGTCCGCCACGTCTCGGCTTGATTCCCCTGCGCCAGCGCGAAATGTAAGTAAGGCATCTGGTTCGGTGAATCGCTCGTCGTAGATTTTGCAGAAAACGAGATTGATAATCTCTTGAGCAAACACCTCGTCCCGCGTAGCGCCCACGGATCTGCCAGCGAGATAGTTGCGGATGGATCGAAACGTAACCTTTAGATTGACAGGTACCGACAGATCCTTTTTTCGGTATTTCCCGATATCCTCCACACGCTCGCCGTTACGCGGTATGTTGGGAATCTCATAGAACTCCGTGCGTCCATCCTTCTGTCTCTTTTGAATGAAGACGCGCTGTTCTCCGTTAAACCAAACTCCCAGATTCGCGGCTGACAACCGAAGATACGTCTTGAGTTGGTCAAGTCCGTCACTTCGTGTCTTCTTTTTGCATTCAACGATGATCGTCAATGTGTCATCTGACCAATTTGACCCCGTGAAGACCGCGATATCGACAGGGTACGACTTCTTTGTGTCCGATGGATACGCACTCACTCGCCACTGAGGATGCGTAGCGATCTGGGATTTGGGATAGCCGTAGTCCTCTACCAAGACTCGCGCCATGACCTGGACGGCATCAGTTTCTTCAGGCGTCGCCGCGACGAGCTTGCCCGAAATATAGTCAGTTGTTGTTTTCATTCCCCTCCTGCGTAACGCTACGCCTCCGTACACGGTACTACAGCAGGAAGCACGCCATGTCCCGTCATGGGCGCGACGCTAACAGCCTGTACCGAAATTGGCGTTTACGGCGGATGCCGTCAGGGATGAGCGTCGAGCCTCGGCTCGTGTAGATACGGCCAAAACGGAGGTTCGGCCAAGAGGGCGAGGATCGGGGCCGGACAACGGTACCAGAGGTGCGCGATGCGGCACGCGGAAAGGCCTGTCCAAGCGCCAAGTGACATTCAGACGCTCGCAAAACGGATCCCCCTTGCTCCGCGGCAATGCCTCGGTCGCAATCCACAACCCTTGCTGCCGCGTCGTCCGACGTTCCATAGCCATGCGAGAATTCTACAAAGCCCCGCCAGCGCACTCATTCCGCCCAGCGGAGTTTCAGCACAGCCTGCTAGGTGGCCATAGCCGACGAAAGACAACGCTGTAAGACAACTCTCATTCCTGGCGGTTGAAACCCATCCCGCGCCATTTCGTTGAGGATTGCATTACGCAGCGTCTCGTAGTTGCCATTCGGTATCGCACGTTCAGCGATCTTTCTCAACACCTCACGACCGGGCAATGTGTCGGGCGTAGTGTCCTGCTCCTGCAAATTCGTCGTCTCCTGTCGTTGTTTCCGCAGTTCATCTTCTAGTCTATCGCCCTCCATTGTCCTAGAAAATTCTGCATTGATCGCATCCCTGCACGACTCAAGCTGGCCCCGGAGCTCAGTCGCGGAGAGCTCTTGATCGGCGCGACCCGGATCCAGCCGCAAATTTCGGTTGACGCGACTCTTGATCCGCTTCAGGAGATTACGACGACTTATTTCCAGAGCCGCCTGGTCCTTGCTGGTGCGCACGAGTTCTCTTACGTACGGGATCGCGGTAGTTCCCGGCGCGTTGGCCGCAATCGAATCCATAGCCAAACCGATGTACTTCGGTTCGATAAGGTAGTTCTCTATGTGGTAGGCGGCCCACTGGTATTGACCTTTGCGTTCATCACTCTTTCGATCTCCATCGGAGTCGGTAATGCTGAGAATTGTTTTCGACTGCCCGGATTTTTTCACAGAGTCACGTAGCGATGTCTGTCTCTGCAGCACCTGCGCTTTGCCTCCAGCTTCGAGTACGTTCACACCCTTAAGCATCTCTGCAAACAAGCGGCGCAGAACAAGGACATCGAACTGTTGCTGCCCTTCGACAATGAGCACTGGTTGATCCGGACGATAGTTTGCGATGTCTCCGATCAGCTCAATGCATACGCGGTCGAATTCTGATTGTTGTGATATTCGAGTGATCTGGTTAGTCCCTGGCTCTCTCACTCCAACTGCCATATGAAATAATTCCATGTCCGAATCATAGAAGGCGGTCCGAAGAAACACGTCGGAATGTGTTACCAGCCAGATCTGGTTGTTAAGTGCACTCCCTATGTGTTTTTGATAGAGCGTCGGTAGCCCGCGAATCATGGCGGGATTCAGATGCAGTTCAGGTTCGTCAACAATAATCACGCTGTTACGGGCCGCCCTTGCGCGTGTACGAAGGTAGCCAAAAACCACCTCCTTCTCCCCAGAGGACAGGTCGTTGAGGTCGTGGCTGGTCCCGGCAGTGTGCACAGGAAACTCCAGCTCTCCCGCAGCAGTCGGCGTGGGGCCGTCGAATCGTTTTCCCGGAATGAGTTCGCCGAATATGCTGCGTAAAGTGGAGGTAAGTTGAGCCTCGGCTTCCTCTCGACCGCCGGCTTTCTCGGCGATCAGATTCCGGATACTCTCAGTCGCTAGTGCGGACTTCACGTTACTGTACTTTTGGGCGAGGTTATACATCGCGGAGTTCTTCCATTGATCGTCCTTTTGAGAAAAGCGAATGTTGACATTGCTCACCTGCTCGTAGGTGTAGCTTCGGTCGGCTGCGTGGAAATCTATGACGCCCAAGTGATCCGGCTCAAAAGTCGTAAAGATGTACGTGAGGGCTCGATTTGGCCGGATACTGAGTGTCCCGTTGCGGCGGATCGTGACCTCACCTTGTATCTCTTGCCGTTCCAGTTCGCTACGAATATCGGCTTGCATGTCCCGTGTGTGCTCTGTGACTTCGCGTTCGTAGCGAACTAGCTCGGGGACACTCCTCCAGTTCCAAAGACCTTCTGCGTACTGTGGCCGCAAACCGGGAAATAGCTCCAGTAGTGCTAGACGTTCCGTAAGACGTTGGCTATCGGCGCGAATGAAGTCCTTCTCCTTCTCCTCAAGTCTGACAGCCGCGAGTATGCGACCATTTCGATTTTTTTGGCGGAGAACCTGAATGGCGCTGGCGCGATCGTCGATATTCAGACTTTTTTCCTGCCACCACATCTGCTGCTCATTCGCGTAGTAGGAGCCATACTGGCTTTTGAACAGCCGTACACAGTCAAGTAGACAGCTTTTGCCACAGCCGTTTGCGCCAGCTATGGCAACTACGTCGCCGAGATTATCTAGGACAGCGAGATTGATCCCGCGGATGTTTTCTACGGTCAGCTGAGAGATCTTCATGACTTTAGAGTGGTTTGATGATTGATTGGGGATTCCACGGAACACTCTCCGGGTGCGCCAAGGAAGCCAGCTTCATGGTGGAGGCGGCGGGAATCGAACCCGCGTCCGAAAGCCTTCGACAACGACGTCTACATGCATATCCGGGTTGTGGCGGGAACCCGCGC
This sequence comes from Vicinamibacteria bacterium, assembly GCA_963555995.3. Lineage (GTDB taxonomy): Bacteria > Acidobacteriota > Vicinamibacteria > Marinacidobacterales > Marinacidobacteraceae > Marinacidobacterium. The sequence goes on along the minus strand of OY821641.1, from coordinate 3,645,628 downwards.
CCGGAGGCGCCTTTCCCTGTTTCGGCCCCGCGGCGCATCAACCCGGCGAATCGCGCCGTAGGACCTATCCCTGAGTCTCACCGGCGGCTCGGGAGGACCGCCGGCCAAGCCCGCCTGGTCGACGTCCTTTCCCGCCCGGCAGGCGTGGTCAGGAAGGACGTGGCTTAAGCAGCCAGTGCCAGATCAGTGTTGGCGTTTGTTGGTTTTCCACCGTTTACGGGAGATGGACCCCCGACATGCAGTCGTTGCTTCATGTACCTTCGTCGAACCCAGTACGCCCCCTCCTCGCGCGAGTCAGGCGGCAATTCCGAGGCCGAAAACCGGCCCCGGATCCCGGTGGGGACAGTTGCCCCGCACCCAGGACCGCGTCGCGAATCGGCTAGGATTGTAGCAGCCTGTGAATGACGTCACGACCGGCGATCTACCCCGGCTGGAACGGTCCCTTGGTGGGGGTGACGCTTGGGAGGGGCGTCTCGTGCGTGGGCCGCTGGTTGTGAGGAATGGGGTGCCATCAGGGCGGGTTTCGCGCTGTCGCGCGATGCCGGCTGGGGGCCGGAGCTGCGAGGCGGGGGCGCCGTCTTCGCTGGTCGGCTCCACGCCGAGGCTGGAGTCGCCTGTTTCCGAGCGGGGTCACGACGTGCGCGGCGCGGAGCGCCGCGCGTGCCGGTCTGGAGACCGGCGTTCCAAGCCGGGGGCGCCATGCGGGGGAGGAGCGAGACGCGATTTGCAGGCCTGCGGCCCGCGTGCCGGTCTGAAGACCGGCGGTCCCAGCCGGCACGCCATCACGGAGGCCGGACGTTCCGAGCCGGGGGCGCCATCTCTGCTGGGCGAGTCGGCGCCGAGGCTGGAGCTACCTGTTTCCGGGTGGGGTCACGACGTGCGCGGCGCGGAGCGCCGCGCGTGCCGGTCTGGAGACCGGCGTTCCAAGCCGGCAGCGACATCCCGCCGATCGGGAGGTTGGTGGTTCTTGCGTTCGCGCGATCTGGGCGAGCGGCCGTACGCGACTCCGCCCGCCTCCGGCGGGCTGTGCCGGTCTGAAGACCGGCGGTCCCAGCCGGCGGCGCGACTCCGCACGACGGCGTTGCGTGCGTTTCGCGCGCTGCGCGCGCGATGCCGGCCGGAGGCCGGCGCTCCGACCATCGCCGTCGGGGCCTTCGTGTTTTTTCTGGCGGTTCCGCTCGGGGTGGCCGGGGAAACGTCCGAAGAGTTCTCCGGGATTCCGTGGGAGGCGCTGGAGGAACTGCCGGACGGGCTGGCGGCGGTGCGGCGGGCGGCGATGATCGAGTCGCGGGTGGACCGGCAGAAGGCGCTGGAAGCGATTGCTGATGACGCCGCGTTGCCGGGGCGGGCTCGGGGCGCGGCTTCGTACCGGTTGGGTGGTGATGCGTTGCGGCGGGGGCGGTGGACGGAGGCGGAGGAGCGGCTTACCGCGCCGGAGCTGGCGGACAGCGAGCTGACGGCGGATGCGCTGCATCTGCTGGGGAGGAGTTTGCCGGGGGTGCGGCGGAGGGATGGGATCGCGTTGCTGAGGCGGGTGCTGGATGAGTTTCCGGAGTACGGGGAGCGGGACCGGCTTCGGTTCGATCTGGGGCGGCGGCTGGCGCGGGCTGGGGAACGGGAGGAGGCGCTGAGCCATCTGGACGCCGCCATCGCCGACGGCGGGTTCACGCTGCGGGGTGAGGCGTTGGCCGCGAAGGCTGCGGCGCTCGAACGGCTCGGGCGGCGCGAGGACGCCGCGCGGACGCTGGAGGTCCTGTACTACGACATGCCGACCCACGGGGAGTCGCTTCCCGCGGGGCGGCAGCTCTCGACGCTGTACAAGCGGCGGGACGTCAGGAACCCGTCGGCCGCCGAGAAGTATCCGCGGGCGATGCGGCGGGCGGCGGGGTTCGCGCGGGCCGGGAACCACCGGAAGGCGCATGAGAACTACCTGGAGGTCGCGCGGCGGTTCGCCGCGGCGGCCGATACCGAACTGGTGCGGCTGCGCATCGGGGTGGCGGAGCACCACCGGCGGCGGCTGAGCGCCTCGCTGCGGACGCTGGCGCGCATCCGGCGTCCGGACCTCCTGCCGGAAGCTCTCTACTACCGCGGCGAGTCGCTGCGCCGGCTGGAACGGCGGACTACCCAGCAGCGGGTGCTCGAGGAGCTGCTCGCGCTGGAACAGGAACACCCGTTCGGGGAGCGGGCGCTCTACAGCATGGCCCGGGCGCAGTTGGCGCAGAACGACCGCGTGGCCGCCCTGCCGTTCCTCGCCCGGCTGGCCGAGGCGTATCCGACCGGCCAGCACGGCCCCTTCGCCCGCTGGCACGTCCTGTGGGACCGGTACCGCAACGGGGATCTCGACGGGACGGCCGAGGAGTTCGAGCGCGCGGCGCGGGAGAACCCCGGCGACTTCATGGCCGGCCAGTTCCTCTACTACGCCGGGCGTTCGCGGGAGCGGACGGGGGACCCGGACGGCGCGGCGGAGCTCTACCGGGAGGTCTTCGTCGGCTACCAGAACTCGTACTACGGGAGGATGGCCGCGGAGCGGCTCGAGGCGCTGGGCCGGCAGGAGGACCTCGCCAACCCGCTGAGCGAGCCCCACCGGCTCCTCGAGCGGTTCCGGGTCCGGCGCGCGGCGGAGGCGGCGCGGATCGAGGAGCTCTACGCCGCCGGGTACGGCGAGCGCGCCCGGGACGCGGCGCTGGCCGCCGCCCGGCGCGGGCTGCCCGACGACCCGGCGTTCGAGGCGATCCGCGCCTGGCTGCTCGCCGACGGCAACCTGGCCGTCCAGTCCATCCAGGCGCTCCGGCGCGCCGCGCCGTTCCACACCTCCGCCGCCGGGGAGGCCCTGCCGGACGCCTTCTGGCGCATCCTCTATCCGCTGCGCTTCGAGGAGCGGATCCTGGAGCGCTCCGGCCAGTGGGACCTCGACCCCTACTGGGTCGCGTCGCTCATCCGGCAGGAGTCGGTGTTCGTCCCCCGCACCCGTTCGCCGGTGGGGGCGCGCGGGCTGATGCAGGTCATGCCGGCGACCGGCCGGGCGCTCGCCCGGCTCGAAGGGGTCAGCTACCGGACCTCGCGGCTCTACGATCCCGGCGTGAGCATCCGCTTCGGGACGCGCTACCTGCGGCAGCTCCTCGACCGGTTCGCGAGCCGCCCGGAGATGGCGCTCGCCGGCTACAACGCCGGCCCGCACCGGGTGCGGGACTGGACCGACATGAACATGACGATCCCCGCCGAGGTGTTCATCGAGGAGATCCCGTTCACGGAGACGCGCACCTACGTGAAGCTCATCATGCGGAACGAGAAGATCTACCGCCGCCTCTACCCCGAGCTCGGCAAGACGAAAGCGAAGGCAAGCCAGTGAGCGAGACCCTGGCCGCGCGGCGCCGCGGCAGCCGGAAGGCCGCCCGGTTCACCGAGTCGGTGATCCGCGAGATGACCCGTCTCTCGATGCAGTACGGCGGCGTGAACCTCGCCCAGGGGTTCCCGGACTTCCCGGCGCCCGCCGAGATCAAGGAGGCCGCCGTGGAGGCCATCCGCCGGGACATCAACCAGTACGCGATCACCTGGGGCGCGAAGTCGCTGCGCGACGCGCTCGCCGAGCGCTACCGGGCGCTCTACGGCATGGACGTGGACGCCGAGCGGAACTTCACGGTGGCCTGCGGCTCGACCGAGGCCATGATCGCCACGATGCTGGCGGTGGTGGACCCGGGCGAGGAGGTCATCGTCTTCGAGCCGTTCTACGAGAACTACGGGCCGGACACCATCCTCTCGGGCGCGGTGCCCCGCTACGTCCGCCTCCACGAGCCGGACTGGACCTTCGACGAGGACGAACTGCGGGCCGCCGTCAACGAACGCACCCGGGCGATCATCGTGAACAGCCCGCAGAACCCGAGCGGCAAGGTGTTCGGCGAAGAAGAGCTGTCGCGGATCGCGGCGCTTTGCATCGAGCACGACCTCATCGCCTTCACCGACGAGATCTACGAGTTCATCACCTACGGCGGCGCCCGGCACATCCCGATCGCCACGCTGCCCGGGATGGCGGACCGCACCGTGACCATCAGCGGGTTGTCCAAGTCGTATTCCGTGACCGGCTGGCGGGTCGGCTGGACGGTCGCGAGCGAGGACCTGAGCTCCGCGATCCGCAAGGTGCACGACTTCCTGACGGTGGGCGCGGCGGCTCCGCTGCAGGAGGCGGGGGCGGCGGCCCTGCGGCTGCCGGAGAGCTACTACGAGGACCTGCGGCAGAGGTACCAGGCGCGGCGCGACCTCATGGTCGCGGGGCTCACCGAGGTGGGGTTCCGCTGCTTCGAGCCCGGCGGGGCCTACTACGTGATGACGGACATCTCGGACTTCGGCTTCCCGGACGACGTGGCCTTCGCCGAGCACCTCGTGAAGACGGTGGGCGTGGCCGCGGTGCCGGGGTCGAGCTTCTACGCCGATCCCGCGGCGGGCAGGCAGCGGCTCCGGTTCACCTTCTGCAAGAACCGGGAAACGCTCGTGGAGGCGGTCGAGCGGCTCCGGCGACTCCGTTGACCCGCCGGGTCGGCGCGGCGTTGGTCGCGGTGTGGGTGGCGGGGGTTGCTGCCGCGTGGGCGCAGCCGCCGGGGTCCGCCGAGCACGCGGAGGCGCGGCGGCTGCTGGGGGCCGGCGATGGGGAGGCGGCGCTGGAGAGCGCGTTTGCCGCGATCACCCGGTCCGACGAGTTCGAGCCGACCGACTGGAGCCAGGAGGTGCCCGAGGGCCGGATCGTGCTGGACGAGTTCACCGGGGCCGCGAATGCCGCGTACCGGCTGCGGCGCGCGGCGTACCGGGTGACGCTGGGGGATGCGCTGGCCGCGGTTGGTGACGCGGGCGGGGCGGCGCGGGAGTACCGGCGCGCGGTCGCGCTGGATCCGCGGGCGGAGACGTGGCGCCGACTGGCGGACCTCCCGGGAATACCGCTGTCCGGGCGGGTGGATGCGCTCCTTCGCTCGTGGGCGCGGTCCGGGGGATCGGACGAGGACGCGCTGGAGCTGCTCAGGGAAACCGGCGCCTTCCGGACCGAGAACGGCCTCGCCGCGGCGCTCGACCGGTTCCGTTTCCGGGCTCCCGAGACCTCGCGGCGGCGTCCGCCGGAGGGGACGACCCCCTACGACGGGACCTTCCCGAGCCTGTCGCTGGCCGTCGAGGGCGGCGTCTGGTCGAGCGAGCGGTCGTTCGCGGAGGGCCGGCCGCTCGTCCTCTACTTCCCGGCGGACGGCTGTCCCCGCTGCGGCGAGGTGCTGGACGAGCTGCAGACCGCCCTCCGGGGCCAGCCCGCGGACGTGATCGCGGCGGTGTCCGACGCCGACCTCGCCATCCTGAACCGGATCGCCGGGTTGACGGGCGGCGGGTTCTTCGTGCCGGAGCCGCAGTCGGCAGCGGCGCGGGCCCGGATCCGGGAGCGGCCCATCGGGCACGTCGTCCGGCGAGACACGGTGGAATTCCGTCCCGGCGCGGACACCGGCGGCACCCTCTGGCTGGCGGCGCGGGCGGGGCTGTCCGTCTGGCGCATCCCGCTGGGCGGCGGTTCGGTCCGCCGCGACCTGACCGCGCTGTTCCGGTTCCTCGACGACTCCCCGGTCGAGGGCAGCACCGCGGCGCTGGTGGAGGTTCCCGACGACCCCGAGGCCTTGACCCAGGTCCTCCGGCGGCTCGCGGCCGGCGCCGAACCGGTGCGGGACATCGAGGACCGCCTGCTGAACGCGGTCCGCACCACCCTGCGGGCGGCGAGCGATCCGGCGGCGCGCGGGGTGTCCCTGCTCCGGACGGCTTCCGGGATCGAGGCCGGGGATGCGGCCCGGCTCGCGCTGCTGGCGCGGATCGCGCCCCGCTTCGGGGAGCGCCTCCTGCAGGCCGCGCAGGCGCTGGACGGAGACGTGGTGCGGGCCGTCCCCGGCGGGCGTCTGCGGGTCGCGGCCATCGGGGAGTCCTTCGTGATCCAGCGGGACTACGAGGGAGCGGCCGGGGCGGCGCTGGTGCTGTCGGCCGTGGTCCGGCCGGGAGACCCGGGGGAACTCGACGTGCTCGAAATCGTTCCCGGACGCGCGGTGAGCGTGACCGCCCGCGACGAGGGGCTGGTGTTCGTCCGCGAGCGGACGGACGGGGAGTCCTGTCTCGCGTGGGGGCCACCCGACGGCCCCTTCGCCGAGGACTGCGCGGCCGAGTTCCGTGAGGGAGCGATCGTCCTATCCCGGAGCCAGCTTCCCGGCGGCAGCGACGCCGGCGAGCCAAGCTACCGGGTCCGGGTGGACGGCGGCGCAGAGCCCGCCGAGGTAACCGCCCTGACTGAAGGCCTGGCCGCGTTCGCCGCCGGCGAAGTCGAGGCGGCGCACGCGGCCCTCACCCGCGCCGCCGCAGCGATCGAGCCCGGATCACCGCTCGACATGGCGGCGGTCCGCTTCAACCTCGCACTGGTGGCGGAAGCCCAAGGCGACCGCGAGGGCGCACTCGCCGCCCTCCAGGCGATCGGCGACGCCACCTTCCCGGGCCCGCTCGAGGAGGCAATCCGCCGCCTCTACCGCGCCGGCGACAACCGCTGACCGCAGAAACGGCTTGGAACGCCGGTCTCCGACCGGCACGCGGGCCGCAGGCCCGCAGAGCGCGTCGGGCCATATGTCCCGATGGCGCGTACGGCTTGGAACGCCGGCTTCAGCCGGCACAGCCCGCCGCAGGCGGGCGGTGGGACGAACCTCGTTCGCCGGGCGGGCCCGGCTGCGCTCGCCGCCTCCGAAAAGACACGCCGGTTCACGGGGTGTGGAGCCGGGATGCCTCCTCACGCTCGTCGAGATCAGCGTCCCACTCCCGAAAGAACACCTCACCCTCAACGAAGCGGCCCTGGTCCAAGTCGTCCACGCCCGCCGCGATCTTTCCCCGCGCGCGTTCGATCTCGGCCCGCAGCACCGCGCGACGGTGCTGAAACAGTCGCAGGGCGGCACGGACGGCCTCGCTGACCGACTGGTATTCGCCGCCCCGAACGAGCGAGTTCAGGAAATCGGCCTGCTGTGGCGTCACGGAAACACCGATGCTCGATCGCTTCGCCATGAACCTCTCTCCTCGACAACGACAATGTAGCCCAGTGGCTTGAGGCAATCAGAGACACACCGTTCCCGCGGTCGTGAAGGAGGCGATCCGGCCGTTGTACCGGGCTGGCGAGGACGAACCCGAGTAGCGGCGGGCGTGCAAGAGATCGCGGATGCTTGTTAATCGACAATCAATATGGCCATATAGTTCATATATGGCTGTTATGACGATCAAAACCACGTACTCGCTCGATGTTGGCACGGTGCGCGCTCTGGAGGATTTGGCGCGACGGTGGAGTGTTTCGAAGTCCGAGGCGCTGCGCAGAGCGGTCCGCAGTGAGCTCGAGCGGCAGCCCTCACGGCGGGACACCAGGATGCGGGCCCTCAGAGAACTTCAGGACTCGGTGGCAAAGCGCGGCGTGGATTTGGCGGCTTGGGAAAGAGAAGCACGTGAAATGCGGCGCGCTTCGTTCCCGCGTCTTCCCGGTGACCCCGAGTGATTCATCTGGACACCAGCTTCCTGATCCGCATTCTCGCCCCGGATGCCCCCGAGACCCGCCTGCTCGAAACGATGGATCCGGACGAGTCCATCGTCGTCAGCGCGCTCGCCTGGGCCGAGTTCCAGTGCGGGCCGATCAAACCCGCGGAGCAGGAGCTGGCAACGCGCATCGTGGACTCGTACCGCGATTTCACGATCGAGCACGCGGGCGTCGCTGCGCGTCTCTTCAACGAGTCCGGCCGGCGACGCGGCTCCCTGCCGGACTGCGTCATCGCGGCGGTAGCAATCCATGACGGGGCGCGTCTCGCCACGGCGAACCTGACCGACTTTCGCCGGTTCGAGAGTGCTGGCTTGAAGCTGATCGGCGACCTGGGGTCAGACCTTGGTCCGGGATGGGCCGACGCAGGGTCGCGACCTCTGCCGGAGGTTCAGGACTCCGGTGCCGGCTGGTACAGCGCCGGCCAGCGCGCGGATCGCTCCCGGGAGGGGTCACCGGCATCCGGTGGCTCCCCAGCTTCGCCACGAACGGGACCACCTGGGGTGAGGGACGCGTCACTGGCCGGCTTGAGCGCCCCGGAGTTCCACCGGAAGTACTGGGACGCCGTCCTCGACAAACTCAATCGCATTGGCGGACCCGTTTCCGGAAACAGTGCGCGCGCGCCGTTCGCCCGGAGAACCCCGGGGAAGGACAACTGGATGAGTTTCCCGATCGGCAGAAGCGGGTTCTACCTCTACGCGACGACGCACCGCGCGGCGGGACGGATCTCCGCATCCCTCTACCTGTCGACGCACCGAGCGCCCGCCTTCGGGCGGTTGATGCGCGACCGGGATGCCATCGAGTCCGCGATGGCATCGGCCATGTTCTGGGACGACCGGAAGCCGAGCGAGCGGGAGATCGGAGTGCGGCTGGAGAACGTGGTCTTGAACGATCCGAACGATTGGGCGCGGCAGCACGAGTGGCTGGTCCGGAAGCTCAACCTGCTGGACCGCGTGTTTCGGCCGAGGATCGAGCGGCTTCCCTGAGCCGGCGCGCCATCGGGGCGCAGCGTTAGGCGGATTCGCGGCCTGCGGCCGCGATGCCGGCTGAAGCCGGCGTTCCAAGCTTGCGGCGTCGTCCGGGCTCGGAGCGCTACGTCGTTCCGCGGCCCTCCGGGCCGCGGGTGCCGGTCTGAAGACCGGCGGTCCCCGCCTTACTCCAGGCCCACCAACCCCTTCACGGACGCGATCAGCTTCAGGGAGTCGTAGCCGACGCCGTCCTTGAAGACGGTCACCACGTTTCGGATCTGGAAGGGGTCCGCCACCGGGTCGCCGTCAATCAGGATCAGGTCGGCGAGCTTGCCCTCCTCGATGCTGCCGAGGTCGCCGTCCACGCCGAGCACCCGGGCGCCGTTCAGGCTCATCACCTGGAGGGCCTGCGCCGGGGTGAACTCGGCTTCGAGGAGCAGCTCGTAGTTCCGCTGGTCGCCGAAGCCGGGCAGCGCGCCGCCGTTCCCGGTGGGGTCCACGCCGGCGGCGAGCAGGCCGCCTGCCTGGAAGTAGCGGTACTCGAACGCCTGGGCCTTCGGGAAGAGGTCCTGCATGACCGCGTCACTGGCGCCGGCGATCTCCTCGCGGCGGGCCAGGTACTCGTCGCGGGCGCCGGGTGAGAGCGCCTCCAGGTTCCGGTCCTCCAGCGGCGGCCGGCCGGGCACCGAGAGTTCATAGACCGCGAGCGTCGAGGTGAGCGCGACCTCGTTGTCCACCATGTGGGCGATGGTGGCGTTGACCTCGTCCGAATCAATGTCAATGTCCCGGAGGGTGTTGCGGAAATCAGGCGGGCACTCGTCCGGCTCCTTGTCGGCGTGGTACTCGGTGTTCGTGAAGAACCCGTGCTCCAGCGAGTCAATCCCGAGGTCCACCGCCTCGCGGAAGGTCACCGAGCAGAGGTGCGCGGTGAACTTGAGGCCGTGCTTGTGCGCTTCCTCGATGGCGGCGCCGAGTTCGGCCCGCGAGATCCGCGTGTACGCCTTGAACCAGGTCGCCCCTTCCTCGGCCCAGTAGGCCACCACCCGGCGGGCGTCCTCGGGACTGTTCACCTGGGTCATGTAGGTGCTGGCCCCGGCGCCCGAGATGTAGGGGCCGGTGATGTGCATCCGGGGGCCCACGATCTCGCCCGCCTCGATGGCGCGCCGCATGTTGATCTCGCTGTAGGGGGAATAGCTGCCGGTGGTGCGGATCGTGGTGACGCCCGCCGCCAGGTAGAGCCGCGGCGAGGTGGTGTTCATCTGCGAGTGGCGCGCCGCCGTCGTGTAGAAGGTGTGGTTGTGGATGCCGATGAGGCCGGGGATCACCGTGTGCCCGGACCCGTCAATCCGGCGCGCGCCCTCGGGGATCGCGACGTCGCCGTCTGCGCCCAGGCTCCGGATGCGGCGGTCGGCGATGACCACGGTCTGGCCGGAGCGGGGGGCGGCGCCGGTGCCGTCCACGACCTGGACCCCGGTGATCGCGATGACCGGATCGCCGTACTGGACGTACTGCCGGGCGTCCTCGGTGAGTTCGCCGGCGGTCTGGGCGGCGGCCGCCGCCGGGAGCGCGAGGAGCGCGATGGCCCCGAGAAGGCCGAGGGCCTGGCTGGCCGCCGGGCGGCGGAACGAGAGATCGGACATCGGCGCCTCCTTGCCGGAGCGGGAACCGGCGAACGGTATCCCGAATCCGGCCGTCCGTGCGAGAATCACCGGTTCCCATGCGCGCCCTGACCCGTTCGCGTCTCGCCGGCTTCGTCGGCGTCCTGCTGCTCGCCGCGGGGGCAAGCGCCCAGGAGGGTGTCTCGCCGCTCGAGACGCCCGCCCCGGACGGGAGCGGGATGTACTCGCTCTACTCCGCTCCCGAGGGCGCCACCTTCCTGAGTTGGATCGAGGAAGCCGGAGCGGGACATGCCCTGCGGTTCTCGGAACTCCAGCGTCCGGGGAGCAGCGAGGAGGTGACGGAGGACGCTTGGGGCGACCCGAAGCCGGTCGCCGAGGGCTCCGGCTGGTTCGTCAACTGGGCGGACCACCCGAGCATCGCGCTCGTCGGGGAGAACCGCCTCGCCGCCCACTATCTCGTCCGGAACCCGGAGGCCGAGGGGCACTACGGCTACGGTCTGAAGATCGTCTATTCCATGGACCGGGGCGCCACTTGGCGCGAGGTGTTCTCGGAGGGGCTCCGGAACGTCGAGAGCTACTCGGGGTTCGTCTCCTTCACGCCGGAGCAGGGCGGCTTCTCGGCGGCCTACCTCACCCCGCCGCCGGGGGCGACGGACCCCGCGGACATGACCCTGCGGCTCGCCCGCTTCCACGAGCAGGGCTACCAGCTCGGCAACCAGCGGCTGGACCCCGACGTGTGCAGTTGCTGTCCCACCGCGATGGCGACCATTGACGGCGCTCCGGCCGTCGTTTACCGGGACCGGGTGCGGAACGCCCCGGAGGACGACGTTCGGGACATCGCCATCACCCGCAAGGTGCGGGGCCTCTGGGAGCCGGGGAAGCCGGTCCACGCGGACGGCTGGGGCATCAACGCCTGCCCGGTGAACGGTCCCGCGATCACGGCGACCGGCAGCGCCGTGGCGGTCGCCTGGTTCACCATGGCCAGCGGGGAGCCCGAGGTCCGCTTCGCCTTCTCGCAGAACGGCGGGGAGGGCTTCGGAACCCCGATCCGGCTGGACGAAGGCGGCGGGCGCGGATACGCCGCGGTGGCGATGCTCGACGACGGGAGCGCGGTGGCCGCCTGGCTCGAAACGCCGGGCTCGCGGCGGGGCGAGGTGCGGGTGCGGCGGGTCTGGCCGGACGGGCTGGTCGGGCCGTCCGTCAAGGTGGCGGACGCTCCGGCGGGCCGGGAAGCCGGGGTCCTGCAGCTCGCCCGGGTCGCCAACGAGCCGCCGCCGGAGCCGGAGGAAGACGAAGAGGCCGAGGACGAGGAAGACGCCGAGGAAGAGGCGGCGGAAGGCGAGGACATCGAGGAGGTCTTCGATGTCCAGGAACGCCTCATGGTCGCCTGGCGGGATGGCAAGGTCCGCACCGCCCTCGTGGCAATCTCCGCCCTCGAGTTCTGACGACCGGACCGGCTTGGAACGCCGGTCTCCAGACCGGCACAGCGGTGCTCCGCACCGCGCACGGCACAACCCCACCCCCAAAAACCGACTCCCACCCCGGCGCGGAGATCAGGAGCGGAGCACCGCGCACGTCGTAACCCCACCCGGGAAAATTGGCCTCCGGCCTCGGCGTGGAACTCGAGAGCGCAGGTGGCGCGTACGGCTGGGAACGCCGGTCTCCAGACCGGCACAGCGGTGCTCCGCACCGCGCACGTCGTAACCCCACCCGGAAAGTTGGCTCCCCCCTCGGCGCGGCGCGCAAGAGCGCAGGTGGCGCGTACGGCTGGGAACGCCGGCTTCAGGCCGGCAGGCGCGGCTCTCCGCTCCCCAGCCGACCCGAACCACGATTCGGGGAGCTTCCCCTCCGGACCCCGCCGAGAGAGTGGTCGGGACCGGCGCCGCTGGTGCAAAATGTATCCTGCGTCAGGAGGCATGCCGATGGCCGCGACCCAGCCGATCCCGGTTCGGGAGTTGCATGACCTTTTCGAGAGGCACCTGCGGTTTGATTTCGCCGAGCGTCACCACAGCCAGTATGCGCTGATCTATCGCGACGCAACTGTGCCCGGCGCCGATCCGGTCGAGCAGCTCCGGTCGGGAGCGCTCTTCTTCGAGAGCATGGAGGCTGCCGTGGACGAGGCGTATCGCCGGAGCCTCCAGCCGGGGTACTTCCTGGTCGCGGAGTGCGTCTTCCGCAGCGAACAGCAGCCCGCGATCTTCCACTCCAGAGTGGGTTGAAAGGCTGCTAAGTGGCCGGTTTCGAGCACCGGTCATCGCATCAAGGTCTCGCTCTCCGCACGAGGGTGGGGATCGGCGACGGCAGGGCGGCATCAGCTCCTCCCGGGGCACTGACTCAGGCGACGGCCATCTGGGACACGGGGGCAACCCATTCACTCATCAGCAGCCGCATGGTCGCGAGACTTGAACTGCTTCCCATCGGCTTCTCGCCCCTGCGCTCCATTCGAGACGAGAGGGACGCAGCCGTGTACTGGGTTTGGCTGCGGATTCCGAACGGCGCTCTTGGCGCGGCAATGTGGCGGATCCCCGTCCTGGAAGCAGAACTCGGGCCCGATGTCGATTTCCTGATCGGGATGGACATCATCACCAAGGGCGATCTCCATGTGACCCGCGGGGGCACGACAGGGGCACCAACGTCATCCCTGGTGTTCAGGGTTGCCGAATAGGCGCCTGGCAAGAAGGGTGCCGACCGCGCGTGTGGCGGAGAATCGTCGCGCGCTTCGCCCGCCTCTGGCGGACGGTGCCGACCTGAAGGTCGGCGGTCCCGGCCGGACGCGCCGTGAGGGTGGGCGGGGTCACGCCGTGCGCGGCGCGGAGCACCGCGCGTGCCGGTCTGAAGACCGGCGCTCCCGACGGGACCGCTCGCCGTCAAGGAGTGCTCGTTTGCGATCGAGGCCCCAGCGGTAGCCGCCGAGATTGCCGTCCCCCCGCAGGACGCGGTGGCAGGGCACCAGGACCGCGATGCGGTTCGCGGCGCAGGCAGCGGCGACGGCGCGGGCCGCCTGGGGTCGTTCGATTCCGGCCGCCAGCTCGCCGTAGCTGATCACGTCGCCCTCGCGGACGCTCAGGAGAAAGCGCCAGACCTTCATCTGGAAGGCGGTGCCGCGCAGATCGAGTGGCAGTTCGGGGCGCGGGGCGCCTCCGGCGAGGTGTGTCTCCAGCGCCGTGATCCACGCGTCCAGTTCCGGGGCCTCCTGTGCGTCCGAGGCGACGAGGTCCGCGTTCGGGAACTCCCGGCGGAGCTGCTCGAGCAGGGCCTCCGGGTCCTCCCCGAACTGCACGAAGGCGACGCCGCGTTCGGTGGCCGCCATCAGCAAGGCGCCGAGCGCCGTTTCCCGGGAGGCGTAGGCGATCGTCTCTCCGGCGCCGCCGGCGCGGTAGGCGCCCGGCGTCATCCCGATGTGACGGACGCGCTCCCCGTAGACCCGGCTCAGGGACCCGAAGCCCGCCGAGTAGATCGCGCCGGTGACGTCGTCGCCCTCCTGGAGCGCCGTCTTGAGGCGCTTCATCCGGACCGCGTGCTGCCAGGCCTTGGGCGAGACGCCGAACGCGGCCTTGAAGATGCGCTGGAAGCGCGACGGCGAGAGGCCCACCTGCCCCGCAAGCTCGCGGAGCGGCAGGCGCTCCTCGGCGTGGGCTTCGATGTACCTGGCGGCTTCGACCAGGCGCGTCAGCCGGGATTCGGGATCCCCGGGACGGCGGTGCTTGTCGGGTTCTGATGGCATCAACATCGGTTCAACTCCCGACGTCATTCCAGCGCAGCGGCCCCCGCGCGTCCATCCGCTTCTTGCCGTCGAATCTACGGGTCCACCTCGAAGACGAAGCGCATGCCGGTTTCGAGGTGCTCGGCGATGTGGCAGTGGGCCATCCACTTCCCGGGGTTCGTGATCTCGAGCAGGAGGTCCACGGTCTCCCCCGCCGCGATGAGCACGGTGTCCTTGAACACCTGGTTCGTCACCGGCGCGCCGTTCCGGCGCAGCACCAGGAACCGCTGGCCGTGGATGTGGAAGGGGTGCTGCATCGCGTGGAGGGCGGCGGCGTCGTTCGTGATCCGGATCGTGACCACGTCCCCGACCCGGAAGCGCCAGGCGATGTCCATGTCCTCGCGGCCCGTCGCAGGCTCGCGCACGATCCAGCGGACCTCCTCCGGGGTAGCCACCGAGTTCATCATCGGCATGGTGTCCGCCCACTCGACGGCCGGGAAGAAAACCCGGTCGGCGCGCATGCGCTGCATGATGGCGGGGTCGAGGCCGGTCACATCCATCGTGAGCAGGAGTTCGTAGTCCGGCTCCCGGTCGAAGTGGCTCCGGAAGCGCGCCACGTCCTCCACCACCGGAGCGTGCTCCCGCAGTTCGTCGTAGCCCGGCGCTCCCGCGGGGTCGGCGTCCCGGTCCCCCACCGTCACCGTCCCGAGCCGGGTGATCCGCGAGAAGTAGCCGCCGAAGGTGTGCTCCAGCGGGCGCACCCGGTTCTCGAGGGCGTGCTCTCCCGCCGTCTCGTAGCGGACCTCCACGATGTAACGCTCGGCGGGCGCGAGCGCCACCGAATCCACCCAGGTCTCGCGCTCGAACTTCGAGAGGTCCGACCCGACGACCTTGACGCGGTGCGCGCCGGGCTCGCCGAACGAGAGGTTGAAGGTGCGGGTGTTCGAGACGTTCGTGAGGAAGAAGCGGACGACCTCCCCCCGGTCGACGGTCAGGTCGTACTCCGGTTCCCCGTTCACGAGCATCAGGTTGCCGAAGCGCCCCATGAGCGAATGGGTGGCCCGCTCGGTCCCGAAGGGGAAGAGCCCCCCGTCGTCGGCGATCAGGAGGTCGTCGAGCATGAGGATCTCCTCGCGGTGGACCGGCGCGTACCAGGCGTCGGGCGGCGCCTCCACCAGCATGTTCCCGTAGAGCCCGAGGTCCTGCTGGACCTCCTCGCGGTGGTGGGGGTGGTACCAGTAGAGGCCGGCGTCGGGGAAGAAGATCCGGTACTCGAAACGCCCGCCGGGGGGCACCGGGTCCTGGGTGAGGTGAGGCACCCCGTCGAAGGCGTTGTCGAGGCGTATTCCGTGCCAGTGGATCGCGGTGGGCCAGGACGTCTGGTTCTCGAAGTTGACGAAGATGGTGGAGTCCTGGTCCACGTGGATGAGGGGGCCCGGGTACTGCCCGTTGAACCCGTACATCACGTAGTCGCGGCCGTGGATGGTCCGGCGGACCCGTCCCGCGATCAGGTCGAGCGTCTGCCCGTCGCGGAGCCGCACCACCTGCGAGGGAACGGCGTCCGGGAGCGTTCCGTCCGCGGTCGCCCGCGGCAGGAACGGAAGCGGCTCCGGCCGCAGATGCCCGAGCCCGGGGACCATGGGAGTCTCCGGAAGCATCGGCGGATGCGACCACGCCGGCTCGTCGGACGCCGGTCCGTGCCCCATGGCCGCGTGGTCCATCACGCCGTGGTCCATGGGCAGCGCGGCGCTCTCGCCGGTGCCGGTCACCGGGACCATGAGGTGGTTGTCGGGGAGGATCCGGGTGGACGGCGAGGCCCCGCGCAGGGCGAGCCGGCCGGTGCGGGTCTCGACTGCCGCCGAGGGCTCGGCGCTCACCAGGATCACGAACTTGTCGAAGGCGACGGGGCCGAGGTCCGCGAAGGTCCCGTTGCCGACCTCTCCCAGCCGCACCACCGGGTCCATGATGGGCGTCGTCGCCCAGGCGACGTAGGTGCGGTAGTCGCCGAGCGAACCGGGGTCGGGGAGTCCCTCGATCTCGAGGTCGAGCCGGTAGCGCTGGCTGCCGTCGCGGGTCACCGAGACCCCGAAGGGGCTCGGGTCCCAGCGCAGGAAGGCGGTGCCGCCGGCGGGGGCGAGGTCCGGGGTCGGATAGAGGGCGACGCGGTGGAGGCCGGGGGCGCCCCAGTCGGACCGGTCGGGGGCCGGGGCTTCCTGGGCGACGGCGGAGGACGGACCCGCGCACAGCGCTCCCGCAGCCAACAGGATGACCAGCGGCCGGGGGGTTTCACTTCGCCCTGTCAACGCCTCTTCTCCAGACCGTCTGCGACAAATTCCGGCTCGAATGGTAGCGGGGGTTGCGACGGCTGGGAGCGCCGGTCTTCAGACCGGCACGCGCTGCGCGACAGCGCGGCGCACGGCACGACGCCTGACCTGCACGGTGACGGTCTGCTCTCGGTTCATCACCGCGCAAGGCGACGCGACATCCGCGGGCCTGCGGCCCGCTGTGCCGGTCTGAAGACCGGCGCTCCCGGCGGTGAACCCTGTTAGATTGCGGTGATGCGCCGTCTGGGACTTCTTTCGCTGACCGTTCTGCTGGCTGCACCCGCAGCGGGCGAGGACGGGACCCTCGTGCTCGACAACGACTACGCCGCCGTGCACCGGAACGCCGCGCCGTGCGCCGAGGCGGGTCCCGGTTGCGGGGACCGGGTGGTGGTCGCGTTCGGTGACGTGAAGGTCGCCGCAGGCGGTTCGACCGTCGAACTCGGCTACGCCGAGGTGTTCGTGGCGGAGGCGGGGACCTCCTACGAGATCGAGGGCGACTTCGCGGAGGTGAACCTGAAGCCGGATCCCCCTTCGGTGGAAGGGCCGGCGGTCGCCATTCCCGCCGGCAAGAACGAACGGCTCCACGACGCCGAGGGCTACTTCGTGTTCGAGGAGCGTCTTGAACCCGGGGACACCCGGGAGCGGCACTCGCACGCGCAGCGGGTGGTGCTCGTGATGGGCGCCACCGAGCTGCAGCAGTGGCCGGACGGCGCCGACGAGGTGTTCAAGACCCAGATCCCCGGCACCATTAAGTTCAACCCGCCGGTGGTGCACGTCGTCAGGAACATCGGGGACGCGCCCCTCCGGAACATCGTGATCGAGCTGATTCCACGTTGACAGCCCGCACCGCCGGTCTCGCGCTCGCGGGCGCGCTGATCGCGACCACCGGGGCCGCGCAGTCGAGGATCGCCGGCCTGGTCCTGGTGGCCGCCACCGGGGCTCCGGCGCGCGGCGCCGAGGTGACCCTCCGCGAAACGGGCGCGACGACGCGCGCCGGCGCGGAGGGCCGTTTCACGTTCGAAGGCGTGCGCGTGGGTTCGCGGATCACGATCCACGCCCAGCTCGGGTTCCTGTGGGGCGAAGCCGGCCTGACGCTGGACACCGATCCCGGCCCCGAGATCGTCCTCCCGGACGCGGTCCGGATCACGTTCCGCGGAACCACCCACGAGCACGTCACGGTGACCGCGGCCTCCGGCGCGTCGTCGGGACTCGCGGAGTTCGGGTCGGCGTCCTCCGTCGAGGGCCTCGACCTGATCGAGGGCGTGCCCAGCCTCGCGGAGCTGCTCGAAGGCGCCCCCGGCGTGGCGATCCGCAGTCTCGGTCCCGGCGCCGCGCGTCCCATCATCCGCGGGTTCGACGGCGACCGGGTGCTGATCACCGAAGACGGGGTGCGCACCGGCGACATCGGCAGCCAGGCGGCCGAGCAGGGAACGATCGCGGACCCCACCCAGGCGGAGCGGATCGAGGTCGTGCGCGGACCGGCGGCGCTGCTCTACGGCACAAACGCGGTCGGGGGCGTGGTGAACGTGGTCTCCGCCGGCTCGCAGTTGGCGCACGGTGCGACCTCCGGGTTCGAGGGCCGCGCCAGCCTCGGCGCCGGGAGCGCCGACGACGGCCGCTACGCCGGCGCGCGGGTGCATGCCGGCGGGGACGGGTGGTTCGCCTGGGGCGGCGGCAACACCCGGCGGACCGGCGACTACCGGTCGCCGCTCGGCGACGTGGACGGCTCCGACACCGCGCTGGACCAGGGCGAAGCCGGTCTCGGACTCCGCGGCGACCGCGCCTGGCTCTCGGCGGGCGTCCGCCTCGACGACAGCCGCTACGGGGTCCCGCTCGCGGGAATGCTCCACGGCGCCGACGAGGGGGAGGAGGAGACCGTGGACGTGACCATGGAGCGGCGGCAACTGCGCGCGGATTTCGGACTCAAAGACCTCGGGGACTTCTTCGAGGCGGCGGCCTTTACAGTTCGTTACAGCGAGTTCGTCCAGGACGAGATCGAGATGGAGGGCGACGGGCCCCCCGAACTCGAAACCCACCACGAGAACCAATCGCTCGTCTTCCGCGGCGAGTTGGAGGGATCGCGGGGGCGCTTCCAGAGCCGGGTGGGAGCGTGGGCGAACCTCCGGGAGTTCACCTCCGCGGGCCCGGAAGCGCTGGCTCCCGACACCCGCCACACCGCGCTCGCCGCCTTCGCGCTGGGGGAGGTCCAGGCCACGGACCGGCTCAGCGTGCTGCTCGGCGCCCGGCTGGAGAACAACGCGTATGACGCGGACGATCGCCCGGCACCCGGGGAGGGCGATGACGACGACGATGAGGAGGAAGAACTGGAAGTGGAGGGCGAGGAGTTCGAACCGCCCGCGGTGGTGGACCGGGAGTTCCTCGGAGCCTCGGCGAACGCGGGGCTGCGGCTGGACCTGGACGAGGAACACGCCCTCGTCGGGACCGCGACGCTCTCGACCCGCGCCCCGGCGCTCGAAGAGCTCTACAACTTCGGCCTCGACGCCGGCATCCAGGCGTTCGAGATCGGCAACCCCCTCCTCGAACGCGAGCGGTCGCGCGGCTTCGACCTGAGCCTCCGGCGCGATGCCGACGTCTTCGCCGGCAGCGCCTCCGTCTTCTGGTACGGCATTGACAACTTCACCTACGGGGCCACCGCCGGAGGCCGGGGCGGGGTCACGGTGATCTCGACCGAACAGGCCGACTCCCGCCACCTCGGGTTCGAGGCGGACGGCCGCGTCCGGGTCGGGAGCGCCGACCTGACCGCGAGCGCTTCGTGGGTGGACGCGGAGTTCCCTGCACTCGGCCAGCACGCGCCCCGGATCCCACCGCTGAACGGGCAGGTGAAACTGGATGTCCCGTTCCGGGGGCTGCGGGTCGCGCCGCGGCTGCGCTGGGCCGCGCGGATGGACCGCTTCCACGCCGGGGAGACGCCGACCGACGGCTACGCGGTGCTCGACCTGACGGTGTCCTGGCTGCTCCTTACCGGGAACGCGACCCACCACCTGTCGCTGGTGGGACACAACCTGACGGACGCGGTGTACCGGCATCACACGTCGGTGATCAAGGACGTGGCGGCGCAGATGGGGCGGGGGGTGCGGGTGAGCTACTCCGTTCGGTTCTTCTAGGGCGAGCCAAGCAGGCGTTTCGCGGGCCTGCGGCCCGCGGTGCCGGTCTGGACCCGGCGTTCCCGGATTCCGGGGCTTCGACTCCCGGTGGTAGCATGGCCGGTTGCAGGTTCCACAGCGGTGAAACACGTCAGCCTCCGGTCTCGATTTCTGGCGGGTGCGGCCGTGGCCGCCCTGGTGCTGGCCACCCCGCTGGCCGTCCCGGCGCACGAGCATCCGGACCAGACGGACAACCCCTGCGGGGTCTGCAAGGTCGCGGAAACCGGAGTTCCCGCGCTCGAGGGTCGGCCGGAGTTGCCCTTCCCACGGCACGAGTCGAAGCCCCGCGCCCCGGTGGTGCCTTTCGCCACCTCGGAGCCGGCTCCGACTCCGGCGGTCCCCCGCGCGCCGCCCGCCTGACCGTCGGCACTCCAGGTCGGGAACCGTTCGGCCCCGCCGGCGCCTCTGAACGTCCGGTTCCTCCGCACCCAGAGACCACAGGAGGTCCCACCGTGCTGCGGAATGCTCTCCTTCCACCCTTCTTGCTTCTCATGCGCGGCTTCCGGCGGGCCGGTCCGCTCGCCGCCTGCCTCGCCTTCGCGACCGCCGCCTGGGCGCATCCGACGATCTCGGGCACGGTGCTCATCGCCGAAACCGGCGAACCGGCGGGCGACGCCGAAGTCCTGCTGATCGAGACCGACCAGGTGGTCCATACCGACGAGGCCGGCCGCTTCGCGTTCGTGGACGTGGACCACCTCGGCTCCGTCACCCTCCATGTGGACCTCGGCTTCCTCAGCGCGGTCCGGACCGTGGCGATCGATATCGAACAGGAGGAGGACCTCGAGATCGGCGAGCCGATCGTGCTCGGGTCCCGGCACCGGATGCACGAACGGGTCACGGTCACCGCCTCGGCCAGCGATTCGTCGCCGTTCGAGACCTTCGGCTCGGTGCACGCGATGGAGGGGCTCGACCTCCAGAACGAGTCGGCGCGCACCCTCGCGGAGCTGCTCGAGGGCACGACCGGCGTGGCCATGCGCAGCTTCGGACCCGGCTCGGCGCGCCCGATCGTGCGCGGCTTCGACGGAGACCGGGTGCTCGTCATGGAGGACGGCGTGCGGACCAGCGATCTGGGCAGCCAGTCGGCGGACCACGGCGTGCCGGTGGACCCGCTCCAGGCCGAGCGGATCGAGGTCGTGCGGGGGCCGGCGACGCTGCTCTACGGGTCGAACGCCATCGGCGGCACGGTGAACGTGATCTCCATGGCGTCCCACCTCGCGCACTCGCCGCCGCCCGGATTCCGGGGGCAGGCCAACCTCGACTACTCGACCAACGACGCCGGGACCCGGGGCGGCGTTCGCGCGCAGGCGTCCGGCGGGAACTGGTTCGCCTGGGGCGGGGGCAACGCGAACCGGACCGAGGACTACAACACCCCCGCCGGGGTGGTCGAGAACACCGAAAGCTCCATGAATCAGGGAGAGGCGGGGTTCGGTCTCTTCGGCGAGCGGGCCTGGCTCTCGGGCACCGTGCGCCTCGATGACGCCCGCTACGGGGTTCCGTTCGCCGGAGACTTCCACGGCAGCCACGTGGGGCACGACCATGGGCCGGTTGGCGACGACGAAAAACTGACGGTGGACGTCACGATGAACCGGCGGCAGTTCCGTACCGACTTCGGGTTCCGCGGCCTCGGTTTCGTGTTCGACGAGGCGGAGTTCACGGTCCGCTACGCCGACTACGACCAGGACGAGATCGAGACCTTCGAGGCCAGTGGGGAAGAGATCGTGGCGACCCACTTCGACAACCGGTCGGTCGTCTTCCGCGGTGAGCTCAGGAAACCGGCGGGGCGGGTGAACAGCCGGGTCGGGGTCTGGGGCAACGTGCGGGACTACGAAGCCTGGGGCCACGAAGCGCTGGCGCCGGAGACCCGGCAGAACGCGTTCGCGGTCTTCACCTACAACGAGATCGAAGCGAACGAGCGACTCGATCTGCTGCTCGGCGCGCGCGCCGAGCGAAACGCCTACGACGTCGGGGAAGACACGAACCCGCTCCGGCCGGCGGAGGTCCGGGACCGCGACTTCCTCACCGCGTCGGCGAGCACCGGCGCCCGGCTCGCGGTGGGCGGCTCCACCGCCCTGGTCGGCGTGGCGAGCCTCGCGACCCGCGCCCCCTCGCTCGAGGAGCTCTACAACTTCGGCCCCCACATCGGGAACCTGGCGTACGAGATCGGCAATCCCGAACTCGACCAGGAACGGTCGCTGGGATTCGACCTGAGCCTCCGGCAGAGTTCGGAAGCGCTCACCGGGAGCCTCAGCGTCTTCCGTTACGACATCTCCAACTTCGTCTTCGGAGAGGTGCTGGGCGGAAGGATCAGCGGCTTGCCCGTCTGGCTGTTCCAGCAATCGGACGCGACCTACCAGGGCTTCGAAGCGGAGGGACACCTGAGCCTCGGCGCCGCCGAGCTGGTGGCGAACGCCGCCTACGTGGACGCCAAGCTCGCGAGCGGCGAGTACGTGCCGCGCATCCCCCCGCTCGGCGGTCACCTGCGGCTCGACGTCCCGGTCGGCAAGCTGCGCCTCGCGCCCCGGCTACGCTGGGCCGCCCGGATGGACCGTCTCTACCGGGACGAGACCCCGACCGACGGATACGCGGTGTTCGACTTCACCGCCTCCTACGTGTTCGTCCGAGCGAGCACGACCTCGAACATCTCGCTCGGCGCCTACAACATCACCGACGCCGAGTACAGCCACCACAATTCGCTGATCAAGGACATGGCCCCCCAGATGGGCCGCGGCTTCCGGATCAGCTACTCGCTCAGGTTCTTCTAGGGCGGAGGCAGGCTGGTCTGCTCGGCAAATGCAGTCCCGCGGGTCGGCCAGGCGCCGTGATGGCGCCGCCGGGAGCGCCGGCCAGTTCTCCCGGTGGGGGCCTTCAGACCGGCACAGCGGGCCGAAGGCCCGCGGACGTCGTACCGCTCTTTGCGATGATGTACCAGGAGTCGAACGCCATCACGCGGGGGGCGTCCTGCCGTGCGCTGCGCGGTCGCCCAGCGCGTGCCGGTCTGACGGCTCCCACCGGGAGAAACCGTCATGTGCGGTCCTCCCGCACATCCCGCCGGGCACGAAAATGACGGACACGGCTGCGAGCCCCGCTGGGAGCGCCGGTCTTCAGACCGGCACAGCGGGCCGAAGGCCCGCGGACGTCGTACCGCTCTTTGCCGTGATGGAGCAAGAGTCGAACGCCATCACGCGGGGCGGCGTCCTGCCGTGCGCTGCGCGGTCGCGCAGCGCGTGCCGGTCTGAAGACCGGCGCTCCCGGCCGGCGTCGCCACTTGCGCTGGTTGACATCGCACCGGATCTGCATTTTCACAGCAACTGGCCGGAGACCGGCGTTCCAGGCCGGCGGTCCCTCAGAAGCGCAGGCTGAGGCCCAACTGGCCGCGGCGGGTGTCGCCGAGGCCGCTGCGGAGCGTGCCGTCGAAGTTGAAGAGCAGCGAGCCGGTGTGGCTGTCGAGGAAGTTGTCGGCGCCGGTGAGGTTGAACACCTCGACGATGGGTTCGACGGTCGCGCCGTTCGGCAGCGCGAAGCGGCGTGAGATGCGGAGGTCCCAGGTGAAGAACGCGTTGTCGCGCCGCAGGGTGTTCCGGGTGAGGATGGAGCCGTCGGCGCAGATGCGGTCCGAGGGCTGGTTCGCCCGCTCGCCGGGCCGGGCGCACGCCTCGGAGGCGGGCGAAGCCGACAGATACCGGAACACGTTGTTCCAGTTCACATCGCCCGGAAGCGTGACGAGCAGGTAGCCGCTCACCTGGTGGCGGCGGTCGCGGTCCGACCAGCCGAACTCGGGGCCGAGGTTCGACGGGTCGGCATAGCGGAAGGTGAACGGGTCCCGCTCGTTGTCGTCGTCGGAGCGGTCGAAGGCGAGGGTGTAGTGGGCCTCGAATGTCAGCGGCCGGTCCCCGAGCGAACTCCAGCCGCGCAGCCCGAGGGTCAGCGCCTGGTAGCGCGACCGCGCCGTGCTCTCGGCGACGGTGAGGGTGTTGATCCCGCCCCCGCCGGGGTGGGTGCCGATGCCGAAGGGGGCGCCGAAGGCCGGATCGTTGCGGTTGAGGTAGCGGAAGAGCTGGTCGGTCCGGGCGTACACGAAGTTGGCGCTGGCGGCCATCCCCCGCCCCAGGTCCCGATCCAGCCCCAGGCTGAACGACCAGGTGCGCGGCAGTGCAAGGTTCCGGTCGGCGACCTGGATGTCCGGCAGGAAGGGCGGCGCTCCCGAGGCGTCGAGCTGGCGGTCCAGCTCCGGCACCGGGCCGAGGACGGTGTCGGCGCTGCTGCGGAACAGGGTCTGCTGGAACGCGCCGTTCGTGGAGCGGTGCTGGGCGAAGACCAGCATCGGGATCCGGGAGACGTAGGACCCGGCCGCCGCCCGCGCCACCGTGCGCCCGTCCGCGGCGACGTCCCACGCCACCCCGAAGCGCGGCTGGAAGTTGTCGAGGTCGTCGGGAATTCGCCCGTCCGAGGGGAACGCCGGATTGCCGAGGTACGGCGCGAAGAAGGTGTCCTCCGGCTCGACGAACACGTCCGGATGCCAGGTCCCGTCCCAGCGGAGGCCCAGGTCGAGCGTCAGGTGCTCGCCCGGATGCCAGGTGTCCTGCACGAAGACCCCCAGTTCCTGCATCGGAAGTTCCTGGACGCCGAGTTCGGCGGCCGGGATCCCCGGAACCGTGGCCGACTGGAGGTAGAGCAGCACCGGACCGGTGATGGAGGCGCCCGCCGGACAGGCCCCGGAAGTGGCGGACGACCCGTCGGAGCAGTGGACGTAGCCGCCGCCGTGGGTGGCGAACCCGATGAAGCCCTCGACGGAGTCGAAGAGGTAGCGGCTGTTCGCCATCCCGATGAACTGCTGCTTCGCCCGCGTGCGGTTGTATTCCAACCCGGCCTTGAACAGGTGCGCCCCGGCCGCGTAGGACACGTTGTCCACCAACTGGAACCGGTCGTCGAAGGAGGGGTCAATGGGGAGGAAGAACGGCAGCCCGATGCGGAAGCCGTCCGCGAAGTCCATGGCGATGTCGGGGAACGGACGCCCCCCGAGCCGGTCGAACTGCGGCTGCCCCGGATGGACGGCCCCCGGCAGCAACGGGCCGTCGTACCAGCGCGGCCGGTCCTCCCGCGCCCACTGGACCCGCAGCTCGTTCGACAGCGCGCCGGTGAGCAGCGAGCGCAGGCTGCCGTTCACCGCGTGCGAGCGGTCGCGCTCGATGCCGTTCATGGAGGCGCCCCACGAGTCCACGTCGAAGGTGCCGTTCACCTGTTCCGACCAGGTGGCGTTGTACTTGAGCGACGCCTGGTGCCGGCCGCTCAGGTTGAGGTCCAGCTTCACGAGCAGCGCCCGGGCGTCGTCGGTGCGGCGGATGGGACCGAACTCGTCCTCGAAGAGGCCCGGCCAGCGGGTGTTCAGGAAGGCGCCCAGCCGTTCGAGGTTCGCCGGGTTCGCGACCCGCCGGACGGCCTGCTTCGTCTCGGCGGCCGCCTGCTGGTCGTAGGCGACGAAGAAGAACGCCCGGTCGCGCGCCAGCGGGCCGCCGACGGTCGCGCCGAACTGGTTCCGCCCGAAGTCGGGCTTGCCTCCGCCCCGGTCGGCGGAGTACTCGGCGGCGATCTCGTCCCACTGGCCGAAGTAGTGGCCGGAGCCCGCGAACTCGTTCGTCCCCGACTTCGTGACGACGTTGATGAAGCCGCCCGCCGAGCGGCCGAACTCGGCGGGGGCGCCCTGGTTCACGATCACCAGCTCCGCGACCGCGTCCTGGTTGAAGGTGAACGCCGCCCGCTGGCCGCCGCGCTGCTCCCCGAAGAAGGGGTTGTTGAAGTCGGCCCCGTCCACGATGAAGTTGTTGAAGATGCCGCGCTGGCCGTTGATGTTCAGCTCGTCGCCGTCCGGCCCCTGGGACACCGAAGCCCCGGGGGTGAGCAGCGTCAGGTCGAGGAAGTTCCGCCCGTTGCTCGGCACCGCGTCCACCACCTCCTCCCGCAGGCGCTGCGAGCGGGTGAAGTCGGTGGTCTCCACCGGGGACGGCAGCTCGCCGAAGACCGTCACCGTTTCCGTGGCCACGATCCGCAGGTCGAGGTGGAAGTGCAGCACCTCCCCCACCCGCAGGATCGCGCCCTCGATCCGCTCGGTCCCGAACCCGCCGGCGGCGGTCACGGTCAGGTCGTAGGTCCCCGGCGGCAGCAGGCTGCGGACGAACTTGCCGTCGCGCGAGGTCTCGACCGCGGTCACCAGGTCGGTACCCCGGTGCTGGATCAGGATGACCGCACCCGGCACCGCGTTCCCCAGCGGATCGCTCACCTCCCCCCGGATGACGCCGGTGGTCGTCCCCGCCTGCGCCGCGAGGTCAGGCGCATGCAGGCAGGCCAGCAGCAGGAACCACCCAGCCCACGGCCGGAATGGTCCCTGTCCCCTCGTCATTCCGGCCGCGCAACCCACACGGAAATTCTAGGTCGCCGCACTAGACAGCGGAGACATCGCACCGGCTTGGAACGCCGGTCTCCAGACCGGCACCGCGGCGCTCCGCGCCGCGCACGGCGCAACCCCACCCGAAACCAGCAGCCACCGACTGCTAGCCTGTCCCCTCCCCGAACCGACGCGGGCGAGAGCCCGGGAGGCAAGGCAGATGAGACGCACTCCACGGATTCCGGCAGTACTCACGGCATTGGCCTTGGCCGGGTGCACCGCCCCTCCCACCGAGGCGCCGGCCCCCGCCGACCTGCTGATCCGCGGGGCGCGCATCGTGGACGGGACCGGCGGCCCCTGGTTCCGGGGGAACCTCGCGGTCGCCGGGGACACCATCGTGAGCGTCGGGCCGGAAGAACCGGACGCGCTCCAGGAGATCGAAGCCGAGGGCCTGGTCCTCGCCCCCGGCTTCATTGACATGCACGCCCACTCGGAGTACGGACTGGTCGTGGACCCCCGCGCCCTGAGCAAGACCGCGCAGGGCGTGACCACCGAGGTGCTCGGAGAGCACCTCTCGGCGGGGCCGGTGCTGGGCCCGGCGGTGGACGACCCGATGATGGTCGCCCCGCCCATCGAGCGCGACTGGACCACCCTCGGCGGCTACCTCGACCGGCTGGAGTTCGCCGGGGTCGGCCCGAACGTCGTCTCCTACGTCGGCTCGGGACAGGTGCGCGCCTCCGTCGTCGGGTACGAGGAGCGGGACCCGACCGAGGAGGAACTCCAGGCGATGGAGGCGCTCGTGGCGCAGGCGATGGAGGAGGGGGCGTTCGCGCTGGCGAGCGGCATGGCTTACATCCCGAACGCCTTCATGAGCACCGGGGAACTGATCCGGCTGACCCGGGTGGCCGCCGGGTACGGAGGCATCTACGTCAGCCACCTGCGCGGCGGACTCGAAGGGCTCGCCGAGGGGATCACCATCGCCCGCGAGGCGGGAACGGCGCTCGAGATCCACCACCTGAACTCCACCTCCAGCGCCCGCATCCCGCAGTACGCGGCGATGATCGCCGAGGCCCGCGCCTCGGGCGTGGACGTGACCGGGAACGTCTATCCCTACATCGCGGGCTGGACCTACCTGCGCTCGCTCCTGCCCGCCTGGGCGCAGGAGGGCGGCGTGGACCGGATGCTCGGGCGGTTGACGGACCCGGCCGAGCGGGAACGGCTGCTCGCCGAGCTCCGGGAGTCCGAAGCCCGGCGGTCCCGCTGGGGACGCACGTTCGTGAGCTCCTTCCGGGACGAGGTGGACGGCCTCTCGATCCTCGACCTCGGAGAAGCGCGGGGAACCACGCCCGAAGAGGGGCTGCTCGACCTCCTCATCGAACAGGAAGGCGAGGGATTCCAGATCTCCTTCGGGAACGAGGAGGTGAACCTGGTCCAGGCCCTCGCCCAGCCCTTCACCCACATCGGCTCCGACGGCAGCGCGCTGGCCGCCGGGATGCGAACGCCGATGGGGAAGCCGCATCCGCGCTCCTTCGGCACCTATCCGCGGGTCCTCGCGAAGTACGTCCGCGAGGAGGGACTCCTCACGCTGGAAGAAGCCATCCGCAAGATGTCCTCGGCGCCCGCGAACCGCCTCGGCCTGTCCGACCGCGGGGTGCTGCGTCCCGGGATGAAGGCCGACATGGTCCTCTTCGACCCGGACACGGTCCAGGACGAGGCCACCTTCGAGGAGCCGGAGCGCTACCCGACCGGCATCCCCTGGGTCTTCGTGAACGGCGTCGCGATCATCGCCGAGGGCGAACCGACCGGCGAACTGCCGGGCCAGGTGCTCCGGGGCCCGGGGTACGTGGAGCGGTGAGCGAGCCTGGGACGGGAACGCCCGACCCTTACCCCATCCTGAAGATCCGCGCTCCCCGAGAAGCGCTGAAGGAGGCGATGGGCAGCAAGCCGAAGTTCTGGTACCGGGAGCCATCCGGTCAATCCGATTGGCTCTTCAAGTACCCGCAAGCGGGAACCGGTCAGCACTGGGCGGAGAAGGTCGCCGCCGAAGTGGCGCGCGCCATCGAGGTACCGCACGCCGCCGTCGAACTGGCCGAGGTGGAGGGGCGACGCGGGTCCACGACGCGATCCCTCCTTTCGCCGGAGGCGCCCACGCTGTTGCATGGCGGCGAAGTCCTTGCCCGCACGATGCCTTACGACCGTCAGCGCCGCTTCGGT
Organism: Vicinamibacteria bacterium; assembly: GCA_963555995.3. Classification (GTDB taxonomy): domain Bacteria; phylum Acidobacteriota; class Vicinamibacteria; order Marinacidobacterales; family Marinacidobacteraceae; genus Marinacidobacterium. The sequence continues at coordinate 3,617,693 of OY821641.1, read as the reverse complement.
CAGTCGGCGCACACGCTCTCGAACATCTTCGAGGCACTGGAACGGTTCCTGGAAGACGAAGCGGCCGAGGCGAAACTTCAGTTCGCGGGCTATGTCGTCCTCGACGCCCTGATCGGCAATACGGACCGGCACCACGACAACTGGGGATTGATCGAGTCCGATGCACCCTCGGCGGGCCGCCGCTCGCTGGCGCCGTCCTTCGATCACGGGTCTTCCCTCGGCAGGGAGCTTCCCGACCGGAAACGCACGGCGCGACTGGGGGAGGGCACAGTCGGCAGATACGCCGAAAAGGGGCGGGGCGGCATCTACTGGTCGACCGGCGGCCGGTACGGACCGAGCCCCCTGGACCTGGTCCGGCACGCCGCCTCGCGCTATCCGGCCCTGTTTCAAAAGCCGATCCGCCGGGTGACGGCGCTGTCCGGCGACTCCCTGACAGCGGTCGTGCGCCGTGTTCCGGCGGATTGGATGTCTCGGCCGGCGCGGGACTTCGCAGCGACGCTGCTCGCCTACAATGCGGCCGAGATCACCCGGTGTCTGGATTGAAGGGAAACACGCTGTTCGTGGGTTGGCGCGACCCCGCCGGAAACGCCTGGTTCCCGGTAGGCCGTCTGGACGTGGATCTCGGAAAGCCGTGGTACCGCTTCCGCCATCTGAAAGGCGCGGAGCGCGCCCGGAGCACCGGCAGGTTCGATCTGGTCCCGGGTTTCCCGGAACTGCGCGGCGACTATGGCGCCGCAGCGCTGTTTCCCGTTTTCCGAAACCGCGTCCTGTCGCCCCGTCGTCCTGACTTCGCGGAGTACCTGGAGATCCTGGACCTGAGCCCGGCAGCGGAACCCATCGAAGCCCTGTGGGTGGACGGCGGGCGCCGCATGACCGATCGCCTCGATGTCTTCCCGGAGTTGGTCAAGGAGTCGGACGGGAGTTTCGTCTGCCGTTTCTTTCCCGCCGGCACGGACGATCGGCGGGCGGACGCGTTGAGGCCGGGGGAAAGCCTCCGACTCACCGCTGACAACCGGGATGACGGGAACGGAGCGGCGGTTCCGGTCCGAACTGCCAACCAGCGTCTTGTCGGGTGGGTACCCCCTTGCTTTGCGGAGGATGTCCGGATGGCGCTGCTGGAGTCGCGGGGCGCATACGAGGCCACGGTCGTGCGCGTCAACCCCGCACCGCACCCCTGGAGCCTGAGCGTGCTCGTGGAGATGCGGAGCCGGTGGGACAAGCACAAGCCGATGAGCGGCGAGGACTTCGAGCCCCTTGCCTGAGCCGCGCGGCGCCTCGGTCGCGGAGCGGCGAGCGGAAGCCGCGTGGAAATGATCGCGCGCGGCTAGGATTCACCGCTTCCCGGTGCGCTGTTCGCTGCCCTTCGTCACGCCCGCATGACCTATCGCCGCCTCGGCCTCGGGCTGCTCGCGGCGGCAAGCCTCTTTCTCGGCGCGGCGCACCCCGCCGCCGCCCAGAACGGGAACGGGCGGCCCAACGTGTTCTTCGACTGCTCCGGGCCGCGGTGCGACTCCCGCTACTACCGCACCGAGATCACCTGGGTGAACTGGGTCAACGACAAAGAGGACGCGAACGTCCACCTGATCATGACCAGCCAGACGACCGGCGCCGGGGGACGGGAATACCTCCTCCACTTCATCGGCGCCGGCGAACAATCGAGCTACGACGACGAGCACGGCTACCGGTCGCTGCCGACCGACACCGACCGGGAGACGCTGGACGGGATCGTCCACAGCATGGGGCTCGGGTTGGCGACGTTCGCGGACGAGGCCGGATTCCGGGGTCTCGTCGTCCTCAGCCCGACGGACCGCGAGGAGGCGGCGGTGGCCCGCGGGGTGGTGGCCCGCGACGAGGTGGAGGACCCGTGGAACCTCTGGGTGTTCCGCATTGACGGGGAAGTGGGGATTGACGGCGAGACCACCCAGCGGCGCACCAGCCTGGAAGGTGGGTTCTCCGCTTCCCGGGTCACCCCCGACTGGCGGGTCCGGTTGTGGGGAGACATCCAGAACGACCATTTCTCGATTGAACTCTCGGATGGGACGTTCACCGACACGCGGACCGGCTGGAGCCTGGATACCCGCGTCGTGTACGCCCTCCTCGATCACTGGTCGGTCGGCCTCGACACGAACACCAGCCGGAACCTGACCTACAACCAGCGGTTCCGGATCGAAGTCGCGCCCGCGCTGGAATACAGCATCTTCCCCTACGAGGAGGCGACCCGGCGCAGCTTCATCTTCCACTACGCGATCGGCCCCGCGTACCGCGACTACGCCGAAACCACGATCTACGGGGAGACCGAGGAGACCCGCTGGGAACAGGCCCTCGACGTGCGCTTCAGCCAGCGCCAGCCCTGGGGCAACGCCTCCGTCAACGTCAGCGGATCGCACTTCCTGCACGACTTCAGCCAGCGCCTGATCCGCCTCGGCGGGGACCTCGAGTTCCGGATCTTCCGGGGTCTCTCGCTGGAAGTGTCCGGGAACATCTCGTCGGTGAACGACCAGATCTACCTCGCCGCCGAGGAAGCGACCGACGAGGAGGCCCTGCTGCGGCTGCAGGCGCGGGCGACCGAGTTCGACTACGGCGTCGAGGTCGGCTTCGAGTTCCGGTTCGGGTCCATCTTCAACAACGTGGTGAACAACCGGTTCCGTCGCCGCCGTTTCTGAGCGGCGCCGGGGCGGCGTTGCAAGCTGCCGAGCGCCATCCCCGGGGGAGCTCCCGGCCAAACGTCATCTGGAACAGGAAGCCCGAGCTGGGGCACAAGGTATTTCATGGTAGGGTCCAAGTGTCATGGTAGATAAGAGACGATCTGGCACGACAAGATCGAGAGCCAGGACGAATACCGACTGGGCGGTCGTGGATTCGGCGGGGCGGCTGGTCGTCCCCACGCATCTCCGCGCCGCTCTCGGCTTCGCCAAACGCCAGAAGGTGCGCCTCACTCTCGAAGGATCGAGCCTGCGGCTGACGACGGCCGAGGCGGCGATGGACACGGCGGTAACGACGCTCCAGGCGCTCGCCCGGAAACACGGCGGAGGCAGGCGTCGGGAGGTGGATGCCTTTCTCGCTGAGCGGCGCGCGGAAGCGGCGAAGGAATGACATGGCGCGCTGGGTCCTCGACGCTTCGGCGCTCCTGGCCCTGATTCACGACGAACCCGGAGCGGACGTCGTCGCGGACGCCCTGCGGGACGGCGCGGCGATCTCGACGGTGAACCTCGCGGAGGTCGCCGCGCGGCTCCATCAACAGGAATGGCCCTCGGAGGATGTGCAAGTCATGGTGCGAACTCTGCGGAGCGACTTCGGCGTGGCCTTCCTCCCCTTCGATGCCGAAGCCGGGCTGCAAAGCGGCGCTCTGCGGCCGGCGACGGCGGCGTTCGGGCTTGGCCTCGGAGACCGGGCCTGCCTCGTCACCGCTGCCGCGCTCGGCGTCCCGGCGCTCACCGCCGACCGCATCTGGCTCGAACTCGCTCTGCCCGGCATCGAGGTCCGTACCGTCCGCTGATTCGGGCCGCCGCCCGCCCGGGATCCCGCGCCGGCCGGGTAGCCGTCGTCCCGCATCACCGGCTGGGGTGGCCCAGTTTTATCTGTCGCCTGACCGACGGGAATGACCATTGCTCGGGAGCGTTTGACCATTGCTCCCGCGCGGTTTGACTTGCGGATTCTTGGTAGCCGCTGGGGGCGCGTCCTCATGCGCCGTGCCGGGCGCCGCCGCTGGAGCGAGCGTCTTGTAACGCGGCTTCCGACAATCAATCCCCATCGCAACGCAAGGGGGAGTCCGCGCAACCCGCGGCGGATCTCCCTCCAGATGTGTGCAATTTGTCGCGCCGCTTCAACAACAGGCCTGATTGCGTCTGGGCGAGGTTCGTATTTCGTGCATTCCCGAAACCTAGCCTGTTCGAGCGGCCAGCAGGCTCGCGGCGCAATTCTGCTCGGAGCGAAGTCAACGGCGGCCCCGTTTCGACGGTCGCGACAGCTGGCAGAAAGAGGACGGCAAGTGAACACGCTGCTAAGATCCTGTGAATCACAGATGTGGTTCCGGTATCTTGAGCCCGACCGGCGGACCAAAGCGGAAATCTGAGTCTCGATCATGATGAAGCCCTCCGGCCGTGCTCCATGGCGGGCCGCCGTGGTCTTGGCAACCGCGAGCCTGGCTGCGGCGCCGTGCCGTTCGCAGGAGCCCCGGCCAGCCGTAACGAGGCCTGCGCGCCTGCTGTCGGCTTTCTACGGACTGGACAACGGCCTAGGCGTCGGGATCAATCTCATCTGCCCGGGCGCGACCGGACAGGACGGCATGCCGGTCGTGCTGTCTCATACGATCGCCCCGGAATCCCTCCAGCCCGAGGACTTCCGCGTTTTCACGCGGTCCGGGGCCGAACGCACGCCCTTGTGCGTGACGCTCGCGCCGGCCCGCGATCCCGGCGAGCTCAGAACCGTGCTCCTCATCGGCGAGTTCGGCGACGCTGCCAACGACCCTCCGGTGAAGGTGCTCGTTGTCGCTGACCTGCTCTCGGACGGCATGACGGGCCGTCCGGTGAATTTTCGCGGTACGGGGACGCAAGTCATTCCGCTTGAGGCCGGGCCCACCCTCGTGCTGGCGGAGGTCGTCCCCGAGGACGAATGGTCCGTGTCGGGCCGCGGGTCCGCCTGTCCGGCAGGCGCCCGACAGGTGGTCCGGGTGACCTGGGCCGGCGGCGTCCGGCTGCCGAACGGCGACGACCCCGGCGACGCCGAGCGGGTGCTCTATCGCGTGACCGTGGAGCGTCCAGACGGCACGCGCGACGAGACCGCCCCGGCGGCGCTCGCGGAGCTCGGCGACAATGACAACAACCACCTTTTGTGCCTCGACACGGCCGACCCGGCCGTCTCCGTCACATTCCCGGCCGGCCATCTTGTCGACCCCAATCGGGACCCGAATCCTGACACGCAAGTCGCAATCACAACCCTCCCCCGGCCGGAGCCGCACGAGGCACCAGCTGTCACCCGGGATCGGCGCAGGCAGTAGCCTGGCGAGCCCACCGCGAATCGGGCCGGTTTGCTCCGGATCCACAAGCGCCCGCCTTTCGCGGGACCCGCCCACTCGAAGAGTCACGCTACCGAGAAGCTCGACCCTCGCGAGATCCGGAGCTCGGGGCGAATTGACCATTGCTTTGACCATTGCTCCGGCGGGTTTGACCATTGCTCCTGCGCAACCCGCCGGTCATGGAGAGCGGCGAAACGGCTGGGAGCGCCGGCTTCAGCCGGCACAGCCCGCCGAAGGCGGGCGGCGGGAAGGATCTCATCCGCCCGGATGGCACGAAGTGCAGGAAACGCCGGAGACCCGTTCTTTCGGTGGCGCCTCGCCTGACCACGCACCACGCGGGCAGCAGCCGTACGTCGTTCCGCTGCGCTTCGCGCAGCGGGTGCCGGCTGAAGCCGGCGTTCCAAGCCGGTGGTGCCATCACGGCTGTTGGAGAACGCGCGGAACCGACTTTCACGGCAACTGGCCGGCGGTCCCGGGGCGCTACCGGGTGCGGTGGGAGACGGGGCCTTCCTCGCCGGTGGTGTGGTAGCTGTCGCCGTAGTACTTGCTGGTGATGCGGGTGTGGAAGTCCTCGGCGCGGACCGGGGGGTAGAGCGGGGCGCCCTGGTTGGGGAGGACTTCGAGGATCTCGTCCTCCCAGACGTAGATCGCCATGGGGAAGGAGGTGCGGGGGCGGAGCCGCTGCTCCGGGTCGCGGGGCGCGCTCACCCGGTGGGTGGTGGAGGGGAGCCGGTTGTTGGTGATCCGCTGCATGTAGTCGCCGGTGTTCAGGACGATGGCGCCCGGCGGCGCGGCGACCCGCACCCACTTCATGGTCTTGCGGTGGAGAAGCTGCAGGCCCTCGGTCTCGGCGGCGGGGAGGATGGTGAAGAGGTCCACGTCCTCGTGGCCGAGCATCCTGCCGGTGGTTCCTTCCGGAACGTCGGTCAGCGGCGGGTAGTAGTTCAGCCGGAAGCCGAAGTTGGTGGCGGTGAGCCGGTCGTCGAAGAGCGTGGGGGCCTCGCCCAGGTAGCCAAGGATGGACCGCATGATCGGGTGGATCAGCCGCTCGTGGGCGACCACCACCTGCCGGAAGAAGGCCTCCCAGCCCGGTGAGGGCCAGAACGGCGCCTCGTCCCATTCCGGGTTCTCGCCCAGATCGAAGGCGCGGCGGCAGAAGACCCAGCCCTCCACGAGGTCCGGGTGGATCACCGTGGTCTCCCGCATCGGGAAGTAGCCCTGGTTCACGGACCCCTGCCGCCGCGCCCGGTAGCGCTGCTTCACTTCCAGCGGGTGAGCCTCGAAGAACTCCCGCGTGCGGCGGTGGGCCTCCGCGTAGAGCGCCGGAGGCACGCCGTGGCCGGTGAGGATGGCGAAGCCGGTGTCCTCAAGCGATTCGCCGAGGTCGCGGATGAACCGTTCGCGGCCGGCGGCGCCCGGCGCGTCCAGCAGCGAGAGATCGCAGGGCCGCAGGACGAAGTCCTCGTCGAACTCCTCCGCGGCGTCCTCCGCGAGCCGGTAGCGCTGGAGCTTCGCGACCTGTTCGTAGGCGCGGAGCTCCTGGTTGAACTCCGCGGGGGACTGGGTGGAACGCGGCGCTGTATGGGCGGATAGCGGAGTGCGTTCGTCGCCCTGCGGGCGACGGTGCCGGTCTGAAGACCGGCGCTCCCTGCTCACGAACCCTCGGCCTGCATCTCCGCCGCGATCCGCTCCGCCTCGCGCAGGATCCGCATGGTGTTCCCGCTCCAGAGCTGGGCGATCTGGTCCTCGGTGTAACCGCGCTTGACGAGTTCGAGGGTCACGTTGAAGGTCTCGGACGCGTCGTCCCAGCCGTCCACCCCGCCGCCGCCGTCGAAGTCCGACGAGATGCCGACGTGATCAATCCCCATCACCTCGACCGCGTGGTCAATGTGGTCCACGAAGTCACCCACGGTGACCGGGAACTCGGCGCTGATGTCCGTCAGCCGGGTCCGCAGGGCCTCCTGGTCCTCCTCGCTCAGCGTGCCGATCTCGCCGAAGGAGGAGACGCCGAACTCCGCCATGGCGTCGGCGATGGCCGCGGTCTTCTCGGGCGGGTCGGTCTTGACGAAACTGCGGAGCGCCACCGTCTGCATCACCCCGCCGTTTGCGGCGAGCGCGCGGAGCTGCTCGTCGTCCATGTTCCGGGAGACGTCGGCGACCGCCGTGGTGCTCGAGTGCGAGGCGATGATCGGCGCGGCCGAGACCTCCGCCGCCTGCAGGATGGCGTCCTTGGAGGCGTGCGAGACGTCCACCAGGATGCCCAGCCGGTTCGCCTCGGCGATCACGTCCCGGCCGAACTCGCTGAGCCCGCCGTGCTCCGCCTCGGCGTCCCCGAGGTCCTCCCGCGGATTGCAGGAATCGGAGATGTCGTTATGTCCGTTGTGGACCAGGCCGAAGTAGCGGGCGCCGAGCTCGTGGTACCTCTCCATGAGCGACAGGTCCTTGCCGATCACGAAGCCGTTCTCGGTGCCGATCATGGCGACCAGCTTCCCCTCGGCGTGGATGCGCTCTGCGTCGTCCGCGCTGTAGGCGAGTTCGATCACGTCCGCGTGCATCGAGGTGGCGCGGTGGATGGCGTCGAACTTGGTCATCGCCCCTTCCCGGGCCGCCTCGTAGTTCTCCGGGGTCCGCTCCCGCTGGCCGAAATAGACGACGAAGAACCCCGCGTCGAGGCCGCCCTCCTGCATCCGGGGGTAGTCCACCTGGTAGTCCTCGTTGACGTTCCCGGGGTCCACCTCCTCGGTCGCGTAGGTGAAGGGGATGTCAATGTGGGTGCAGAGGGTCATCACCGCGTCGTGGATGCGGCGGGCCTCGGCCTCGACGCGCTCTTCTTCGGTCATCGGGGCGGGCTCTTCGGCGCCGCCGCCGCAACCGGCGGCAAGGGCGGCGACCAGCACGGCCAGCACTCCGCCGGCCAGGCGAAAGGAACGATGTTCGAGGGACATGGGGCCTCCTGGGTCCCGGGCCAGGGCCGTTGAAACGGCAACCGGGACAACAGGCGATGGTACCGCGACCCAGCGGTGCGGGTGGGAGAATGGCTCCGTCCTTGCTTGCGAAACGATCGGAGATCGGATGCGGAACATCGCGAGCCTCGCGGCCTCGGCGGCCCTCGCCTGCCTGATCCCCGCCGGGGCGGACGCGCAGCAGCGGAACCTCGACGCCTACGCGTCGCGGCTCGCCGTGTACCGCAGCGGCGACTTCGCGGCGGCGCTCCGCGCCAGCATGGCCTTCCCGGCCGACCGGCTGCGCGATCAGGCCACGGCGCACTTCGATGCGTTGCCCGGGAGCGGCGGCGGATCCGACGTCGCTCTGCTCGCCGGCGCCATGATCCACTTCGATCTCGCGTGGGCGGCCGAACTCGAGCCCGAGAAGAACGAGAGCCACGGACGGCGTCTGCTGGACCGGGTCGGCGACGCCCGGCGCGACCCCTGGACCCGCGACGCCCACCTGGGGCTGCTCGGGATCTACGTGGACCAGGGGCGGCTCGACGACGCGGTGCGGGTCGCCCGGTTCCTCCGGGTGGAGTACGCGGACCACCCCGTGGTGCGCATCAGCCTCGCGCGCCTCGCCGAGTTCATCGGCTGGGGGATCCACGACGAGCGCTTCCTCGACCAGGCCCAGGAGCGATACGGAGACCTCGTGGACGAGGGCATCGGCGACGCGGCGGAACTCCGGCTGCGGATCGCCCATCTCACGCTGCGCGAGGGCAACCCGGAAGCAGCCCTCCAGCGGCTCGACGAGGCCGGGAACGACCTGAGCGCCCGGCATCGCTACGTGTCCCTGCTCCTGCGCGGCGAGACCCTGCTCTGGCTCGACCGGACGGCGGAGGCGGAAGGCGCCTTCGAGCAGGCCCAGGCGATCCACGTCGGCTCCGTATCCGCCGCCGCCGGACTCGCCGCGGCCCGCCAGACACGCGGGGACGGTCGCCGCGCCGCCGAAGCCGTCCGCAGCTTCCTTTCCGGGACCAACGGCCAGGACACCTGGTGGCACTTCCTCGTGCAGTCGCTCGCGGACGAGACCGGGCGCCTCGACCTGCTCCGGGGGCTGGTCCTGTTGCCGCGGGAATGAGGATGCACTCCGTCACGCGGCGACTGCTGATCGCCGCCGGCTTCTTCCTCCTGCCGGCCATCGCCGCGCCCGCGCAGGTCCGTTTCCGGGTGACCGTGGAAGAGGTCCTCGTGGACGTGGTGGTCACTGAGGGGAACCGCCCGCTGGCGGGGCTGAGCGCGGCGGATTTCGTCCTGCTGGACGGAGGCGCGCCGCGGGAGGTCCGGCTGGTGCCGCTGGAGGACCTGCCGGTCTCGGTGCTCTTCGTCATGGACATGAGCGAGAGCGTGACGCGGGAACGGCGGCAACTGCTGGCGTCGGCGGCCCGGCAGTTCTCCGGCCAACTGGCGGGGACCGACCGCTGCGCGGTGATGACGTTCAGCTCGCAGCCCGAACTCACCCATGACTTCACCGGCTGCTCCGAGCTCCCTCCGAACCCGTTCCCCGAAGAGGCCGTCATCGGCGGGACGGCGCTCTGGGACGCGCTGCTGCTCTCCACGGCGCTCGTCGAGGGAGAACCGGGCCGGACCGTCGTCATCGTCTTCACCGACGGCGACGACACCATGAGCTGGACCCCGGAGGGCTTTGTCGAGCCCGCGCTCCTGGGCAGCGAGGCGCTGCTCTACACGGTAATTCCCCCCGACGCCCGCGGCACCACCCGCCGACAGTACCGCTACCGGAACAACGACTACGTCCCGCCATCGGTGGCCCGCCGCCGGCGCATCGGCATCCGGCGGATGAACGGCGGGATCGCCACCGACGAACTCGAGATGCTGCTCGACGGCCCCCGCCGCGCCAGCCGGCCGCGCGCCGGGATGCGGGCCCCCTCGGAACTCCAGTTGCTCCGGCACGTCACCGAACTGAGCGGCGGCCGGCTGGTCCAGAGCCGCGACGAGGGGCGGCTGCTCGCCGCCTACGGGGAGATCCTCGAGGAGATGCGGTCCCGCTACGTGCTCGCCTTCGCGCCCGACCCGAACGAGCCTCCGGGCTGGCGGAGCCTGCGGGTGACGGTGAACCGGGAGGGAGCGAACGTCCGCGCCCGGAGCGGCTACCTCCACCGGCCGGGCGGCGGCGCGGACCCGGGCGGCGCGCGCTGAGGCGCCCGCGCGCCGTTTCGGACTGCTAAGCTGCCGATCCCGAATTGGAGGATGGTTCCGGATGACCGAGGAACGGCGGCGCGAGTTGGAGGATGTGGTGGCGCGGGTAGTGCGCTCCCGGTTCCCGGGGACCGAGTTTCCCGCCGTCCGGCTCCGGCCCGAGCTCGATCACGACGGTGACCCGGTCCTGGTGGTGGAGATCTTCTTCCGGCCGGAAGACGAGGATCTCCGTCGCAAGATGGGCTTGGCGGTACCACTCATCAGGGACATGCAGGACCGCCTCTGGGCCATTGGCGAAACCCGTTTCCCGCATCCGGAGTTTCTTCGCGCCAGCGATGCCCGGGACTGACGGACTCCGCGCCGAGGAGCTCCTCGCTGCGGCCCGCCTGCTGCTCGAAGCCGCTCGGGACGAACAGGACAGCGCCTCGGCCCGCCGGGCGGTAAGCACGGCGTACTACGCGATGTTCCACTGCCTCGCCCGGATGTGCGCCGACCGGCTCGCCGTGAACCGGGGCGTTCCCCTGCGGCCCCCAACGCGGCAATCCGTTTACCGGTCGCTTCAACACGGGCGCGCCAAGCGCCGGTGCATCAACCCGCGGGTCATCGCCCCATACCCGGAGGCAATCCAGATCTTCGCGAGCGGTTTCGCGGAGTTGCAGAGAAAACGACACCGCGCCGACTACGATCCTTCCGCGACCTTCAACGCGTCCGACGCACGCGAGAGCGTGGATCAGGCGGAGGAACTCATCCGAGCCCTGCAAGACGCTCCGGAGGCGGACCTCCGCGACTTCGCCCTCCGGGTCCTCCTTGCGGACCGGGAGGACTGAGCCCACGGGCACTCGTCGCTCGGCCTCCGTGGGGCGGAGAACCAGCGGGACATCCGGCGGCGTTGCCGTGGTCGCGCCGCTCCCGGTCGCGCTCCTGCTGTCCGGGTTCGCGTCGCTGACCTACCAGATCGTTTGGGTGCGGCGCTTCGCCGTGGTGCTCGGCACCACGAACGCCGCGGTGACGCTGGTGCTCGCCATGTTCCTCGGCGGGCTCGGCCTCGGGGCGCTCCTCGCCGGACGCTCGGGCGGCGGGCTCGGGACCGCGCGCCTCGCCCGCCGCTTCCTCCTGCTGGAGCTGGGCGCCGCCGGTTTCGCGGCGGGCCTGCCCCTCTACCTGGACGGCGCCCTGCCGTTCGTCCGGGCCGTCGCCGGTCCCGAGGGCGCACTGCTCCCCGCCGGAGCCGCCGCCGCGCTCTTCCTCCTCCCGGCGGCGACCCTGATGGGCGCGACCCTGCCGACGCTGACCGCGCTGGCCCGGCGCGTCCGGGACCGCGGGGAGGCGGGCGCGGCGGGCTGGCTCTACGCCGCAAACACCGCCGGGGCGCTCCTCGGCAGCGTCGCGGCGGCCCGGCTGCTGCTTCCCGAACTGGGGCTGACCGGGTCGTCGCTCTGCGGCATCGCGGCGAACCTGGCAGCCGCCGCCCTGGTCTTCCTCCCCTTCCGCCGCGCGCCGGCCGCGCCTCCCGCAAGGACCGCACGCACGCCATGGTTCGGCGGCCGGGCGATGCTTCCTTTCGGCGGGATCGCGGCGCTCTCCGGGTTCGCGGCGATGAGCGCCGAGGTCGCCTGGGCGCGGCTCGCGGCGTTGCTCTTCGGCCCCACCATCTACACCTTCGCGTGCGTGGTGGCCTCGGTGATCCTGGGGGTGGCCCTCGGCAGCGCCGCCGCCGGACGGCTCGCGGCGCGAGGGGCGGGCGCGCGCGCCTGGCTCGCGGCCGTCCAGCTCGGCGGCGCCGCCGCCTCCGCCGGGGTGGCGTGGCTGGGGAGCCGCCTCGCGCTCCCGGTCGGCGAACTCGTGGCACGCCACGCGGCGGACGCGCCGCGCCTGCTCGACCTCCAGTTCCTCGGCGCCGCGGCCGTCCTGCTCCTGCCCGCGGTCGCCTTCGGCGCGACCTTCCCGCTGGCGGTGGCGGGCGCGGCGGAGGCCCGGAAGGGGGCGGCGGACGCCGGGCGCGCCACCGGGACGATCTACGCGACGAACGCCGCCGGCAACGTCGCGGGCGCGCTGGCGGCGGGCTTCCTCGTCATCCCCTGGTTCGGGATCGAGGCGGCGCTCCTCGCCGCGGTGCTCGCCCAGCTCGGGGCGGCGCTCGTCGCCGCGCCGCGGGCGCCGGCGCTCCTGCCGGCGGGCGCGCTCGCCGCCGCCGGGGTCTTCGCCACCGGGTCGTGGGACTGGGAGGCGCTCTCCGGGGGGCTCTACAAGGCCGCGCCGCAACTGGAGGCGTCCCGCCACCGGGACTTCCTGCGGCGGGGGCGGCTGCGCTTCCTGGAGCAGGACGCCGGTGCGACCGTCTCCGTGAAGGAGGTGGCCGGCGAGCTGTCGCTCGCGATTGACGGCAAGGTGGACGCCACCGACGGGGCGGACATGCTGACCCAGCGGATGCTCGCGCACCTGCCGCTGCTGCTCCATCCCGCGCCGGAGTCGGTGTTCGTCGTGGGCCACGGTAGCGGGGTGACCGCCGGGTCCGCGCTCCGGCACGACGTGGAGCGGGTGACCGCCGCCGAGATCTCGCCCGCCGTCGCGCGGGCCTCCCGACTCTTCGAGGCGAGTAACGGCGCGCCGTGGACGGACGGACGCTTCACCCTGCGGGAGGTGGACGCCCGGAACCACCTGCTCTTCTCGGACGACCCGCTGAACGTGGTGATCTCCGAGCCCTCGAACCCGTGGATGAGCGGGGTCTCGCCGCTGTTCACCGTCGAGTTCTTCGAGCTGGTGCGCTCCCGGCTCGCGGACGGCGGCCTCTTCTGCCAGTGGGTCCACCTCTACAACCTCGCCGAGGAGAACCTGCGGACGGTGGTGGGCGGGTTCACCGACGTCTTCCCCGAAACCGCGCTCTTCGTGCTGCACGACGGCGACGCGCTGCTGATCGGGTCGAAGGGCGCGTTCCCCGCGGTACCGCATTCGCGGATCGAGGAGCGGATCGTCCGGCTGGCCGACGAGCTGGGTCCCTACGGGATCACCGATTTCCCGGCGCTGCGCGGCTGGCTCACCGCCACGACCCCGTCGCTCGCCGACTGGGCGGCCGCCGCGCCCCGCCACCGGGACGACCATCCGATCCTCGAGTTCCGGGCGCCTCTCTCGGTCCACGCGGCGACCGCGTTCCGGAACCGCCGCGCGCTGGAGAGCCTTGCCGCCGAGCCGGGCTTCGGGTCGTTCGGACCGGCGGCGCCGCCCGCCGCCGGCGCGCTCGTGGGCCGCGCCGGCGCGCTGCTCGCGGCGCAGAACCCGGACTGGGCGCTGGAGCTGGCGCGGCAGGCACTGGAGCTCGATCCCGACGAACCGGGCGCCGCGGACGCCGTCGTCCGGGCCTCGCTGGCGAGCGGCCGTGCCGAGGACGGTGCGGCGGCGCTCCGGATGGCGCTCGGCGCGGTGCCCGCGGACGGCGAAGCGGCGGCGGGGCTCACCGTCGCGCTCGCCCGGCTGCTGCTGGGCGCGCGGCAACCCGACGAGGCGGCGGCGGTGCTGGAGCGCGGCCCCGCCGCGCTCGTCGCGGACCGGGACGCGCTGCTCCTCGCCGCCGAGGTGCAGATCGAGCGCGGCGACCCGGACTCCGCCGAGGCGCTGGCGCTGGCGGTCCTTCAGGCCGACCCGCAGGACGCGCAGGCCGCCGCCTGGCTCGCCGAGCTGAGCGTCCGCCGCGGCAGGCTCGAAGAGGCCGCCGAGCGGTCGGCGGCGATCCTGTCCGAGCGGCCCGGCACGGTGCGGGCGCTCCGCGTCCGCGCCGTGGCGCTCGCGGAACTCGGCCGCACCGCGGCAGCCCGGGAAGCGTTCGGCGCCCTCGTCCGGGAGAGCCCGGGGCTCGCGTTCCACTGGGCCAACTTCGCGGCCTTCGAAGCGGCGGCCGAGAATGCGCCCGAAGCGGTGCGCCTCTACCGGGAAGCGGTGGACCGCGACCCCTCGAACCTCACCGCCTACCGGGGGCTCCTCGAGGCCGCGACCCGCGCGGGGGATGCGGAGCAGGTCCGGCGGGCGCGCGAGGTCCTGGGAGGGGGTTAGCGGGCATTTTGCCGCCAGTTCCGCGGATCGGCCAACAGCCGTGATGGCGCCGCCTCGGAGCGCCGGCCTCTGGCCGGCATCGCGCGGCAGCGCGAAACCCTCATGATCGGTCCTCCTGCACACCCCGCCGGGCACGAAAACAGCGAAGATGGCCGGGAGCGCCGCTCTTCAGAGCGGCACAGCGGGCCGAAGGCCCGCGGATGCCGTGTCGCTGCCTTTGGCGATGAACCGGGAGCAGAGCGCCACCGCGCCGGCCAGCGTCGTGCCGTGCGCTGCGCGCTTGCGCAGCGCGTGCCGGTCTGAAGACCGGCGCTCCCGGCTCCCTATTCGCTGTAGAGCATTCCGGCGAGGATGCCGGCGAGGGCCATCTCGGCGAGGGACCAGACGAGGCCGACCATCGGGAGTTCCATCATCCCCATGTTGACCGCGCCGGCCGTCGGGAGCAGGGTGTGGAGCGCCCAGACCGTGATCCCGGCGCAGGCGGCGCTCTTTGGGCCCGCGCCGCAGCGGGGCCGCATCGCCGCGTACATGTACGCGACCGCGATGCCGAGCACGAAGGCGTACACCACCCAGAAGGCCATCGAGCCGCCCGCGTCTTCGGGCACGGGGACGACGAAGACGTTCAGCACGAACTCGCTGACGTTGATGAGCAGACCGGCCACCAGGCCGCCCTTGATGATTCCCGCAGTGTTCATGGGGTTTCTCCTCTCCTCCCAATCCGCCGGACCCGAAGCGGATTCTGCATCTTGCCGGACGGGGCCGCACAATCTCAACCCACGGCCGCCGAGGCCACCGCGGATGGCCCGGTCTCCAGGCCGCCGGCTCGCGCGACGCCGCGCGCAGTACACTGGCGACAACCCTCCGCGGGGACGGAGAACACCACGATGCCGCCCGTAGCACTCACCGACGCCGCACTGAAACAGGTGTGCAAGGAGGCGCTCGCCGAGACCCTCTCGGAGCAGCGGGAACTGCTCGCGGAAGTGGTGGTTCAGGTCATCGAGGACATGGCGCTCGGCGAAGCCATTCGACAGGGCCAGCAGTCCGGCGATGTCCCCCGCGACACGATCATGGAGATCCTCGAGGATCCGAAGCCGACAGCCTGAGGCAAAACCCTCGCGGCGTTCGAGCGGCGATGCATCCCGGCTGAACCGCGCCGCGTTGCGGCGCTCGGCGTTGCGTTTCGGTCGGAATACGCTCGGTATTCCTCCCTCACGCGCCTTGTCAGCCGAGCGCCTCGCCGCTCTCGGCGCTCACGGGGGTTTCACCACAGGCTGTCCAGACGGCGTTTCGCGCCGCCTTCCAGCGCGATCTCAGCCGAATCCGGAACCGGCGACTGCTGACGAGGCTTGCGAAGAAAATCCGTGAAGTAGAGGCGGCAACCGACCTTGAGGAGGTCGCTGCGCTCCGTCGTCTGCAAGGCTCCGGGAATCGCTATCGGATTCGGATCGGCGACTACCGCGTTGGCCTGGAGACGGAAGGGGCCACGGTTCGTTTCGTCCGATTCCTCCACCGGCGGGACATCTACCGGTTCTCCCCTAACCCGAAATCGGCGTCGCCGGTACCTGCGAATGCCGAAACCGGCCCGGCGACATGGACCCCGCGGCCAACGAGGCGGGGTCCGGATCAGCGGCCGGTGACGATGCGGAAGAGGTTGCGGACCGGGTCGTAGAAGCGGTCCACCACCCGCTCCTTGAGCGGGATGATCGCGTTGTCGGTGATCGTGATGTGCTCGGGACAGACGCGGGTGCAGCACTTCGTGATGTTGCAGTAGCCGACGCCCTGGGTCTCCTTCAGCTCCTCGAGCCGGTCCTCGGTGTCCAGCGGGTGCATCTCAAGAGCGGCGGCGTGGACGAAGAACCGGGGGCCGATGAACTCGTCGTGCTTGTGGGAGTCCCGGAGGACGTGGCAGACGTCCTGGCAGAGGAAGCACTCGATGCACTTCCGGAACTCCTGCACCCGGTCCACGTCGCGCTGGTCCATCCGCCAGGTGCCGTCGGCGGCGTCCGGCGCGCGGGGCTTGAACTTCTTGATCCGTTTCTTGACCTCGAAGTTCCAACTCACGTCGGTCACGAGGTCCTTGAGCAGCGGGAACGCCCGCATCGGCTCGATGGTGACCGGCCGGTCCTCCGGCAGGTCGCTCATCCGGGTCATGCACATGAGCCGCGGGTTGCCGTTCACCTCGGCGCTGCACGAGCCGCACTTCCCCGCCTTGCAGTTCCAGCGGACGGCGAGGTCGCCCGCCGACTCCGCCTGGATCTGGTGGACGGCGTCGAGCACCACCATGCCCTCGGTGATGTCGGTGACGTACTCGGCGAACGCGCCGTCGCCGCCCTGGTCGCCCCGCCAGATGCGGAAGGTCCTGCTGGCCATCAGCGGTTCTCCTCGATGATCTGCTGCAACTCGTCGCGCGGCGGCGTGACGGCCTCTTCCTCGATCTCCATCCCGCCGTCCGCGCCCTTGCGCACCACCAGCGTGGTCCGGCCCCAGTGCTCGTCCTTGGCGGTGTGGTCCTCGCGGAAGTGCGCGCCCCGGCTCTCCTTGCGGAGCGCGGCGGTCCGCGCCACCGCCTCGGAGACCAGCAGCAGGTTCGGCAGGTCGAGCGCGGTGTGCCAGCCGGGGTTGTAGGCGCGGTTGCCGCCGACGCTGACGTTCTCGGCGCGCTCCTTGAGGGCGAGCACGCCCTCCAGCCCGGACTCCAGTTCGGCCTGGCTGCGGACGATGCCGACCTTCGCCTGCATGAGGTCCTGCAGCTCGCTCTGGATGGCGTAGGAACCGACGCCGTCGCCGCCGCCGTCCTGCCGCTCGAGCGGCGCGAGCGCGTCCCGGGTCGCGGCCTCGACCTGCTCGGCCTCGGCGCCCGACGCCCCGCCGCGCGGGTTCGCGCCCGCGAACTCCGCGGCGTGCTCCCCGGCGCGCTTCCCGAAGACCAGCAGGTCCGAGAGCGAGTTCCCGCCGAGGCGGTTCGCTCCGTGGAGGCCCCCGGCGCACTCGCCGGCGGCGAAGAGGCCCGGCACCCGGGACATCTGGGTCTCCCCGTCCACCTTGACCCCGCCCATCACGTAGTGGGTGGTGGGGCCGACCTCCATCGCCTCGCCGGTGATGTCAATCCCCGCCAGCTCCTTGAACTGGTGGTACATGCTGGGGAGCTTGCGCCGGATGTGCGCCTCGCTGTCCTTCAGCTTCTCTTTGATCCAGGCGATGTCGAGGAACACCCCGCCGTGCGGGCTGCCCCGGCCCTCCTTGATCTCCCGCACGATGCAGCGGGCGACGTGGTCGCGGGTCAGGAGTTCGGGCGGCCGGCGGGCCTCCTTGTCGCCCTGGGTGTAGCGCCAGCCCTCCTCCGGGTCGCTCGCCGTGGATCCCCGGTAGAGGTCGGGGATGTCGTCGAACATGAACCGCTGGCCCTCGCTGTTGCGGAGGACGCCGCCCTCGCCCCGCACGCCCTCGGTCACCAGGATGCCGCGGACGCTCGGCGGCCAGACCATCCCGGTGGGATGGAACTGGACGTACTCCATATCGATGAGCTCGGCCCCCGCCTCGTAGGCGAGCGCGTGGCCGTCGCCGGTGTACTCCCAACTGTTCGAGGTGATCCGGTAGGCCCGGCCGATCCCGCCGGTGGCGAGCACCACCGCCGACGCCCGGAACACCTGGAAGCGCCCCTTCTCCCGGTCGTAGCCGAAGGCCCCGACCACCCGGCCGCCGTCGGTGAGCAGGCGGGTGACCGTCCACTCCATGTGGACAGCCATCCCGAGGTGGATGCCGTGGTCCTGGAGGGTGCGGATCATCTCGAGCCCGGTCCGGTCCCCGACGTGGGCGAGCCGGGGGTACTTGTGGCCGCCGAAGTTGCGCTGGAGGATCTTCTGGTCGTTCGTGCGGTCGAAGACCGCGCCCCACGCCTCCAGCTCCCGGACCCGGGCGGGGGCCTCCTTCGCGTGGAGTTCGGCCATCGTGGGGTTGTTCCCGTACTGCCCGCCGCGCATGGTGTCGGCGAAGTGGGTCTTCCAGTCGTCCCGGCCGTCCACGTTGGCGAGGGCGGCGGCGATCCCGCCCTCCGCCATCACCGTGTGCGCCTTGCCGAGCAGCGACTTGGTGACGAGGCCGACCGTCGCTCCGGCGGCCGACGCCTCGATGGCGGCCCGGAGCCCGGCGCCCCCGGCGCCGATGACCAGAACGTCGTGCTCCGCGACCTGCATCTACAGAATCCGGTAGTCGGTCCAGACGCCCATCGAGCAGAGCCGGACGTAGACGTCCGAGAACGCCACCCAGAAGAGGCTGCTCCAGGCGAACTTCATGTGGCGCACGTTCAGCCAGCTCGAACACTGGTAGGCGCACTGGCGCGCCGGTTTGCCCGAGATCTTGTCGAGGATCCCCCCGGCGAGGTGGCGGAAGGAGTGGCAGCCGAAGGTGTAGCCGCCCAGCAGGACCACGTTGGTCGTGAGGACCAGGGTGCCGACCCCGATACCGAACTGTTCCGCGCCGGTGACCGGGTCCACGAACCACATCGCCATCCAGGCGTCCCAGGAGAGGATGCCGATGAACGCCACCGCGAGGTAAAGGAAGTAGCGGTGCACGTTCTGCAGGATCAGCGGCAGGCTGTTCTCGCCGCGGTAGGTCTTCCAGGGCTTCCCCACCGTGCAGTTCATGGGGCTGGCCCAGAACGCCTTGTAGTAGGACCCGCGGTAGTAGTAGCAGGTGAGCCGGAAGCCGGCGGGCGCCCAGAGGATCAGGAGGGCCGGCGACCAGGGCAGGAAGTCGGGCCAGATGCTCGGCTTGCCGCCGAACCAGGCGTGCTGGGAATCGCCGAAGAGCACCGGCGAGTACATCGGCGAGAGGTAGTTCCCGAACTCGTAGTGCGCGTTCTGGAAGGCCGCCCAGGTCGAATAGACGATGAACCCGGAGAGCACCGCGAAGGTGGCCGCCGGGACGACCCACCAGTTGTCCCGCCGACGGGTGGCGCCGAACCCCTGCTGCTCGGGAAGGGCTCCAGCGACGGTCGGCACGACGCCGCAGTGTACCGCCGGAGACGGCGCGACGCTGCGGCTAAAACGCGCAGCGGAAGCCGGTGTGGTCCCAGGCGGAGTCGGCGGTGGCCCGGTTCTCCCAGGCGATCCGGTAGCCCTGGCAGGAGTTCTCGGCGCAGAGGAAGGACCCGCCCCGGAGGCGCCGGTCGTCCGGGGCGCCGCCGTCCACCCACTCCCAGACGTTCCCCGCCATGTCGAAGAGCCCGTAGGGATTCGGCGGGAAGACGCCCACCGGGGCGAGGCCGGGAAAGCGGTCCCCGGGACCGGGATGGTTGGGAAAGAGGCCGTCGAAGAGGTTGGCGGGCGGCTCGCCGGCGAACGGCGACCGGTCGCCCCAGGGGAAGGGACTCTCATCTCGTCCGCCCCGCGCCGCGTGCGCCCACTCGGCCCCGGTGGGCAGGCGGCCGCCCGCGGCGGCGCAGAACGCCGCCGCGTCGTTCCAGCTCACCTGGGTCGCCGGGTGGTCGTCCTCGGCGGCCGGGTGGTCCGGCCCGCGGGGCCGCCGCCAGTCGGCCCCCTCCACCCGGACCCACCAGGGGGTGGCGGCCACCACCCGCGCATTCTCGGGCTCGGTCCCGGGCGCGTGGAAGACGAGCGACCAGCCGTAGCGTTCCGCGTCGGTCTCGTACCCGCTCTCCGCCACGAAGGCGGCGAACCGGGCGGTGGTGACCTCCCCGGCTTCGAGAAAGAAGCCGGCGAGTTCGTCACCGGGCGGAATCCGTACGGTCCCGGGCGGCCCGGCGGGCTCGCCGCAGGCCGCGAACGCCAGCAGCAGCGGGACCGCGAACGGCCGCAAGGCCCCCCTCAGAAGCCGAAGACGACCAGGAGCTGGGGGAGGAATTCGTGCGCCCCTTCGACCCCGAACTTGTTGCGCCACACCTGCAGCTCCGTCCCGACCAGCAGGCGGTTCTCGGCCCCGGACATCGCCCTGCCGAGGTCGTAGCGGATCTGCGGCTGGAGGAGCACCTGGTACGGCTGGCGCGCCCCGGTCTCGTTGTCGGCGGCGCTCTGCCACTCGCCGTGCCCCTCGACGGAGAAGACGCCCTCCCCGATCCGGAACGGATACCTCCAGTTGAAATCCACGCCGAGCATGGGATCGGCCTTGGGCGCCCCGCCCCCCGCGAGACCCGCGCCGCGGTCCACGAGCCAGGTCCAGTCCAGGTTGGCGAACGCGAATCCCGGCAGGTCGAGCGCGAACCGGATTCCCGGGGTGAGCTTCACCATCCGGGCCTGCGCGCCCCAGTTCAACCCGCCGATCAGTTGGATGTCCCGGACCGGGCCGAAGGCGAGGTCCCCGCCGCGGAGCGCCCCGAGGCTGAGGGTCGGGAACCACTCCAGGTAGATGTTCCGGTTCGACACCGGCTCGTCGCAGCACACCATGTCCACGAAGAAGAAGTTCGACCCGCGGCTCCACGCGCTCGCGTGCTGGAGGGTGAAGACGTGCTGGAACCTCGGCGGACTGAGGTCGCCCGCGACCCACGCCGACCCGCCCTGGTACTGGAACTCGGTCCGGCTGAACCCCTGCGCCCCGGCAGACGCCGGGACCGCCAATCCGAGAAGGACGGCCCACCAACAGACCCTTCGCACCCGCTCCACGGCCGCTCATTCCATCACACTCCAGCCGGGGGGAGGCGGAGGCGGCCGGGAGCGCCGGTCTTCAGACCGGCACGCGGGCCGCAGGCCCGCAGAGCACACAATCGCTGATCCGCCTCAAGTCGTAAACGGCTTGGAACCCCGTTCCACCGTCTGTTTACACTTGGCGCATCGGGAGGAATCTCCATGAGGAGCGGTTCGCGAACGGCTGCCCTCGCGGCCCTTGTTCTCTTCTCGGCAACCTGCGGCAGCGGCGAAGCCACCGGCAACCGGGAACAGGAGGACGCCTTCCGGGCGGAACGGATCCTGATGGTGCGGAACCAGATCGAACGCCGCGGCATCCGCGACGAGGCGGTGCTGCGCGCCATGCGGAACGTTCCGCGGGAGCAGTTCGTGCCGGCGTCGGAACGGAGCCGCGCCCACTCCGACCGGCCGCTACCGATCGACGAGGGGCAGACCATCTCCCAGCCCTACATCGTCGCCCTGATGAGTTCGCTGGCGCGGATCACGCCCGGCCAGCGGGTGCTCGAGATCGGCACCGGCTCCGGCTACCAGGCCGCGGTGCTCGCCGAACTCGAGGCCGAGGTCTGGTCCATCGAGCTGCTCCCGGGACTCGGGGCGCGGGCGGAGGCCACCCTCCGCGACCTCGGCTACGACCGGATCCACCTGCGGGTGGGCGACGGCTACCTCGGCTGGCCCGAGGCGGCCCCCTTCGACCGGATCGTGGTGACCGCCGCTCCGCCCGAGATCCCCCAGGCGCTCCTCGACCAGCTCGCTCCCGGGGGGCGGCTGGTGGCGCCCGTCGGCCCGGACCCGTGGAGTCAGCGCCTCGTGGTCGCGGCGCGGGGCGAGGACGGGGAGATCGAGATGCAGGACCACGGGGGCGTGGCCTTCGTCCCCATGGTGCCCGGCAAACGCTGAAGGGTCTCAGCACCCCGTGGATACCGTGGCCTGAGCCAGGCCGGGAGCGCCGGTGTTCACACCGGCACGCGCTGCGCAGCAGCGCACCGCACGACGCTGAGCTGCGCGATGACGCTCCCCGCTCTGGACAACACCGCTATCAGCGACACGCCATCCGCGGGCCTTCGGCCCGCTGTGCCGCTCTGAAGAGCGGCGCTCCCAGGCGGCGCGCCTACCCGGCGTTCCCAGCCGGCGCGTCACCTCCGCTCCGGAGTTGCCGGGCCGCTACTCCCAGTAGTCCACCTTGTTGGCGCCGAGTTGTTCGGTCAGGTTCCAGATGCGGGTCGCGGTGCGCTGGTCGGCGAACTCGTAGAGCAGTTGCGCCAGCCCGGCCAGCCGCATCCTGAGGATGGCCTTCCGCAGCGCCTTGGGCTTGTCCACCTGGATCCAGTCCCACCAGCCGATGACGTGCCGCGCCATGTCGTCGAGTCCGCCGGCCCGGAACGTCACCGTCACCACCCCGTCGGCGTCCTTCTCCACCTTCTGCGTCGGGTGGAAGGTCCAGGTCTCCGGCTCGGGCGCGTCCGGGTGGAACCGCCACTGGACGTTCACCGGCTCCTCGCCGAAGGAACCGAAGAGCGTGTTCAGGTAGTCCTTGAGGGCGTCTTCGGGCAGCGCGTGCGGCTCCTCCAGGACCGTGACCTCGCTCATCCGGTCGAGGCGGTACTGCGCGAGCTGCTCCTTCCCTTCTTCCAGCGCGATCAGCCGGGGGTTGCCGCCGTGGAGCAGCCCCGCGGGGGCGGCCGTCTTGGCGGTCTCCCCGCCGCTTCGCGTCCGGTAGGTGAAGGTGATCCGCCGCTGCTTGAGGATGGCGTCCCGCAGCGGCGCCGCCACGTTCTCGCTCGGCCGCCGGTGGGGGCCGGGCCGCGAGACGATCCCCCAGGAGTCGAGGATCGCCTCGGTGTCGGTGTCCGTTTTCATCGCCTGCTCCGCCTTCTCGACCACGCCGTGCACCTTGCTCCGCAGCGCGGTGAGCTCTTCCACCTCGTGCGCCAGCCCCTCCCGGCGGAGGACCTGCACCGCCTTGTCGAGCGCCGCCATCTCCTCGGGGGTGGGCAGCCGGTGCCGGAACCCCCCGATCCAGCGGGCCGCCTCGGAGTCCAGCCAGAACTGCTTTTCGCCGGTTGCCTGCCGTTCCTCCTGGAGCGCCGCGCCGAAGATCCGCTTGGCCTCCTTGATCCAGCGGAGCGCCGTGCGCCGGTTGATGTTCTCCTGCTCCTCCAGGTCCCGGTAGGTGATGCGCCGGCCACTCAGGAGTTTCCGGAACAGGGTTGCGGTGCGGGCGATGGAACTGGCCACTAGACTCTCCCTGCGGCCGCCGGTCGCACGCGGGTCGCTCCGCCGCCGGGCCGCTATGACATATTTTGGCGATCAACCCGGAACGATGCAAGTCGCGCCCCCGCGGCCGGAATGACCGTACCCGACACGTTTTGACGCAACCGGCTCCCTCCGAGGAGATCCACCGGCGCCCGTAGCCCGAATTCTCCATGTCCAGCGATCGAGCGAGCGGCTACCGACTCGGCCGCGACAACATCCGTCCCTTCGGACTCGACATCCACAACCCGGTCTTCATCGTCTCGAGCCTCACCGTCATCGCCTTCGTCGCCGGCGTGCTCCTGTTCCGGGAGGCCGCCGCCGGAGTCTTCGCCGCGCTCTACGGCTGGCTGACCGCGACCTTCGACTGGGTGTTCCTGGCCGCCGCCAACGTCTTCATCCTCTTCTGCCTGCTGCTGTTGCTCACGCCGCTCGGCGGCATCCGCCTCGGCGGCCCCGACGCCCGGCCGGACTACTCCAGTGCGTCGTGGTTCGCGATGCTGTTCGCGGCCGGGATGGGCATCGGCCTGATGTTCTTCGGCGTCGCCGAGCCGATCCACCACCTCCGCAACCCGCCGCTCGGGGTGGACCCGGCGGACACCGCCGCCGCCGAGGGACTGGCGGTCGCCGCCGCCGTCTTCCACTGGGGCCTGCACCCCTGGGCCATCTACGCGGTGGTCGCCCTCGCCCTCGCCTTCGCCGCCTACAACCTGGGACTGCCGATGAGCCTGCGGTCGGCGTTCTACCCGCTGCTGGGGGAGCGCGTGTGGGGCCGGTTCGGCCACCTCACCGACACCCTCGCGGTGTTCGCCACCCTGTTCGGACTCGCCACCTCGCTCGGCCTGGGCGCCGGGCAGACGGCGGCCGGGCTGGAGCACCTGTTCGGAATCCCCGCCACCGTGACCACCGAGGTGGTGCTCATCGCCGCCATCACCACGGTCGCGCTCGGGTCCGTGATCCTGGGCATGGACAAGGGCGTCAAGCGGCTGAGCCAGGCCAACATGGCGCTCGCGCTGGTGCTGCTCGCGTTCGTGCTGGCGGCGGGGCCGACGCTCGACCTCCTCGCCGGGTTCGCGGGCAGCCTCGGCCGCTACCTCGCGGTGATCGGCCCCCTCAGCAACTGGGTGGGCCGCGACGATCTCGACTTCCTGCACGGCTGGACCACCTTCTACTGGGCCTGGTGGCTCTCGTGGGCGCCCTTCGTCGGCATGTTCATCGCCCGCGTCTCGCGCGGCCGCACCGTGCGGAGCCTCGTCGGCTGCATGCTGGTCGTCCCGCTGATCCTCTCCGCGCTCTGGTTCAACACCTTCGGCGCCACCGCGCTGGCGCTCCACCGCGGCGGGCAGACCGGCATCGCCGACGCGGTGCAGGCCGGGCAGCCGGAACTGGCCCTCTTCCGGATGCTGGAGTTGCTGCCGCTCGGCGAACTCACCTCGTTCGCCGGGATCGTCCTCGTGGTCCTCTTCTTCGTCACCTCCTCCGACTCCGGATCGCTGGTGATTGATGCCATCACCGCCGGGGGCAAGCTCGACGCGCCGGTCGCGCAGCGCGTCTTCTGGTGCACCTTCGAAGGACTGGTCGCCATCACCCTGCTGGTCGGCGGCGGGCTGGTGGCGATCCAGACGGCCGCCCTCACCACCGGCTTCCCCATCGCGCTGCTGCTGCTCGTCCTCTGCGGCAGCGTCTGGAAGGGCCTGCGCGCCGCCCGCGCCCCCGCCGCCGCGGAGTAGGGTCCCCGGGGAGAGTCCCCCATGCGAACGCCCCCCGAGAACGACCCCAACGACCTCACCTCCCATCCCCTCGTCCTGCTGGGGATGGGGAACGTCCACC
This sequence comes from Vicinamibacteria bacterium, assembly GCA_963555995.3. GTDB lineage: Bacteria > Acidobacteriota > Vicinamibacteria > Marinacidobacterales > Marinacidobacteraceae > Marinacidobacterium. The sequence continues at coordinate 3,592,773 of OY821641.1, read as the reverse complement.
GCGAGCTGCTCGGCATCCTCGCCAGGAAGGCCGGAACCCTCGCCGACCGCTACGGGGTGACGTTCCCTGTCGCGGCCTGCGCCGACCGGAGCGGCTTCATCCTCGGACCGGACGCCGCGGGAGGCCGCCTTCCCACCGGCGCCATGCTGGAGGCGAAGGCCGGAGGCCGGAAGCTCCGGGAGATCCCCGGCGCCGCGCCCGTCCCGCTGGAGGAAGCGCTGGCGGCGGCCGGACCGCGGGGCATCCTGCTCGACGCCGCCTCGATGGACATCGAGACGGGCGGCATCGGGCTCCGCGCCGCCCGCGCGGCCCTGCGCCGGGGCGCCTCGGTCGTCTTCGCCAACAAGTCGGCGATCGCGCTCGCGTTCGACGAGATCGAGGCGCTGGCGGCGGAGAACGACGCGGGTTTCGGCTGGAGCGCCACCGTCTGCGGCGGCCTCCCGGTGGTGAACGCCGGCCGCCGCGACCTGGTGGCGGCCGAGTTCCGGCGGGTTCGGGGCGTCTTCAACAGCACCAGCAACCTCGTCCTCGGCCGGATGGCCGAGGGGCTCACCCTCGAAGCGGCCGTCGCCGAGGCCCAGCGCCGCGGGATCGCCGAGACGGACCCCACGAACGACCTGAACGGCACCGACACCGCGCTCAAGCTGCTGATCCTGGTGCGCACGGTCATGCGCCAGCAGGCGTCCCTCGCCGAGGTCGTCCGCACCGGGATCGAGGCCGCGCCGGAGCCCGCCCCGGACGAGGTGGTCCGCCTGCTCGCGGAAGCCGTCCCCGAGGGGGACGCGGTGCGGATGACGGTCGCGCCGGTGGCGGTCCCCCGCGCGAGCTTCTTCGGCGGCATCGGCACGCTCGACATGGCGGTGGAATGGGAGACCGACCTCTTCTCCACCCAGCGGCTCGTCGCCACCGAGGGCGACGCGATCCCCACCGCCGCCGCGGTCCTCCGCGACGCCGTCCACATCGCGTGCGGAACGCCCACCGGGCCAGCGTCCAGCCGGTTTTTCTCGTTCTGACGGAGCGCTGCCCCGGGAATGGCGGCCAGTTGCTGCAAGAGTGCAGGTCCGCCGGCTACCGCAATGGCGCCGCGGGCTGGGAGCGCCGGTGTTCACACCGGCACGCGCTGCGCAGCAGCGCACGGCACGTCGCTGATCTGCGCGATCGTGCTTTCCTCTCGGTGCAACACCACGAACAGCGGCACGACATCCGCGAGCCTTCGGCTCGCTGTGCCGGTGTGAACACCGGCGCTCCCAGCCGTTCCGCCATTTCATGACCGGCGGGGTGTGCCGGAGGACCCGATCATGGAGATTTCTCCCACTGGGGACTTCACACCGGCGCCGACCGCCGGAAGCGGGCAAAACGCACCACGATTGTCGCCTTCAAAGCGAACTGCCGGAACTCGGCAGTACCTCCAAGAATGGGGAATACCGGTTAGGATCGGTCGGTCATGACCGAGCGACGGATCACGCGGCGTCAGGTCATCGCCACCGGGCTCGCCGGCGCGGGCGCCGCCGCGGCGCTCGGCGCCTGCGGGACCGGCAGCGGCGGAACGGCGGAGTCGCCGGCGGCCGGCAGCGGCACCGCCTCGCAGTCCGGATCGGGAGTCCGCGCCGTCGTGATCGGGGCCGGCGCCTTCGGCGGCTGGACGGCGCTCGAACTCCTCCGGCGGGGAGCGCGGGTCACCCTGGTGGACGCCTGGGGACCGGGGAACTCCCGCGCGAGCTCCGGCGGCGAGACCCGCGTCATCCGCGCCACCTACGGGCCCGACCGCATCTACTCCGAGATGGTGGTGCGGGCGCTCGAACTCTGGAAGGACGCGGGCGAGCGCTGGAACGACCGGCTCTTCTTCGAGACCGGCGCGCTCTGGATGAGCGACGGCGAGGATCCCTACGCTACGGACGCCGTCCCGATCCTCGGCGACCTCGGCGTCCCCTTCGAGGAACTCACCGGCGAGGAACTGGGCCGCCGCTTCCCCCAGATCAACCCGGAGGGCATCGCGTACACCCTCTACGAGCAGAGCGCGGGCTACCTCCTCGCCCGCCGCGGGTGCCAGCGGGTGCTGGAGGGCTTCCTCGCCGAGGGCGGGGAGTACCGCCAGGCGAAGGCGGAGGCTGGAACCATCGCGAACGGCGCGCTGCGCGACATCCGCCTCGGGGACGGCGAGTCCATCGAGGCGGACCTCTTCGTCTTCGCCGGAGGCCCCTGGCTCGCCGAGCTCTTCCCCGGCTTCGATCCGCCGCTCGTGAGCCCCACCCGCCAGGAGATCCTCTACTTCGGCACCCCGCCCGGCCGCCCCGACCTGACCGACGCCGAGCTGCCGGTCTGGGTCGAGACCGGCGCGAGCCTCTTCTACGGCGTGCCCGGCAGCAACTTCCGCGGCTTCAAGGTCGCGGACGACTCCCGCGGCGCCCCGTTCGATCCGACGAACGGAGATCGGACCCCCTCGCCGGAAGCCATCCACACGGCCCACACCTACATGGAACGCCGCTTCCCGGCAATGCGCGGCGCCCCCCTGATCGAGGCGCGCGTCTGCCAGTACGAACAGAGCGCCGACGGCCACCTCATCGTGGACACCCATCCCGAGGCGCCGAATGCCTGGATCGCCGGCGGCGGCTCCGGCCACGGCTACAAGCTCGGACCCGCCCTCGGCGAGATGCTGGCCGAACAGGCACTCGGCCAGCGCGCCAAGGAACCCTTCTTCGGCCTGGCCCGGTTCGCCACGAACGCCGGCGCTATCGTCGATCCGGAAGGCTTCCGGACGTGAGCATCGAGCAGCGATTCGACGTTCCGCTCATCGCCCGACTGGCGCTCCGCGAAAAGCAGATCCAGCAGAACTACCGCCCCGTCATCGGCGTCCACAAGTGGTTCGCCCGCCGTCCGGGCACGCTGTTTCGCGGGCTGATCCTCGCCGAGTTCGGGGACGGGCGCCTCCCGGAGACCTTCTACCGGGCGAACGACCTCCCGGGCGTCCGCATCGCCGACCCCTTCATGGGCGGCGGCACGCCACTGATCGAGGCGAACCGGCTGGGCTGCGACGTGGAGGGTCTCGACATCAACCCGATGTCCGCCTGGATCGTCCGCGAGGAGATCGAGCGGCTCGACGTTCGGGCCTACCGGCGCACCGCGACCGAGTTGATGGACGCCTTGCGCACCGAACTGGATCCCTACTACCGGACATCCTGCCCCCGCTACGGCGACCCGGACGTCCCCGTGAAGTCCTTCCTCTGGGTGAAACAGCGGAACTGCGAGAGTTGCGGTCGAACCTTCGACCTGTTCCCCGGCTATCTCGTCGCGGCCAACCGCCGGCATCCCGCGCACGTTCTGGTGTGCGCTGTGTGCGGTGACCTCGCCGAAGTGTCGGACCGCCGCAACCCGGCCCCCTGCACCGGCTGCGGATCGTCACTCAAGGAGCACGGGGACGCGCGCCGGGGCCGCTGCGGCTGCCCGCACTGCGGCCACTCGAATCGCTATCCCGAAGGCGGCGGCCGGCCTCCCGCGCACCGACTCTTCGCCATCGAGTACCACAACCCGCATCGAAAATCGGGGCACCGGGGCCGCTTCTTCAAGAAGCCCGACGAGCGCGATCTCGACCGGATGGAGCGGGCGACCGAGCGTTGGAACCGCCTGACGCCCCGCTTCGTCCCCGACCAGAAGATCCCGCCCGGCGACGAAACCGACCGCCTGCACCGCTGGGGATACGCGCGCTACCGGGACCTCTTCAATCCGCGCCAGCTTCTCGGCCTCGAACTGAGTTGCCGCCTGATCCGGGAGGTGCCGGACGACCGCATCCGGCGGGCGCTGGCGACCAACCTCTCGGACCTCCTGCGCTACCAGAACATGCTGTGCCGCTATGACACCAGCGCGCTGAAGGCGCTGGACATCTTCTCCGTGCACGGCTTTCCGGTCGGCCTGGTGCAGTGCGAGTCCAACATCCTGGGGATCCCCGGCCGCGCCGGCGCCCCAGTCGGGTCCGGCGGCTGGGCCAATATCGTCCAGAAGTACCGGAGCGCGAAGGACTACTGCGATGCTCCCTTCGAGGTCGAGCGCAACGGGGCGCAGAACCATCGCGTCCCGGTCAACGAATGGATCGGCGAGGAACGGCGCGGCCGTCGCCGGGACGTCAGGATCCAATGCGCGAGCGCAACGGAGCACGAGTTCGGCCCCGAGCCACTGGACGCGGTCTTCACCGACCCTCCCTACTTCGGGAACGTCCAGTACGCCGAACTGATGGACTTCTGCTACGTCTGGCTCCGCCGACTCGCGGGGAACGGCGCGAGCGGCTTCCATCGGGAGTCCACGAGGTCACCGACCGAAGTCGCGGGGAACGTGACCGAGGGCCGCGGTCTGGAGCATTTCGCCGAGGGCCTGTCCGGCGTCTATTCGCGAGTGGCCCGCGCGCTGAAGCCGGGCGGACCGCTCGCGTTCACCTACCACCACAACCGCCTGGAGACCTACGGCGCGGTGGGCGCGGCGATTCTCGATGCCGGGCTCGTGTGTTCCGCATCGCTGCCCTGTCCCGCCGAGATGGGCGGCTCCATCCACATCCACGGGACCACCTCTTCCATCGTGGACACCGTCTTCGTCTGCCGCGCGTCGGGATCCGTTCCGGCGCGGTGGCTGTTCGACGACGCCGAACAACTCATCGAGATCGCGGGCGCGGACCTCGCTCTCCTCGCCTCCGGCGGCAGGAAGCCGACCTACGGCGACACGCGCTGCGTCGTCTTCGGCCACCTGACCCGCATGGCGGTGTGGCGGCTTCGGGAGACCTGGGAGCGCGAACTGGCGACGGGCGACAAACTCTCGCGGTTCGGCGAGGCCGTCCGTTTCTGTGGGGATCCGGACATGTTGGCGAAACGGACGCTCGGAAGTCAGGCAGCCATGCGTCGGCCCGGGCTGTTGCACCCACCGGCGAACGCCGGCAAGGAGGCTGAGCTTGCCGTTTCCTTTTGAGGTCGCCTTCGATGAACTCCGAGGAGATCTGGATGCTCATGTAGATGCGGTGTTCGGCTCTCTGGAGTCGGACTTTCTGGTCATGCCGAAAGGAAGGGGTTTCGTGGAGTTCGCCGTATTCGAGGGCGGCTACGAGGCGCTGAAACGAGCCACCGACGGATTCCGCTGCGTCACTCCGGATCGAATCGCACCAGTCGTCTTCGACCATCCGATCTCCCTGATCGTCCTGCGCTGCATGTTGGGTCTCACCCCGCCCGAATGGGCCTACTGCGCGACCCGCCACACCGGAGTTGCCGTCACGCAGGGAGCCGCGCGAGCCATTGACCGGGACATCCGGATGCAACCGGAGGTCGCGCTGAGCCGGAACGGCGGCGTGACCGAGGCGCGGGTTCACGCGCTGGTCAGCACCGCGTGCCATTTCCTTCAGTCGGGAGCGCCGGACACGCCGCCTGACACGCTTCATCGTCTCGACAAGGCCGATACGAAGGCGGGACTGCCCAGCGTTCAATCGCTCGCGGATCTGGGAGCGCCGTACTCCATGTTGCTCTACGAACGGCTGCTGGGCCGGCCGTTCGCCGGGCATCGGGACTCCGTGAGTGAACTCATCGGCGACATCGTCGAGAACGCCATTGACGAAATCCTGACGCGAGCCGGGATCAGCTTTCGCCGGACCGGAAGAGCCGAGCGTGTCCCCGGTTTCGACCAGACCCCGGACTTCATCGTTCCGAGCGAGTTCAACCCGCAGGTCGTCATCGAGGCCAAACTCACCGAAGACGACGGAACGGCCCGCGACAAGATCACCCGTGTGCAGCACCTGGCCACCCTCAGCGTGGAGGGTCAGCCGAGCGCCCAACCGAGATTCGAGGTCGTGGCGTGCATCGCCGGGCGAGGCTTCGGCGTGCGGCGGGAGGACATGAAGAAACTGCTTCTCGCCACCCGGGGGAAGGTGTTCACGCTCCAGAACCTGCACGAACTCGTCAGGCACACGCTTATCCGCGAATTCCGCTCGCGCGCATAGGACATCCCGTTTCGATCTCCATCTGCACCCGCTCGCCCGGTGCGCCCAACTGGCCCGAACGTATGATCCGAACATGACGAGCGAACGCCGCATTTCCCGCCGCGAGGCGATCACCGCCGGGCTCGCCGGCGCCGCCGTGTTCGGCGCCTGCGGGAACGGAGCCGGCGAAACCGGGACACCAGAGGCCACACCCGCCACGAGCCCGCCACAAGCCGGAAGCGGCGTCCGCGCCGCCGTGATCGGGGCCGGCGCCTTCGGCGGCTGGACGGCGCTCTGGCTCCGCCGCGCGGGCGCCGAGGTGACGCTCGTGGATGCGTGGGGGGCGGGCAACGCCCGCGCGAGCTCGGGGGGCGAGAGCCGGTTGATCCGGGCCTCCTACGGGTCGCGGCGGATCTACAGCGCGATGGTGGCCCGGGCGCACGAGATCTGGAACGAGTACGAGGCGCGCTGGAACGACCGGCTGCTCTTTCCCATCGGCATGCTGCGGATGCGGGCCGGGGAGAACGAGTACACCAAGGCCGCGGTGCCGATCCTCCGGGAACTCGGCATCCCGGTCGAGGAACTCGACGGCGACGAGCTGGCCCGCCGCTTCCCCCAGATCAACCCCGAGGGCCTCTCCTACGGCGTGTTCGAACGAAACGCCGGCTACCTGCTGGCCCGGCGCGGATGCGAACGGGTGCTCCGGGAGTTCCAGGAGGAGGGCGGCAGTTTCCGGCGGGCGGAGGCGGCGCCGGGCGGGATGGACGGCGGCCGGATGCGGGAGATCCGCCTCTCGGACGGCAGCACGGTCGAGGCCGACCTCTTCGTGTTCGCCTGCGGGCCGTGGCTCGCGAAGCTCTTCCCGGAGTTCGATCCGCCGCTCGTCCGCCCCACCCGGCAGGAGGTCTTCTATTTCGGCCCCCCGGCGGGCCGCGCCGACCTGACCGAGGAGGAGTTCCCGACCTGGATCGAGGGCCCGTTCTACGGCATCCCGGCGACCCGTTTCCGGGGCTTCAAGATCGCGGATGACCGGCGCGGCGCCGATTTCGACCCCACCGACGGTGACCGCACCCCCTCGGCGAAGGGCATCCGCGAGGCGCGCGAGTACATGGAGCACCGCTTCCCGGGGCTCCGGGGAGCGCCGCTGATCGAGGCGCGCGTCTGCCAGTACGAGCAGAGCGCCGACGGGGAACTGATCGTGGACACCCATCCGGAGGCGGACAACGTCTGGATCGCCGGCGGCGGATCCGGCCACGGCTACAAGCTGGGCGCGTCGCTCGGGGAGATGCTGGCGGGGCAGGCGCTCGGGGAACGCGAGAAGGAAGCCTTCTTCGGGCTGGCGCGGTTCGCGGGCTGACCGGCGGCCGGGCTAGACCAGCCGGCGGATCACCCCCAGCAGCCGGTCGACGTCGTCGCGGCTGTTGAACATCCCGACGCCGGCGCGGAGCAGGGCTCCGTCCTCCTGGAAGGTGATCGCCACGCCCTCGTCGGCGAGCGCCCGGCTCAGCCGCTCGTGATCGAGCCCGTGGTAGAAGCTGACGATCGCGGAGGGGTTCTTCGGAGGAGTGAACATCCGCATCCCGAGCGCCGCCGCTCCCTCGCGCAGTTCGCCCGCGAGCGCCTGCGTGTGCGCGGCGATGCGGTCGACCCCCACCTCGCCGAGGAACGCGAGCGCGGCGTCCATCGCGGCGACCGGACCGTAGGCCGGGCCCCCGTATTCGAGTTTTCCAGCGCTGGTCTTGAGGCGGAAGCGATTCCCGGGCAGCGACTCGGCGACCTGAAAATGTCCGTGCCGGTCGGCGGTCATCCAGTCCAGGTGCTCGCGGCGCACGTAGAAGGGTGCGCAGCCGAAGTCCGCGTGCAGCCACTTGTAGCCATTGCCGCAGGCGAAGTCGACCTTCTCCTCGTGAAGGTTGGTGGGGAACGTGCCCCACGCCTGGATGGCGTCGGCGTAGAGGTAGGCCCCGTGGGCGTGCGCGAGGTCGGCCAGCGGGGGCAGGTCGTAGCGGAAGCCGTTGCGGTTGGACACCCAGGCCACGCTGAGGAGCCGCGTCCGGTCGTCGGTCCGGGCGGCGAAGTCGTCGACCGTCACGACCCCGTCCCGTGACGGGATGATCCGCAGTTCGACCCCCGCCCGGCGCTCGAGCTCCCGGTAGAGCACGAAGGTGGTGACGAAGTGCAACTCGTCCACCACCACGTTGTCGCCCGGCCGCCACTCCATCGCGTTCACGATGATGTTCTCGGCCCCGCTGGTGGAGTAGAGGAGGGCGACCTCGTCCTCATCGACGCCGAACAGGCCGGCGAAGCGGGAGCGCGCGCCCGCCACCGCCTTGCCGCCCGACGCGCCGTCGCGGCGGAGCGTCTTGTTGTCCGCGTAGGCGTGGAGGGCGTCGCGGACGGGTATCGGCAGCGGCCCCACGGCGGCGTTGTTCAGGTAGGCGAGTTCCTCGGTGACCGGAAAGCTGGACCGGACGCCGAGCGGATCAGCCGGGTTGAAGCCCACTCCGGGCGAACCCGGCTGACGGAGCGGACTCGCGGGCGCGCCGGCCCCGGGAAGCGCGGCCAATCCGGCGGCCGCCCCGGCAGTCGCGGTCTGAAGGAAGCGTCGCCGATTCAATGCGCTGCGGTCTTCGTGCTGCTTCATGGGTCTCTCCTCGATGGGAACGGGTTCGAGTGTACGTGCCCGCCCCCGCGCTTGAGCTTCACGCCGAGGTGGGGCCACCCTGCTCGCGTGACGTGGTGACGTGCGCCGTGCGGAGCACCGCGCGTGCCGGTCTGGAGACCGGCGGTCCAAGCCCAACCAAAAAGGGGCGCCGGCCCGCAGGCCGGCGCCCCGCGTGGGTCAGGACCCGATCAGAACTCGATCCGGACGCCGAGGCGGAAGACCCGCGGGTCGAGGATCGCGATGATCTCGTTGTAGCGGGAGCCCCCGATGGTCCGGTAGTTCAGGACGGTGGCGCTATTGGTCAGGTTGAAGCCGTCGAACAGCAGGGCCATGGTCGCCCCTCCCATGATGTTGAACGACTTCTCGGCGCGCATGTCGAAGATGCCGACGTTCGGCGCGCGGTCGTTGTAGCCGTCCGGCATCACCCGCTCGGTCCCGGCGTTCGGCAGCCGCACGCTGACCCGGCGGCCGGTCTGATACCCGCTCTGGAGCTTGTAGGAGGCGCTCACCCCGATGTCGTAGGGGAAGATGTAGCGCGCCACCAGCTTGTAGTTCCAGTAGGTGGTGTCAATCGGCCCCAGCCGGAGCGACTGGTTCGCCCGCCACTCGTAGGTCGTGCCCTCGACGAAGTCGAAGCGGGCGGCCGCCCGCACGCTCCCGGAGGACGTGGTCCTCATGTAGGCGTTCGCCCAGGTGTGGAGGAACGAGGTCAGGAACATCCAGCGGTCCGCGAACCGGCGGTTCAGCGCCACTTCCACCGTGTGGTAGTTGCCGTCCGGGTCAGGAAGCCCGTAGGCGCCCGGGTTCACGTACCGGCGGTCCTCCGGAATCCCGGGCTGCCGGTCGGTGAGTTGGATCGTCTGGTCGTCGCCGGTGCCCGCGACGTTGTCCGGCCCGCGATCCTCCCAGGTGTACGGGATGCCGTAGGCGAAGGCGCGGTTCAGGTCCACGATCCCGTAGCCGTTCCGCGAGTTCTTGTGGACGTAGGAGCCCCGGAAGGAGAAGTTGTCCGCGATCTGCTGCTCGAAATGCGCCGACATCTCGTGGCCGTAGGCGTTCGTCAGGCCCGGGTCCACGGTCACGAACCCGGCGCCGCCCAGCGTTCTCAGCTTGTCGCCCAGTTCCGGTGAATCGGCCAGCCCACCGCTCGGGCCGGGATCGAGCACCCGGTTCCCGTTCAGGTCGTTGAACGCGTAGCGGAACGCCGCCTGCCCCACCGGGTTCTCGTCGTCCACGATGGTGGTGCTCGGGTTCCAGTAGAAGCGCCCGAAGAAGAGCTTCAGCACCGTCTCGCCCTGTCCGGTCAGATCGAACGCGGCGCCGAGGCGCGGGCCGATGTTGGAGAGGGTCAGGACATCCCGCTGCGACACCTCGAGCGGCGGGAAGATGTCCGAATGGGTGGGCGAAAGGGAGTTGTCCGGCCATCCCATCTTGTAGCGGTCGAACCGGAAGCCGAGGTTCAGGGTCAGCCGGTTGTTGAGCGTCCAGGAATCCTGCGCGTACACCGAGGTGAGGAAGATGTCGTTGATGCCGGTGTTCGGGGTGTTGTAGATGTCCACCTCGCTCGGGACGCCGTCAACGTCGCGGTAGAAGATGTCCTCCGGCTGCATCCGCAGGAACTTGCGGCGCTCCCGGTAGATCTCGGTTCCGATCTTGAAGGTGTGCTGCCCGGCGAAGTCGTCGGCGAAGTAGGTCAGGTTGCCGGAGATCTGCGGCTTCGTGACGTTGCGGAGGTGGTAGTAGCTGTTCGCGTTCGTGAGGTCCCCGGTATTCACCTCGAGCCGGCCGGCGGGCAGCCCCTCGACGCTCTCCGACTTCGTGGCGGTCGGGAAGAGCGGGAACTGGTTGATCCAGTGGCTGAGCTGCAGGTTCAGGAAGACCTTTTCGGTGACCACGTTCGTGTACTCGAACTTCATCGGCTTGTTCACCGAACTCTGGTACCAGGCCGCGTCGAGCGGCACCGAGGGACCCAGGTTCCGCTCCGCCTGCAGCTTGGTGCGCCGGTTGAAGAAACCGATCAACTGGCTGGAGTCGGTGAGCTGGTAGGTCGCCTTGGCGGTCCAGTTGCCGAGCTGCGTGGTCGCCGGATCGGGGTTCCCGATGGTCAGCTTCTCCTGGTGGTTCAGCCGGTAGCCGGCGTAGAACCACGCCTTGCCCGGATAGAGCGGTCCGCCGATCCCGATGTTGATGTCGCTCTGCAGCGTGATCGGGTTGCCGGCCTCGAGTCCCTTGGACCCCGCCTTGTAGGGGCCCTGCGTGCCGCCGCCGGTCCGGAGCGCGTCCGGGACGTTGTCGCCGACGGTGGAGTCGTTCTCGAAGTCCACGTAGATGTCGCCGTTGAAACGGTCCCCGCCGGACTTCACGGTGAGGTTGAAGAAGGCGCCGAGCCCGTGGGTCTCGCCCATGTTCCCGGAGCCGCCGAGCTGGAAGTCCTCGAAGCTGCCGTAGTCGAAGTAGCCGGCGTTCCCCGAGGTGGTCTCGGTGACGTTGATGCCTTCGAGCAGGGTGCGGTGCTGGTCGCCGAACCCGAACGCCTGGAACCCGGTCTGGGTGCCGGTGTGCGAGCCGCCCACGTCGTAGCCCTCCATCTGGAAGCCGGGGGCCTGCGCCATCGCCGCCCAGATGTCCCGGGCGTTCGGGATGTCCTCGAGGAGTTCCTCGGTGAAGTTCACGCCGGTGGCGGTGGTCTTCACGTCCACCACCGGCGCCTCGCCGGTGATCGTGATCGTCTCCTCGAGCGTCCCCACCTCGAGCGTGGCGTTCACGGTCAGGGTGGTGTTCAGGGTCATCTGGATGTTCTCCCGGACCACCGTGCTGAAGCCGCCGAGGGAGAAGGTGACCGTGTACACCCCGGTGGGCAGCGCCGGGAACACGTAGGTCCCCTGGCCGCCGGTGACCGCCACCTGGTCCTGGATCATCGCCGGACTGGAGGCGGTGACCGTCACGCCCGGAAGCACCGCTCCGGTCGCGTCGCTCGCCGTCCCGACCAGCCGGCCCCTGAGTTCCTGCGCGCCGGCTGGAACCGCCAGCGCCGCCGCGATCCCGAAGACCGCGAGCCTGGTAAATCGTCTGCGCATCAGCCACCTCCCGGGTGCACGAGGATCTCCGTCCTTCAATGGTGAGAGGGAACGAGTATAGGGACCGCCCGGAAAACCGCGCAAGAGTGAGCGTCAGCCCGGAGCGCCGGTCTTCAGACCGGCATCGTCCCCCGGAGGGGACGAAACTCCCATCGCTGATTCGCCCCGTGGCGTAACGCCACGCCGTATGGCGCAACGCCACACACATTGGCGCAACGTCATAGGGCGACGTAACACCGGGAGTTTCGGTCCCGGTTCGGTTCGAAGGGATTCCGAACACCCTTGTTCCAGAATCGAAGCGTTTGTTGAAATAAGGCTTTCCCTTATTTCAACGACTGCTCTGAATCTTTTTCCTATTCCAAGATACAATCCTTGGTTGAAATAAGGAATTCTCTTATTTCAATCCCTGTGACTTTCGACTCGGAATAGTTATTCCCTTTTTCCCGGTCTGATTGAAATAACGAGATCCGTTATTCCAGAACTCGACGCAGGAAAAGAACCCACGATGCAGCGGACAACCGGCTCGTACCGGACCATCGCCACCACCGGTGAAGCGGTTCGCGCCTTCGTGCCGGCGCCCCTGCCGCCGGATCCGCCCCTCCGGCTCGACGGACCACTGCCGCGGGCGCTCGAAGGCGCGGGTCTCGCCCTCGGACGCCTCGACGGCATCTCGGGACTCTTCCCGAACCCGGCCCTGTTCCTCTACTCCTACGTGCGCAAGGAGGCCGTGCTGTCGTCACAGATCGAGGGGACCCAGTCCACGCTGTCCAACCTCCTGCTGTTCGAACTGGAGGAAGCTCCGGGAGCGCCGCTCGACGATGTCCGCGAAGTCTCGAACCACGTGGCGGCCTTCGACCACGGCCTTGGACGCCTCCAGGACTTCCCCCTCTCGAACCGCCTGATCCGGGAAATCCACGGCGTCCTGCTGGCCCACGGCCGGGGCAGCGACAAGGACCCCGGCGAGTTCCGCCGCTCGCAGGTCTGGATCGGCGGCGCCCGGCCCGGCAACGCCCACTTCGTCCCCCCTCCGGCGGACGCCGTGCCGGACTGCATGAGCGCATGGGAGCGGTTCCTCCACGACGAAACCGACAATCTCCCGGCGCTGGTGCGGGCGGGGCTCGCCCATGTGCAGTTCGAGACGATCCACCCGTTTCTCGACGGAAACGGCAGGATCGGCCGGCTGCTCGTCACGCTGCTGCTGTGTCAGGCCGGGGTGCTCCGGCAACCCCTTCTCTACCTGAGCCTGTATCTCAAGCAGCACCGGGCGACCTACTACGAGCTGCTCAACGACGTCCGGCGGACCGGCGACTGGGAAGCGTGGATCGGGTTCTTCCTGGAAGGAGTGCAACAGGTCTCGGAACACGCCATCACCACGGCCGGGCGACTTTCGCGGATGTTCCAGGACGACCGGGACCGGCTGGCGCGGAAGGCGGGCCGGCGCGCGAGTTCGGCGATCCGCGTTCACGACGCCCTGAAGGAGCGTCCCATCCTCTCGCTGCGGGCCGCCTGCGCACGGACCCACCTGGCCTACGGAACGGCGGCCTCCGCCATGGACACGCTGGTGGAATACGGAATCGCCCGGGAACTCACTGGGAAGCGCCGGAACCGCCTGTTCGCCTACGACGGGTATCTCGAGGCGCTCGAAGAGGGAATCGCCCCATGAACCACAGCCAGATCGTCAGCTTCCTGTGGGGCGTGGCGGACCTGATCCGCGACACCTTCAAGCGCGGCAAGTACCAGGACGTGATCCTGCCGCTCACCGTGCTGCGCCGCCTCGACTGCGTGCTCGCCCCCACGAAGCCGAGGGTTCTGGAGGTCCAGGCCCGCTACCAGAACCGGATCGGGAACCTCGACCACCTGCTCCGGAACGCCTCGGGCTTCGCCTTCTACAACACCTCGAAATACGACTTCCCGAAGCTGCTCGCCGACGCCCCCCAGCTCGCGGACAACCTGCGCCGCTACATCGCCGGGTTCAGCCCCAACATGCGCGAGGTGCTGGACCGCTTCGACTTCGACAACACGATCTCCAAGCTGGACGAAGCGGGTCTCCTGTTCCAGGTCGTGCAGCGGTTCGGCGACCCGAAGGTGGACCTCCACCCGGACGCCGTGGACAACCCCACGATGGGCACCATCTTCGAGGAGCTCATCCGCAAGTTCAACGAGGCGCTGAACGAGAACCCCGGCGAGCACTTCACCCCGCGCGACGTCGTCCATCTCATGGTGGACCTGCTGCTAGCCGGCGACGAGGAGCGGCTGCGCACGAAAGGCGTGGTGCTGAGCGTCTGCGACCCCTGCTGCGGCTCGGGCGGGATGCTCACCATCGCCAAGGAGCACATCACCGCCGGGGAGACGCGCGACGGCGAGCGCAGCAGCGACGCCGTGAACCCGGACGCCGACGTGCACCTGTTCGGCCAGGAGGTGAACCCGGAGACCTTCGCCATCTGCAAGTCCGACCTCTTCATGAAGTCGGAGGACGGCCGCGACGCGGAGCGCATCCTCTACGGCAGCACGCTCGCGAACGACCGGCACGGCGCCGCGGCCTTCGACTACCTGATCGCCAACCCCCCCTACGGCAAGGACTGGAAGCGCGATCAGGACGCCGTCAGGGCCGAGCACGACCGGGGCGCCGCCGGCCGCTTCGCGCCGGGCCTGCCGCGGATCAGCGACGGCCAGTTGCTCTTCCTCCTGCACATGCTCGCCCACCTGAAGGCGCCGTCCGAGGGCGGCTCGCGGGTCGCCATCATCATGAACGGCTCGCCGCTCTTCACCGGCGACGCCGGCAGCGGCGAGAGCGAGATCCGCCGCTGGATCCTCGAGAACGACCTCCTCGAAGCGCTCATCGCGCTGCCCGAGCAGCTCTTCTACAACACCGGCATCGCGACCTACGTCTGGGTGCTCACCAACCGGAAGCGGCCCGAACGCCAGGGCCGGGTCCAGCTCGTGGACGCGACCTCGTTCTGGACGCCGCTCCGCAAGAGCCTCGGCGCCAAGCGCCGCGAGGTCCCCTTCGAGCGCAAGGAAGACGTGCTGCGCCTGCTCGCCGACTTCGAGGACGGCGCGCAGCGTTCGGTCCCCGAGGGCGGCGGGGAACGCGAGGCCGTCGTCAGCCGCATCTACCCGACCACCCACTTCGGCTACCGCAAGATCACCGTCGAGCGCCCGCTCCGGCTCGACTTCCGGGCCAGCCCCGAGCGGATCGCCCGGCTCGACGAGCGGAAGCCGTTCGCCAACCTCGCCGTCTCCCGCAAGCGGGGCGAGGCCCGGGCGAAGGACGAGGAGGCGGGCCGCGCCCGGCAGGACGCCATCCGGGCGATGCTCCGCACCCTGCCCGACCGGCTCTTCCTCGACCGCGCCGAGTTCGACGCGGCGCTGTCGCAGGCGGCGGAGGAAGCGAAGCTGAAGCTCCCCGCGCCCCTCCGCAAGGCGGTCCTCGCCGCGCTCTCCGCGCGCAACGAGCAGGCGGCGGTCTGCCGGGACCCGGAGGGCCGCCCCGAGCCCGACCCGGACCTCCGCGACACGGAGAACGTCCCGCTCCGCGAGGACATCGAGGCGTTCTTCGAGCGCGAGGTGCGGCCCCACGTCCCCGACGCCTGGATTGACGAGACCCGCCGCGACCCCCACGACGGCCAGGTCGGCCTCGTCGGCTACGAGATCAACTTCAACCGCACCTTCTACGAGTACCGCCCGCCCCGCCCGCTGGAGGACATCGAAGCCGACATCCAGCAGGTGGAACAGGACATCGTCACCATGCTCCAGGGCATGGCGACCTGATTCCTGTCCCTGCCACGCGAGACGTCAACCAGCGCACATTGCCTCCGGCTTGGAACGCCGGCTTCAGCCGGCACGCGGCCCGCAGGGCCGCAGCGGCGCGGCGCGCCCCGGCCAGGATGGCGCGACCAACCGGCCCCGGCGCAATACGGCTGTCGAGCGTCGTGCAGTGCCGGCTGAAGCCGGCGCTCCAAGCCGTTTGCGTCGTTTTCCGGGTGTTGACGAAGCGTCAACGCGCAACCGCCGGCGCTCAGCCAAGTTCGAGCGCCGACGGGGTTGAGAGAGTCCAGTCCGCGCGAATGCGGACCGGTTCTTCCGGCGCGGCGAGGGAGACGAGCTGGCCGGCCTGCCAGTTCGGGCCGCCGATCCGATCGAGCCGCGGAAGGCGCCCGGCCCGCGGAGAGCCGAGCTTCACCTCGACCGGCCAGACCTTGCCCGCGTGTTCGACCAGGAAGTCAATCTCCTGTCCGTCGCGGGTGCGCCAGAAATGGATCTCGACCTCGGCGGCCCGGTGGCGAAAGCGGCGGAGGATCTCGGAGAAGACCTGCGTCTCGAAGAGGGCGCCGCCCATCGGTCCCAGGCGGGCCTGGTCGCCGGTCCTCCAGCCGCCCAGCCAGGCGGCGAGTCCGGCATCCAGGAAGTAGAGCTTCGGGCTCTTCGTCATCCGGCGCGTCCGGTTCGTGAAATACGGGGAGACGAGCCGGATCAGGAAACTGTCCTCCAGCAGGCTGAGCCACTCCCGGACGGTGGCCGGCGAGACGCCCGCGTCGCGGGCCAGGTCCTGGACGTTCACCACCTGCCCGGTACGAAGCGCCGCCAGCCGGACGAACGTCTCGAACTCGCGGCGCTTGCCGATGCGGAGCAACTCGCGCACGTCCCGCTCGATGTAGGTCTGGACGTAGGACGAAAGGTAGAGATCGCGGGCCGCGCCCTCGGGGACGCCGGCCAGGCGGGGGAAACCGGTTTCCAGCAGTCGGGCGAAGTACTCGCCCGGCGTCAGCGGGTCCACGATCCTCTTTTCTTCCCCCGTGAGCCCCAGGAGATTGAGAATCGCGACCCGCCCGGCGAGCGTTTCCGTGACGCCCTGCATCACCCGGAAGTTCTGGGAGCCCGTCAGCCGGATCGCCCCGGGCTCCAGGGCGCCCTCGTCCACGATCCGCTTGATCGGACTGAGCAGTTCCGGCGCGTACTGGATCTCGTCAATGACGAAGGGCGGCCGGAGGTCCCGCATGAACAGGACCGGATCGCCGGTGGCCCGTGCGCGCACCTCGAGATCGTCGAGGTTGACGAAGGCGTGACCCTTGGAGCACCGATGCAGCAGGGAACTCTTGCCGACCTGCCGCGGCCCGAGCAGCAGCCACACGGGAAAGAGCCGGAGCGCTTCGGCCGGGCCGTCGAGCACCGGTTCGAGCGTCCGGGGAATCCACGACTGCGGCATATACGCAGTTTACTACCGATCTGCCGCAGTTTCGATTTACGCTACAACTGACGGGACCGGACGACGGCGAGCACCTGCACATGAAGAAAAAACCCACGCCACCGGAATCGTTTTCCACCATGGACGCCCAAGCCCCGGCGAACGACGCCGCGAGCCGGGAACGACAGCAGGAGGCCGAGGCCCTCCTCCAGATACTCGAACTGGGAGACCGACAGATCGAAGCCGGTCAGACCGAGCCCGCCGAGGAGGTCATTGGGCGGCTCCGGAAACGCTACAAGTCCGCCTGACGCCGTCCCGGCTGGATGACGCCGCCGGCCGGGAACGCCGGCTTCAGCCGGCACCGCACAACACCCCTCCGGTTGGCGTCAGCCCTCGCCGAATGTCGCACCGACCCACCCGTCCGGTGTCCCTAGACTTCTCGGACCGTCACTGATGGCTGGCAAAGGAATCCGAATCAACATGACGCCTTCTCACCCGGGCGACTTCATCCGCGCGGAAGTCATTGAGGAGTTGGGGCTCAGCGTCACCCGGGCGGCCGAGATTCTCGGGGTCCGGAAGACGACGCTTTCCGAACTCCTGAACGGCGGCACCGCACTCTCGCCGGAGATGGCGCTTCGGGTGGAGAAGGCGTTCGGCGTGAGCATGGATCTGCTGCTCCGTTTGCAGGCATGGCACGACGCATCGTGCATGCGAGCCCGGGCGGACGAGATCAGGGTCGAACGGTACGTGCCGGCCTGATTGACCGGCCGGGACTCTTCGCGATCGCGGAAGCCTCTCAGGAATCAGACACGACTCGGCAACATTGCATCAATATGTCGGCAAATAACAATATATGCCGACGTTTTGACACATGACTCCCAACCGGCTATCCTTCCCGCATGTCTGTTTCAAAACGTCGGCAATCACACGTAATTGCCGACATTTCAGAGCACCCGGCTCACCCGAAGCGGCTTGCCGGACGAACCTTCTTCCGCCGCCGCGAGGCTGCCGATCTGGGCCTCGACTCCCGCACACTGCGGCGGCTGATGGACGACGGATCGGTTGACCGCGTGGCGCGCGGCCTCTATCGCAACACCGACGCCGAACTGACCGAACACTACACCGAGGGGGCCGTGTGCGCGCGGGTTCCGGGCGCCATCGTCTGCCTGGTGACCGCCCTGGACATCTACGAAATCGGTACCCAGCTTCCTCGCAAGGTCTGGATCGGCATCCCCCACAAGGCCCGCGCGCCCCACGTTCCGGAGCTGCCGATTCGGGTGGTCCGTTTCTCCGGAGCCTCGCTGCGCTACGGGGTCGTGAGCGCCACCTTCGACGGTGTTCCCGGACGTATCACGACGCCGGCGCGCACCGTGGTGGACTGCTTCCGCTTCCGTCGCATCGTCGGCCTGGACGTAGCGCTTGAGGCCCTGCGCGACACGCTCTACGACCGCAAGGCGACCTCCGGCCAGATTTGGCGGGCGGCCGAAATCTGCCGCGCCAAGTCACTCATCCGTCCGGCACTGGAGGCCCTGCAAGCATGACCCCGTCGCGCTGGGTGACGAGGACGCGATCCGGCGGTGGCTGAGCCGGATGTCCACACGGATCGGGGCATGATCGCGAATCGGGGCATGATCGGCGATATCGAGGCATGATCACGCGATATCGGGGCATGATGGGCCGGTTGGGCACTCGGGGAGACGGGGAGAGCGGCTGTCTCGAAACGGCCGGCAGTTCGGCGAAATCGGGGTCGGAAGCCTCCGAAACCGGCCAAAAGAGCCCTGGAACCGGTAGGCAATCGGTCCGGTGGTCCCGATCGGGAACAACAGGAAACAGAATCGGATCGCGAAGCCGGAGGCCGATATCGGGGCATGATCCCCATATCGAGGCATGATGGATCGGGGCATGATGCGCGGATCGAGGCATGATGGATCGGGGCATGATGCGCGGATCGAGGCATGATCGACGCGGGGTGCGGCGCTTCCGGCCATACCCGGAATACCAGGACTCCGGCGTCGAGTGGATGAGCGGCATACCGTCGCATTGGGAAACCAAGGTCCTGAAACGGCAGTTTCGGGTCGTGAACGGTTCCACGCCCAAGAGTGGCGAACCCGACTACTGGGACGGGGACATCCCGTGGGTGACTCCCGAAGACCTGGGCAAGATAGAGGAGAGGGTGCTCTTTGAGCCGGGACGGTGCATCACGCGCAAGGGCTACGAGAGCTGTGGCACCCAGTTGGTCCCTGCCGGGACTCTGGTCCTTTCTACCCGCGCGCCGATCGGCCATCTAGCAATTGCCGGCACACCCGTCTGCACGAATCAGGGTTGTCGCTCCCTTGTGTTTCGAGACTCCAGCAGTAAGACCTACTTCTACTTTCAGGTTCGTGCCGCAAAGCCGGTTCTTGAGGCCGCCGGTCGGGGAAGCACCTTCATGGAACTGGCGAGTGCAGATCTCGAGTCCGTCGCGCTGGTGGTGCCGCCTCTGGAGGAACAGCGCGACATCGCGAACTTTCTCGATCGGGAGACGGTGAAGATTGATGCGCTGGTGGCGAAGAAGGAGCGGCTGATCGAGTTGCTTCAGGAAAAGCGCACCGCGCTCATCACGCGCGCGGTCACCCGGGGCATCGATCCGAACGCGCCCATGAAGGACTCCGGCATCAAGTGGCTGGGCGCGATCCCGGCGCATTGGACGGTGAAGAGACTCCGCCATCTCGTGCGTCACATCGAACAGGGATGGAGTCCCGAATGCGAGAACCGTGAGGCCGACGCCGATGAATGGGGAGTTCTCAAGGCAGGCTGTGTCAACCAGGGCGCGTTCGTGGAGTCAGAGAACAAGGCTCTACCTTTGAGGCTCAAGCCCCTTCCATCTCTTGAAATCAAGGCTGGCGATGTGCTCATGTCACGGGCGAGTGGGTCCCGAGAGCTTGTGGGTTCCGTCGCGGTAGTACGGGAATGCCGTCCACGCCTGCTGTTATGCGACAAGGTTTTTCGACTCCACACGAACGCGAGAAGGGCACACCGCCACTTCATTGGATATGCGCTGAACTCACGGCTTGTCCGCTGGCAGATCGAATCCGTGATCAGCGGGGGCGGTGGCCTCGCCAGCAACATTTCCCAGGAAGCGGTCAAGGATCTCGTCGTGGTTGAACCACCCAAGAAGGATCAGCGGGTGATCGCCAACTACCTCGACCGCCAAACATCCAATACGGACGCGCTCATCGCAAAGGTTCAGATGGCCATCACCCTCCTCCACGAGTACCGCACCGCCCTCATCTCCGCCGCCGTCACCGGCAAGATCGACATCCGCGCCGAAGCCGCATGAGACTCGGCATCTCCGAACGCGCGTTCGAGGACGCCATCGAGTACTCCCTCCTCCAGCACGGCCCCGACGCCCGGCCGCACCGCCGCCGGGGCATCTCCGAACCCCTCCCGCCGTCCGACGACGACCCCGCCCCCGGCGGCTACCACGAACGCCATTCCCGGGACTACGACCGCGCCCTCTGCCTGATCCCGTCGGACGTCCTCGACTTCCTCCTCGCCACCCAGCCGGAGGAATGGCAACGGCTGCGGCAGCACTATGGCGAAAACGTCCGGCCCCGCTTCCTCGGCCGCCTCTCGCGCGAGATCGCCCGGCGCGGGGCGCTCGACGTGCTCCGGCGCGGCGTCCGGGACGTGGGCTGCCGCTTCCGGCTCGCGTATTTCCGCCCCGCGAGCGGCCTCAACGAGGAGACCCAGCGCCTCCACGCCGCGAACCTCTTCGCCGTCGTCCGCCAACTGCGCTTCAGCGAGAAGACCGGCCGGAGCCTCGACCTCGCGCTGTTCCTGAACGGCATCCCCATCTTCACCGCCGAGCTCAAAAACCCGTTCACCGGCCAGGACGTGCGGGACGCGATCCACCAGTACCGCACCGACCGCGACCCGCGGGAGCCGCTGCTCGCCTACGGCCGCTGCCTCGCCCATTTCGCCGTGGACCCCGACCAGGTGTTCGTCACCACCGCGCTCGCCGGGCCGAAGACGCGCTTCCTGCCGTTCAACCAGGGCCGCGACGGCGGCGCCGGAAACCCGCCGGTCCCGCCCACCCGGCTGGGCTACGCGACCCGCTACCTGTGGGAACGCATCTGGGCGCGGGACAGCGTGCTCGATCTCATCCGCCAGTTCATCCACGAGATCGAGGAGGAGGACGACCGCGGCCGGAAGACCGGCCGGCGTTTCCTGATCTTCCCGCGCTACCAGCAACTCGACGCCGTGCGCCGGCTGGTCCGCCACGCGCGGCGCCGCGGCCCCGGCCGGCGCACCCTGATCCAGCACTCCGCCGGGAGCGGCAAGAGCTTCACCATCGCTTGGCTCGCCCACCAGCTCTCCGTGCTGCACGACGACGAGGACCGGCGCGTCTTCGACTCGGTGGTCGTGGTGACCGACCGGCGCGTGCTCGACCGCCAGCTCCAGACCACCATCGTCCAGTTCGAGCAGACGCTCGGCGTGGTGGAGAACATCGAACACACCTCGCGCCAGCTTCGCGAGGCGCTCGAAGCGGGCCGGACAATTATCGTCACCACCCTCCAGAAGTTCCCCGTCATCTCCGAGCAGATCGGGCAGCTCCCCGGCAAGCGCTTCGCGGTGATCGTGGACGAGGCGCACTCGTCGCAGTCCGGCGAGCACACCAAGAGCCTCAAGGCCGTCCTCGCGGCGGGCAGCCTCGAGGAGGCCGAGCGCGAGGAAGCGGGCGCCGGGACGCCGGAAGAGGAACTCGAGGACCTCGTCCTCGCGGAGATCCGCCGGCGCGGTCCGCAGCCGAACCTCTCGATGTTCGCGTTCACCGCCACCCCGAAGGCGAAGACGATGGAGCTGTTCGGCGAGAAGCAGCCGGACGGGACGTTCCGGCCGTTCCACCTCTACAGCATGCGGCAGGCGATCGAGGAGGGCTTCATCCTCGATGTGCTCAAGAGCTACACCACCTACCGCTCCTGCTGGCGCCTGCTGAAGACCATCGAGGCCGACCCGCGCTACGACCGGCAAAAGGCCACCGCCCTGCTCAAGTCCTTCGTCGAGCTGCACCCGCACGCCGTCGGCGAGAAGGCCGCCATCGCCGTGGAGCACTTCGCATCGCAGGTCGCGGCGAAGATCGGCGGCCGCGCCAAGGCGATGATCGTGACCCGTTCGCGCCTCCACGCGGTGCGCACCCGGGTCGCGCTCGACCGCGCGCTCCGGGAGCGGGGCCACCCCTGGAAGGCGCTCGTCGCCTTCTCCGGCACGGTGAACGACGGCGGCCGGTCCTACACCGAGTCCGGCATGAACTCCGCCGGCGAGGAGCGCGTCATCAGCGACCGGCAGACGGCGGCGGAGTTCGGGAAGCCCGAGGTCCGCTTCCTCGTGGTGGCCAACAAGTTCCAGACCGGCTTCGACCAACCCCTGCTCCACACGATGTACGTGGACAAGAAGCTCGGCGGCGTGAACGCGGTCCAGACGCTTTCCCGCCTGAACCGCACCCACCCCGGCAAGGACGGCGCGATGGTCCTCGACTTCGCGAACGAGGCCGACGAGATCCGGAAGGCGTTCGAGCCCTACTACGACGCCACCCTCCTCTCCGAGGAGACCGACCCCAATCTGCTCTACGAGGTCGAGGGCCGGCTGCTCGGCTTCGGGGTGTTCGACGCGGACGACGTAGGCGCCTTCGCCCGGGCGTACTTCCGCGAGCGGCCCGCCCAGGAAGAGCTCTACGCCGCGCTCGAACCCGTCCGCCAGCGCTACGTCGGCATCAGCGACGACGCCGCCCACGAGTTCCGGAGCCAGCTCGCCGAGTACCTCCGGCTCTACGCCTTCCTCTCCCAGGTCATCCCCTTCGAGGACACCGATCTGGAGAAGCTCTACGCGTTCGCCCGGTTCCTCGCACCGCTGCTCGCGGGCGAGCGCGAGGCGCTGCCGCTGGAGGTCCGGGAGAGCATTGACATCGAGTCCTTCCGCGTGCAGCGGACGAGCCGGGGGCGCATCGCACTGGAACGCCAGGTCGGGGCGCTCGACCCCGCCGGCAGCAAGTCACCGGCAGGCGCGGACGCGGCGGAGCTGGAGGCGCTGTCCCAGATCATCGAGGAACTGAACCAGCGCTTCGGCCTCGACCTCGGCCCCGAGCACCGCCTCACGCTGGAGCACCTCCGCTCCGCGCTCGACGAGGACGCCGGCCTCGACGCCAGCGCCCGGGTGAACACCCGCGAGAACGTGCGGCTGACCTTCGATCCCAAGCTCGAAGACAAGATCCAGGAGATCGTCGAGACGAACTTCGACCTCTACAAGCGCATCACCGACGACCCCGACTTCGGGCAGTTGCTCAAGAACCTGCTCTTCGACGACTACATCAAGCGCCACCGCCGCGCCGAGGAGCTGCTGAAGCTCCAGGAGTCGAAGACGCTGGAGTTCAAGTCGAGCCTGCGCTGGAACCTGAAGGAGGACCGCAAGGACGACCGCCGCATCACCCACGCGGCGCTCAAGACCATCGCGGCGTTCCTGAACACGGAGGGCGGGGATCTACTGATCGGCGTGGCCGACGACCGCACGGTGCTCGGCATCGAGCACGACCGGCTGGAGACCGACGACAAGTTCCTGCGGCACCTGGCCCAGGCGGTCCGCAACGGCCTCGGCGACCGCGCCGGGACGTGCATTGATCCGACTACGCAGATCGTGGCGGGGAAGACGGTGTGTCTGGTGAGTTGCCAGCGGAGCCCGGAGCCGGTGCACCTGCGTTGGAAGGGCGTGGAGAAGGCCCCGGAGGGGGACTTCTACGTTCGCAGTGGCCCGGGAACCGTGCGCTTGGGAGAGGGCGACGCGGGGAAGTACGTCGCCACCAGGTTCCGCCCCCAGTTATCCTGACCGATACTTTTCGGCGAGTGCGCGATAGCGGGTGTCGTCCCGCTCGGCCGGCTTGAACTGGCCTCTCCACCGGGACGCGAACGAGGGAGTGTCCGCCTCCGCGACCTCTCGAAGCGCAGCCTCGACCAGGGAAGACACGGACACACCCCGAGCGTGCGCGTACTGTTTGGCTCGGGTAAGCAGGTCACTGTCCACTGTGATCGTGAGCTTTGTCTTCGTCTTCATTCTGGCCACCGGACGCTCACTATACGTATTGATTCCATCTCGTACGTATTTCGCCGAAGCACAGCAGGGGCGGAGACCTGCCGAAGGTCCGGCCGCATCAGTCTCTCGCCCGCCTACGGCGGGCGGTGCCGGTCTGAAGACCGGCGCTCCCTCCCCTACGGAGCCTTCACCACCCGGCCGGCGCGCATGACGAAGCGGACGTCTTCCATGACGCGGATGTTGTCGAGGGGGTTGCCCTCCACCGCGATCACGTCGGCGGCGTAGCCGTCCGCGATTCGGCCGATCTCGTCCTCGAGGCCGAGCGTCTTCGCCGCGACGGTCATGGCTGACCGGAGGGCGTCCGTCGGGCTGAGGCCGATGCCCACCATGACCGCGAACTCGCGGGCGGCGGTCTCGTGGGGGAAGATGGTGTCCGAGCCGAAGGCGACCGGGGCGCCGGCCGCGAAGGCCGCGCCGATGCGGCGGTCGCGCTCCCCGATGAGGGCACGCGCCTTCTCGATGCTCTCCTGCGGGAAGCCGATGGCCTCGCCCTCCTCGAGGATGTAGTTCATGACGTAGAGGGTGGGGACCATCGGGACGCCGCGCTCCTTGAAGAGCCGGATGCCCTCCGCGTCCACGAGGGTCGCGTGCTCGACCGAGTCCACCCCGGCGCGGAGCGCGGTGACGATCCCGGGCGCGCCGTGGGCGTGGACGGTGATCTTCTTCTTGTGGCGGTGCGCTTCCTCGACCGCCGCGCGGACCTCTTCCTCGGTGTAGGTGCTGACGTTCGGGTCGTCGCCCGCCGACATGACCCCGCCGGTCATCATCAGCTTGATCCAGTCGGCGCCGTACTTGAACTCGCGGCGGATCTCGAGGCGGAGCTGGTCCGGGCCGTCGGCGATCCGGGTGGGCGTCTCAATGTGGAGATCCGCCATCAGGTTGTTGAAGTCGCCGTGCCCGCCGGTCGCCGAGATGGCGTGCGGCGCGACGAGCAGGCGCGGCCCCGCGTGCTGGCCGCGGTTGATGGCGTTCTTGAGATCCACGGTTCCGTAGAAGCCGTCGAACTCGCCGGGCGTCCGCAGCGTAGTGAACCCGGCGTTCAGCATCTTCTGGGCGTTCGCCAGCGCGTCGAGCGCCCGCGCCGCGCTGGAGCGGGTCATGTCGAGCGCGGTCAGGGTCTCCGGGTTGATCGTGAGGTGGGCGTGGAGGTCAATGAGGCCGGGGAGGCAGGTGTATGCGGAGAGATTGATCACCTCGCCGGAGTCGGGGGGTCCGGTGACGATCCGGCCGTCGCGGACCACGATGTCGCTGCCGGCGGTCATGGCGTCGCCGTCGAAGATGGCGCCGCAGCGGAGCACGGTGTCCTGGGCGGCGGAGGCCGTGCTCAGGAAGAGCCCCGCCAGGAGTATCGAAACAAGACGTGTCATGTCGTGATTTCGTCCGCCTTTGGCGGACGATGCCGGTCTGAAGACCGGCGCTCCCATTCGCAGCGGTGCCGGTCTGAAGACCGGCGCTCCCGTTCGCGACGGTGCCGGTCTGAAGGCCCCCACCGGGAGGACTGGCGGCGCTCCCTTTCGTGCCGAACGGGTCATGCTGTCGCCTCCGCCATGCTGCAGCGGCGGGGGTCGCCGCAGGCGCGTCGGACTCCGTCGTCGGCGATGTGGATGCCCTCGAAGGAGCCGTGGTGCCAGTTCCAGGGGTTCACCACGTCGAAGTTGATGCCGCGCGTGGCGGCGTTCTCCCGGATCTTCTCGGGGAAGTCCGCCTCGATCAGCACCGCGCCCGGCACGGTCAGCGAGGGGCCGCCGAACCGCGGCCGGTTCACCGAGTCCCCGATGGGCGCCCCGAACTGCAGCACGTTGAGGCTGTTCTGCAGGACGTTCTGGAGCAGGCTGACGCTCGGCGAACCAGAGGCCATGACCGGCCGGTTGCCCCGGAAGATGATGTTCGGCGCGACGTATGCCGAGATCCGGTGGCCGGGCTTCGGCATGACCCGGAAGAAGTGGGCGCCCGCCGCGCAGATGCTCACCCCGCCGGCGAAGAGGCCGTTGCTCCACGGGTAGGACATGCACGAGTGGAGGATCGTCGAGACATTCCCGGCGGCGTCCACCACCGTCACGTGGTTGCTGCCCGCGGGCGGGGGCGGCTCGGAAGCGTCGGCGACCGGGTGCCCCATCTGGAGCAGGTCGAGCCGCATCTTGGCGTAGTCCTTGGAGAGGATCGTCTCGAGCGGCAGCGGGTGGCTCTCGGGGTCGTTCTGCCGGCCGCCCTCGGTATAGACGAGGTGGCTGATCCGGACCATCTGCAGCAGGCTCTCGGCCGATTCGGTCGGCGGCCCGAGCCCCTCGAGGTCGAGGAACTCCAGCATGTGGAGCATCTCGATGATGTGGGTGCCGCCGTTGTCGGGCGGGGGTGAGCCGGCGATCCGGAGATCCCGGTAGGACCCCCACGCCGGTTCCTGCCAGCGCGGCTCCCAGCGCTCGAAGTCCTCGGGGGTGAGGACGCCGCCGTGGGCCTGTACCACCTCGCAGACCTCGTTGGCGAAGTCGCCGCGGTAGAAGTAGTCGTTCCCCTCCTCGGCGAGCCGCTCCAGCGTGTCCGCGGCCTCCTTCTGGTAGAGCGTCGCGCCCGGGCGGGGGATGGCGTTCCCGTCGAAGAAGATCTCGCGCCCGGCGGCGGTCTTGCCGATCTTGTCGGACTGGATGAAGACCTCGCCCCAGAGGAACGGGTGCATCTCGAACCCGTCCCGGGCGTAGGCGATCGCGTCCGCCATCAGGTCCTTCCGCGAAAGCGAGCCGTGGCGGTCGTGGGCCGCTTCGAAGCCGCCCCACCAGCCCGGCACCGCGACCCCGCGCCCGCCGGCCAGGTCATGGCGGCCGTAGCCGGGGAGCGGCGCAAGCGGCGCGTTCACGTTGCCGTTCACGTAGGTGGTCTCGCCGGTCGCCTGGTCGAAATACAGTTGGGACAGGCAGCCGGTGATGGTGGTCATGTGCGGCTCGACCACGGTCTGGGTGATCGAGGCGGCGAGCGCCGCGTCGCAGGCGTTCCCGCCGCGCTTCAGGACATCGGTGGCGGCGCGGGTGGCGAGCGGATGCGAGGTGATCGCCATCCCGCCGGCGCCCTCGGCGGGAGCCTTCTGCCCGAAGTGGGCGAGCTCGATGAGGCGCTGGCGTTCGGCGGTGTCGGGCGCGGCGGCGGCGCGGGAGGCGGGGAGCGCCGCTCCGGCGATGCCGGCGGCGGTGGTTCCGAGGAAGGTTCTGCGGGACGTGCGGAGTTTCATGCGGGGGCCTCCGGGGGGGCCGAAACTACCAGACCCACGGGGGAGTTTTCTCGGCGGCTACATGTCGCACTGGACGGTCCGGTGTTCCAAGGCGTCGGCGCCATGAGGGCGATTGGCGCTGCGACGTGCGCGGTGCGGAGCACCGCGCGTGCCGGTCTGGAGACCGGCGTTCCAAGCCGGTGCGTCACCGAGCCGGTCTGAAGGCTGGCGTCCCGGTCGGCGCGCCTTCGTCCCTACGGGCTCTCCAGGTCGGGGAGCAACCGCTCGCGGACCCAGTCGAATCCGGGCTCCAGCTCCAGCGCCCGCTCGTACGCCGCGCGGGCCTGCTCGTGCTCTTTTTCCCGCGCGTACGACAGACCGAGGAAGGCGTGCGCCTCCGGCTCGCCCCACCAGAAGACTCCCTCGGGCGCACTCTCGGCGAAGCGCGCCAC
This sequence comes from Vicinamibacteria bacterium, assembly GCA_963555995.3. Lineage (GTDB taxonomy): Bacteria > Acidobacteriota > Vicinamibacteria > Marinacidobacterales > Marinacidobacteraceae > Marinacidobacterium. The sequence goes on along the minus strand of OY821641.1, from coordinate 3,565,129 downwards.
CGCCGCCTCCAGGTTGCGCCGCGCTTGTTCCTTGTTGCCGAACGGGCCCGGCGCCATGAGCTGGTTGACCCCCTTCAGGTAGAGCGGTCGCGGATCGTCGGGCGCCAGCTCGAGCGCGCGGTCCAGCGTCTCTCCGGCCCTCCGGCCGAAGCGCATCCCGGACATCATCCCGGTAATCCGCGCCTGGTAGACCTGCGACAGGACGAGGTGCGCGGCGGCGTCGTTCGGGTCGGCCTCGATCCGCGCCTTCATCAGGGCTTCGGCCTCCTCCAGCAGTTCCTTCCGGATCGGCTCGCGCCGCCGCTTCACCTGACGGCTGACCCCGCGGACCCGATGCATGGCGGCGACCCGCCAGAGCGCCCAGGCGCGGGTCACGTCGTCGGCCTCGCCCAACGCTTCGAGCGCTTCTCGGGCGGCGGCCATCTCGCCCGCGTAGTAGGCCCTCTCGATGGCCAGCAGCGAGGCATGGGGAACATCCTGGGCGGACCCGGCAACCGCGGCCGACGTCGCCAACACCGCGATCCGAACGAATCGAGTCTTCATCGAGCCCATGCCGCCTCCACCGGGAACCCGTCCTTCCACACCCCCGCGATGGCCGCGCTCCGGCTCAGGTCGCTTTCGAGATCGCCAGCCACGAGCAGCAGGTCGGCGATCCGGCCCCGCTGGAGCCGCCCCCGGTCCTCGATTCCGAAGGCGTCGGGAGGATGCGCGGTCGCGGCGGCCAGCGCCTCGGCCGGGCTCAGCCCGGCCCGCTCCAGCAGCCGCAGTTCGCCGTGCATCGAGATCCCGAAGCCGGTCCCGGGGTTCGGAGCGTCCGTCCCGGCGAGGATCCGCACCCCGGCGGCGTGCAGGCGGCGGACGCTCTCGATCGACGCCTCGCTGGTCCCGACCGGCCGGGGAAACGTCTGGGCGAGCGTCTGGCGCTGCATGTCCGACACGTCCTCCGGCCGGGTCGCCGCAAGCAGGTCCGGCCCCATGGACTCGCCCGCCGCCGCGACCCGGACCGAGAGCGTCGGGATCACGAACACCCCGGCCTCGGCGAAGCGGGCCGCATCCGCTTCGGAGATCACTTCGTCGCCCCAGACGTGAACGAGCCCGTTGATGCCCATGTCGAGTGCGGCGAGCCCGTGCTCGAGCGTGCTGATGTGAATGACCGCGAGCAGCTCCTCGGCGTGAGCGGCCTCGATGACCGCGGCGATCGTCGCGCGGTCGAGCGTCGGGATGTCCGCGCCGAAGGTGCCGCCGTCCTCCCAGATGATCTTGATCCAGTCGGAGCCTTCTTCTTTCCGTTCCCGGACGAACGCCGGCGCCTCCCCGGGCGAGGTCAGCGTCTCCACCGGCACCCCGAACTGGGTTCCATGGCCCCCGGGAGCCGTCGCCACGTTGCCCGCGGAGAAGAGATCGGCCTCGTTGCTCCGGGAGAGGTCGTCACGGGCCGCGCGCTTCTGCGCCAGGACGGATGGCGACGTGAACTGATCGAACACCGTGGTCACTCCGAACCGCAGCGCGTCGGTCAGCGCCAACCCGAAGGTGTGGGTGTGGGCATCCATCAGCCCGGGCAGCAGGGTGTGGCCGCGGCCGTCCACCCGGGGCAGGCCGTCCGGCAGCGCAAGCCGCTGCCCGACCGCGCGGATGCGGCCGTCCTCGACCCAGACGTCCCGATGCGGCCGGAACTCCTCCCCGTCGAACACGGTGACGTCCACCACCGCGAAATCCGTCTCCGGCAGGGGCCCCCCGGGCGGGTCGGCCGGGTCGGGCGCCGGAAGCGTCATGAGCAGGCCGACGAACGCGGCGGCGGCCACCGCGGCGATCAGCGGGTCGCGCCGCCAGATCGGGCGCTCGGGAGAGGCCATGTTCCTACCGCCCCGAGAACCGCCGGAAGCCCGCTGCCGCTACCGCCAGGCAGACTGCGGTCTGCACGCCGAGGAGCACGAGGTGGAGCCACACGGACCCACCCAGATCGAGGTCAATCACCTTGAGCGCCAGTTGGCCGAGGTGGAACGTCGGAAAGACGATGGCGATGTCCTGCATGACGTTCGGGAGCATGTAGATCGGCACCCAGAGTCCCGAGATGAGGGACATGCCGATGAACACCAGGTTCACGACCGCCACCGCCGCCTGCTGCTTCGCCCACGCCCCGATCGCGAGACCGATGGCGCTGAACGGCAGGACGGCGGCGAGGATGATGCCGGCGAGGGAGAACCACTGCGAGCGATGGAGTTCGACGCCGGCGGCGAATCCCGCGAGCAGGAACAACACCGCGACGACCACGGCCCCGAAGATCGCTGCCGTGCCGACGCGCGCGAACAGGAAGGCGCCGGCCGGCATGGGGGTCGTCCGCTTCAGCAGGAGCGCGCCGGTGTCGCGTTCCTCGGCGAGCCCCACCCCGAAGCCGAAGATGGACGGACCCAGGACGCCGAACACGCCGTAGGTGGCGAGCATGTAGGTCGGCGCCACGAGCGACGGCCCCCCGGGTTGGAACACCACGGCGAAGAACAGGTAGAAGAACACCGGGAAGAGCAGCGTCGGGACGGCGAACGCCGGCAGCCGCAGCGAGCTCAGGAACTGGAACCGCGTCTCCAGCAGGGCGATCCGGAGGTGCCAGAGGAGGCCGCGGCGCGCGGTGTTGGCTGTCACCTACGCCTCCCCGTCCGACCCGGCGCCGTCGCCGGTCAGCGCAAGGAACGCCTCCTCGAGCCCGACGCCGACCACCGTCAGGTCGCCGAGTTCCGGGTCGAGCGCGAACATCCTGCGGAGCACCGCTTCCGGTTCCGCGGTCACGACCTCCAGATGCTGCCCCTTCGTCTCCACCCCGGCGGCTTCCGGGAAGGACCGCGCCGTTTCGGGGGTAATCGTCGTGACGCAGCGAACCACGCGCCCGGCGGTGCGGGACTTGATGTCCTCCGGGCTTCCCTCGGCGATCAGCCGGCCCCGGTGGATCACCGCGATCCGGTCGGCGAGCGCGTCCGCCTCCTCGAGGTAGTGGGTGGTGAGCACGGCGGTGCGTCCCGCCGCCTTGAGGGCGCGGATCTCGTCCCAGAGGCGGCGGCGTCCGTCGAGATCCAACCCCGCGGTCGGCTCGTCCAGGAACACCAGCTCCGGGTCGCCGGCGAGCGCCAGCGCGAACATCACCCGCTGCTTCTGGCCGCCCGAGAGCTTGCCGAACCGCCGGTCGCGGAGCTCCCGAAGCCCGGCCATCTCCAGGAGGCGCGCGGTCGGCAGTGGCGACGGGTAGTAGGCGCGGAAGAGCGCCAGGTGCTCAGCGACGGTGAGCGTCTCGGGGACGCCCGAGACCTGCAGCATGGCGCCCCGCCGGAGGCGGACATTCGCGGCGTCCGGAGCGCTCCCGAAGACCCGGGCAGTTCCGGACTGCAAGGTGAGCGTCCCGAGCAGCAGGCTGACCGCGGTGGTCTTGCCGGCCCCGTTCGGTCCGAGCACCGCGAGCACCTCGCCCTGCCGGACCTCCAGATCGAGCCGGTCGAGCGCCAGGACGTCGCCGTAGCGGTGGCTGACGCCGGAGAGCCCCGCGAGCGCCGCCGGGGATGGGGGTTCGGAGGGCATACGGGTGCTTCGGGAAACCGGGCCGTGCTGACGAATACGCGCGGACGGCGCACCCTATTACGTCGCCCCGCCGAAATCGGTCGCTAGAATCGGCCCCCCTCGGACGACGAACGACATTGGCGATCAGAACCCAGACCATCGGCGAGCGGGTCCGGAGGCGGGAGGATCCCCGCCTGGTCACCGGCCAGGCGCTCTACACGCCGGACATCCCGCTGCCCGGCGCCCTCCATCTCGCGGTGGTGCGGAGCCCCTATCCCCACGCCGAGATCGTCTCCATCGAGACGGAGGAAGCCGCCGCCGCACCGGGCGTCGCCGGGGTGTTCACCGCGGCGGACATCCTCCCGACGCTGAAGCGGCCCTTCCCGGTGGCGAAGGCCCCGGACGGCGGCGCGTTCACCGAGCTGCACATCCCCGCGCGCTGGGCGCTCGCCGACAAGAAGGTGCTCACCGTCGGCGATCCGGTCGTGGCGGTGGTGGCGGAGACGGCCGCGCAGGCGGCCGATGCCGCCGCGCTGGTGGACGTGGACTACCGGGACCTTCCCGGCGCCGGCGATTCCCGCGCGGCGCGGGCCGAAGGCGCAGAGCCGCTCTACGACGAGGCCGAGGGAAACCGGGCCTTCGTCTGGGAACTCCATCCCGAAGGCGCGCCCGAGGCGGCGTCGGGCGAGGTCGAGGTCTCGCTCGATTTCCGGATCCAGCGGCTGATCCCGAGCGCGATGGAACCGCGCGCGGTCGCGGCGCGGGTGGACGGCGACCGGATCACGATGTGGACCTCCACCCAGTCCGCGCACCGCGTCAAGTCGAGTGTGGCGCGCATCCTGGGGATCCCCGAGGAGCGGCTGCGGACCATTGCGCCCGAGGTCGGCGGCGGGTTCGGCGCCAAGGCGAACCTCTACGCCGAGGAAGTGCTCGTCCCCTGGCTGGCGCTGAAACTCGGCCGGCCGGTCCGCTGGTTCGCGACCCGCACCGAGGACTTCCAGACCACGACACACGGCCGCAACCTGTTCGTGACGCTGGACGTCGCGGCCGAACGGGACGGGCGGGTGCGCCACTGCGACGTGGACGTCCTCTACGACTCGGGCGCCTACTTCAGCCGGCCCGGGCCCACCACGCCGTCGCTCACCGGGGCGATGATCGTGGGGCCGTACGACGTGGCCACCGCCCACGCCCACGCGGTCGGCGCGTTCACGAACACGGCGCCGAACGAGCCCTACCGCGGCTCCGGCCGCCCGGAGGCCACCTACCTGATCGAGCGGGCGCTCGACGTGCTCGCCGGGCGGCTCGGGATGGACCCGGCGGAGATTCGCCGCCGGAACCTGATCCCGCCGCACAAGTTCCCCTACCGGACGGCGACCGGCCTCACCTACGACAGCGGCGAGTACGAGAAGGCGCTCGACAAGGCGCTCGAAGCCGGCGACTACGCCGGGCTCCGCGCCGAGCAGACCCGGCGGCGCGCCGAGGGCGGGAAGCCGCTCGGCATCGGACTCGCCTGCTACGTGGAGATCTGCGGTTTCGGGCCGTGGGAGGCCGGCGGCGTCACGGTCGAGCCGGATGGAGCGGTCACCGTGCGGAGCGGGACCTCGCCGCACGGGCAGGGGCACGAGACGGCGTGGGCGCAGATCGCCGCCGACCAGCTCGGGGTCTCGCTGGACGACGTCACCGTGCTCCACGGCGACACCGACGAATGCCCCCGCGGAATCGGCACCTTCGGCAGCCGGAGCGCCCCGGTGGGAGGAGCGGCGATCTTCAACAACGCCGAAACGGTGCGCGAGCGGGCGAAGGCGCTCGCCGCCCGGCTCCTCGAGGCGGCAACCGAGGACATCCGCTTCGAGGACGGCCGGTTCTTCGTCGCCGGCTCACCGGCGCGGGCGGTGGGGTGGTCCGAGATCGCGGCGTTCGCGTATTCCACCGAAGCTCCCGAGGGAAGCGCGGCCGAGTTGACCGCCGACGTGGACTTCAAGCCGCCCGGCGAGACCTTCCCCTTCGGGACCCACCTCTGCGCCGTCGAGATCGATCCCGACACCGGCGCCGTCGAGATCGTTCGCTACATCTCGGTGGACGATTGCGGCAAGGTCATCAATCCGCTGCTCGCCGAGGGGCAGGTGCACGGCGGGCTCGCGCAGGGCATCGCCCAGGCGCTCTACGAGGACGCCGTCTATGACGCGGACGGGAACCTCCTGACCCCGACGCTCCTCGAATACGCCGTGCCCAAGGCCGACATGCTGCCGAAGTACGACCTCCACCGCACCGTCACCCCGACCCCGGTCAACCCCCTCGGCGTGAAGGGCATCGGCGAGGCCGCCACCATCGGCTCCACCCCCGCCGTCTGCAACGCGGTGATGGATGCGCTCCGCCCGTTCGGGGTGGAGCACCTCGATACCCCCCTCACACCCGAAAAGGTCTGGCGGGCCATGCAGTCCGGCGGATCAGACGACTAAAGCGCATACGGCTTGGAACGCCGGTCTCCAGACCGGCACGCGCGGTGCTCCGCACTGCGCACGGCGCGACGCTGGTCTGCGGCGCTTCACGGTTTCGTGTGGAAACAGGCCGCAGCCGGGCTGAGGTCCAGCCCGCCCAGGTGGAAGTAGATCGCCTCCCGGAAGCGGGCGCGGTTTCGGTAACCGCAGGCCATCTTCTTGAGCCACTGGATGCGCGAGTTGATGGCCTCGGCGCGTGCATTGGTGACGGTGGAGGTGGCGGCGTTGATCACGCCATCCCAGTGTCGCTTGATCATCCGAGCGACACGCTTGATGGGTTCCAGGCGTGAGCGGATGGCCCAGCCGTACCACTGCTTCCACCGGCGTTCGGCCCAGCCCCGGACCCGGTATCCCCACAGGGTTGCGGCCAACTGCTTGATCGCCCAGGCGCGCGCCACCCGGAGTTCACTGTTCCGCAGGGTGGCGAATTTCAACTGCTGCCGGCGATTCAGCGTCCCCGGCTTCATCTGCCACAGGTACCTGCTCTTGTTGAGCCGGTCGTCCCCGGAGCGCAGCAACTCCCGATGCTCCTCCCGGCGCACCCGGTCCACCGCCTGTCCCAGGTGCTGAAACACGTGGAACTTGTCGAACACGATCTCCGCTTCGGTGTTCTCCCGGACCGACCGGATGTACGGCTGCGCCATGTCCATCGCCACCTGCTCAAGCTCGGCACACCCTTCCGACCCCAGTTCCTCGAAGAAGCCGTCAAGAGCCGTTTGGCTCCGCCCGTCAGCGACATACAGGACGCTGCCTGCCAGATCGTTCACCACCGTCACATACTCGTGCCGCTTCTGGAAGGAGGTCTCATCCACCCCGATCCGACGGGGCGGACGGAGCTCCCGGCGCGCCAGCCCCCGCCGCACCGCCCGGTGCTGGATACCCGCCACCTGACCCCACGAAAGACCGAACTGCCGCGCGACCGCCGAGGCGCTCGCTTCCAGAAGCCAGGCGATCACCAGCCCCTCGAAACGGGCCGTGAATCGGGAGTTCGCATCCGCCCACGGGGGAACCACCTGTCGCACCCCATGCACCGTGCAGCGCACCCGCGGGATCTCCGCCACCAACCAGGTCTGATACTGCATCGTGTCCAGATGCCGCCAGCGCCGCCGCCGCCCGTCGTGCCGCTGACCCGCCTCGCCGCACTCCGGGCACGCCAGGCGGCCTCCCGTCCACACCACCATCACCTCAACCTCCTCCGTCTCGTGGCGCACCAGGACCTCCGACACCTGCCACGGGGGACGCAAGCCGAGAAGCGATTGGTAATGCTGGGTGATGTACGTCATCACGCCAGCATAAAACGACGCCTCCCGAGCACCCTCCCGAAACCGCGCCCGCTTCCGGGAGGCGATCTACTTCCCCTGGGCGGGCTGGATCTCAGCCCGGCTGCGGCCTGTTTCCACACGAAACCGTGAAGAGCCTGGTCTGCGGGATGGCTCTTCCCTCTGCGTGCCGCTGATTGGCGGGGTGGCGTCCCCGGCTTGGAACGCCGGTCTCTGACCGGCACGCGCGGTGCTCCGCACCGCGCACGGCGTGACGCTGACCCGCGGGATGATTCTTCCCTCCGCGCCAGCCTGAACGGGCTGGGGCTTGCTGTACGGCGCTGCCACCAAGGCGGATAACGATGCGCCCTTCCGCGGCCCGGAGGGCCGCGGGTGCCGGTCTGGAGACCGGCGTTCCAAGCCGGTGCCCCATGCGGCTGAGCGTCCCTGCGCCGCCTGCGGCCCTGCGGGCCGCGTGCCGGTCTGAAGACCGGCGCTCCCCCCGGCTACGACTTCGGGGGCGGCGTACCCGCGCCCTTGATGACTTCCATCGCTGTTGCGACAAAACCTGACACATCGGCCAGGTTGGACGGCAGAATGATGGTGTTGTTCGTTCGGGCGAGATTGCCAAATTCTGACACGTACTGCTCGGCGACCCGGATGCGGGCGGATTCGAGGCCGCCGGGGCCGGAGACCGCCTCGCCCACCTTGCGGATTCCCTCGGCGGTCGCCTCGGCGACGGCGCGGATGGCGTGGGCCTCGCCCTCCGCCTCGTTGATCTGCTTCTGGCGCTGGGCCTCGGATTCGCGGATGACGCGTTGCTTCTCGCCCTCGGCGCGGTTGATCTGCGACTCGCGGTCGGCCTCGGACTCGAGGATGGTGGCGCGCTTCTCGCGCTCGGCGCGCATCTGCTTTTCCATGGCGGCCAGCACGTCCCGCGGCGGCGCAATGTCGCGGATCTCGTAGCGGAGGACCTTCACCCCCCAGGGATCGCTGGCGCGGTCCACTTCCTGGACCACCGACGCGTTGATCGCCGCCCGCTCCTCGAAGGTGCGGTCGAGGTCAATCTTGCCGACCTCGCTCCGGAGCGTGGTCTGGGCGAGCTGGGCGATCGCGAACACGTAGTCGCCGATGCCGTAGGAGGCGCGCTGAGCGTCCACGACCTGCAGGTAGAGCACGCCGTCCACGGCGATCTGGACGTTGTCGCGGGTGATGCAGACCTGCTGGGGGACGTCAATGGCGCGCTCCTTCAGCGAGTGCTTGTAGGCGATCCGGTCGAGGAAGGGCACCAGCAGGTGGAAGCCGGCCTTGAGACTGGCGTGGTAGCGGCCGAGCCGTTCCACGACGTACACCTGCTGCTGCGGCACGACGCGGGCGGTGCGGTAGAGCGTGTACACAACCAACAGGGCGAGCAGCCCCGCAACGATCTGGAAAGTCGTCAACGACCTCTCCCCCCTTCGCGCGCTCGATGGCGGCGCGGTTTCATGCGGGCTCCACGAAGAGCGTGATGCCCTCCATGCGGACCACCCGCACGGCGGCGCCCGATTCGATGGGACTCCCGGAAGCCGTTCGGGCAGGCCAGCGGGAGCCGCGGAACTCGGCGTCTCCGGTCTTGCCGGGCAGGATCGGCGAGGTCGCGGTCCCGAGCTCGCCGACCAGCGACTCGCTCCCGACCGGCTCCGCGCCCGTCGGCTTGAGCAGCCGCCGCCGCAGGAAGAACGCGGAGACCGCCAGCACCGAGAAGACGAGGAGTTGCGCCCCCAGCCCGGTCACGCCGACGCCGGCGAGGAGACCGACGACGATCGCCGCGACCCCGGCGAAGAGGAGCCACAGTTCCCCGCCGGCGAGCATCTCCAGCCCCGCGAGGACGACCCCCGCGGCAATCCAGATCCACCAAGCCACGGAAGGGACTCTAACAATCGGGGAAGAGCCGCCCGACCCCGTCCGCAGACGGCGCGGAACCGGTATCGGTGGGCGAGGCCGGGAGGCGTCCGTCCGACTCCAGGCCCCAGGCGCACCAGCCGGGAACCCTACGGCGGGCGAACAGTTCGATCTTCCGCTGCTCGGGGAACATCCGCTCGATCCGGCGGCGGACTTCGTCGGGTTTCTGCGAGTGGGGTCCGCGTTCGGCGCGGACCATTTGGCGCACGTTGCGCGCGCCGCGCGGGGTGGGGATGCGGCCGCGGCGGAACACGAGGCACAGCTCGCACTGGCTCAGGGTGTAAAAGCCGGGATTCACCCGCACCTTGTCCCAGACGAAGGCGACCGTCGCCCAGGCGAATCCCCAGGACTTGCCCAGCTCGATGGCCTGGTCGAGATGCGGGCTCGTCGCCCAGAGGAAGAGGAGGCACTCGTCGGCCGCGATGGCCTCCACCGGCAGCTTCTTCAGGTCGTCGAGGGTGACCGTCGCATAGTGCCGGACCGCCCCGCCGGTGTCGCCGCTGGCCGGACCCGCGTGCTGCAACTGGCCCTTGTAGTCCCAGGGCGGGTCGGCGTAGATGATCCCGAAGCGTTCCGCGGGGAGCGGTGGGAAGTTCGGCTCGCCCGTCCGCGCCCTCCTCGTGTCCATCGGTCCGGTGTGCTCCTGCTTGCGGCGCGTGGCGTGGACCCGTGAAGTGCCAGGCGCCGCGCCAGAGGCGCGGCTATGCCGGTCTGGAGACCGGCGCTCCCAGGGCCTGCGCGAAGTCGGCGATCAGGTCTTCGGCGGACTCCACGCCGGTGGAGAACCGCATGAGGGCCTCGATGATGCCCATTTCCGCCCGCGCCTCGGGGGGAAGCCCGCTGACGATGGCGGCGGCGGGCCGCACGATGAGCGACTCCACCCCGCCGAGGCTCGCCGCCACCGTGGGAAGGCGGAGGCGCGACGCGAACCGGTCAGCCTCCTCGCCCCCGCCCGCGTGGACGAACGCCAGCATCCCCCCGAAGCCGCCGCTCAGCAGGCGGGCCGCCCGCTCGTGCTGGGCGTGGGAGGCGAGGCCCGGATAGTGGACCTCCTCGATCTCGGGCCGGCCCTCGAGGAAGCGCGCCAGTTCGAGCGCGTTCGCCGACTGCCGGCGGACCCGGAGGCCGATGGTCTTGAGCCCGCGCTCGAGCAGGACGCAGGCGTGGGGATCGAGCGAACCCCCGAGGTGGTCGAGGGTCAGCTTGATCCGGCGCACCCGCTCGGCGGACCCCGCGACCGACCCCGCCACCAGGTCGTTGTGCCCGTTCATGTACTTGGTGCAGCTCTCCATCACCAGGTCGAAGCCGAGTTCCGCCGGGCGGCAGAGCACCGGGCTGGCGAAGGTGTTGTCAATCATGGAGACCAGCCCGTTCGCCCGGGCGAACGCGGCCACCGCCTCCAGGTCGGCCATCTGGACCAGCGGGTTCGTGAGCGTCTCGACGTAGATCAGCTTCGTGGCCGGGGTCATCGCCGCTTCCCAGGACGCGGGGTCCTGCGGGTCCACCTTCGTGTGGGTGATGCCCCAGCGCGGCAGGTCGTGCGCCAGCATGTTGGCGGTCCCGCCGTACACCACGTCCTGCACCAGCAGGTGGTCCCCAGCGCTCAGGAAGGTGAGGAGCGCCGAGGAGATCGCCGCCATGCCGCTCCCGGTGACGAGCGCGTCCTCGGTTCCTTCGAGCGACGCGATCCGGCGGTGGAGCACCGCGTGGTTCGGGCTGTTCGACAGCCGCAGATAGCCCACGTCGTGGTACTGCTCGCCGTGGTACTCGAAGTTCGCGGTCTGGAAGACCGGGGTCGAAACGGCGCCGAGCGGCCGGGGGGACAGCGCCCCCTCGTGGACGGCGCGGGTGTCGAGGCTCCGGGAACGATCGTCTTCGGACAAGGGCGGTCTTCCTTTCAGGCGCGGGATGAGGCGCGGGCCTCGTAGGCCGCCGCCATCAGGGGATTCTCGACCAGCTCCACGCGGATCACGCCCTCGAAACCCGGCGGCAGCCGGCGCACGAGTTCGCCGTGGACGTGGCGGCAGAGGAACTCGGTGGTCGTGTTCTCGCCGGGGAACGTCTCGTCGAGGTCCGCGTAGCGGAGCGGCGCGAGCGCTTCCCCGAGAGCGTCCTTGGCCCAGGCGAGGTCGAGCAGCACGCCGTGTTCGTCGAGTTCCGGGCCGCGGAACTCGGCGGTGACCGCGTAGGTGGCGCCGTGGCGGTTCTGCGCCGGGCCGAAGATCTCGCCGCGGAGCGAATGGGAGCACATCACGTGGTCGCGGACGGAGATGCTGAACACTGGAGACGCGCCGGCGGCGGCGCCTGACTCTACCCGAATCCGTACACTGCCCGGTCGGAGGCATTCCATGACCGACCCGTCGTTCGATCCCATGACCATCGCCGAGGAAATCATCGCCGCGCGCGCCGCGGGCGGACGCCTCGCTCCGTTCACCGGCCGCGTTCCCGGATTCGGTTTCGACGAGGCGTATCAGGTGGCGGGGATCGTCGCCTGCCGCCGCGCCGCCCGCTCGCCGGTGGCCGGGCGGAAGATCGGGTTCACGAACCCGGCGCTCTGGGAGAAGGCCGGCCTGACCCATCCGGTGTGGGGGACCATGTTCGAGGAGACGGTGACCCGCACGGGGCCGGACGGGGAAACTCCGGCAATCTCCATGGCGGGGTCCGTGGAACCCAAGGTCGAGATCGAGGTGGTGGTCGTGCTCCGCTCCGTCCCCGCGCGCGGAGACCGGGGCGCCGCGGTCGCCCGCCACGTGGCGGAGATCGGCCTCGGCTTCGAGATCGTGGACTCGCCGTATCCGGGATGGAACATGCGCCCGGCCGATGCCGTCGCGGCCGGCGGGATCCACCACGGGCTCGCGGTGGGGCCGACGGTCCCGGTGACCGACCCGGAGGCCACCGCCGCCGCGATGGCCGCGCTGACGGTGTCCATGACCCTGTCCACGGGCTCAGAACCCCCGCGCCATGTGGCCGACGGGGCGGGCCGCATGGTCCTCGGGAACCCGCTCGATGCGGTCGGGGTGCTCGTGGAGATGGCCGCCGACCAGGGCAGCCCGCTCGCCGCCGGCGAGGTGGTCACCACGGGATCGCTGGCTCCTCCCCTCGCGGCAGCCGCCGGGGAGCTCTACCGGGCGGAGGCCGGTGGGACCCTGCCGCCCGCGGCGGTGGTGCTGACCTGACGCCTCCCTCCCCGCACTCGTGACCGACCGCCGCCGCCCGCCCGCGACGCCGCGGTTCCACCGGGTGCGGCAGGCGTCGCGGAACCCGCACACCGCGATGCACGAGATGCTTCAGGAGTACGGAGACCTCGTGTACTGGCGTGGCCTCACGAGCATGTGCCTCGTGAACCACCCGGACCTGATCCGCCCGGTCGTCACGCGGGACCATCGCCACTTCTCCAAGAGCACCATCGAGTACCGGATGCTGCGCCAGTTGATGGGGAACGGGCTGGTCACGAACGACGGGCCGGACTGGGTCCGGCAGCGACGGCTGATCCAGCCGGCGTTCGCGAGCCGCCGGCTGGCCCGCTTCGATGCGACGATCAACGAGCTCACGTCGTCGCTGGCGGACCGGTGGGAACGGCACGACGCCGCCGAACCCGTCTGGCTGGACCGGGAGATGAGCGCGCTGACCTTCGACATCGTCGGCGAGACGCTCTTCGGGCGCGACATCCGGGAGCACGCCGGCGAGATGGCCGAGATCCTGGGCGTCGTGAACCTTTCCACCCACGACCTCCGGGGGTACCTGACGCTCTGGCCCTGGATTCCCACGCCCCACAACCGCAAGTGGAAGCGGGCCATGAAGCGTCTGGACCGGATCATCTACGGACTCATGGGCAGCCGCGGGCGGGGCGGCGATGGAAGCGACGACCTGCTGGACCGGCTGTTCGCGGCCCGCGACGAGGAGACCGGCGACGGCATGGACGAGCGGCAGATCCGGGACGAGGTGGTGACGCTCATCCTCGCCGGGCACGAGACGTCGGCGATGGCGCTCTCGTGGACGCTCTACCTGCTCGCTACCCACCCGGAAATCGAGGAGCGGCTCGTGGAACACCTCGCGGCGAACCTGCACGGCGAGCCCGCCGCGACGGAGGACCTCGCCCGGCTCCCGTACCTGAAACAGGTCGTGCAGGAGGCGATGCGCCTCTACCCGCCGGTCTGGGGGTTCGTGCGCCGGACCGAGAGGGCGACGGAACTCGGCGACTACGCGCTGCCGGCGCGCGCCCCGGTCGCGATCGTCACCTGGGCGCTCCACCGGCATCCGGAGTTCTGGCCCGACCCGGAGCGCTTCGACCCGGACCGGTTCGCGCCGCAGCAGGCGGAGGAGCGGGATTTCTTCGCCTACCTGCCGTTCGCAGCGGGGCCGCGGACCTGCATCGGGGCCGGGATGGCGATGCTCGAGATCCAGTTGATCCTCGCCCGGCTCGTGCCGCGGTTCCGGATGCGCGTCGTTCCCGGCCATCCCATCGAGACGGAGGCGCTGGTGACGCTGAAGCCGCGCCACGGCATCCCGGTCACCCTGGGCCGCCGCTGAGGCGGTCCCGGCATCCCGTTTCCGGCCCAACCAGCCGGTAGAATCCGGCTTCTTCTGCTGAACAGCGAGCCTCCCGCAAGCGCCGGGACCTGAGAAATGACCGAGCGAGCCACCGAATCCGACCTCGGCAACGTCTTCGTCTCCAACTACCCGCCCTACTCGCGCTGGAACCCGGACCAGGTGCCGGCGCTTCACGAAGTCCTCGGCGCGCCGCCGGGCCCGGAACCGCCCGACCTCGGGCTGTATCTCCACATTCCCTTCTGCCGGAAGCGGTGCAAGTTCTGCTACTTCCGGGTCTATACCGACAAGAACAGCAAGGAGGTTGAGCGGTACCTCGACGGGCTGGCGCGGGAGATCGAGTTCTATGCGGCCCAGCCGTACCTCGCGGGCCGGCCCCTGCACTTCGTCTACTTCGGCGGCGGGACCCCGTCGTTCATCAGTCCGAAGCAGCTTCTCGGGCTGGTCGTCCGGATGAAGGACGCCTTCTCGTGGTCGGAGGTGGACGAGGTCGCGTTCGAGTGCGAGCCGGGCACCCTGACCGAGGCCAAGGTCCGCGCGATCCGGGACATCGGGGTCACGCGGCTGAGCCTCGGCCTCGAGCACATGAACGATGCGATCCTGCGGGAGAACGGACGCGCCCACACCACGAAGGAGATCTACCGGTGCATGCCGTGGATCCGGGACGCCGCCTTCCAGCAGGTCAACGTGGACCTGATCGCCGGAATGCTCGGCGAGACCTGGGAGCTGTGGCGGGACACGGTGCAGCAGACGATTGATCTCGACCCGGACAGCGTCACCGTGTACCAGATGGAACTGCCCTACAACACCGTGTACGCGAAGAAGATTCTCGACGGCGACCGCGATGCGCCGCTCTTCGCGAGCTGGCAGACGCGCCGCGACTGGCACGCCTACGCGTTCGAGGAGTTCGCGAAGGCCGGCTTCGAGCCTTCGAGCGCCTACACGGTCAAGAAGAAGGGACGGGGGGCGCGCTTCACCTACCGTGACGCTTTATGGCGTGGCGCCGACATGATGGCTACGGGAGTGTCATCTTTTGGCCACCTTGGGGGTGTGCATTATCAGAACACCTCGTCCTGGGACGCCTACCTGGAGGCGCTCGAACGGGGGTCGTTTCCCCTGGATCGGGCTCTCGCCACGTCTCCGAAGGAGCGCCTGATCCGGGAGACGATCCTGCAACTGAAGCTCGGGTACCTCGACCCTTCGTACTTCCGCGACAAGTTCGGGGTGGAGCTGACCGACGAGTTCGGTCCCGCGTTCAGCGAGCTGGAGCGCGAGCGCATGGCGACGGTTGATCGTGACACAATTCGTCTTACACCACAGGGTCTCCTTCAGGTGGACTCGCTGCTCCCCGCGTTCTATGAGCCGGAGAACCGGGGCGTCGCCTACGTCTGATGAACGCGAAGCGACGGTTCTTGTCTCTATCCTGATTCCGTGCGGTCCGAGAACCTGGACGTCGTCGTCATGGGCGGCGGTCCCGCGGGCGCTACGGCGGCAACGCTCGTCGCCATGGGGGGCTTCCGGGTCGCCCTCCTCGAGCGGGAGAAGACGCCGCCCTTCAAGGTCGGCGAATCGCTCGTGCCCTACACCTACGAGACCTTCGCGCGGCTCGGCCTCGTGGAGCGGCTGAAGAGGAGCCACTTCCAGAAGAAGCACAGCGTCCAGTTCTTCAGCGCGTCCGGCCGCGGGTCGGCGCCGTTCTACTTCTCGGAGACGGACCCGCACGAGCGCTCCACCACCTGGCAGGTGCGGCGCAGCGAATTCGACGCGCTCCTGCTGGAGAACGCCGGAGATCGGGGCGTCGAGGTCCGCCGGGGCATCCAGGTGCAGGACGTCCTCTTCGACGGCGGCCGCGCGGTGGGGGTCCGCGCCCGGGCGGCTGACGGCCCCGCGTTCGAGCTTCCGGCGCGCGTCGTGGTGGACGCCACCGGCCGGAGCGCGCTGATTGCCCGCAAGCTTGGGCTCAAGGTTGCCGAACCGCACCTCCGCAAGGTGTCCATTTTCAGCCACTTCCGCGGCGCGAAGCGCGATCCCGGCATTGATGAGGGCGCGACGCTGATCATGCACACCCGGAACCGGGACTCCTGGTTCTGGTACATCCCGCTCGCAGGCGAGATGGTGAGCGTCGGGGTGGTGGGAGACCTCGACCATCTGATGGACCGCACGGGCGACCCCCAGGCCCGCTTCGATGCCGAGATCCGGAACTGCCCGGCCCTCGAGGAGCGCCTCCGGGGCGCCGAACAGGCAATCCCGGTCCGGGTGGTGCAGGACTTCTCCTACTGCGCCGAGCGGATCGCCGGCGACGGCTGGGTGCTGGTCGGCGACGCGTTCGCGTTCCTCGACCCCATCTACTCGACCGGGGTGCTGCTCGCCCTCCGGTCCGGGGAGTGGGCAGCGGACGCCATCTGCAACGGACTGACACAAAATGACCTGTCCGGAGCGACGCTCGGAGCCTTCGCGGACCCGTTCATCGCCGGGATGCGGGCGTTCCGGAAGCTGGTGTACGCCTTCTACGACCGCGACTTCAACTTCGCGGACTTTCTGAAGGCGCATCCGGAATGCCGGCAGGGGGTCATCGACATCCTCTCGGGCAACGTCTTCGGTTCCGGGGTGGAGAGCATCTTCGGCCCCATGGAGGCGATGGCCCGACTTCCGGAAGACCTCAGCGTCGGAGCGGTCTGAACCCGGGGCGAGTCCGTTGGAGCTGGGTGAGATCCTCCGGCTCGCCGCCCGGCGGGCCCCGGAGAAGACGGCGATCATCACGGACGGTCGGCGGCTCGACTATCGGGAGTACGACCGGCTGGCCAACCGCTTCGCCAACTTCCTGATCGCGCGCGGGGTAGGCCCCGGAGACCGGATCGCGACCCTGCTGTTCAACAGTCCCGAGTACGCGGTCGTCCATTTCGGGAACGCCCGGGCCGGCAGCGTGCTCGTCCACATCCCGCCCCTCTACGCGGCGGCGGAGATCGCGGAGATCGTCGAGCGCACCCGCCCGCGGCTTCTGCTGGTGGACGCAGCGGTTCAGGACAAGATCGGCGCCGAGGTCCGGAACGCGGTTCCGACGGTGATGGTCGCCGGCAGTCCGGATTTCGAAGACGCGCTCGCCGCGGTGTCCGACCGCCCGCCGGACCGGGCAGTCGCCCCCTCGGCGCCGGTCGCCATGACCTTCACCGGCGGCACCACCGGCCGGCCGAAGGGAGCGGTGGTCAGCCACACCGCGCGCTACGTCTCGGCGGACAGCACCGCCCGCGAACACCGGATCACGGAGGAGGACGTCGTCGGGGTGGTGGTCCCGATGTTCCACGCCGTGGGCCTGATGATCTGGTACCAGGCCGCGATCCTCCGCGGCTGCACGTCGGTCATCTTCCGCAAGTGGGACCCGGCGGAGTTCATCGCCGCAACCGAGCGCCACGGGATCTCCTCGGTGTTCCTGGTTCCGGTCCAGGTGCGCGACCTGCTCCGCTCCCCGGCCTTCGACCGGAGACGGCTGACCTCACTGAAGAACATCGGCGTCGGGGGCGCCCCGACCCCGCCCGGCCTGATCGAGGAATGCCGAAAGGCGCTTCCGCACTGCGGCTACACCGACCACTACGGCCAGTCCGAGACCGGGCCGCTCACGATCCTCAAGCCCCAGGACACGGAGGAACACGCCGGCACCGTCGGCCGGCCGGCCGAAGGAGTGGAACTCCGGATCGTGGACGCGGACGGGAATCCGGTCCCGCCAGGAACGGTCGGCGAACTGGTCACCCGCGGCCGCTACCTGATGGAGGGCTACTTCGGCGACGAGGAGGAGACGGCCCGCTACTTCCGCGACGGCTGGGGCTGGACCGGCGATCTCGGGAGGGCGAACGAAGACGGCTACGTCACCCTGGTGGGACGGTCCCGCGAGATCATCATCTCGGGCGGCTTCAACATCCACCCCTCCGAGGTCGAGACCGCCCTGACGAGCCACCCCGCCGTCGAAGACTGCACCGTCTTCGGCGTCCCCGACGACCGCTGGGGCGAAGCCCCGGTGGCCCACGTCGTCCGCGCGGCGGAAATCTCGGCAGAAGCACTCATCACCCACTGCACCGACCGCCTCGCCCGCTACAAGCGCCCCCGCGAGATCGTCTTCGTAGCCACCATCCCCCGCACCCCCTCCGGCAAGGTCCAAAAACCCCTCCTCCGCAACGCGTACCTGAGGGGATAGTGGGGACCGCCGGTCTTCAGACCGGCACAGCGGCGCTCCGCGCCGCGCACGACGCAACCCCAATCCCCCTCATGGCGCCCACGGCTCGGAACGCCCGCCTCCGACCGACAATCAGTATCAATTGAGATACAATGGCCTTCCGATGAAAACGCCGAGCACCATGGTCCATGTACGCATGGACGCCGAGATGAAGCGGAAGGCGACGGAAGCGCTCGCCGCGATGGGACTGAGCGTAGCGGAAGCCGTGCGGCTGCTGTTCCACCGCATCGCCACCGATCAGGCCTTTCCGCTCGAACTCAAGGTGCCGAACGCCGTCACCCGCGCGGCCATGGACGAGGTCGACGCGATGGTGAGAACGCACCAAGCGCGATTCGCGAACGCGGACGACCTGTTTCAGGAGCTTGAAGAAAAGGACAGCGCGTAAACGGACCACGCCGCCGCGCCGGGCCGACTACGCGCGGCAGTTCCTCAAGGACTGGGAGCGCCTTTCGCGGTCCGGCCGCTTCGACATGACCCGACTGAAGGCGGTCATGCTGCTTCTGATTGCCGGCGACGGTCCGCTCGGACCCGAGCGCCGGGATCATCCACTCAAGGGCTCGTGGGCGCGATATCGGGAGTGCCACATCGGCGGCGACTTTCTGCTGATCTATCGCATCGAGGACACGGACGGGCCGACCGGTTCCGTCCATTTCGCCCGGGCGGGCACGCACACCGACCTTTTCGAATGACCGAGCGGGCTACCCCGCGTCCCGATCCGGCTCAGTCCACAACCCCCACCCCGGAGGCGCCATGCAATCCACCGTCACCCCCTTCCTCATGTTCGAGGGCCAGGCCGAGGAGGCCATGAACTTCTACGTCGAGACCATCCCGGACAGCGAGATCCTGAACGTCCAGCGCCACGGCCCGGACGGTCCCGGCCCGGAAGGCTCCATCTTCATCGCGTCCTTCTCCCTCCGCGGTCAGCCGGTGATGGTGAGCGACAGCTACATCTCGCACGACTTCACGTTCACGCCTTCCATCTCCCTCTTCGTCACCTGCCAGAGCGAAGAGGAGGTCGCGGAACTCAGCACGGCCCTCGCCGAAGGCGGCGAGTACCTGATGCCGCTCGACAACTACGGCTTCAGCCGCCGCTTCGCGTGGGTGGTGGACCGCTTCGGCGTGTCCTGGCAGTTGAACCTGCCGTAACCCGCTCGGTGCAACGACTCAAGATCGTTACGGCTGAGGTTTCTCCTCCTGGATCTGGATCAGGTTGCCGCACGTATCGTCGAACACCGCAGTAATGACGGGCCCGAGGTCTGTCGGCGGCTGAACGAATCGCACACCCCTGGCGGTGAGGCGTTCGTGTTCGGCTTCGACGTCGTCCACCGCGAAGGAGGTGTACGGGATTCCGTCCTTCACGAGCGCCTCCTTGAACGGACGGGCCGCGGGATGCTCATCAGGCTCGAGCACCAACTCCGTCCCCTCTGGAGCTTCCTCCGATACAACGGTGATCCAGGAGTGACTTCCCAAGGGGATGTTGTGCTTCAACTGGAAGCCAAGCGTTTCGGTGTAGAAGCGAAGCGCCTTTTCCTGATCGTCCACCATGACGCTGGTAGCGTGAATCCTCATTTTTCCGAATCCCTCTCATCTGTTGAAATCGGCCAACGCTCCCCGATGGCCTTCAGCGGGCCGCCCTCGAACCAATGGAGCTTCCACCGCCCCTCGCGCCGCGTGCGAATCAGCCCGGCGGCCTCCAGGACGTCCAGGTGTTGGGTGATCGCCTGGCGCGAGGAATGGATGCCGTGCTTCATGATCAGACGCGAGCAGAGTTCGAACAGCGACTGACCGGACCGGTCGACGAGCTCATCCAGAATGGCTCGCCTGGTTGGGTCGGCGATCGCGCGGTACACGTCCACAAGGCCAGTCTAAGACGGGTGTTCCCTTGCATGACTGGAGGTCATTATATGCAAGTGTGTGCTTGCATGTCAACATTCGACCTCGCCACGCTCTAACGAATAGACGGGCGAAAGCGGGGTTCGGACTTCGGCTCGGATTCGGGCCGAGGGTCGCGCCCGGCGTGGAGCGTCAGGGTGGATCTGCAGGCGCCCCTTCCGTTCTCGGAGGCCCAACCAGCCACGGGGCTCTACACCCGGGTGGTCGCGTGGATGGTGGGCCGCTTTGGCGTATTCTGGCAGCTGAACCTGCGGTAGCCGGGGTCACCCCGTTTCCCCTTCAAGCTCTACCTCGTACCACGATTCTCCGTCAACGTGGAGTTTCTCCGCATCGATCTTCACGACCTCGGAATCGTTTTGGATCACAACCGTACTGGTTGGATGTACGTCGGAACCCCGGAACTCATTGAAGGATGAGTCAATCTTCGGATCGTTTTGCGCTGCCATGAGACCGTCACACACGCCAGCAATGAAGTTGTCAAGGTCGCCCCGGTTCTTGTCGTCACCAGGCTGCGGACCGACATGAACACTAAGAGTGAGCCGAATCCCTGAAATAAAGCACGGTTGGGATCCGCGCGCCTCGACCGCCGCCTTCCTGAGCGCTATCAGTCTCTGCGCTTGAGTCGGTTTGCCCCACATGGAGTTGGACCCGTCTTTCTTTGGCGGCACACAGTCCACCCGGAATCGAATTCGTCGCATCTTCGCCTCCTCAACTGACTAGCGTCGCGAATGCTCCTCCCGTCGTTCGGGTAGCACTTGGGCAAGGTTAGGCGGGGGCAACCGCATTCAGAACTCCACGCCCACCGCGTTCGACAGGAACTCCACGAGCGGCGCACCCTGCCGCGCGATCCCGGCGAACCACTCGAGCAGGTCGTCCCGCAGCGCCTCTTCCTCGGAGAAGCTGGTAACCGCCACGAAGTCCTTGCGCTTCAGATCCTCGATCAAGGGGTGATCGGCGTCGTAGCCCCGCGGCGGCCGCTTCAGCGACTCACCCTCGAGTTCGAAGGTCTCGGTAAACGCCCGAGCCCTCGTGATCCGCGTCCAGCCGTCCTGCCCTTCATGGATCGCTTCGCGAATCTTCGTCACCGTCGGGTTGTCCGGCCGCCAGACGCCGCACGCGGCAAAGCACATCCCGGGTTCGAGATGGAGGTAGAAGCCCGGGGCGTGCGCGTCCTTTCCGGCAGCGTGCCGGAAATGGGCGCCGACGTTCGTCTTGTAGGGCGTCTTGTCCCGCGAGAAGCGGGTGTCCCGATAGATGCGGAAGAGCGATCCCCCGTTTGCGCGGGCGTCCGCCACGAAGTGGGGGCTGATCTCGGCAAGCGGAGCGGCGAAATGGGCGATGAAGCCAAGCATCGGGTCGCGCACGTCGGCCACGTAGCGGCCCTTGTTGGCCGCGAACCACTCGCGATCGTTGTTGTCCCGGAGGTCCCGTAGAAAGTCGAAAAGGGCGACGGTAATGGGCTCGGTCGTCATGTATTTGGCTCTCCCGGTCCGCGGGCGCCGAACGGTAGCGCACGTACGCGCGCGTTCAGGGCTTCCGGTGACACCGCGATAGCCTCTGCCGCCCGAGACCGATGCCGGACGATGCCTCCCCCGTGACCCGGCCGGACCTGGTCCGCCGCGCCGAGGTCCGGGTCCCCACGCCCGACTTCGACGCCGACCTGCGGTTCTTCCTGGATGCGCTCGGGTTCCGCCTCGACCGGATCTGGCCCGCCGACGCGCCCGCCTTCGCGGCGCTCTCGGGACGCGGGACGGCAATCCTCCTCGAGCGGAGCGCCCGCCCCGCTCCGGTAGCGCTCCGGCTCCACGTCGCCGACCCGGACGCGTTCGCCGAAGGCGAGACCGAACTGACCACCCCCGGCGGCCACCGGATCGCGGTGGAGGCCGCGGACCCGCCGCTCGTCATCCCGGAGACGGCCCACGAGTTCGTGGTGCGGCGGCTCGCGGACAGCGATGCGTGGGTCGTCGGCCGCGCCGGCATGCACTACCGGGACCTCCTCCCGAACCGGCTGGGCGGCGCCATCATCGCTTCGCACATCAGGATCGCCGAGGCGGGTCCCGTGGACGACATGGTCCATTACCACGCGGTCCGGTTCCAGCTCATCTTCTGCCACCGCGGCTGGGTGCGTCTCGTGTACGAGGACCAGGGGCCTCCGTTCACGCTCGGCGCCGGCGACTGCGTGATCCAGCCGCCCGGGATCCGCCACCGGGTCCTCGAGTCCTCGGCGGGATTCGAGGTGATCGAGATCGGTGTGCCCGCCGAACACCTCACCACGATGGACCACGAGATGGAGCTGCCGACGCCGCACTTCCGGCCCGACCGGGAGTTCCAGGGCACGACGTTCGTCCTCCACCGGGAGGCGGACGCGGTCTGGGGGCCGTGGCGGCTCCCGGGATTCGAGGCGCGGAACACGGGGATCGGCGAGGCCACGAACGGCATCGCGGGAGCTCAGGTGGCGCGGCGAATTCCGGGGGTTGCCGTTCCGGTCGCCCGGCACGACGGCGACATCCTGTTCGGGTTCGTGCGGGAGGGGGCGATGTCTCTCGAGGTGGACGGACATCCCCGCCACGATCTCGCTGCGGGTGACGCCTTCGCGCTGCCGCCTCACGTCACGGTCGGCATGCACGCGCCGTCCGATGATCTCGAGATCCTGGAAGTGGCGCTGCCGGCCGCGTTTGCAACGGCAGTGGGTTGAGCGCGAGCGAGCCGGTCCGCGTCGGAGCGCCAGCCTCCGGCTGGCATCGCGCGGGAGCGCGAAACGGTCACGATCGGTCCTCCTGCTCACCCCGCCGGTCACGAAAACAGCGAAGACGGCTGGGAGCGCCGCTCTTCAGAGCGGCACAGCGGGCCGAAGGCCCGCGGACGTCGTGTCCGGTAATGAACCGGGGGGCAGAGCGCCACTGCGCCGGCCAGCGTGGTGCCGTGCGCTGCGCTGTCGCGCAGCGCGTGCCGGTCTGAAGACCGGCGCTCCCAGCCGGCGGCGCAGCTTGGCTGGTTGACCTTTCGCCCAGACTGCACTTTGTGGTCGCGGCCCTCGCGGGCCGCGATGCCGGCCGGAGGCCGGCGCTCCGAGCTCAGTAGGTGACCCTGTCCGGGCGCTCGTTCCATTCGTCGAAGACGGTGACCGCCTCGTCGCCGAGGAGGCGGCTCATGGGGACGCGGCGCCGGTCCGGGGGCAGCGCGAGTTCCTGGTAGAAGGAATCGTCGCTGAACCCGATGCGGTGGGCGTCCCGTTTCCGGTTCGCGTAGTAGATCCGGTCGAGACGCGACCAGTAGATCGCGGCGAGGCACATCGGGCACGGCTCCCCCGAGGCGTAGATCTCGCAGCCTTCGAGCAGGAACGTGCCGAGCTTCGCGGAGGCCGCGCGGATCGCGTTGATCTCCGCGTGCGCCGTCGGGTCGTTCTCCGCAAGCACCGTGTTGTGGGCCTCGGCGACGACCTCGCCGTCCTTCACCACCACCGCGCCGAAGGGGAACCCCCGGTTGGTCCGGATCGCCCGCCGCGACATCGCGATGGCCCGCCGCATGTGGTCCTCGT
Organism: Vicinamibacteria bacterium; assembly: GCA_963555995.3. Lineage (GTDB taxonomy): Bacteria > Acidobacteriota > Vicinamibacteria > Marinacidobacterales > Marinacidobacteraceae > Marinacidobacterium. The sequence goes on along the minus strand of OY821641.1, from coordinate 3,541,687 downwards.
TCGCCGCCGTTTCCACCCGTCTTTCTTCCGTCATGCCATCGAATAGGGTAGCGCCGGCGCCGGAAGCCGGGCGCTCGCCCCGCGCGAAGGAGGAACGCCGTGCTGGACACGTTCGAGCGCTATCCGCTCACTTTCGGCCCGACGCCCATCGAAAGGCTGGACCGCCTGTCCGCCCACCTCGGCGGCGCGGTGGAGATCTACGCCAAGCGCGAGGACTGCAACTCGGGCCTCGCCTTCGGCGGCAACAAGCTGCGGAAGCTCGAATACATCGTGCCGGACGCCATCGCCTCCGGGGCCGACACGCTGGTCACCATCGGCGGGATCCAGTCGAACCACACCCGCCTGGTCGCGGCGACCGCCGCGAGGCTCGGGATGAAATGCCGGCTGGTGCAGGAGCACTGGGCGCCGTCCGAGGACCCCGTCTACGACCGGGTCGGCAACATCCTGCTGAGCCGGCTGCTGGGCGCGGACATCGAAATCGTGGACGAAGGATTCGACATCGGCATCCGCGAGAGCTGGGAGCGGGCCATCGAGGACGTGAAGGCGAAGGGAGGAAAGCCGTATCCGATTCCGGCCGGGGCTTCGGTCCACAAGTACGGCGGGCTCGGTTTCGTCGGCTTCGCCGAGGAGGTGCGCGCGCAGGAAGCGGAACTCGGGTTCCGGTTCGACTACGTGGTCGTCTGCACCGTGACGGGTTCCACCCACGCGGGGATGCTCGTCGGCTTCGCGAAGGACGGCCGCGCCGCGCGCGTCGTCGGCATCGACGCCTCGGCGACCTACGACCAGACCCGCGCCCAGGTGATGGACATCGCCCGGAACACGGCGGACCTCGTGGAACTGGGGCGCGACCTCACCGACGAGGACCTCGTGCTGTTGGACGGGTATGCCCATCCCGCCTACGGGGTGCCGTCGGACGAGACGAACGAGGCCATCCGCCTCGTGGCCCGGCTCGAAGGGATGATGACGGACCCGGTGTACGAGGGGAAGTCCATGCAGGGACTCCTGGATCTCGTCCGGAAGGGGTACTTCCCCGCCGGTTCACGAATCCTCTACGCGCACCTCGGCGGGGTCCCCGCCATCAACGGCTACAGCTCCCTCTACCAGCGCGGCTGACCTGGCCGGACGCGGCCGCTATTCCCCGCCGCGCGCCTCCGAGGTGATGAGCTCGACGATCTCCTGGCTGGTGATCGCGCCCAGGAATCGCTTCGTCTCGCGGTCCAGCACCGGGAGCACGGTCAGCGACGCCTCCGTCATCTGCTGCAGGGCGTCCTCCACGGGTTCGTCGGACCAGGTGTTCGGCGTGTTGACCCGGGTGACGTTGCCGAGCGGTGTCTCGGCCCACGACTGTTTCGGCAGGTAGCGGAGCATCCCGAGGGACACGATTCCGGACAGCTCGCCGTCCTTCGCGACCACGTAGTCCGGCTGTTGCGGGACGACCCAGTCCTCCACGAACGCGCGCACCGGCACCGACGGGCCGGGATGGGAGCGCGCCGGATCAATGACGTCCCCCACGGTCACGTTGTCGAGGGCGAAGCGGAGGAGGGACGGCGGCAGCGCGGCGGCCGCCGCCGGGGGTTCGGCCGTTTCGGCGCTCTGCACGGCGCGCCCGATGACCAGCGGCATGAGCAGGATGTAGCCGAGCATGATGAGGACGAGCAGCGAGAACACGTCGTTCCCGATCAGGCCGGTCTCGCGCAGGACGAGCAGGAGCGCGATCTCGGCGACCCCCTTGGCCATCAGTCCGGTCGCGGCCACCACGGGCCGCTCGAGGCGGGCGACCGCGGCCCCGAGCGCGGCGCCGGCGAACTTTCCCGCCGCGGGGACGGCGACCAGGGCGGCGATCGTCCATGGATCGAGCGCCACGAACGACATGCTCAGATAGAGCCCCGCCGAACTGAAGAAGAGCGGGACGAAGAGCCCGTCGGCGGCGCTGCGCATCCCGGGGACGAGTTCGCGCCGGATCTGATGGGGCAGTCGGGAAAGCGCCGCCCCGAACAACAGCGCGCCGAGCGAACCGTGGAGGCCGATCTCCTCGGCGCCCACCACCACCAGGAACAGGATGCCCAGGATGACACCGAAGGAGAGCTGGGGAACCCGGAGCAGCCGTCGGAACAGCCCGATCAGCGGCGGAATGACCCGGCTGGTGAGCAGCCAGGTCACCACCACGAAGCCGGCGATCTGGCCCGCCAGCCGGAGGATGCCGGCAGGCGTGGGGTGGGCCGCGTGTTCGCCCACCGAGAATCCCACCACCAGCAACACCAGCAGTTCGGCGATGAGCGCCATGGTGAACATCTCGACGCCGATGGGCGTCCGCAGCTTCCCCTCGTCCATCAGCACCTTGGCGACGACGCCCAGGCTGGTGAGGGACAGGATGCCGGCGACCGCGAGCGAACCGGCGAACCCGAGGCCCAGGCCGAAGTCGAAGCCGATGTTGAAGGTGACCACCAGGGCCGCCAGCAGGGAAACCACCACGGATACCACCGCGGCGACGGAGCACCGGCTGCGGATCGCCGTGAGGAAGCCGGCGATGTCGAGTTCGTCCAGCCCGATCAGGAAGAAGAACAGGAAGATGCCGATTCCCAGCAGCACGTGGACTTCGCCGGCCGGGTCCACGATGCCGGTGACCGGGCCGAGCAGAATGCCTGCCGCCGTGTAGGCGACGATTGCGTTCAGACGGAAACGCCGGAGCACGCCTTCGAGCAGCTTGGCGACGACGATCAGCAGGCCGGCCGCCAGCAGTGCTTCGTAGATCACGCCCGGAAGCGCCTGGTCAGCTCTTCTTGCGGAGGCGCCAGTCCGGCGGCCGCTTGACCGGGGGCCGGCTCGGGCGCAGCTCGATGCGGCTGGCGAGCGCCTGGCTGCGCTGTAGGACGATCCCGAGCACCGCCTCGGCCACGTCCTCGGGGGAGAGCTTCCAGTCGGTGCCGTCCTCGGCGGAGCGGCCCGCGAAGCCGCTCGCGACGCTGCCCGGCATGACGGTTGCGACCCGAACGCCGGCGTCCCGGAGGTCGAGCATCATCGCCTCGCTGAGGCCGACGAGGCCGAACTTGGACGCGTTGTAGGCGGCGCCGCCCTTGAAGGGGTGGCGGCCGGCGAGGCTCCCGATGTTGATGACGGTCGCACCGGACGGCGCGTCGTTTTCGGCAGTCGCCGCGGCCTCGAGGAGGAGCGGCAGCAGGGCCTTGGTCACCCGGAAGACGCCGGTCAGGTTCGTCTCCACGACCTGCCGGAAGTCCGCCAGCGAGAGTTCGGGGGTGGGGTGGTAGATCCCGATCCCGGCGTTGTTGACGAGGACGTCGAGGCGGCCGCAGCGGTCGCGCACGAACGCGGCGAGCTCCGCGACGCTCGCGTCGTCGGTGACGTCGCAGGCCGCGCCGTGGGCGAGGGCGCCGATGGGGGATTCCGCGGCGAGCTGGGCGGCGGTCTCTTCCGCCGTCCGGCGGTCCGTCCCGGTGAGCATCACCTGGATCCCCGCGTCGAGGAGGAAGGCGGCGACGGCGCGGCCGATGCCGCGGGTGCCGCCGGTGACGAGGGCCGTCTGGCCGGTCGGGGTTCGGGGGGTGGGCATGGATCGGGGCGGCGAAGTGTACGTGGCGTTACCGGCGGGCAGGCCGGTGGCTTGTCAGCGGAATCTCACCCGGCGCGCGTCCCGTTGGGGACCGGACGTTCCGGGACCGCGAGCGCCGGCGCGATCCCGTCGGAATACCCCAGGTCGAAAAGCATCGCTTCCGAGAGGACGCCCGCCATCCGGCGGGGCGGCAGGTTCACGACGAAGAGGGCCTGCGAGCCCTCGATCTCTTTCGGATTCGCTCGCTCCTGCTTCATCCCCACCACCACGGTGCGGGTCGCAAAGCCGAGATCAACCTTCAGGCGGACGAGCTTTCGGGACTCGGGGATGTCGGAGACCTCCAGGATGGTCCCGGCGCGGATGTCGATGCGGGTGAGGTCTTCGAAGGGGATCTGTTCCCTGGGAGGGGCGATGTCGGGCATGGGGTGGGGATTGTGGTGCGGGTTGGTGGCTGGCGGGCGAGGGGTTGTGGAAGCGGGGTTTCGAGCCGGGGGCCATGGGGTTGGGTGAGGGGACGACGGGCGCGGCGCGGAGCGCCGCGCGTGCCGGTCTGGAGACCGGCGTTCCACGCCGGCGCGGCATCGGCGTTGGGGGGGTCGCGCCGAGGGGGGTGCCGTCTTTCCGCGTGGAGGAACGACGGGCGCGGTGTAACGGGGTGTCACGTCAGGGCGAGGCTTCGCGGCCCGGAGGGGCGCGGGCATACACTCCGCTTCGTGGTGTCCGTCCGGGGAGGGAGTCCATGACGCGCGTGCTGGCCAGCCTTCGCTTGCAGTACCGGCGGGTCGTGCCCGAGGGCTACTCACTGTCCGACCTCACCACCGACCTGTCGGCGGGACTGACGGTTTCGGTGGTCGCCCTGCCCTTGGGCCTGGTGGTCGCGATCGCGGCCGGAGCGAGCCCGGACAAGGGCCTCGTCGGCATCATCATCGGCGGCGCCGTCATCGCGCTCTTCACCGCGAGCAAGTTCCAGATCGGCGGGCCGACCGAGGCCTGCATCCTGATCGCGGTGGTGGTGATCGAGCTGTTCGGCTACGAGGGTCTCCTCGCCGCGACCCTGATGGCCGGCGTCTTCCTGGTGGGAATGGCCATTTCCCGGGTGGGGATCCTGATCGAGGCCATGCCGCAGGCGGTCATCACCGGGTTCGTGACCGGGATGGGCGTGATCATCTTCACCGGACAGATCGTGCCCTTCTTCGGGCTCGCGAGTTCGGTGCACACGCACGACCACAGCGGCGCCGAACACTCGCACTCCTTCCTGTTCATCATGGAGGGGGTCCTGAGCCGCCTCGGCAACTTCGAGATGACCACCTTCCTGGTGGGCGCCGCCTCGCTGGCCGCGGTGCTCGTGACCAAGCGGTTCGCACCGAGGCTGCCGGCCTACGTGATGGGCCTCCTGGTCGGCGCCCTCGCGACCTTCGCGCTGCGGCTCGACGTGGCGACCATCGGCAGCACCTTCGGGGAACTGCCCAACCGGCTGCCGCTGCCCCTGATCCCGTCGCTCGAGAACTGGGTGCCCCTGCTGCCCTACGCGGTGGCCATCGCCTTCCTGTCGAGCGCCGAGTCCCTGCTCGCCGCCCAGATGGCGAGCCGTTCCCGCGGCGTGCCGAGCCATCCCAACCAGGAGTTCACCGCGCTCGGACTCGGCAACATCGCCACCGCCGTCTGGGGCGGCTTCCCGGTGGGCGGCTGCGTGGCGCGGACCGCAACCTGTCTGGCCTCCGGGGCGCGGTCGCCGCTGGCCGGTTTCTTCCACGCCATCTTCGTGGCGCTCTTCGTCCTCTTCTTCTCCTGGGCGCTCGAGTACATCCCGCTCACCTCGCTGGCGGCGGTGCTGCTCATCGTCGCCGGCCGGATGGTCGAGGTGCACCGGATGCGGGTGATCTGGCGCGCGCCCATCGGCGACCGGATCATCCTGCTGGGCACGCTCGGGACCACCCTCTTCTGGGACCTCCGCTTCGTGCTGCCGGTCGGGCTCGCGCTCGGCGCGGTCATCTTCATCCAGCGCGTCTCGGGGATCTTCGAGGTGCGGCGCGGCGACGCGGCGCTCTTCGATTCGGAAGAGATGGTGCACACGCGGCCCCTCCCCTTCGAGATGCCGGAGGGGGTCCAGATGATCACGTTCCGGGGAGCGCTCTTCTACGGCACGGTGAGCAGCCTTTCGGACCTGCTGGCCGGCGCCAGCGACGAGCGGCCCGCCTGCGTCTTCGGAATGCGGAACGTGTACTTCATTGATCCGACCGCCTGCCTGCTGCTGCAGGACCTCGCGCGCAGCCTGCGCGAGAGCGGGACCACCTGCTACTTCTGGGGAATCCAGCCCGAGGTCGCCGAGGTCATGCACGCGACGCACTTCAAGCCGGAGGAGGGCATCTTCTTCTTCCCCGACGCCGCGAGCGCCGTGGAGGCGGCCAGCGAGCGCGCCCGGGAGTTGGGCCACTCGGCCTGAGTTTCTCGATGGAGCGACGCACTTTCCTCGGCCTGTTGGGCACCTCGCTCGCCGCCCCGGGAGCGCCGGTCTTCAGACCGGCACCGGCCGGCGCAGCCGGCCGAAACTCGCGAGAGAACACCCAGCAGCCCCCGCGCAACCCCGCGATTGACGCCCTCTACGACCGCTCGGTGGTCATTGATTCGCTCGCCGTCGGCTACGAGTGGGACGAGGTGGAGTACGACGCCATCGCGCGTTCGGGATACACCGGCATCCAGACCACCCTCCCGAGCACCAACTTCCAGGTCGCGGCGCGGGCGCTCGCCGAGTGGCGCCGCCGCATCCGCGAGAACCCCGACAGGCTCGTCCACGCCACGAAGGCCGCCCACATCGAGGCGGCGAAGGCCGACGGGAAGATGGCGGTGATCTTCGGCTTCCAGAACGCCACCATGCTGGAGGGCGAGCTCCGGAACCTGGACCCGCTCTACGACCTCGGGACCCGCTGCATCCAGCTCACCTACAACTCCCAGAACCGGCTCGGGAGCGGCTGCACCGAGCGGGTGGACGGGGGACTCTCCGACTTCGGGGTCGAGGTGGTCGGGCGGATGAACGAACTGGGGATCATCGTGGACCTCTCCCACTGCGGCCGGCAGACCTCCATGGACGGGATCGAGGTCTCCACGAGCCCCGCCGCGTTCACCCACACCTTCTGCGAGGCGATCTACAACGACCACCCGCGCGCCAAGACCGACGAGCAGATCCGCGCCATGTCGGACAAGGGCGGGGTCACCGGGATCGCGAGCCTCGGCTACTTCGTGGGCCCCGACCCGGACACCTCGCTTGAGGACTACGTGAACCACATCCTGCACGCGGTGGACGTCGGCGGGATCGAGCACGTGGGGGTCTCCACCGACCACGCGATCCGCGGCCTCCGGTCCTGGGCCACCCGCGAGAACTGGTACGAGCCCCGGCTCCGCAACTTCAAGCCGAGCTACCGCGTCCGCTGGCCTCCCTTCATCGAGGGCCTCGACGAGCCCGAGCGGTTCCGCAACGTCGCCCACGCCCTCGACCGCCGCGGCGTCTCCGAGGTGGACATCACCCGCATCCTGGGCGGCAACTGGCTCCGCTACTTCCGGGACATCCTTGGGGGGTAGCTGGGAGCGCCGGTCTTCAGACCGGCACCCGCTGGCCGCAGGCCAGCGGAACCGCACGACGCTGAACCCGCCTGAAGCAGAACCCTCCCAAGGTCCCCAGTCCCCCGCACCCCTCATCCTCGACGGCGGACTCGCCACCGAACTGGAGGCCGACGGCCACGACCTGAACCACCCGCTCTGGTCCGCGAAGGTGCTGATCGAGACGCCGGACGCTGTGCGCGCCGTCCACGCCCGGTTCCTCGCCGCGGGTGCCGACTGCCTCATCTCCGCCACCTACCAGGCGAGCTTCCCCGGCCTCGCGCGCTACGGACTCCCGGACCGGGAATCGGAGCGCCTCTTCCGCTTCGCGGTGGAGCTGGCGGCGGAGGAACGGAACCGCTTCTGGCGCGATCCGGCGAACCGGGAGGGACGCCGCCAGCCGCTGGTGGCCGCGAGCGTCGGCCCCTACGGCGCATTCCTCGCCGACGGCTCCGAATACACCGGCGATTACCGGGCCGACGACGCCGCGCTCGCCGCCTTCCACTGGCGGCGGCTCGAACTCCTCGCCCGCTCGGGCGCCGACCTGCTGGCGGTCGAGACGATTCCCTCGGCGCGCGAGGGGCGCGTGCTCCGGCGACTCCTCGACCAGCTCGACGACCCCCCGCCGGCGTGGATCTCCTTCACCTGCCGCGACGGCGGCCGCCTCTCCGACGGAACCCCCGTCGAGGAGGCCGCGGCGGACCTCGCCGACTGCGCCCGGATCCGCTGGGCCGGCGTCAACTGCACGCCGCCGAAACACCTCGCCGCGCTGATCCCGAAGTTCCGGGCGGCGACCGGAAAACCCGCCGTCGCCTACCCGAACGGCGACGGCCGCTGGGACGCGGTGCGGAAGGTGTGGGAGATGCCGGCGGAGACGGCGGACCTGCCGGAGCTGGCCCTCGAATGGCGCCGGCTCGGGGCCGAACTCATCGGCGGCTGCTGCCGGACCCGTCCCGCGGACATCCGCGGGATACGCAGCGCCCTGACGGCCTGATCCCTCAGGGGGTTCCGAGCTTACGGAAGCGCTGGCGGTGGGTGCGGACGGTCACCTGCGTGCGGACGCCGGCGCGGAGCACGCCGAGGTCCACCTCCTCCCCGGCGGTGACGTTCAGCCGCAGATAGACGAGACAGTCCCGGACCGTCGGGTCCGCCTCGGCCCCGTCCACGGAGTAGATGACGTCCCCGGCCCGGAGATCGTGGAGGTCAAGCACGCCGGCGCGAGCGTTGACGCGGGTGACTTCGCAGGCGAAACCGTCGGGATCGAAGCCCAGGTCGCGCTTCCGCGCTTCGGTGAGCGGAGCGGTGGTCAGGTGGGTCTGCGGATCAATGGACCAGTAGCGGTAAGTGATGTCCGAAACCCACCACTGCACCGGTAGTTGGAGCACGAGATCCACCCGCCCGGCCCCCGGCCGCTCGACGGTCAGCGGGAGCCGCGCCGCGGTGCGGTCGAGGCCGTCATGGACGTAGAGCAGGTCCCCGAACGTCAGGACCCGCCGTCCGGCGAAGTTCACGATGGCGTCGCCGGGGAGCAGTCCGGCGGCCAGGGCCGCTCCCTCGGTGCGCTCGACCACGAGGCCCCGCGGCACGTCGAAGTGGATGCCGAGGTCCCGGACGTCGGGCGAGCGGAACATCTCGCGCCGCTTGTCGAGGGTTCCCTCCCGCTCCCGCGCGGCGGCCCGGTAGTCCCCGATCATGTGGCACTCGACGCAGCGCCCCCGCTCCAGCTCCTGCACGCGCAGGCGCTCCAGCTCGCGGGCGAAGAAGGGCGGCGGACGGGGACGCGGCGGCAACGCGCCAGCGCGCCAGCGCTCGTGCTCCGCGAGGCCCGCCCGGAGCGCGAGGGCGAAGCTGTCGAGGTCCAGGTACGAGTCCGCCGAAACCGCGTCGCGCCCGCCGTAGCGCAGGTAGATCTGCTCGTCCGGGCTGACGATGAAGAAGTAGATCGAGTGGTGCCAGTCGAAATCGAAGAGGCCGACATCAATCCGGTTCATGCGCGTGATGCGGGCGCGGACGAACTGTTCGAGCAGACGTCCCCTCTCGGAATCTCGCGGCGACAGCACCACCTGTGCGTCGAATCGTCGGCCGGTGATTCAGGGCGAGCAGCGGAACTCGACCAGGAGCGGCCGTCCCGTCGCCTTCGCCAGCGCCAGCGCCTGCTGGTAGTCGTCGAGCCATTCGAGGGTGTCATCCTCGAACGGCTGGTACGCGGCCGGCGACGAATGTCCCGGAATGCTCAGCCCGACGAGCAGGCCGGCGGCGGCGAGGAGCGGGGCGCCGGAGCGCCTCACCGGTTGGTGGTCTTGCATGGCAGTGTTCCCCGCGGGAGCAGCGTTGTTCGGGGCGCGCCGCGGGACGCACCCCGGTCACGAGAAACCGAAACGGGCTTCCCGGTGGGGCGGCAGATTAGAGAGCGAACGGCGGCGATGCAACAGGCGATGCATCCGCGTTGGCCCCCACCGGGAGAAACGTTCGTGCGCGTGTCCTCCGGCGCACCCCGCCGGTCATGAAAATGGCGGAGACGCCTGGGGCCGCTGGGAGCCCGCTCTTCACCAGTTGCTGTGAAAATGCAGTCCTGCGGGGTTGGCCAACAGCGGTGACGGCGCCGCCGGCCTGGAACGCCGGCTTCAGCCGGCACCGCGGCCCGCAGGGCCGCGGGTGGTTCCTCGCTACCTCGGGCGCGTTGGCGCGCGCAGCCGAGCCATCCCGGCGCATGAGGTCCGTCTCGCCGCCCGCCTGCGGCGAGCTGTGCCGGCTGAAGCCGGCGTTCCCAGCCGTTTCCGCCGTTTTCATGACCGGCGGGGTGCACAGGAGGACACGCGCACGGGTGTTGCTCCCGGTGGGGATGCGGCACAGCGGGCCGAAGGCCCGCGGACGTTGTGCCGCTGTTGCCGTGATGGATCAAGAGTCGAACGCCATCGTGCGGGGCTGCTTCGTACCGTGCGCTGCGCTGTCGCGAAGCGCGTGCCGGTCTGAAGACCGGCGCTCCCAGCGGGCGGCGCAACTTCGGTGGTCAATGTTTCGCCCAGACTGCATTTTCACAGCGATGGGCTTCCCGGTGGGGCGGCAGATTAGGGAGAGGGCGGCGGCGATGCAACAGGCGATGCATCCGCGTTGGCCCCCACCGGGAGAAACATTCGTGCGCGTGTCCCCCTGCGCACCCCGCCGGTCATGAAAATGGCGGAGACCCTTGGGGGCACCGCTGGGGGCGCCGCTGGGAGCGCCGCTCTTCAGAGCGGCACAGCGGGCCGAAGGCCCGCGGACGTCGTGCCGCTGTTGCCGTGATGGACCAAGAGTCGAACGCCATCGTGCGGGGCTGCTTCGTGCCGTGCGCTGCGCTGTCGCGAAGCGCGTGCCGGTCTGAAGACCGGCGCTCCCAGCCGGCGGCGCCATCACGGCTGTTGGTCGAACTGCGAGACTGCGTTTCACGGCAACGGGGCGCGGGGGTCGGGGTTCCGGGACGCCGGGCTAGGCGCACGCGAGGACCTCGCGGGCCGCTCGTTCGCCGGACTCCATCGCGCCTTCCATCCCCCGGCTCGCCTCGGCGAGGTGTTCGCCGCAGAAGTGGATCCGGCCGTGGGCGGGGCGCATGGCGGCCGCGAAGCGGGTCACCTGTCCGGGACGGAAGGTGGCCCAGGCGCCGCGGGCGTACGGGTCGGCCCCCCAGCTCTTGAGGCCGACGAACTCCAACTGGTTCCGGGCGGCGGGGCGCACCGCTTCGACGGCCCGGATGACGCGAGCGGCCGCTTCCCGATCCGGGAGTGCATCAAGCGCGTCCGCCTTGGCTCCCATGAGCCAGGCGGTGAAGCCGTCCACGTCCTCCGCGTCCTCCCCGCCGCGGACCGCCGCGAACATCCCCGCGGGGCCGTCGGTGAAGAGGCTCGGCGCGAGGCCGTCGGTCTCCCAGAAGCGGCTGCGCGCGCGGAAGTGGAGTTGGGTGACGGACTGGGAGGGCAGACCGGCGACGGCTTCCGCCTGCGGTCCGGCGAGCGGCGGATCGAGCGCGACCTGGCGGAGGACCGGGAACGGCAACGAACACACCACCCGGTCCGCGCGGTGCGCCGCGCCGCCGGCGCAGCGGACGGTAACCCCGCGTCCGTCGTCCTCGATGCACCGGACTTCGCTGCCGAGCCGGACCGGACGGTCGAACGCCGCCGCCATCCGTTCCGGAAGCCGCTCGGCCCCGCCCTCCAGGTTGAATCCGACAACGCCCTCCGGGGCAAACCGCCTCTGCTCCGCCGAGAACGCTGCCCGGAAGAACAGGAGCAGCGCCGAGACGTCGGCGGCGTCCCGTCCGTAGGCCGCGTTCAGGCCGTAGCCGAGCCGGATCGCCTCCTCGCTCAGCCCGCGGTCCGCCATCCAGGCGTGCATCGAGATGTCCGCGGCGGCATGCGCGGGATCGAGCCAGTCCTCCGGCCGGCGCAGCGGGTTGTCGCGCGCGGTCAGCAGGCGGCCGAACCGCCACGGCATCACCGCCCGGTCGGGCGCCGGGAACGGGTTCGCCGGATGGTCCGGCCATTCCGGGCGCCGGATCAGGGCGCCGTTCAGCACGAGCTCCTGCTCGCGGAAGAACCGGAGGCGCGGGGTGGCGTCCACCAGCGGGACACCGAAGCGGCCCGCCGCCGCGATGACCCGCCGGTAGCCCGCCCCGATGGTGGCCCCGCCGGACTCCACGGACCCGAAGGACGTGCCGACGGAGCGAACGCGCCCCCCGACCCGCCGCCGCGCTTCCAGGACCTGCACCCGGAGCCCGGCGTCCTGGAGCCGGAGGGCGGCGGTCAGGCCGGAGAGTCCCGCCCCGATGACGACGACGTCCGCGCGCCGGGTCCCCTTCACCCCGAATCGGCCCCGCAGAGCGCCGGACGGGGGCCGCCGGGGCGTCCCGACAGGCAGCAGTCGGCGGGACAGAAGTCGGGACGCGGGCCGCGATCTCCCAGCGTCCGGCGCTCCGGTTTCGCGGTCATTCGCTCGACGAGCAGCTCCCGCACCATCTCCACGTAGGCCGGGTGGACGCCGACGGTGCCGGAGCGCACCATGCGGAGCCCCAGGTTGCGCGCGGTCGCCATCGCGTCCGTATCGAGGTCCACCACGACCTCCAGGTGATCGCAGACGAAGCCGATGGGCGCCACCACCACCCGGTCGTGCCCGGCGTCCCGGACCGCCTCGAGCGCCACGCCCACATCGGGTCCGAGCCACGGTTCTCCGTAGGAAGCGTTCTCGCTCTGGTACACGAGCTTCCAGTCCGCCGCTCCGGCCGCCCCGGCGGCGAGCCGGCACGACTCCCGCAGCTCTTCCTCGTAGTCGCAGCCCCTCGCCATGGAGAGCGGCAGGCTGTGGGCGGTGAAGAGCAGGGGCGGCGCCGGCCCGCCGCCGGGAAACCGGGCGAACGCTTCCCGCAGCCGGTCCGCGACCGCGGCGATGAATCCGGGGTGGTTGTAGCCGGCCCGCACCCGATCGAGACGCGGCGCCTCGGGAACGCCGCTCGCCGCCGTGAAGAGGTTCTCCCGGTACTGGCGGCAGCCGCTGTAGGAGCTGAAGGTGCTGGTCACGTGCACCAGCGCGCTCCGGACGCCGTCGCCGGCCATCCGGGCCAGCGTGTCGGGCAGCAGGGGATGCCAGTTGCGGTTCCCCAGGTACACCGGCAGCCGCGGGCCGCTTGCGGCGAGGGCGCCTTCGAGGGCGGCGACGAACTCGCGTGTGTAGCGGGCGATGGGACTCACCCCTCCGAACTCGTGGTAACGCTCCGCGATGCGGGCCTTGCTCGCCGGCTTGATCGGCAGCCCCCGCAGCACGTTGTCGAGGAACGGCATCACGTCGTCGGGGCCTTCCGGGCCGCCGAACGAGACCACCAGCACGGCGTCGTAGCGCCGCGCCGCGTCGTCGAAGAGCGGCCTCAAGGGCCTCCCGCCCCCGGGGGCGGACTCTGCCAGACCGCCCGGCCGACGAAGAACGGCCCCAGCCGGGTGATGAACCGGGCGGTCTGCTCGGTGCCGCGCATCTCCTCGACGACCGCCGACAGCGGATGCAGCGTCGAGCCGAGCAGGCCGACCACGAAGTCGTTGTCGTTCCGGTCGAGGCCGTGGCAGGCCAGGCGGATGTCGGTTGCCAGCCCGGCCGCGCCGTAGCGCCGGCCGATGGCGCCGTGTTCGCCGAGGATCTTGCGGCGGCGTTCGTCGGGCAGCCGGTAGAAGTCCGGGGAACGGCGCAGCGGGTACCAGAGCGCCCAGACGTTTGCCGGGTCGAGCACCTTCCGGCGCGGCATCCGGAACAGCGTTTCCTCCAGGTCGCTCTCGTAGCCGATGGCGTAGGTCCGCCCCAGCATGTCGAACGCCTCCTTCCGGCGCATCCGGGTGAAGGGCGGCATGGTGTTGAAGAGCGGGCGCAGCACGGCCACGAACCACTCCGGGTCCTCGGCCATCGCCAGGACGCCGATCCCCTGCGGATCGTTCGCGTCCAGGTAGAGGGCGCCCTCCAGTCCCGCCGCGGCGAGCGCCTCCGCGACGGGCTCCGGCTCGTCGCAGCCGCTGAACGCGGTGAACTTCATGAACAGACGGCGGTCCAGGCGGATCGGCGCTCCGTCGCGGAGGCCCTTCTCGGCGAGATCCAGGGGCGCCGGCCGGCCGTTTGGTCGCTGACTCATCGGGGACTCTCCTCCCATACCGCTTCCACGAGCGCGTCCACGCTCTCGAGTGGGGTCCCGGGAAGGATGCCGTGACCCAGATTCACGATGTGGCGCGACGGCGCCACCCTCCCGAGCAGCCGTTCCGCGGCTCGCCGCGTCGTTTCGGGCCCCGCCAGCAACACGGCGGGATCGAGGTTGCCCTGGAGGACCCGGTCCGGATAGCGCGCCTGCGCCTCCGCGAGGTCCACCCGCCAGTCCACGGAGATCACCTCCGCCGGCAGGCGCGCGTACTCGTCGAGGAGGTGCGGCGCGTTCTGCACGAACAGGATGCGGGGAACCCCCGCGCCGCCGACCCGTTCGAGGAGGGTCTCGAGATGGGGCCGGACCAGCCGGTCCCACTGGGCCCGCGAGAGCAGCCCCGCCCAGGAGTCGAACACCTGCACGGCGTCGGCGCCCGCCTCGGCCTGGCGGATCAGGTACGCCGCCATCGCGTCCGTCAGCTTGCCGAGCAACCGGTGCAGGGCGCCCTCCTGCGCGGCGGCGAAGGCCCGCAGGGCGGGGAAGTCCTTCCCCCCGCGCCCCTGGACCAGATAGGCGGCGAGGGTCCAGGGGGCGCCGCAGAAGCCGAGGACCGCAACCGCGGGCGGCAGTTCGGCGCGGACCAGCCGGATGGCCTCCATCACCTCGGGCGCGAGTTCCTCGGGGTCGGGCGTCCGCAGGGCGGCGACCCCGTCCCGGTCGTGGATCGGCCGGGCGATGACCGGGCCGGGGTCGAAGTCGAACTCCACCCCGAGCGCCGGCAGCGGGCTCATGATGTCGGCGAACACGATCGCGGCGTCGAACGGATAGCGCGCCATCGGGAGCAGCGTCACCCGGGCGGCGAGCTCGGGGTCCCGCGACAGTTCCCGGAAGGAACGGGTGCGCCGCAGCTCCCGGTACTCGGGCAGGTAGCGGCCCGCCTGGCGCATGATCCAGAGCGGCCGGCGGTCCCCCGCTTCGCCGCGGATCCTCCGCAGCAGCCGCGGCGACTCAGCCATGCGCGGCCTCCGGCTCCCGCGTGAACCGGTAGCCGACCCCGCGCACGGTGTGAAAGTGCTCGGGGGCTTCCGGGTTGCGCTCGAACCGTCGTCGCAGGCGGACGATGAAGTTGTCGATCGTGCGGGTGGACGGGTAGACCTCGTGACCCCAGACCCGGTCCAGCAGCTCCTCGCGCGGCACCACCTCGCCCTCGCGCTCGGCGAAGACCTTCAGGATCATCGCCTCCTTGTGGGTGAGGACGTGCTCCCGTTCGTCCCAGGCGCGGGCCTGGTAGCTCAGGAAGTCCACCTCGTTCCCGGCGAAGCGGAGGGCCGCCTCCCGCCCGGCGGGCTCCTGCGTGCGCCGCAGGATGGCGGCGACCCGCAGCAGGAGTTCCCGGAGGCGGAAGGGTTTCGGGAGATAGTCGTCGCCGCCGGCCTCGAGCCCCCGGATGCGGTCCTCGGGCGAACCCTTGACGGTGAGGAACAGGACCGGAACGCGGGACCCCCGGCGCCGCAGCGCGGCGCAGGTCTCGATGCCGTTCAGCTTCGGCATCATGATGTCGAGCAGGATCAGGTCGAAGGGCTCGGCGAGCGCCTTCTCGAGCCCCTCGGCGCCGTCGTGCGCCACCGCCACCCGGTATCCCTCCCCCTCCAGCACGTCGCGCAGGCCCTCGGCGAGATGGATCTCGTCGTCCACCACGAGGATCGAGGCCCCGCCCGCGCCGGCGCTCATGCCGTCTTCAGGGCGGCGGGCCAGAGGACCGCGACGGTCGCCCCCTTCCCGGGGCCCGGGCTCGAGGCGCTGATCGTGGCGCCGGACAGGTCCGCCAGCCCGCGCGCGATGTAGAGGCCGAGCCCCGCCCCCGGCGTCGCGCGCTGCAGCTCGTCGCCGATCCGGTAGAACTTCTCGAAGATCATCGAGGCGTCCTCGGGCGGGAAGCCGCGGCCGTCGTCCCGCACGGTCATCCGCACCCGCGCTTCCGCCCGCTCGGCCTCGACCCAGATGTTCGCCCCCGCGCCGGAGCGGCAGGCCTTGACCGCGTTGTCGAGCAGGTTCCCCAGCACCGCCTCCATGCTGATCCGGTCGGCGTCCACCAGCAGGTCCGGCGGCACCGCAACGTGGATCGCGACGCCCCCGCGGCGCGCTTCCTCCCGGTGGGTGAGGACGGCCGCGCCCACCGCATCGAGCAGGCGCAGGGGACCCTTCTCCGGCGGCGGCGCGAGGCGCCCCTCTTCGAGCCGGGTGGCGTCGAGCAGGTTCTCCACCATGCGCAGCAGCCGCTCGCAGTCCTTCAGCATGCGGCCGCCCAGCCGCCGCACGCCCCCGCTCCGGTCCTCCGTCATCAGCGCTTCCGCCGAGAGCCGCAGGCTGGCGAGCGGGCTCTTGAACTCGTGGGAGACCGCGGCGAGGAAGTTCTGCTGCCGGCGACGAAGCTCGCGGTCGTGCCGGATGGTGCGGGTCAGGACGACCATCGCTCCCACCAGCACCAGCAGGAAGAACCCGCCCTCCCAGCGGTAGCGATTGATGCGGGACGCGGCGGCCGCGATGACGCGGTCGCGCGCCGCGGCGCGGACGGTCGCGACCCCGCGCTCCGCGTCCATCTCCAGGTGGGGCATGAGTTCCCCGAGACGCTCGGGATCGTCCCCGAACGCCGCGGAGACGGCCCTCGCGTCGGCCTCGTAGAGCGCGAGCAGCCGGTCGCGCTCGTTCAGCGCCAGCCGGGTCTGGTCGAGGATCCACCAGCCGACCTGGGCGGCGGACAGCACCAGCACGAGGCGGAAGCTGACCAGAAGCGCCCGGCCGGGGTCGCGCCGCAGCTTCACCGGCCGGCCTCCCTGGCAAGCTCCGCCAGCACCGCTTCCAGGGCGTCCGCGAACCGCCGCAGGTGCCGCGGCTCGTGCGCGAGCGACAGGAATCCGACCTCGTAGGCCGAGGGCGCGAGGGCGATCCCGCGCCCCAGCAACCCGTGGAAGATCCGGGAGTAGCGGGCGGCGGCGTCCTCCGGGATGCGTTCGGCCGCGCGCGGCAACTCGGTCGAGCCCCAGGCGATCCAGAAGATGGACCCGGCGCGGGCGAGCGCCGCCGGCGTCCCGGTGCGCCGCAGCACGTCTCCGACCCGCTCCTCCAGCTCCGCTCCCAGCGCTTCCAGCGCGCGCCAGCCGTCGTGTTCCACGAGCCAGCGCAGCGCCGTCAGCCCGGCGGTCATCGCCAGGGGGTTCCCGGAGAGCGTTCCCGCCTGATAGACCGGTCCTTCGGGGGCCAGCTCCCGCATGATCGCCCGCGGCCCCGCCACCGCTCCCACCGGCAGGCCGCCGCCGATGACCTTGCCGAAGGTGGCCAGGTCCGGCCGGAGCCCGTAGCGTTCCGCCGCCCCTCCCGGCCCGAGCCGGAACCCGGTGATGACCTCGTCGAGAATCAGCAGGGCGCCGCTGCCGGTGCAGGTGCCCGAGAGGGCGTTCAGGAACTCCGGGCGCTGCAGCAGCAGGCCGTTGTTGGCGGGGACGGGCTCGATGATGACCGCCGCGATGCGGTCCCCTTCGCGCCGGAAGAGGTCGCCGAGGGCCTCCTCGTCGTCAAGCGGCAGCACCCGGGTGAGCTCGGCGTAGGCCCCGGGCACTCCCGCCGAAGCCGGACGGCCGAGGGTCTTGAGGCCGGACCCCGCCGCCACCAGCAGGCCGTCCGCGTGGCCGTGGTAGCAGCCGGAGAATTTCACCACGAGGTCGCGTCCGGTCACCCCGCGGGCGAGGCGGACCGCGCTCATCACCGCCTCGGTCCCGGAGGAGACGAAGCGCACCTGTTCGATCCCCGGGTAACAGCCGACCATCGTCTCCGCCAGCTCGATCTCCGGGCGGGAGGTGGCGCCGAAGGACGATCCGCGCCCCGCCGCCGTCCGCACCGCCTCGACGAGCGCCGGGTGCGCGTGACCGAGGATCAGCGGGCCCCAGGAAGCCACGAAGTCGAGGGTGGTGTTCCCGTCCTCGTCGGTGATCTCCACGCCCCGCGCCGAGCGCACGACGGGCGGCGCGCCGCCGACGCCGCGGAAGGCCCGCACCGGCGAACTCACGCCGCCGGGGAGCACCTCGCGGGCGCGCGCCAGCCAGCGCGCCGACTCCCGGGCGGCGGCCTCGGTCACAGCCATCCCCGCTGCGCCGCCTCCCGCGCGTGGTAGGTGATGATCCGGTCGGCCCCCGCGCGGCGCATGGCGGTCAGGTTCTCCCGGACGATCCGGGCCTCGTCGAGCCAGCCGTTCGCCGCCGCCGCCTTGACCGCGGCGTACTCGCCCGAGACGTTGTAGGCGAACAGCGGCAGCCGCGTGGACTCCCGGACCGCGCGGATCACGTCGAGATAGGCGAGCGCGGGTTTCACCATCAGCAGGTCGGCGCCCTCCCGTTCGTCGAGCGCCGCTTCCCGAAGCGCCTCGCGGACGTTGCGGGGGTCCATCTGGTAGCCCTGCCGGTCCCCCGTCGCCGGCGCGGAATCGGCGGCGTCCCGGAACGGCCCGTAGTAGGCCGAGGCGTACTTGACCGCGTAGGAGAGGAGCAGCACCCCGTCGTGGCCGCCGGCGTCCAGTCCGTCGCGGATGGCGGCGACGCGCCCGTCCATCATGTCGGAGGGCGCCACCACGTCGGCGCCGGCGTCGGCGTGGGCGAGCGCCGTCCGGACCAGCGGGCCGAGCGAGGCGTCGTTCCGCACCACGCCGCCCTCGACGATCCCGCAGTGGCCGTGGTCCGTGTAGGCGCAGAGGCAGACGTCGGTCATCACCACCAGGTCGTCGCCGAACTCCGCCTTCAGCCGCCGGACGGCCACCGGGACCGGCCCCCCGGCGTCCCACGCCGCCCGGCCGTCCGGCGCCTTCTCCGCCGCGTTCCGTGGTTGGCCGAAGAGCAGGACGGAGCGGATGCCGAGTTCGATCTCCTCGGCCGCCTGCCGCACCAGGTCCTCGACCCCCAGTTGCGCGATGCCCGGCAGCGACGGGATCGGCGTCTCCCCCCGCACCTCGCCCGAGACGAAGTGCGGCATGACGCAGTGCGCCGGAGTGACGCCGGTCTCCGCCGCCAGGTCCCGAAGCGCCCGGGTGCGGCGGAGCCGGCGGGGGCGAATCCGCCCCGGCCGGGTGACGGTTCGGGTGCTCATGCCATCGCCTCCATCAGGCCTTCGAGGCTGGGGGTGTGCGCCTCCGCGGCCACCGTGAGCCCGGCCGTCCGCGCCCGGCGGGACGTGGAGGGGCCGATCGTGAAGACCTCGACCGGGGTGTCGAGTTCCACCTGGTGCAGGAGGCCGGTGACCGCGCTCGGGCTGGCGAGAAGAACGGTGTTGACCCCCAGTTGCGAAACGGGCCGGCGGTTCGCCCCGGCCGGTACCGGAATGGTGCGGTACACGGCGATGCGGACACAACGGGCGCCGGCCGCGCCGAGCACCTCCTCGACGACCGGTCCGGCGTTCTCCGCGAGCGCCAGCAGAACGCGGGGCGGGGCGGTCCGACCCCGCTCCCGGTCCCGGACCAGGCGGCGGGCCAGTTTCCGCGCGAGCGGAGCGGCGCCGTTTCCCTCGCTCACGAGGTCCGCCCGGCCGAGCCAGCGGCGGGCGGCCGCGGCGGTGGACGGGCCCACCGCGGCGACCGGGACCGGGACCGCGACGCCGCCGCCGGACGGCGGGGACCCGGCCGCCGCCAGCAGCCGCGCCGCCGCCTCGGCGCCGCGCCGCGACGTCACGACCAGCCAGTCCGCGCCCGCCAGCACCTCCGCGAGCCGCGCCCCGACGGACGGGTCCGTGATCGGCTGACACTCGATGCAGGCAAGGGCGACGGCCCGGGCGCCCGCGCTCCGGAGGCGCGCCGCCCAGGGCGCACAGTCTTCCCGGGCTCTCGTCACCAGCACGCTCCGGCCGCTCAGGCTGCCCACTGCCGCTGGAACCCTTGCCACGCCGACGCGACGACTTCTTCGGCGCTCTCCGCCCGCGCCCGCGCCCGGAACACCCGGCCGCCGCGTTCGAGCGCGGCGATGAGCAGCAGCCCGCCGGACGAACCGCCGGTGCACCAGGCGCCGAAGGCCGTCTCGCAACCCCCCTCCACGCGCGCCAGCAGCGACCGCTCCACCTCGACCCGCTCGCGGCTGGGCGCGTGGTCAAGGGCGCCGGCCAGTTCCCGGATCCGGTGGTCGTCGCGGCGGCACTGCACCGCCAGCGCGCCCTGGGCGGGAGCGGGAACGAAACGCTCGGGCGCGAGGCGGTGGACCACCAGGTCCGCCGGAACCGGGTCCTCCGCGTCCGGAAGCGGGCTCTCGCGGAGCCGGTCCACCCCCGCCGCCGCCAGCACTACCCCGTCGAGCCCTTCGCCGACGCGGCCGATGCGCGTCGGAACGTTGCCGCGAACGTGCGCGACGGTCAGGTCCGGCCGCAGTTCGTGGATCCACGCGGCCCGCCGGGCCGAGGCGGTCCCGAGGGTGGCGTCCCGAACGACCGGGAGCTCCGGCTCCGCGGGCCGGAAGGCGGCGCGCCGCAGCACCAGGACGTCGGCGGCGTCGCGGCGCGGCGGCACCGCGGCCACGACCAGGGGCGCGGGCGTTCGGGAGGGCAGGTCCTTGAACGAGTGCACGGCCACGTCAATCCGCCCGCTCAGCAGCGATTCCTCGATGTCCCGCACGAAGACGCCTTCCGCGCCGATGGTCCCGAAGGACGCCAGCGGCGATCGGTCCCCCGCCGTCTCGATGGGAACGATCTCCGACCGGCATCCCCGCTCGGCGAGCGCCGCGGCGACCCCCGCGGCCTGGGTGCGCGCGAGCCGGGACCTGCGGGCGCCAATCCGGACCCTCATGGGCGCTTCGCGGGCGGCGCGGCGGCGTCGGGCCGCCGGTCCGCCCCGGACGGCCGGAGCTGCCGGCGCAGCGCCGGGGCGAGCCCCTCGAAGAAGGCGTCGAGCGATCCCTCCGGTCCGTGGTGGAGGAGGCCGCGGACTCCCTCGGTGGGGATGTGGGCGAGGCGGCGCGCGAGGCCCTCCGCCCACGTCGAGACGGTCCGGCGTTCCGAGCTTCCGAGCCCCGGCAGCTCCTTGTCGAGCAGCCGGTTGAGTCCTTCGATCGCGACCTCCCGGTAGTGCTCCTGGAGCGCGCCGTACACCGGGGCGTAGGCGCGCTCGGCGAACCGCTCCCGGACGCGCGGCAGCGCCTCGTCCACCAGTTGGCGGGCGCTGGCCGCTTCCGATTCGCGGGCCTTCCGGTTCGCCTGTGCGGCCTCCACGATCTCGTCCATGCCGACGCGGCGCAGGCCCACCCGCTCGCACGCCGGTCCGTCAATGTTCCCGGGAACGGCCATGTCCACGAGCAGCGGCATCCCGCCGGGAGGGGCGAGCGCGGCGATCCGGGTGAGCGCGGGCTCCGTCAGCAGCGGCGTCCGGGCGCCGGTCGAGGCGACGACGGCCCCCAGCTCCGGGGGCCGGCTCAGGAAATCGTCCAGCGCGAGGCTCCGGCCGCCCAACGCAGCCGCCAGCTCCGCGGCGCGCTCCTCCGTCCGGTTCACCACGATGAGCGGGACCCCGTTCCGGACGAGCGACCTTCCGACCTTCCGGGTCATGGCGGAGACCCCGAGCAGGGCAACCGGGGAGTTCCTGTCCGCGCGGGACTCCAGAACGCGCCTCACCGCGATTTCGGCCAGCGATACCCGGCCCCGGCCGAGCCCGGTCTCGTCCCGGACCCGGGCGGCGATCCGCAGGGCCTCGTCGAAGAGCACCTGGAGGCGCGGCCCGAGCAGGCCGAGGTCGTTCGCGTCGTTGCGGCAGGCCCGGACCTGTCCCACGATCTCCGGCTCGCCGAGGGCGGCCGAGTCGAGCCCGGCGGCCACCACCAGCAGGTGCTCGCAGGCGCCCTCGCCCCGCCAGGCCTTCAGGCTCCGCTGCGCCTCGCCGGGGCGGGGCGGGCGGCCGGTCAGGAGTTCGAACGCCAGCCCCCGCAGATCGCGGGCGCCCGCGCCGCGCTGCGAGAAAACGAGTTCGACCCGGTTGCAGGTATCGAGGTACGCCAGCTCGTCGAGTTCCGCCCGTTCGGCGAAGCGCTTCAGCCGCTCGCCCCGGCCCGCGTCCGGAAGGGCGTACCCCGCCAGGGCTTCGCTTCCTTCCTGCCGCCAGGACACGCCGACGACCCCGAGTTCCTCGAGCACGGGGGGGAGCGTAGCCATCGGACCCCCGGCGACTGTCACCGGAGTGTCAGCGGCCGGGACGCCGGGTGAAGGCGGCCGGATCAGCGATCGGGGGACGGGCTCTCGACCGAGACGCGGAGAACCGGCGCCGGGCGCGGAAGCGGCGGCGCTCCTCCGACCGGCGGGGGGCGCGGCCGGGGTGGGGGTTCCGGAACCAGACCGGGCCGGGGAGCCATCCGCCGGCGCCGCCGCCAGGCGAGGAAACGCCGCCAGCTCAGCGACCAGCCCGTATAGACCAGGAAACACCCCGCCAGGGAGGCGATTCCGGCGATCGTCTGTCCGATGAACCCGAAGGCCTCGCCGGTGTGCAACCAGCGGACCCAGGTGCGCGCCCGCGAGGCCGGGCCGGGAGCGTCCTCCCGCAGCACCGTTGCCGTGGCGCGGTCCATCACCAGGGTGGTCCGCTGGTCCACCCGGGTCCCCCACGGGCTCCGGTCGAGCGTCACGGCAATCGGCGCCTCGGGGCGGGGCGCGAACCGGAAGGTCGCGAGGTTCCAGGCGGGCTCTTCCGCGAGGGCGGCCAGCACGAGGGCGTCCATGCCCTCGTAGTCGTCCGGCGGCGGCGGCTCCTGGGAATCCCCGGGCGCCGACCGGGACGCGCGCTGGGGACGCTCCTCGCCGGTGATCCAGGAGGCGCGGTTCAGGCGGGATGCATCGCCCGTCGAACGCCGCGTGGGTTTTGCCACCGGCTGTTAAGGTCCGCAGCCGCGCGAACTCACCGAAAGGAAACCCCATGGCCATCCGACACCATCCCGACGGCCGCCGTTCCATCCAGGCCGAGGCCAAAGTCCCAGGCACGGCCGAGGAAGTCTGGGAAGCCATCGCCACCGGACCCGGCATCGGTTCGTGGTTCTACCCGACCGACGTCGAGGAGCGCGTCGGCGGCGCCCTCCGCTACCACACCGGTTCCGAGATGGACCACATCCCGGCGAAGGTGACCGTCTGGGACCCGCCCCGGCGTTTCCGCCACGAGGGGAAGGACTGCGGGCCGGACGGCCCGGCGACGGCCACCGAGTGGACCATCAAGCCGCGGGCCGGCGGTCGCTGCCTCGTCCGCGTGGTGCACAGCCTCTTCGCGAGCACCGACGACTGGGACGACCAGCTCGAGAACTTCGAGGCCGGCTGGCCGCAGGCGCTCGTCATCCTGCGGCTCTACCTCACGCATTTCCGGGATCGGCGGGCCTCGATCCCGCGAGCGTACGGAGCGTTCGACGGCTCGGTGGACGAAGCGTGGACGGCACTGCTGGCCGCGCTTGACGCGCACGGGCTCAAGCCGGGCGACTCCTGGACGCTCTCGGCTCCCGGCGCGGCGAGCCTCGCCGGCAGCCTCGAAGAGGTCCACGCGACCTCCCGCCAGCCGACTGCCTTTTTCCGCACCCGCGAGCCGGCGCCCGGACTCGCGGCGGCGTGCGCCTACAAGATCGCCGAGCGGGCGACGGTGGCGCTCAGCATCTACCTCTACGGCGACGAAGCGCCAGCGGCAGCGGCCCGCACCGAGGCGGCGTGGCAGGCGTGGATGAAGGACCGATTCCCCTGACAACCCCTAATGGCGGACACGGCTTGGAACGCCGGCTTCAGCCGGCACAGCGGCCCGCAGGGCCGCGGGAGGCTCGTCGCTACCCCGGGTGGATGTGGCGCGCGCAGCCAAGCCATCCCGGCGAATCAGGTCGGTCTCGCCGCCCGCCTTCGGCGGGCTGTGCCGGCTGAAGCCGGCGCTCCAAGCCGGCGGCGCCATCATGGCTGTTGGCCGACCTGCCTGAGGAGATCCCGCATGCGAATTGCCCACCCCGCACGGCGACCCGTGGTGCTCGCCGCACTGTTCCTGGTCCTGGCGACCCTTGCCCCGGCTCAATCGGGACTGAACCTCGAGCGCCCCGGCCACTGGAAGGCGCGCTACGACGACGGGACCGACGCGCCGGACCGCCGTTTCGTGGTGATGCGTCCCGGCTGGCACGTCTTCGCCGGCCCCGGCGGACTCTTCTGGGATCCCGGGAGCTATGCCTCGGGCGCGTACTCGGTGAGCAGCACGATCTTCCTCTTCCCGGAAGGCGACCCGGAGCAGTCCGGCTCCACCCGCCTCGACAGCTCTTTCGGCCTCTTTCTCGCCGGAGGTGACGTTGAGAGTGAGTCACCCAGCTACCTGACGTTCGAGATCCGGAACGACGGGCATTTCCGCGTCACCGAGCACTCCGCCGGAAAGGAGAACGACCTCGTGCCCTGGACGGGGCATGAGGCGGTCGAAACCCTGGCCGCCGACGCCACCGGACCGCTGAAGAACGTCCTCGGCGTGGACGTCCGCGGCGACCGGGCCGGGTTCTACGTCAATGACATCCAGGTCGCGGAGCTGCCGGCGGAGCGGCTGCCGCTCGACGGCGCGATCGGGCTCCGCGCCGGAGCCGGACTCAGCCTGCACATCACCGAGATCGCCATCGGTCCCAACCGCCGTGATGAGTAAAGGAATGAATTGACCTTGAAAAAATGACGGTCACCCGTGTAATTTCAAGGTCTGAACTCCCAACCGATCCCTCGCGCCGCATCCGTTCTCGTTGAACGGGCCTTGCGGCGGAGCCCCGTCGTAGCACTCATCGGAGCCCGGCAGTGCGGCAAGACGACGCTCGCCCGGCAGTTCGTCGCCGCCGGCTCGCCGAACTACTTCGACCTCGAGGATCCCCTCAGTCTGGCCCGGCTCGACGAACCGATGACCGCCCTCGGGCCGCTGTCCGGCCTGGTGGTCATTGACGAGGTGCAGCGCCGGCCCGACCTGTTCCCCGTGCTGCGGGTGCTCGCCGACCGCGACGAAAACCCGGCCCGGTTCCTGGTGCTGGGCAGCGCCGGTCCCGACCTGCTCCGCCAGAGCGCGGAATCGCTGGCCGGGCGGATCGAGTACCTGGAACTGAGCGGCTTCCAGGTCGGGGAACTCGGGGCCGCGCGGATGCCGGACCTCTGGCTCCGGGGCGGGTTCCCCCGGTCGCTGCTCGCGGAGACCGACGAGGACAGCCTGATCTGGAGGAAGTCGTACCTCCAGACCTTCGTCGAGCGCGACCTCCCCCGGTTCGGGGCGGAGCTGGGCGCCCCGACGCTGGGCCGCTTCCTGCTGCTGCTGGCCCACTACCACGGCCAGGTCGCGAACCTCCGGGCGCTGGCGGCGACGCTGGAGATCGGGCAATCCACCGTGCGCCGCTACCTGGACCTGCTGGAGCACCTCTTCCTGATCCGCCAGCTTCGCCCGTGGCACGAGAACCTCAAGAAACGGCAGGTCAAGCGCCCCAAGTTCTACTTCCGGGACTCCGGGGTGTTCCACCAATTGATCGGGGCGGGGACGATGGGCGAGCTGCTCACGGACCCGCGGCTCGGCGCGTCCTGGGAGGGGTTCGTCCTGGAGAAGACGCTCGCCGAAGCGAGCCCGGACCAGGCGTACTTCTGGGGGACCCACGCGGGCGCGGAACTGGACCTGCTGCTCTTCGCGCGCGGCCGGAGGATCGGCGTGGAGATCAAGCGGGTGGACGCGCCCCGCCGCACGCCATCGATGAGCGCGGCCCTGCGGGACCTCGCGCTCGACGCGCTCTACGTCGTCTATCCCGGCGAGCTTCGTTACGAGATCGGAGAACGGATCACCGCGGTTCCCGCCGCCGAGAGGTTCCGTCCCGAACCGCTGCCGTGATCCGCGCTCTGCTTGGCGGGCTGCTCCTCGTGGCGACGGGGCTCGATGCCCAGGAAATGCGGGCCATCCGGCTGGAAGACACCGCGGAGACCAGTGCGAACGCGAGCCTCGGGGACCTCGACGGGGACGGCGACCTGGACATCGTGCTCGCCAAGGGCCGCCACTGGCCGCTGAAGGACTGGGTGCTGCTGAACGACGGCGCGGGCGGTTTCGACGAACGGCACGAACTTCCCGGCTCGGCGGACAACACCTACACGGCGGCGCTCGCCGATCTGGACGGGGACGGGGACCTCGACCTGGTGGTCGGAAACGACCGGCCCGACGACAAGCGGATCTATTGCAACGACGGGACCGGGGCCTTCGCCCTGGCGCGCACCTTCGGCGACGCGTCCTGGCCGACCCGGAACGTCACGGTGGCCGACCTGACCGGGGACGGGCGGCCCGAGATCGTCGTCGCGAACCGGGGTGGGCCGGAGAACCGCAGCGCCAACTACGTCTGCGTCAACGACGGGGCCGGAGCGTTCCCCGAGTGCCGGGTGCTGTCGCGGAACTCGGCCACGACCATCGGGGCCGCCGACCTCACGGGGGACGGATTCACGGACCTGTTCGTGCCGCACCGGGACGGCGGCCAGAGCGTTCTCTACGTGAACGACGGCGGCGGCGGATTCGCGGAGGCCCACCCGGTGGGTCCACCCGAGTCCGCGACCCGGGCGGTGGCGTTCGG
Organism: Vicinamibacteria bacterium; assembly: GCA_963555995.3. Classification (GTDB taxonomy): domain Bacteria; phylum Acidobacteriota; class Vicinamibacteria; order Marinacidobacterales; family Marinacidobacteraceae; genus Marinacidobacterium. The sequence goes on along the minus strand of OY821641.1, from coordinate 3,515,313 downwards.
CGACCTGAACGGCGACGGGACGGTCGACATCGTGCTGGGCGACCAGCTCGCGGGAGGGGTGTGGCTCTACCCGGGCCGTGACGGGGCGTCGTTCGAGTCGCGCCGGCAGATCGGGGAACCGGGCGACAACGCCTACTCGCTGGCGGTGGCCGACCTCGACGGGGACGGGGACGGGGACGTGGTGATCGGCAACCGGGGGGCGCCCGGCGCGGTCCTCGCGAACGACGGGTCCGCAGCCTTCACCCGGACCGCCTTCGGCGACGCCGAGGGCGCCATGTACGGGCTCGCGATCGGCGACGTCAACGGCGACGGGGTTCCCGACATCGTCGCCGGCCGGTCCGACGCGCCGAACACGCTGTATCTCGGCGTCCGTCGCCAATAGATGGGCCGCTCGGCACATCCGAGCTGTTGGACGCCGCGCACCTTCGCTGCGCTCCGCGCAGCGGTGCCGGCTGAAGCCGGCGTTCCAAGCCGGCGCTGCCCTCCCGGCGCATGAGGTCCGTCCCGCCGCCCGCCTCCGGCGGGCTGTGCCGGCTGAAGCCGGCGCTCCCGGCCGTTACGCCGGGTTGCCGAGGGTCTTGAGGTGGCGGTAGTGGGACTGCAGCGCGGCGAGGAACGACGGGTAGGAGTGGTAGCGGACCGAGAAGTCGCGGCACGTCTCCTCGACGATCTTCCGGAGGCGCGGGTAGTGGAGATGGCAGACGTTCGGGAACAGGTGGTGCTCGATCTGGAAGTTCAGGCCTCCCAGGTACCAGGCCGCCAGCTTGCTCCGGGGCGCGAAGTTCGCGGTCGTCTCCACCTCGTGGACGGCCCACTCCTTCTCCATCGCGCCCGACTGTGGATCGGGTGACGGAAAGGCGGTGACCTCCACGGTGTGGGCCAGCGAGAACACCAGCGACAGGGTCACGCTGGCGACCAGGTTGATGAGCACCAGCGCGAGCAGCACGTGCCACCAGGTGTTGAAGAAGAGCGGCAGCACCAGGGCGATGCCGAGGTAGAAGAGCTTGGTCAGCCAGAAGTTGGCGTGCTGCGACGGGCTGGGCTTCGGCAGGCTGTAGTTGCCGATGCGCCCGGAGATGATCCGGTGGATGTCGCTGTAGATCACGTTGAGGGTCAGCAGGCCGTACATCGGGAACGCGTAGAGGTGCTGGAACCGGTGCCAGGGCCGCCATTCCTGCAGGTGGCTCCAGCGCAGCATGCCGCCCGTCTGGATGTCCGTGTCCATCTCCTCGACGTTCGTGTAGGTGTGATGGAGGACGTTGTGCTTGTGCTGCCAGATCATCTGGCTGGCCCCGATGAAGCCCGCGGTGGAGCCGGCCAGCCAGTTGATCGTCCGGTTGCTGCTGTAGCTGCCGTGGGCGCCCTCGTGCACCAGGTTGAACCCGATGAGCGCGAGCGCCTGCGACAGGGCGAACGCGGCGACGATGGTGGTGAGGACGTGCGGGGAGAAGAAGACCAGGAAGACGTAGGAACCGACGAACCCGGTCAGGATGATCGCGGTCTTGGGCAGCATGCGCCAGCCGCCCGTCCCCCGGGTCCGGATGCCCGGAAAACGCTCATCCACGCGCTTCTTCAGCGTCGCGTAGAAGCCGACGTCCTTGTCGAAGGTGATCTTCCGGTAGGTGGCTTGCGAAGAGGTTGGCGACATGGATACTCGCTTTGAATTTCGGATTTTGAGGATGTGCCGGCGCCTGCCGGCCGGGGAAGGCTTCGGGAGGGTCGGCTAGCGGGGCCTCGATTCCCAGGCGTCTTCGCCGTAGAGGGTGAACTCGTCCACTTCGAACCAGAACTCGCCCAGCTCCGCTTCGCCGCGGCGCGAGAGGTAGAGCCCGGTGCAGCGCGCACCGTCCCAGAGGGCGGCGCCTTCGGGCACCGCCACCGGCTTCAGTTCGTCCGCGCCGACTTCCACGGATCGCCACTCGCGGGAGACCTCGATCTCCTTGCCGAAGTCCACCCCGCTGCAGCGGAAGGTCAGTTCGAAGGTGTGGCTTCCGCGGACGTGGAACCGGATGCCGCCCAGGTTCGCCAGGCTGACCGGGTTCCCGCCGCGGTCGAAGGGCTGGTACATCTGGGCGAGCGGGCCGCGCGCGGCGCCGCTTGCCAGGGCGCCGTCCACGCGCGCCGCCGAGGGCGTCGAGGCGGCGCCGCCGGCGGCGAGCGAGAGGTCGGCGCTCGAGACGCCGTTCGTGAACGTGTGCCAGCGGACCCCGGTGTGGGCGAAGAGGTCGCCGTCCTCGAAGTCGTCGAACGGGAGGACCTGGTCGTTGGCCAGGTTCTCCGGGAAGGGGGTCGCGGACGGCTTCGACGCGGCCATCGTCGGGGCGATGCCGTCCGAGAGGGCCACCAGGTGGTTCGTCGTGCGGATGATGAGCTGCCCTTCGGAGATCGCCGGGGTGGCGAGGCACACCTCGTCCATCGAGTTCATCGCGAGTTCTTCGTACTCGGGACCGGCGCGGATGACGAAGATGTCGCCGTCCTCGCTGGTCAGGTAGATGCGGCCGTCGGCCGCGATGGGCGAAGCGGTGTAGGCGCCGCCCCGCTGGCCGATCCGCCGCCGGTACGCCCGCTCGCCGGTCGCGGCGTCGAAGACGGTGAGGACCCCGTTCGTCGCGACCACGTAGAGATAGCCCCGGTACACGAGCGGCGAGGCCATGTACGGCCCGTCGCGGGGCGAACTCCAGGCGACGTGGTCGTTGGAGTTCGCCCCCTCCGCCAGCGAGATGTCGCCGGTGGCGCCCGTGCGGATGGCGAAGATCGGGCGGATCCGGTAGCCGCTCGTCAGGTAGATCAGCCCGCCGTCCACCACCGGGGTCGGGGTGGTGTTGTTCGAACTGCCCGACATGCGCCAGAGCTCTTCGCCGGTCGCGGGGTCGTAGCCGAACATGGTGCCGGCGCCGTTCGTGATCAGTTCGGTCCGCTCGGGTCCCGCGTGGACGGTCGGCGTCGAGAACGCGGAGATCAGGTCCCGCTCGGTCCGCCAGACCTCGTCGCCGCTCGCCACGTCGAAGGCGGCGATGAAGGAGCCCTCCTGCTGGTCGGCCTGCACGATCACCAGGTTCTCCCAGATGATCGGAGAGCTGGCCGCCCCCCACTGGTAGGTGTCGTCGTAGGAGGCGCCCGAGTCCAGCGGACCGAGGTCCGCCTCCCAGAGCAGCACGCCGTCGAAGTCGTAGAGGAAGAGGTTGCCGGTGGCGATCAGCACCGCGACGTGCTTCCCGTCGGTGGCCGGCGTGGCCGACGCGTAGCTGTTCTTGGGATGCCGCTGGATCTCCGGGGCCTCGGCGACCGCTTCGCGCACCCACAGCACGTCGCCGCCGTGGCGATCAATGGCATAGACGAACCAGGTGTTCCGCTCCCGGTCGGAGCGCCGGTCCATCCGCCCGTCCGGGCCGTAGCGGAAGACCGGATCGGGATCGTCGCTGACCGCGGTGGTCACGAAGATCCGGTCGTCCCAGATCACCGGGCTCGAGTGCCCGAGCCCCGGAACCGGGGTCTTCCAGAGCACGTTGTGCCCGGTTTGCGCGTCCCAGAGCGTCGGCGGGTCCTGCCCGTCCGCGACCCCGGAAGCCAGCGGCCCCCGGAACGACGGCCACTGGAACCGGTCCCCGCCACCCTGCGCCCCCGCCACAGACGCCACCACCAGCGAGGCGCCGCAAAGGAGCAGAGTCAGCAGGCGAGACATGAATCGGGCGCGCAATCGTATCCGGGTAGGCGCCCCAGCCGTTGCCGCGAGAATCCAGTCTCGGCGAAATTCTGATCGTCGTGATGGCACTGCCGGCTTGGAGCGCCGGCTTCAGCCGGCACAGCGGGCCGTAGGCCCGCGGATGTCGTGCCGCTGCTCGCGGTGGTGGACCGAGAGCCGAACGCCGTCGTGCGGGTCAGCGTCGTGCAGTCCGCTGCGCTCCGCGCAGCGGGTGCCGGCTGAAGCCGGCGCTCCAAGCCGACGCGCCATGCAGGCTTCTGGCGCCGGAGCCGCAGACCGCCTGAATCACATAGGCTCGGGACGCAGACGGCGCGAATCACATAGGTTCGGAGCCACCGACCGCGCGAATCACATAGGCTCGGGGTCGCCGACCGCCTGAATCACATAGGTTCGGACGGTCTGAATCACACAGGCTCCAACCGGCGGGCGGCGAAGACGCGGAACGGGTCGGGAACGATCACCGCCGCTGAAAGCGCGCCGAAATCGCATCGGTCAGGAACGCGTCGTGGCGTTCCGATACCGGGCCGTCGGGGGCCGCCTCGCCGCTACCCGCTCCGACGAAACGGAAGTCATCGAGCCCGGACGCGACCCGCGCGGCCAGAAAGCGCGCAAACGGCTCGATGCGCTGGCCGCTGCTCGCCTCGTCCAGCGCCGCCATGTACTCGGCGCGGTGTTCCACCCGGATCACCGTCCACGGATACCCCCCCGAACACAGCATCAGGTTCATCAGGAACCGCGCCATCCGGCCGTTGCCGTCGGGCCACGGGTGGACGGCGCCAAGCGCCCAGTGCCCGAGCACCGCGCGGACCGACGGCTCCGGCTCCCCCTCCAGGAGATCGAACAGCGTCCCCATCGCATCCACCACGGCGTCCGCTCGCGGTGGGACGTACCGAGAGCCGCGGATGTACACCGGGTGCGTCCGGTACCCGGCGAGGGCGTGGGCCGGGAGGATGCCCGCGGTGACCGACGGCGCGAACAGCTCCCGCTGCCACTCCTGGTGTTCGGCCCGGGCGAGCTTCGCTGCCGCCTCTCCCGCGAGCAGCCGGGCCACGGCGTCGCGGACGCGGCGGAACGCGCCCCAGTAGCCGAAGGCGGCCAACGCGTCCCGCTGCCCGCGATCCGCTCCCTCGGGGTCCCACTTCCCGCTCCGCACCCGCTCCACGAGTTCCGGCGAGACCCGGTACCCCTCGATGGACAGGGAGTGGTACGCATCAGTCCGGTAGATCTCGTCCACTTCAAGGAGCACAGTCTCGGCGCTCCGCGACAACCCGGGGGCCGGCGGAAACGCCTCCCGCACGGGTTCCCGGAAACGCTCCCAGAGCGCCCTCAGGCGCGCTGCGGCTGGATGCAGCGTCGAGAGCCCCGACGACACGACCCCGGCATCGAACGGGTCCGTCTCCCGGACCACCTGACCGGCCGCCTGCATCGCGCGGACGATTTCCTCGGCTACCTCGGGCCGCCCCACCCGGCGAAAGGCGCCCGCGAGGCGACCCGCCACCACGGAACGGCCGCCGTCCAGCAGCGGGACCAGAACCTGGGACGCATCCCGGACCGCGGACAACAGGACCTCGGCTTCCACCGGATGGGCCCGGAAGAACGCCGCCGACACGCGAACCGCCGCGCTGGCCGGAGCGAGCAGCCGGAGGCCATCCGTTTCGAGGACCTCCCCCGGTCCCGGCTCCCGCCGATCCCGGACATCGAAGAGCGCCGTGCCGAAGGGAAGCGCGATGCGGTTGTTGCCGCCTTCGGGGGCGTGCACCACCACCTGCTCCGGAATGGCGGTGTTTCCACCGTGCAACAGGGCGGACAGTTCGGCGGACAACCACCAGCGCGTCCCGAACCGCCGCTCGCAATAGCGCGCGCAGAACTCCCGGAAGGCCGAGTACCAGGGCGTCGGATCGTTCGGAGCCGTCCCCGGAGCCGACGAGATCAGCCAACCGTTCGTCACCCGCCGCAGGTAGCCGTTCGCCACCAGCCGCTCCCGGTGGACCCGCGTCAACTCTCCGGTGTGGAAGACGCGCCGGCCGTCCCGTTGCAACCGCTCCAGGACCTCGAGGGAGGCGGCGAGCCGTTCACGCGCGGTGGCCATCGCTCACACCTCCGGCAGCCGTGAGCCGTAACGGTTACAAGTATAACTTGCTGTGCAATCGCACGTATTTTCTGCTCAGCAGCAACCGCAAGCAGCCAGCGAGCGGCTCAGCGAGAGGACGCCCGCTCCCGGTTTCGCCTATCGGGCGGGCCGTCCCCGGGAATCAGCGTGTTGGATCCCAGTCATCTCCGACGCCAAGGACTTCGCGGCTGAACGCGGGGTCGCTGAAATCGTTTTCCCAAACCGCGATCTCCTCGGGCGTCTGATCTCGGATTCCCAACTGCTGACGAATCTCGCGGAGACGGCCGAAGTCAATCCCACCTCGACGCCGCTCGGGCTGACACCGCACCAACTCAATATCGGGAGCGCGGTTCCTGGCGATCACCACGCGTTCGCCGATGTCCGCCCCCGAGAGGCGCTCCAGGGCCAGCGCGGTCAACTCGCTCGCTTTCAGCTTGACCATGGCGGTTTCCTCGGCGACCCGAATCCGGCGCCTGTCAGGCTTCTGACTCTACCCGAGGGTTCCCAGGCGGCAACACGTAGCCGTGCGTCCTGACAAGAAAAGAGGTCTTGTCTTACTTGACACCAGCCACCGACGCCAAGTAGGTTGCGGACCATGACCCCGCAGCCAATCTCGCCGGTCCACCGCCTGATGCGCCGCGAGAACCCCTGGTGGGAGACCGGCGCCATCCGCCCCGACTACGCCGCCATGAAGCGGCGGGGCCGGTTCGCGCACTTCGCCCGGCTCGCCGAGGAAACCGGGATCCGGCGGGCGGTGCTCCTGATGGGACCGCGGCGGGTCGGCAAGACCGTGCTGCTCCACCAGTGGATCGCCAGCCTGCTGGAGCGGGACCTCTATCGGCCGCGGGAGATCTGCTACCTCTCGCTGGATCAGCCGCTCTACACCCGGCTGTCGCTGGAGGAACTCGTCGAGGAAGCCCGCGAAGCGGCGGGCGGGCGCGGCGAGCTTCGCGTGCTCGCCCTCGACGAGGTCCCGTACCTCGCTGGCTGGGAACGCCACCTGAAGGCGTTCGTGGACACCCATCCCGGCGTTCGCTGCGTGGCGTCCGGTTCGGCGGCGGCGGCGCTACGGCTCCGGAGCGCCGAGTCCGGGGCCGGACGCTTCACCGATTTCCTGCTGCCGCCGCTCAGCTTCCGCGAATTCCTGGATCTACAGGGTGCGGCGCTCCCGGCGGAGCCGGGGGACTCCCCGCTGCCCGCCGCCGAGATCGCCGCGTGGAACCGCCATTTCCTCGACTACCTCAACTTCGGGGGATTCCCCGAAGCGTTTCTCGCGCCCGCCGCGCGCGCTGATCCGCACCGCACCATCGGGCTCGACGTCGTGCGGAAGGTGCTGACGCGCGATCTCGCCCAGCTCTACGGCGTCCAGGACGTGTCCGAGCTCGCCGCGCTGTTCACGATGCTGGCCGAGAGCACCGGGCGCGAGGTCTCAATGGACGCCCTGTCGAAACAGTCCGGCGTCAGCAAACCGACGCTCAGCCGGTATCTCCAGTACCTGGAAGCGACCTTCCTGATCCGGAGGCTGCGCCGGATTGACGCGTCCGGCCGGCGCTTCCAGCGGGCGAACCACTTCAAGGCGTACCTCGCGACGCCGTCGCTGCGAAGCGCGCTCTTCGGCCCCGTGGGGCCGGACGACGAAGCGATGGGACGCCTGGTCGAGACGGCGGTCTTCGCACAGCACTTCGCCGCCGGCACCGAACTCCACTACGCCCGCTGGCGGGAACGCGGCAGCGAGGGCGAAGTGGATTTCGTCCAGCTTGGCCCGGGCTGGAAGCCCGACCGCGCCGTCGAGGTCAAGTGGTCGGATCGATTCGCACGCCGGCCGCAGGAACTTGCCGGGCTGGCGGAATTCGCACGACGCCATCCGAAGGCGTCCGTCACCCTCACGACGCCGACTTTCGGCCCGGCGACGGTGGATTGGCCCGGCCCGGGGACGCTGCGCGTCCTTCCGGCCAGCCTCTACTGCCACGGCCGCGGAAAGGGCGGCAGCGACAATTGCCTGAATGACACAATTTGTCGGATCCCCGGTTAGAATAAACAGGAGAAACGGCTGAAACGATCATGCACGCGACCAAGGCGCCGCCTGGAAATCGACGGCAACTGTTATTCGATCTGGCAGATCAGCCGGAAGGCTATCGGCGATCTGGGGTTCGGGTTACGCGCGACGTGAGCGCCGTCCAAGTGCCGCCGCTCAAGATTCAGGGCATCAAGACGAAGGCGATCCCGTTCATTCGGGATAGCGTCGATTGGAGCGGTGTCGGGCGCTGGATAGAGCCCTTCGTCGGTTCCGCTGTCGTCCCCTTCAACATCAGGCCCCAAAGCGCCTTGCTGGGCGACGCAAACCCACACCTGATCCGTTTCTATACGGCTATACAGGCAGGGACCGTCACAAGCGCCTCGGTTCGGGTGTTCCTGGAGCAGGAAGGTGCGCGCCTGCTTCATGACGGGCAGGAGCACTACTATCGAGTGCGGGAGCGCTTCAACGAGACTGGAGATCCTCACGATTTCCTCTTCGTGAATCGTGCGTGTTTCAACGGCTTGGTGCGCTTCAACAAGAAGGGGCGCTTCAATACCCCGTTCTGCCGGAAGCCGGAACGCTTTCGCCCCGCCTACATCACGAAGATTTGCAATCAGGTTCAGCGGGCGGCCGATAGCATGGCGGGCAAGGCATGGGAGTTCGTATGCGGCGACTGGGACGACGTGCTGAGCGAAGCGCGTGAAGGAGATTTTGTCTATTGCGACCCGCCTTATGCCGGCCGCTTCACCGACTACTTCAATTCGTGGACGGACGACGACGCGACGCAGTTGGAAGAGAACTTGAAGGCGCTGCCGTGCCCGTTCCTTTACTCAATGTGGTCTGAGAACAGGTATCGGAAGAATGATCGTTTGCATGATGCATTCTCCGGCTATGAGATTCGGACGTTCTCCCACTTCTACCATCTCGGGGCGACCGAAGATTTGCGGAACGGCATGACGGAAGCATTGGTCGTCGGATGAAGGACTCCGTCCTGAAGGCTCTTGCGGAAGTCCAGAACGGCTATTCCCTGTGCGGGGTTGTCGACCGCAGGGCGCGCGTTTATCCGCTGGGTTCCGATACGAAGGCTATCAGCGCGCTATTCGAGATTGTCGCGCGGCAAGCGGTCGCATCCTATGCCGAGCGCGCCCGGCTGCAATTGGTCGAGCCGACGAAGCAGAACCACTACCCGGACTTCAGCTTGATGCGCGGCGAAGACGACCGGGAGAAGATAGCCCTCGATGTAAAGACGACATACCGCAGGAACGGGCAATCCCGATTCCGCTATACCTTGGGCAGTTATACCAGCTATATCCGGCCCGAGACCGAGGGGAAGAACATCGTCTTTCCCTATAGCCAGTACAGCCAACACTGGATTATTGGCTTCGTCTACAGCAGAGCCGAAGGGAAGCGGGGCACAAGCGACCGCATCTATTCCTTCGATACATTGCGGCAAATCCCCGTCCCATTCGATGACGTTGAAGTCTTCATGCAGGAAAAGTGGCGAATCGCGGGCGACAGGGCCGGAAGCGGCAACACGGCCAACATCGGAAGCATCTACGGGACTATGGAGGATTTCAGCGCAGGGAACGGCGTGTTCGCCTCCGAGGCAGAATTCCTCGAATACTGGCGCGGCTACAAGCGAACGAGCCTGGAGCGCCAGTCCGCCTACTCCAACATCCACGAGTTTCGCGCCGCGAGGGGGCCATGACGCACAAGGGGACGTGGAAGTCAGGCGGCGGATATTGACCAAGATGCCATCGTGGAGACGGGGCGGGAGCCAGTCATGCGGACGGAACTCAACCGCCGATTCAACTTGGTTCCGCCGCGACCAGGAACGCCGCGCCACCACGCTCCTCCAAATCAGTCCGGGCGGAAAAGCGACGATGTCTACTGACCTATCCCCCGCGCCTCCCGCGCGGCGCGGGCGACGATGTCCCGGGGGGAGGCCATGGCGGCGGCTTCTTCGAGGACCGCCGCGGCCGCGTCTCCGCCGATCTTGCCGAGGGCGGTGACCGCGGCGGCCTGGGCGCGGTAGCTGGAGTCGTTGCGGAAGCGCTCGATCAGGAACTCCGCTCCTACCGAGGTGCCAAGCCGGGCGATCGCTGCGGTGCGCACGTCGGACTTCGCGTCCTCGGTCGCCGCCGTTCGCATCGCTTGGGCGTCGTCCGCATCCTCAGGATCCAGCCCCCCGACCGCCGCCTGGCGGACCGCCCAGAACGGATCGCCCGCGAGGGCGTTACGCAGAGCGGCCCGGGCTTCGTCACCGCCCATCTCCCCGAGCGCCACCGCCGCCCGGCGCCGCCCGGCGGCGTCGTCATCGGTGAGCTGGGCCATCCACTCGGCGGCGGGCTTCGTGATGTCCAGCTCCGCGAGCAGCACATCGTCCGCGTCGAACCGGACGTAGCGGGGCTCTTCCGTAGCCGGGAAGCTGAGGTGCTGCTCGCGGCCCTCCAGGGTGAAGGGATGGACCTCGGCACCCGACTCGGTGACCACCCGCACCGAGAGCGGAGCGCGGTACGCGTCCGGGACTGTGCCCATGCTGGCCTCGGGTCCCTGGACCTGGCGGATGTGCATCTCGACGGAATCCCCGTCCCACGCGGACTCGATCTCAAGCACCGGGTGGCCCGGGCGCCTCAACCACATGTCGATGAACCAGCGGATGTCCTGATCCGCGGCCTCGGCGAAGGCGGTGATGAAGTCCTCGGTGTCCACCGGCTGGAAGGAGTGCTTCTCCAGGAAGTGCTGGATCCCCGCGCGGAACTCGGCGTCCCCGGTGATGTGTCGCAGCAGCCGGATCAGCGCCGCGCCCTTCGGATAGGTGTGGGCGTCGAAGTTGTCGTTCGGGCGGCGCCACTGGTTCGTGACCACCGGCCGGAGGACCGTCTGCGCCTGGCGCAGGTAGGACTCGCGCTTCCGGCGCATGTTCTCGCCGGCCTCGTCGGGGCCGAGTTCGTGGGCGTGCCAGAGGTATTCCGAGTAGGTGCCGAAGCTCTCGGTCAGCCAGGTCTCGCCCCAGTCGCGGTAGGTGGTCAGGTCGCCCCACCAGTGGTGGGCCACCTCGTGCGCGACGAGGCCGTGGCTCGGGAAGTCCTGTTCGGCGCGCTCGTCATGGATGGTGCTCTGGCCGAGCACGGTGGCGGTGGTGCTCTCCGCGCCGCCGCCGATGCCGGGGATGGTGATCTGGTCGTACTTGTTCCAGGGGTAGGGGACGCCGAACTCCTCGTCGAAAAAGGCCATCATCGCCGTCGTCTTGTGGAAGCTGCGGTGAGCGTCCTCGACGTCCTTCGGATACACCCAGTAGTTCACCGGGATGTCCCCGTGGAAGTCCTCGATGACCTCGTAAGGGCCGGCGACCAGCACCGAGAGGTAGGTCGGGTGGGGTTCGTCGAGCTTCCAGTGGTGGGTGCGGGTGCCGGGGCGGGGTCCCTCGGTGATGCCCAACAGCCGGCCGTTCGAGAGCACCTTCCAGTCCTCGCGGACGGTGGCGAGCAGTTCGAAGCTGGCGCGGTCCGCCGGGTGGTCCACGGAGGGATACCAATGGCGGGCGCCCTCGGGGAACGAGAGGGTGTTGATGAGCTGGGGATTGGCGTCCGTCTCGTCCTTGAAGTCGAGCCCGAGGTCGTAGCTGGCGGGCATCCCGTACTGGGTCGCGTCCACGTCGATTCCGGACCCGCCGTAGGCGATCTCCAGAACGAGCGTCTGGCCTGCCGCGAGCGGCTCGGCGAGCGCGATGGTGAGCGTTCCGTCCGCGTGGGTGAAGTCGAGTTCGTCGCCGCCGGCGCGCACCCCGCGAACCTCGTAGGTCTCGGCGTCCAGCGCGACCTCCGAGATGTCCTCTTCCGCCTGGAGGTGGATGTCCACCGTCCCGTCCATGCTCTTCGTGGTCTCGTCGAGGTCGAGGGCGACCCGGTAGTGGAGCACGTCGAAGGGCTCGTCCCGCTGCTCGCGGACCGGCCAGTCGGAGCGGTCCTCGTAGGGGGATTCCGCGGCCGGTGGCGGCGCGGAGCCGCAACGGACAAGGAGAAGGGCGGTCAGCAATGCCGCGGAGGTTCTTGACATCACGGGGTACCTCCCCGAAGAACGGTCAGCGGGACAGGTCCACGTCCACGCCGATGTGGAGGGCGCGGGGGGTGCCTAGGGTCTCGATGGGGGTGCGGGCCGAGATGATCTCCGCGTCGAGCAGGTTCTCGCCCGCGAGGAAGACGGTGAACCTGTCGTTCGCCGGGTAACCGACCCGGACGCCGAGGGAGGCGAACCCGGCCATCGGCAGCTCGTTGCGGTCGTCCTCGAACTGGTCGCTCATGAAACGGAGGTCGGCCTTCACCACCGCCGGGCCGCGCCAGGTGGCGCCGACGACGCCCTGGTGGAGCGGGACCTGGGGAATCCGCAGCCCGGTCTCCTCGACCGAGGTGTCCGAGTAGAGGTACGCCGCGAAGACCTCGAGCCCGTCGCTGGCGAAGGCGTAGGCCTCCGCCTCGAAACCCCGCGCAGTGGAGCGGCCGATGTTCTGGCGCTGGCGGAAGACGCCCTCGTCGTTCACCTCGAGGGTGATGTTGCCCACCGTGTCGCGGAGCGCGTTCCAGTAGGCGTTCGCCCGGAGCAACAGCGCGTCGGACGGGTAGAGGTCCACGCCGGCCTCGGCGCCGTAGAGGGTCTCCTCGCCGAGCGCGTCGTTGGCCGCCACCCGGACGTTGCCGACGCGGAAGGGACGGTAGAGCTCGTTGAGCGACGGGGCCCGGAAGCCGCGGTAGCCGGAAGCGCGCAGGGTCGCGCTGTCCGCCACCCGGTAGTTGAGTCCGAGGCGGGGGTTGACGCTGGCCTTGGTGCCGGTGTTCTGCCAGAGGTCGAGCCGGCCGTCGGCCAGGAGTTCCAGTGCGGGGGTGAGCTCCAGCCGCTGCTGGACGAAGCCGCCGACCCGGTTCTGGGAGTGGTCGCCCCACGAGGTCCGCACCCAGTCGGCGCCCGCCTGGGTTCCTTCGCGGATCCGGGTGGTGAAGATGCCGCCGACCCCCGAGTACTCGAACATCTGGCGTGCGGTCCGCCGTTCCTCGTTGCGGCCGGGGAAGATGCGGGAGAAGTCGCTGTTCAGCCGGGAGTCCTGTCCAAACAGCCGCAGGTCCCAGTTCTCCTGGGTGACGCCGCCCTCCAGCATGACCAGCCGTGAGTTGTTGACCTGGAGGGGCGTGCCGTTCCGGCGGTCCTCGGCGTAGTAGTTGATCGAGAAATGGACCGGCCCGGACGTGGCGCGGCCGACCATGGAGCGGAAGTCCACCCCGGCGGGCTGGTCCACCGCGCCGCGCTCGGCCTCGCGGATGCGGTGGTAGCCCTCGCTGTTCAGCATCCGCGCCGCCCCGACCACCGAGACGCCGCCCACCTCGTCGGCGGCGAAGACCTCGCCGTTCTGGATCCCGAAGTTCCCGAGGCGGCCCCGGAGTCTCAGTTGCCCCGGCTCGGCGCGGCGGGACAGGAGCTGGACGGTCCCGCCGAGGGCGGAACTGCCGTAGAGGGGGCTGGCGGCGCCGCGCGCCACCTCCACGCGGTCGAGGAAGAGGGTCGGCAGGCGGTTCCAGTACACCCAGTTGCCGAAGGGGTCGTTGAGCGGAACCCCGTCCCAGAGGACCAGCGTCCGGCTGGCGCCGCTCGGGCCGATACCGCGCAGCGAGACGCCGGTGGTGGTGGGGTGGGAGATGAAGCTGGTGTTGCGCCGGAAGAGCCCGAAGCCGGGGACGCGGCTCAGCGCCTCGTCCACCAGCGCGCCGGGGGAGTCCGCGAGGTCCTCGCCGTCGAGCGCGGTCACGAGCGCCACCGAGTCCACGATGGACTCCTCGCCACGGCTCGCGGTGACGACGACGGTTTCCGTGTGGGTGGGCCGCTCCGGCTGCTCCTCGTCGGCCTGCTGGGTGTCCGCCGCAATCTCCCCTTCACGCGGATCCGCAGGCGGAACCTCGGCCGCCGCCTGAGGCGCGACCAAGGTCAGCGCCAGCAGAAAGGCCGTCACGGTGGGGGAATCCGGCAACCGGAGACGGGCGGCGGAACGGACCATAGGGAGCGCGCGATGATACCCGCGACCACGGGTCGGAAAGGTGGCCGGCGCCCCCGGAGCGCTCGGCGGTCCGACCGATCGTGAAGGATCCGGAGCAGGCCTATACTCTTCCGAAGATGTCATGTCCGCGCCGGGAGAGAACGCCGCCGCCCAGATCGGGGCGCGGATGGTCAGCGCCCGGACCGAGGCCCTCGATGCCAAGACAGCCGCCCTCAAGAAGAGCTTGAAGGCGCAGTGCCGCCTGGCCTGGGGGGTGTTCGGGCTGAACACGGCGCTCATGCTGTTCATCATCATCACGCTGCTATTCCGAGACGCAAGCCGGTAATCGTCCGAGCCAGACTGGCGGGTGGGACCAGCGCGGCTCCGGGTCCGTCGAACTCACACGAGGCGCAGGATGTCCGCTGACACCGCGGTCACGGCTGCTCGCACACTGGTCGCCGGCGCGTCGCGCATCGTGGGGTTCACCGGCGCCGGCATCTCGACCGAATCGGGGGTCCCGGACTTCCGCAGCCCCGGCGGGGTGTGGGCCGAGAACCGGATCGTGGACTTCCGGGAGTTCGTGTCGAGCGAAGCCGGACGCATCGAATACTGGCGGCAGAAGGCGCTCGGCTGGCCCGCCATGCGCGAGGCGCAGCCGAATGCCGGACACCACGCGTTCGTCGAACTGCACCGCCAGGGCCGGCTCGACGCGCTGATCACCCAGAACATCGAACGGCTACACCAGCGGTCGGGGGTGCCCGCCGAGAAGGTCTTCGAACTGCACGGCACCACGACCGAGGCGGCCTGCCTGACCTGCGGCGACCGCATCACCTCGGACGAGGCTTGCCGGCGGATCGAGGCCGGCGAGAAGGCGCCGCGCTGCCGCGAGTGCGGCGGGTTCCTCAAGCCGGCGACGATCTCCTTCGGTCAGGCGATGCCGCACGACGTCCTGGAGCAATCGGTGGCGGCGGCCGAGGCGTGCGACCTGATGCTCGCGGTCGGGTCGTCGCTGGTGGTCGAGCCGGCGGCGTCCATCCCGCGGGTGGCCCGGTTCGCGGGGGCGCGCCTGGTCATCGTCAACCGCGACCCGACCCCGCTCGACCGGATCGCCGACGCGGTGGTCCGCGGCGAGATCGGCACCGTGCTGCCGGAGCTGGTGCGTCTGGACGGGTAGGGGGCGCAACGGCTTGGAGCGCCGGCTTCAGCCGGCACCGCGGCCCGCAGGGCCGCTGGCGGTTCGTCGCTATCCCGGGTGCGTTGGCGCGCAGCCGAGCCATCCCGGCGAATGAGGTCCGTCTCGCCGCCCGCCTGCGGCGGGCTGTGCCGGCTGAAGCCGGCGCTCCAAACCTACGCGCCATGGTCCCCATCGCGAGCTCCCCGACAAAGGAGCCACTCCGGCCAGTGGCGGATTACAGCCGCTCGGTCCCGTCCACCCGTGACAACCGCCGGTCGAACGTCCCGACCGGACGATGCCCCGCCTTGCGCGCGGTCTCGACGATGAGGCAGTCGGAGAACCCGGCAGTGCGTTCGCCGCGGAAAGTCGCGTGCGCCCGGCGGACCACGTCTTCATCCTGAAGCGTGAGGCGGTCGTGGTCCAGAAGCATTTCGACCACGGTCGCGACGCGCCGTTGGTCCAGCCCGTACACGGACTCCAGCACCCATACGGTCTCCGCCAGCACCAGCAGGGACACCCAAGCTCCCGATTCGACGAACGCCTCAGCGCGCGCCACCTGATCCGGGTCGTCCCGAACGATCAGCCGGACCAGAACGTTCGTGTCAAGAGCGCGCATGCCGGGCTCGCAAATGGATCCCGATTCCCGCGTCCATCTCCTCAACGCTCTTCCGCTCGGGCGCCGACGGGAAAACGGCGTGGTGAATTTCCAGCGACGTGTACTTTGTCGCCCGCCGGACGAGCACTTCGGGTCCCCGCTCGCACCACTCGACCGTCGAACCCGGCGTCAGGCCCAGCTTGTGCCGGATCCGCGCCGGGACGGACACCTGGCCTTGGGAAGTGATCCGAGACTGAATGCTGTCCATGTGCCGACCTGGGAGTTTGCCCTCCAGGCCATTCTCGTTCTCATTACCCCGGTAAGTCAAATGCGCCGGGCTCGACGGCCGGTGGGACTCGGGCGGTAATCCTCGGCGCCGTTCGGAAAGCGCCAGCTACCGGGTTTCCACCACCTCCGCCACGAACCGCCGGAGGAGGCCGGCGGCGCCGGGGGTCTCGGGGGTGTTGGCGCGGAGTTCGTCGAGCGAGTGGGCGCCGGTGAGCGGGAGGTAGGGGGGGTAGGCGGCGATCCGGGCGATGAGGTCCTCCTTGACCAGTTCCGGGTGGAACTGGGTCGCGTAGATGGGCTTATCCACGAACTTGAGGGCCTCGTTCTCGATGGTGGCGCTCGACGCGAGGCTCACGGCGTCTTGCGGCAGTTCGTCCACGATGTCCTCGTGGCCGATGACCACGGGAAAGCCGGACCCGATGGGACCGAAGACGGGGTCGTGTTTCCCGGCTTCGGTGAGGTCCAGCGGGAGCACCCCCACCTCGGCGCGGGCGTGGTCGGTGACCACCCGGCCGCCGAGCGCCTTCGCGAGGCCCTGGAAGCCCCAGCAGGAGGCGAAGGTGGGGATGGAGTGTTCGTGGAGGAGTTCCATTGCCTTGAGCGCGCCGGCAAGCCAGGGCCCTCCCCGAACCACCGAGTGGTCGCCGCTGCCTCCGATGAGGACCGCATCCGCGGACCGGAGGCAAGACAGCCCCGGCGCCGCCGCGAGCAGATCGAACACCTCAAGCTGATCCGGTTCCAGTCCCAGCGCGCGCCGGAAGGCGAACGCCTCGTTCGCCGCCATGGGGTCGCCGGGCTCGCGCACCTGCAGCAGCAGGAAGCGATGCTGATCTCGGGTACCCATGTTTCCCGCCTGCGGCGGGGTCCGCCCGGTCATTTCGCGGGTCACGAGATCAACGGACACCGCCGGGAGCGCCGGTCTTCAGACCGGCATCGCTCCCCAACGGGGAGCGAAACTCCCATCGCCGATTCGCCACATGGCGGAACGACACGCCGTATGGCGCAACGCCACACAGATTGGCGCAGCGTCATACGGCAACCTGACACCGGGAGTTTCGCCCGCTACGCGGGCGATGCCAGTCTGAAGACTGGCGCTCCCAGCCGGCACTGGTTGGCGCTCCCGGCATTGCGGTTCCGCAACTACTCCGACGTGTAGCGGCTGAGGAGGGGCTTGCCGGGGAAGACGCCGTCGAGGAGCGCGCCGTCCCGGACCACGGGGACGCCGTCCACCACCACGTGGGCGACCCCCTCGGAGAAGCTCAGATCCTCCTCGAAGGTCGCGGTGTCCATGATGGTGTCCGGATCGAACACGGTGATGTCGGCGATGGCGCCGATCTGGATGCGTCCCTTCCGCCGCATCAGGGGCGCGACCTCCTGCAGCCGTTCGGCGGGCATGAGGGTGATCTTCCGGAGCGCCTCGTTGAGCGTCATCACGCCCTGGTCGCGGACGTAGCGGCCGAGCACCCGGGAGAAGGTGCCCGCCGAGCGGGGGTGCGCGCCCGGCGCGTAGGGCATCCCGTCCGAGGCCACCATCACGAACGGGGTGGTGATCGCCAGCTCGATCATCTCGGGATCCATCATGTGCATGATCACCGTGCCCCCCTCCTGCTGGAAGAAGTTGAAGGTCTCCTCGGTGAGCCGCTCGCCGGTGTCCTGCCACTGGATGTCCCCGTAGGTCATCCCGAGCTTCTCCTGCCAGCCCTCGTCGAAGATGGCCGAGGAGATCCCCGTGGAAGCCGCGGTGTAGGGATAGGCCTCGGTCGTCACGTCCACCCCGGCGTCGCGGGCGCCCTTGATCAGGGCGAGGGTGACCGGCAGGTGGTGGAGGCTGGAGCTGTTCAGGTGCACGATGTGGAGCGACGCGCCGGTGGCGGTCGCGTTCGAGACCACCTCCTGGACGGCCGAGATGGCCATGTCGCGCACGTGGCAGTAGATGGGCACATCCAGCTCCGCCGCGAGTTCGAAGATCCGGAATATCTCGGTGTGATCGGCACCCGGGTAGTACTGGTGCGGCAGCCCGATCCCGAGCCCACCGGCGCGCATCTCCGCGGCGATCGCCTCGTGGACGGTCTCGGTGTCCTCCACGCCCGCGTAGTTGGCTTCGCGGAGGAGGTTCGCGTGTTCGATGACCAGCTCGGCGCCGGTGCTCTCGGCGTCCAGCACCCCTTCCGCGACCTCGCTGACCCCCGGGATTCCGAGCAGGCGCAGTCCGCCGTGGGACACCGAGGCGCCGTAGTGGATGATCGCGCTGCCGGACCGGCTCTCGATGAAGCGCGCGATGCGGGGACGCCGCCCTCCAGCTCCAGCGCGGTCGTCACGCCGTCCATCGCCTGGTACTTGTTCGCCTCGGTGGATTGCCCGTGCGCGTGGAGATCAATGAACCCCGGGCTCACCACCTTCCCGGAGGCGTCGAGGAGCACCCCGCCCTGCTTCAGCCGGTTCTGGAGCACCTCGCGGGAGATGGCCACGATCTCGTTCCGCACCACTCCGACGTCGCGGACGGCGTCCAGCCCCGTCTCGGGGTCCATGACGCGGCCGCCGGTGATGACGAGGTCCAGATCGCGGTCCTGGGCAGCGAGCGCCGCCGGGAGCAGCAGCGCGAGGAGCAGCGCGCCGCGGCGGCGCGGAAGGCGTGAAGACATGGGGCGGGATCTCCTTGTCGCGATCATCTCCGGATTCATCCGGGGGTTCATCGGGGAATCACCGGAAGCACCACCTTCGAGGGGTGCTCGGCGTCGTGGTAGATCGTGTTCGTGGCCACGACGCCGGGACGGTCCTCCATCATCTCCCGGCCCGTGTTCCCGTTCGGGTACCACTTCGGGAAGCTGGAGCTGGTGACCGTCAGCCGGATGCGCTGACCCGGCAGGAAGACGTTGGACATCGGGTAGAGCTCGATCGTGTAGGGAACGATCTCGCCCGGCGTGAGCAGCAGGGGCGCCTCGTCTCCCTCCCGGTAGCGGGCGCGCTGGATCATCTGGCGGAGCAGTTGCGAGTAGCCGGACTCGTGGACCGCGTTCATGGTGACCACCCAGTCGGTGTCCACCGCCGAAGAGGCGGCGAAGAACTCGACGCGCACGATGCCCGTCACCTCGAGCGGCGCGTCGAGCGGCTCCGAGGTGTAGGTGAGGCTCACCCGGTCGGCGGGCCGGTGGTCCTGCGCGCCGCGCGGCTCGACGAAGAGGTCGCCGCCGATGGTCGGCGCGGGCTTCCGGGGGTCGTACTCGTAGGAATCCGGGGGCTCGTCGCCGGGCGGTTCGCGGGAAAGGAGGCCGTCGTTCAGCGAGTCGCCGCTGCCGGCGGGGCCGGCGCGGAGGTACCAGTCCTCCTCCTGCTGGCGGGCGAGCGGAAACTCGTGCTCCTCGCGCCAGACGTTGTCCCCCATGACGTAGATGAGCACCGGGGGCTCATCCATGATGCCGTTGTCGTGGCCCTTCAGGTGGTGGTCGAACCAGCGGAGGCGGAGCGCCAAGTGGTCCAGGCTGGAGCCGGGGAAGTTCATGTCGCCGACGCGGTCGTCCCTCGGCGGCCAGCCGTGGATCCAGGGGCCGACGATGAGCTTCTGCGCTCCCCGGCCGCGGGGGCCGCCGACCTCGTTCACCCGCTGGAAGTGCTGGACGGTGCCGTGGATGTGGCGGTCGTACCAGCCGCCGAGGTGATAGATGGGGACGTCGAACTTGTCGTACTGCTCGTCCACCGCCAGTCGGCGCCAGTAGTCGTTGTAGTAGGGGTTCCCGACCAGGTCGTTGTACATGTCCGAGAACATGCTCTCGGTGAACGAGTCGCCGACCTCGCGGTGTTCGTCATACCAGGAGGTCCACGCCTCGCCGGAGCCCAGGTAGCCCCGGTGTCCCGGGACGTTCATGCGGAGCGGCTTCACCATCTCGCGCTGGGTGAGCAGCCACGTCGGCAGGACCATGTGGAGCGCCCCGCCCTGCCAGAAGATGTCCCGGTAGCTGTTCGACGCGTACTGCGAACAGAACATCGCCTCGAGGTGGGGCGGCTGGGTGGGTGCGGTCAGGAGCTGGTTCGCGCAGGTGAACGAGAGGCCGTGCGTTCCCACCTTGCCGCTCGACAGCGGGTGCGCAGCCGCCCACTCGATGGTGTCGTAGCCGTCCTGGCGCTCTCCCCAGCCCTCGTCCATGAGCCAGTAGTACTCGCCCTCGGACTCGTAGCGGCCGCGTTCGTCCTGCGCCATGGCGATGTAGCCCCGCGCGGCGAAGTACTCGGCGGAGGCGCGGGCGCACCCGCCCTTGTTGTAGGGGGTGCGTTCGAGCACCACCGGGAACGGCCCCGGACCCTGGCCGCGGGGGATGTACACGTCGGTGGCGAGCCGGGCGCCGTCCCGCATGGGGGCCATCACCTGCTCGCAGGTCCAGTTCTGGGCGGCGGCGAGCGCCGGGAACAGGCACAGACCCGTGGTTGCGGCTGCCAGTCGGGTGGAAAGACGGGTCATCGCGACCTCCGTTGAAGAGCCCGAAGAACGGCCTTCAATCTTCCCACGGCCCTCGGCGCCCCGCCAAATCGGCGCGGCGAGTCCGCGCTCAGCGGTCCGCCGTTTCGAGCAACTGGAAGTGCTCCACGTACGCCCCGTACCGGTTGCGGATGTCGCTCACGTAGCGCGCCACCCCGGACCCCCGGACGTACCCGTAGGCGGCCTCGCTCGCATACTGCGGCTCCCCGAGCCGGCGCATGGCCACTTCCACGTTGCCGAACCATCGGGAACCGTCCAGCCCGAGCTGGCGCGCGAGACGCCGGGCGTCGCGGACGTGCCCGTAGCCGGCGTTGTACGAGGCCAGCGCGAACCAGAGCTGTTCCCCCGGGGGCAGGTCCGGGAACCGGTCCCGGCTCCAGGCGAGATACCGAACGCCGGCGTCAATGCCGACGGCCGGTTCGGCGAGCCGGTCCGGGTCCACGCCGAGCTCCTCGGCGGTACGGGGCATGACCTGGAGCAGTCCCCGCGCCCCCGCGAAGCTGATCTGTTGCGGGTCGAAACCGCTCTCCTGGTACATCTGGGACACGATCAGCCGCCAGTCGAATCCATCGGCCTCCGCAGCCGACTTGACCAGTTCGTCGTACCGCGAGAGTTCGCCGCCGGTGACCCGGTGCTCCCGCTGCCGCGCCTGGCGGCGGCGGTTCACGAAGTACTTGTTGTAGAGCATGTTGAAGTCGAGGCCCCGGTAGCCGGCGTCGAGGAAGGCGTCGAGTTCCCGCTTGAGCGCGACGCGTTCCGGCCCCACCGCCCAGACGAGCCGCATCCCGGGATCGAGGGCGAGCCCGAGCGTGAGCCCCGGTTCGAACGTCGCCGCCAGTTCGGCGCGGTGGCTGTCCACCAGGGTGACGTCCACCGTCCCCGCCGCCACGTCCTCCAGCAGGGTGTGGCTCGAGCGGTCCGTTTCCTCGACCTCGAAGTCCCCTTCGAGGCGCGCAAGGGTGGCGACGTAGCTGGTCGCCCGGGGAACGGTGACGGTGCGGCCCGCCAGGTCTTCGATCCGGGCGACCGGGGCGCCGCCGGTCTCGCGGCCGGTCTCGCCGCCCGTGACGAAGGTCTCCCGGATTTCGAGGTAGTGGCGGGTGAAGAGGAGGCCCGCCTCCGCCCGCGCCGGGGTCTCGACCCAGCCCGCCGCCACCACGTCCCCGCGCCCCTCGAGGAGCCCCCGGACGAGTTCTTCATGGTCGCGGACCACGATCACCGCGAGGTCCAGCCCGTGGGCGTCCGCGAACCTTCGGACCAGCTCGTACTCGAACCCGAGCCGCTCGCCGCGCCAGAGATAATGGGTCACCGGCGAGCTGAGGGTCAGCATGCGGAGTTGGCCCGAGGCCCGGATCGCCGTCCAGTCGCGGACTTCCACGGGTTCGTCGGCAACGGCGTGGTGTTCCGTGAGGAACCCGTCCAGGGCATCGCGCAGTTGCGGGTTCCCGAGCCGTACCGCCCAAGCGATCCGCTGCGGCTCGGGAAGCTCGGCGAGCTTCCGCACCTCGGCGCTCGTCCGCACGATCACCCGGGCGGCGGCCTCGTCCATGATCGTGGCGTCGAACACGCCGTCCTCGATCAGCGACCGGATGGTGAGCGGATCGAAGACCCCGGCCACCGGCGCCCGCGGCGCGTCCGGATAGTGGGCGGCCAGGCTCTCCTCGTAGGAGGTCCCGGCCGGAACGCCGAACACCCCCTCGCTGCGGCCCACGACCCATTCCCGTGAAATGGTGAGCGGGACGGTGAACGCCACCCGCTCCTCCCGCGCCGCCGTCACCGTCAGGGTGGCGACCGCCACGTCGGCGCGGCCCTCCTCGAGCGTGACGAACAGGTCATCCACACTGGGAGCCACGACCCATTCGGCGCGCAGCCCGTGCCGCGCCGCGAACCGTTCGGCGAGGAAGTGATACCGCTCCTTGGAAAGACCCTGGGAGGGGAGCGTCTCGAACTCCCCGAAGCCGTGCCGCACGAAACGGATCGCGCCCCGGTCCCGGATCGCCGGCCAGTCGTCAACGGTCCCGGCCGGGACCGCGGAGACCGGGGCTTCCCCCGCGGGCGCACCACACCCGGAGAACGGGATCAGGAAACCCAGCACCGCGGTCCCGAGAACCGCAAACCGGCAGCAGGCGTTCATCATCGGCAACGCACCCGTGACCCCCGCGTGGCGCGCCCTGAGGGATTCGAACCCCCGACCTACAGGTTCGTAGCCTGTTGCTCTCTCCACTGAGCTAAGGGCGCTCGCGGCGCGGGAACCGGGCAATCTAGCAGGTTTCGGCGGTGGACGAAGGCGCGCCTCACGCCGCGGCGGCGGGGGTTTCCATACCGCCGTGCGCCCACCCCCGCGCCATCCGGGGCGTGCTCCAGGCGGTCACCAGGCGCGCGTCCGGGGTGACGATCAGCATCCCGGCCGTGCCGCCGAGGCGCGACCAGCAGGCGGCCAGCAGCTCGCGGGCGGCAGCCGCCGGATCCTGGCCGCCTTCCATCCGGGCGAGCACGGCCCGGGCCATGGAAAGACGGGCGATCCCCTCCCCCCACCCGGTGCAGGCCACCCCGCCGATCCGGGAGTCGGCGTAGAGGCCGGCGCCGGGAAGCGGGGTGTCGCCGACCCGTCCCGGACGCTTGTTGAGCGTGCCGCCGGTGGACCCGGCCGCCGCGATCCGTCCCTCGCCGTCGATGGCGACCGCGCCGACGGTGTCTCGCGGCGCGGCGGCCCGCCGGCGCGCCTGGTGTTCGCGGAGCCGCTCCACCTCGCGGGGCACCACGAGTTCCTCGGGGCGGATCGCCTCGAACCCCTGCTCCCGGGCGAACTCCTCGGCGCCCGGCCCGGCGAGCAGCACCTGCCGGGTGGCTTCGATCACCCGGCGGGCGACGCGGACGGGGTTGCGGACGGTCCGCACCGCGGCCACGCCGCCCACCCGGAGGTCTTCCCCGTCCATGATCGCGGCGTCGAGCACCGCTTCGCCCCGGCGGTTCAGCACCGAGCCGGTCCCCGCGTTCAGCGCCGGGTCGTCCTCGAGCAGCGTGACCACCGCCTCCACGGTGTCGAGCGCCGAAGCGCCGCCCCGCAGGGAGTCGAGGCCGAGCCGGGCGGCGGTGAACGCCCCGCGCTCATGCGCTTCCCGCTCTTCGGGGGGAATGTCCCAGGCGCCTCCGTGCACGAGGAGCGCGGGTCCGGTTCCCCGGACGACTTCGCACCGGGTCCGGGGTTCGCTGCTGGTCACCGGATCACCGGAAAAACGAAACCACGCCTGGTACCGCTACGGGGATTCGAACCCCGGTTTGATGGCTGAGAACCACCCGTCCTAACCCCTAGACGATAGCGGCGTCCGCAGGCGTGGGACCGACGATGATAGCACTCACCGCCCAGGTCACGGCCTTGCCGGCCATGATGGCGCCGCCGGCTTGGAACGCCGGTCTCCAGACCGGCACGCGCGGTGCTCCGCACCGCGCACGGCGCAACGCTAACGTGCCCAATGGGAGTCCTTCTCTCGGTACAACGCAACCTGATCATGAGGTTTCTCGCCGTTGGGACCAGGAGGGATTCAGCGGCCGTTGGATGCCGCGGGAGTATCACCGCGAGCCGTTGACACCACTGTCGTGGTGGACAGGTGCCAGTCGGCGATGGAAGGCGCCGGAAGGTCCCGGTCCCCGTGCTGGCGCACCAGTACCCGCGCCCGGGAGCGGCGCGGGAGGAAACGGGCCAGGAAGAGCCCCCGGGCCAGCAGCCGGTACGGTGTCTCGAACCAGACCGACGAGGCGGGATCGGCGGCGGCGAGCACGCTCTCGGCGAGGAGCGCGGTCAGGTCGGGTTCCCCGGGCGGCGCGATCCAGTACGGCACCGCGAGCGCGCCCTCAGCCGGCGCCTCGAACCGGCAGCTCGCGACCGGCCAGCCGCCGCGCACCAGGTGCACGCCCGCGGCGGGGAGCGGGACGCCGGCCGCAAACCCGGCAACCGCGCCGAAATCCGGCGCGAGGCGTTCCCGGAGGCTCTCTTCCTCCGGGTCCGACAGCGCTTCGGGAACCACCGTCACGTCCGGGAGCGTCCGGGCGCGCGGCAGGAGGAGCGCCGGCACGCTCCGGCGCAGCCAGCCGGGCCGCACCGGACTGGAATAGCGCGGCAGGGGTCCCGCGTCGTCGAACCCGAGCGCGCGGAGATCCGGGATCAGGGCGCTGGCGTCTTCCTCGAGGACCACCGCCGAGACCCCGGCGTTTCGCGACCACCCGGCAAGCCGGGCGAGTCCCTCGCGACGCGACTCGGAAGGGGGAAGTCGGAAACGTGCAAGGAACTGCCCGGGAGTGAGCTCGCCGGCGGACCGCACCTGGAGCGGGGCGCCGGTGATGTCCGGTTGCGCGACCCGGGAACGCATTCCAGTAACCGAGGTCACGGCGCCAAAGAGAACACCATCACGGCAGGCGGCTTCTGCGCCCTCCGCCCGCCTGTCGGCGGGCTGTGCCGGTCTGAAGACCGGCGCTCCCACGCCCCGCTCACTCCTCGGGGGGCATCAGGATCCCGAGGACGATGTAGCACAGGATGCCGGGAAAGGCGGCCGAGCACACGCTCACCAGCACGTAGAGAACGCGCAGCAGCGTCCGGTCCATGTTCCACCAGTCCGCGAGTCCCGCGCAGACCCCGAGCAGCATCCGGCCCTGGGACGGGCGCACCAGTTTGGCCATGGTCTTCTCCTACGAACTGTCGGGGCCGATAGTTCAGCCGACCGGGGATACGCCCACCGCGGACGCCAGGATCGCGAGGGCGCTCGCGGCCAGCAGAACCAGCGCCCAGAGGCCGTGCTTGCCCCGCTCGGGCGAGAAGGCTCCAAAGCGCGACGCCACGAAATAGCCGCCCAGGAAGCCGCCGAGATGGGCGGCATTGTCAATGCCCGGCACCAGCGCGCCGAAGATCGCGATGAAGATCACGTAGCGCCAGATCTGCCGGGCGAAGTCCGAACTCGTGCGCCTCCCGAAGTACAGGAGCGCGCCGATCAGGCCGCAGAGCGACGCCGAGGCCCCGACCGTGATTCCCGGCGCCCCGCCGAGGAACGGGATGGCGATGCCGGACGCTCCCATGAACGAGGACAGCGCAAAGCCGGTGACCGCCGAGACCTGGTAGATCACGAGCGCCCGGCTGGTTCCGAACATCTCCCCGACCGCCGGGAAGAGGTTCCAGAGCCAGTACATGTTGAAGAAGATGTGCAGCAGCCCGCCGTGCAGCCAGCCGGCGCTCAGGACCGCGGACCACTTCCCGACCCCGAAGACCGGGATGGCGCCGGCCGCGCCGAGCCGGTAGAGGATCCGGCCGTCCGGGCTCAGGAACCCGAGGAACCCGCGCATCTCGATGGCGCCCACGCTCAGCACCAGGGCCAGCAGGAAGAGCCCGATGTTGGCCGCGAGCAGGATCTTCAGGACGCTGTCGGTATCGAAGCGGAGGATCCCCGCGAAACCGAAGAGCCCGGGGTTCCGGCGGCCGCAGTTGAGGCACTCCTGGTCGTTCACCCCCACGAGCTGTCCGCACCCCGGGCAGAGGACCGCGCCCTCCCGTTTCGCGCCGAACGCCATCGGCCTATTCTGACACCGCGCCGCCGGCCGGCTTCCCGGCGAAGAACCCCCGCACGGCGGCGGCGACCCGTTCGACCTCGCGTTCCGCGAGGCCGGGATGGAGCGGCAGGCTCAGCACTTCCCGGGCGGCGGCTTCCGCCTCCGGGCACCCGCCTTCCGGCCGCGCGGCGGCCGCAAAGGCGTCCTGCTCGGTAAGCGCGACCGGATAGTGGACCAGCGTCTCGATCCCGGCGGCGGCGAGATGGCGGCGCAGCGCCTCCCGCTCGCCAGTGCGGACCACGAAGAGGTGCCACGCCCCCTCCACCCCGGGGCCGGGGGTCACGATTCGAAGCGGCAGCCCCGCGAGGCGTTCCCGGTAACGGCGGGCCAGCGCGGCGCGCGTCCGGTTCGCAGCCCGCAGTCGCGGTAGCCGCAGTGCCAGCACCGCCGCCTGGAGTTCGTCGAGCCGGCTGTTCCAGCCGGGCTCGGCGTGGTCGTGGCGCGGCCCCTGGCCGCCGGACCGCAGCCGCCGGACCCGGTCGGCGAGCTCGGCGTCGTTCGTCGCCACCAGGCCCGCGTCGCCGAGCGCTCCCAGGTTCTTCGTCGGATAGAAGCTGAACGCCGCCGCCCTCCCGAAGGAGCCGAGCACCCGGCTCCCGAAACGCGCCCCGTGCGCCTGGCAGGCGTCCTCGATCACCAGCGCCCCGTGCCGGGCGGCCGCCGCGAGCAGCCGCTCCCAGCCGGCGCCGGCGGCCCCGAAGAGATGGACCGGGACGACCGCCGCGATCCCGCCCCCGGCGAGGGCGCGTTCGGCCGCGTCGGCGTCCAGGCACAGGCTGCCGGGCTCCACGTCGGCGAAGGCGAGCGCGGCCCCGGCGTGCTGGATGCCGAGCGCGGTGTACCCGGTCGAGAAGGCGGAGGTGAGGACCCGGTCGCCGGGTCCGATCCCGGCGGCGCCGAGCGCCAGGGTGAGGGCGTCGGTTCCCGAAGCGACGCCCACCGCGTGGGCGACGCCGATGGTCTCCGCGAAGGCCCGCTCGAAGGACTCGACCTCGGGGCCGAGCACGAACCGCCCGGAGGCGAGCACCCGGTCGAGAGCCTCCCGGAGGCCCGGATCATCGGCGGCGGCGAGATCCTGGAAGGGAATCCGCTTCATCCCGCCCGGGCCTCCCGGACCGCACGCACCGTCTCGGCGAGACCGGTCTCCAGGCTCCGCCTCGGCGCCCACCCCAGGTCGCGCCGGATGGCCGACCAGTCCGAGTGAAAATCGCCGATCCGGATGGCGTCAAGACCCCGCGGGAGAGGCTCGGACCGGATGCGTGGCTCCTCGCCCAGCGCCCGGAAGATCGCTCGTGCGAACTCGCGGAGGCTCACCGGGGGCGAACCGAGGTTCCACGTTCCCGACGGCGCCTCCGGCTGCCCGGCGAGCAGCAACGCGTCCACCACGTCGTCCACGTGGTTGAAGTCCCGCAGCAGTTCCGGGTCCCCCAACACCGTGATCCCGCGGCCGGCCAGCGCATCTCCAAGGAACCGGCCGGCCAACCCCGCCGAGGGCCCGTCGAGCGGCTGGCCGGGGCCGTAGGTGTTCGTGAGGCGGAGAATCGCGTAGGGGGCGTCGCGTTCCGCGGCGTTGTGCCGCACCAGGTGCTCGGCCGTCTCCTTGTGGACGCTGTGGACATCCGGCGGGTTGACCCGGTGTGATTCGTCCACGGGCAGCCCCTCGGCGGGGCCGTAGAGCTGCCGGGTGCTGGCGAAGACGACCCGCGCGGCGGGCGCCCGTTCCGCCACCGCGGCGAGTAGCGAAATCGTCCCCAACACGTTGTCGCCGAAGTCGGCCAGCGGCCGCTCCATGCTCTCGGCGTGGCCGTTCGCCGCCGCGAGGTGGAAGACCGTCCCGGCCCCGGCGACGGCGTCACCGAGCGCCGCGGCGTCCCCAAGCTCTCCTTGCCGGAGCCCCTCCGATACGCCTCCGGCGGCCACGCGCCGATCGAACCCGGTGACCCGCGCCCCGCTGTCCACAAGCCGCGCCACCAACCGGCGTGCGATGAACCCGGCGGCCCCGGTGACGAACACCCGGCGGCCTTCCCGGGTGGGGCGATCCATCGGAACCGGGCGGAGTGGCTTCACGCCCGTCGGGGCGCGGGGATCGGCCGCGGGGCGACCCCTTCGCAGTTGACGAGGTGGGGGCCGAACCTCGCAAGCCGGTCGGTCATGATGCGGATGGCATCGGGGTTGTCGTCCACCAGCACGAAATCACGGCGGTTCCGGGCGGCCGCTTCTCCGAACGAGCCCGAACCCGCGAAAAAATCGAGTAGCCGGTCGCCGGGGTTCGAATGGACGCGGACGATCCGTTCCAGGACGCCGAGCGGCTTCTGGGTCGCGTAGCCCGTCCGTTCCTTCCCGGTAGGGCTGACGATGGTGTGCCACCAGACGTCGGTCGGGGTCTTCCCGCGCGCGGCCTTCTCCGCGCCGACCAGCGTCGGGGCGAGATAGGGGATGCGGTCAATCTCGTCGTAGTGGAACGTGTAGTTGTCAGGGTCCTTCGCGTACCAGAGCAGGTTGTCGTGCTTCGGCGACCACCGGCTCTTGCTGCGCGCCCCGTAGTCGTAGGCCCAGATGATCTCGTTGATGAAGGATTCCCGGCCGAAGATTTCGTCGAGCAGCACCTTGGCGTAGTGGACCTCGCGGTAGTCCACGTGCAGGAAGAAGCTGCCCGTCGGGGTGAGCACCCGGTGCGCCTCCCGGAGGCGCGGCTCCAGGAAGCCGAGGTAGTCGTCGTGGCGGTCGTCGAACCCGGTGGCGCCGAGCCGGACCGTCCGGTAGCGGTTGCCGCCGAACCCGGTGCGGTCCCCGTCGGGGTCGCGGACGGTGCGGAGCCGGGTGCGCGACTGGCGGCGGTTCGTGTTGAAGGGCGGATCAATGTAGATGAGGGGGAAGGTCTCGTCGGGGAATCCGCGCAGGGTCTCGAGGTTGTCGCCGAAGACGATCTGGCGCGTGGGCGGGGCCTCCGTCAGCGCGGGCATGAGCGGCGATCCTCCATCCGCCTAGGTTAATCCCCGAGGTCGCGGGCTACGGTTCCGGGATGGGCGCCGAGATACCGGGGACGCTGTTCGTCGTCGCCACCCCCATCGGCAACCTGGAGGACCTCTCGCCGCGGGGGATCGCTGTCCTGCGGGCCGTTCCGTGGATCGCCTGCGAGGACACCCGCGTCGCCCGGCGGCTCCGCACCCACTTCGGCCTTTCCGCCCGGCTCGTCTCGTACCACGACCACAACGAGGCCCGTCAGGTCGAGTTCCTGCTCGGGCGGCTCCGGTCCGGGGAGGACGTGGCGCTCATCTGCGACGCCGGCACGCCGCTGATCTCGGATCCCGGTTACCGGGTGGTCCGCGCCGCCCGCACCGAAGACCTGCCGGTGCGCACCGTGCCCGGGCCGTCCGCGGTGGCTTCCGCGCTCTCGGTCTCCGGCCTCCCGACCGACATGTTCACGTTCTTCGGCTTCCCGCCGGGACGGCGGAGCGCGAAACGGCGGGCGTTCCTGCAGCGGTCGGCGGAGGCGCCGGGGTCGCTGGTCTTCTTCGAGTCGGCCCGCCGCGCGGCGGAACTTCTGGATGAACTGGCGGGAATCCTGGGTCCGCGTGAAGCATCCGTCTCCCGGGAAATGACCAAAGTCCACGAAGAACACTGGTTCGGTTCCCTGCCCGCGCTCACACGCCGGGCGAAGCAGGAACCGCCGCGCGGGGAGGTGACCATCGTCGTCGCCCCTGCGGGCCGGAAGAAACGGGAAGCCACGTAGAATTCCGGCCGGGGTAGGGTGATCTTGGCGGTGGGGCCCGCTCACCCGCCCGTTTCCTGACCTTGCCCGGACTTCCGGGCCCTGCGTCTCCTGAACATGGATTTCCTGCTCGTCTATCCCGAGGACCCCGCCATCGGGCGCTATCCGTTCTTCGCGGGCACGGTCGCGGAGGCATCCGCGGCCGCGGCGGCCGCGCTGGCGCCGGGCGAGCTGCTGGCGCTCGACGCGCCGGACGGAGATCTCTCCGCCCTTGAGCGGGTCGGCGCCCGCCGGCTCTCGGTAGCGGAAGCCGTCGAGGCGCTTCGTTCCCGCGGCGAGAACGCGCGGGGGGTCCTGGTCCCCCCCGGAGTCGTCTCGCAGCCGGAAGAGCCGCTCCGCGCGCTCGTCGCCGCCGCCGGGACGAAACCGCTGGGGCTCGACAATGCCGCCGGCCAGGTCCTCGCCGTGGCGGGAACCGCCGGATTCCTCGCGGGCGCGATCCGGTCGGAGTTCCGTGAGAGCCTTGCCGACCTGCAGGCCCTCTCGGAGTGGCGCCGGGCGCCCGACGGGTACCTGCGCGTCGAGGGGGCCAGCACCTGGTCGGTCGCCGTCCGCGTGGCCCAGCGCCGCACCGCCCGGCGTTTTCTCGAGGGCGGCGTGCTGGTCGAAGATCCGGACACGCTCTGGGCGGACCCCACCGTGAGCGCCGAGGCCGGCGCCCGGATCGGGGCTTCCGTACGGCTCACCGGCGACACGAAGATCGCCGCCGGCGCCGAGGTCCAGAGCTTCTGCCGGCTCGAGAACACCGAGGTGGAGGCCGGTGCGCGCATCCTCAGCCACTGTGTGCTGCTCGACAGCTCCATCGGGCGCGATGCGAAGGTGGGTCCCTTCGCCCACATCCGGCCGAACACCCGGCTCGAGCCCGAGTCCTTCGCGGGCAGCTTCGTCGAGACCAAGAACGCCGTGCTGGCGCGGCGGGCGGCGCTGCCCCACCTGTCCTACGTCGGGGACGCGGACGTCGGCGTGCGCGCGAACCTCGGCGCCGGGACCATCACCTGCAACTACGACGGGCGCGGCAAGTACCGGACCGTGGTGGAGGCGGGCGCGTTCGTGGGCAGCAACGCCATCCTGGTGGCGCCGGTCACCATCGGCCGCCGGGCCTTCGTCGCCGCGGGGTCGGTGATCGTCGAGGATGTCCCGGAGGGTGCGCTCGCCATCGCCCGGGGCCGCCAGGCGGTGAAGCCGGGCCGGGCGGCGGGCCGCTTCGAAGGAGCCGACGAGGTCTGAGCGTTCCCGCCCCCGCGGAGAGCCGGGAGCCGCCGGCCCTCTGGCGCGAAATCCACGAACAGCCGGCGGCGGCCGAACGGACGCTGGCGGCGCTGGAAGCCGGGACGCCCGCGCGGCTGGCCGCGCTGAGGGCCGGAGCCGTTCGTGCCGGCGGGAAGGGCCTGCTCGTCGGCTCCGGGACGAGCCGCCACGCCGCCGAGATCGCCGCCGGCTGGTTTCGGGAAGCGGGGCTGTCCGCTTCCGTCGCAACCGCCGGCGAGATTCGCGGCCCCTTGCGAGACCACGGCGGCGACGGCGTGCTGATCGCCGTGACCCAGTCCGGCGCCACCGGGAGTGTGCTGCGGCTGCTTGATCGGGCGGGCGGCGAGGGGGTCTTCCGCGTCGTGGTGACGAACGAGGCCGAGAGCCCGGCGGCCCGGCGCGCGGACCTCGCCTACGTCACCCGGGCGGGGACCGAAACCGCCATCCCGGCGACCAAGAGCTTCACCGCGGCGCTGCTGGCGCTCCGGCTGTTCGGGCGGGAGTGGGCGGCGGGCGCCGGCGCGTCCGCGAATCCGCCCGGGACGGACGAGATCCGCGAGGTTCCCGAGGCCCTGCGGGGGGCCATCGAACACGGTTCGCGCCTCGAACGCTTCGTGGGCGGGCTCGCCGCCGGCCGGACCTGGTTCTTTCTCGGGTGCGGCCCGCTCCGGCCCCTCGCCGCCGAGGGGGCGCTCAAGATGATGGAGACGGCGGTGGTGCCGGCCATCGCGCTGCGCACCGAGGAACTCGTCCACGGACCCTTCGCGCTGGTGGACCGGGAGACGCCGGTGGTGCTGCTCTCGGAACCCGGCGGGGTCTCCCCGGGCGAAACCCGGGCGCTCGCGGCGCTCGCGGAGGCGGGCGCCCCGCTCCTGCGGCTGGCCGCCGCGGACTTTCCGGGAGCTCCGGCGCACCGGGACGGCGGGTGCACCATCGAGTCGGTCGGCGCGCCCTGGCTTCGTCCCTTCGAGGCCGCACCCGTCCTGCAACTGCTCGCCTACTTCGCCGGACGGCAGCTCGGTCGCGACGTGGATGCCCCGGCGGGGCTCCGGAAGGCGGTCCGTGACGACTGATCCGGTCCGCCCTCACGACCGCGCCGGGGAGTCGGTCCTCGCGGGGCTGAACCCCTCCCAGCAGGAAGCGGTCTCGGCGCCCGCCGGACCGACGCTGGTGCTCGCGGGGGCCGGCTCCGGCAAGACCCGCGTCATCACCCACCGGATCGGTTGGCGCCTGCTGGTGGATGGCGTCCCGCCGGAATCCATCCTCGCCGTCACCTTCACGAACAAGGCGGCGCGGGAGATGCGCACCCGGGTGGACGCCCTCGCCGCCGAGGTGCAGGAAACCGGATCCCGGCCCTGGGTCTCCACCTTCCATGCGTTCGGGCTGAACCTGCTGCGGCGCTTCGGCGGCGACATCGGCCTGCCGTCCGGATTCCCGGTGTTCGGGGCCGACGAGAGCCGCGCCCTGATTCGGCAGGTCGCCCGCGAGCTCCTGATGGACGACGACCGGCTCCCGCTGGGGCGGCTGGTCCAGTTGGTCTCCCGGCTCCGGAACGCCGAAGCCTCCGGCGCCGCGTTCCGCGGACCGCGGGACCCCCGGCTGGGGGAATCCGTGCGGGAGGCGACCGCTCTTTACCGGCGCAAGGTCGCCGAACGGAAGGGCGTGGACTTCGACGACCTGCTGATCCGCGCCCTCGAGCTACTGGACGCCTCGGAGGCGGCCCGCGCGTTCGTGGCCCGGCGCGTCCGCCACCTGTTGATTGACGAGTACCAGGACACCGGTCCCACCCAGCACCGGCTGGTCCTCCGGCTGACGGGTCACCGGGACGTCTTCGCGGTCGGCGACGACGACCAGGCGATCTACTCGTTCCGGGGCGCCGATTTCCGGAACATCCTCCGTTTCCGGGAGGACTTCCCGGGCGCGCGGGTGCTGCGGCTGGAGGAGAACTACCGCTCCACCGCCGCCATCGTGGACGCCGCCAACGCGGTCATCCGCCGCAACCGGCGCCGGGACGGCAAGACCCTCCGGCCGCTGGGAGAGCAGGGCGAGCGGGCCCGGTTCCGTTCGTTTGCCAGCGAAACGAGCGAGGCGCAGGCGATCGCCATCGAGATCGCGGGGCAGGGAGAGGGGCGCGGCTCCACCGCCGTGCTCCTCCGCACCCGCGCCCAGACGCGGGCGTTCGAAGAAGCGTTCGCCGCCCATCGGATCCCGCACGTGATCGTGGGCGGGCTCCGCTTCTACGAGCGGCGCGAGGTGCTGGACGCGCTCGCCTGCCTCCGGGTGGCGGCCAATCCCGGCGACGACTCCGCCTTTCGGCGGGCGCTGGCGGCGATTCCGCGCGGCGTGGGTCCGAAGTCGCTCGGGCGCATCGAAGAACAGGGAGCCGCGGACGGAACCTCCCTCCTGGCGGCGGCGGAGCGGGTCGTGGCGGAGCGAGGCCTGCCGGCCCGGGCGCTGAACGGTCTCCGCGCGTTCGTGGAAGGGATCGCTGCGGTTCGCCGCGCCATCTCCGGGGGACCGGCAAAGGTCGTCCGTTCGGCGATCGCGGACGCCGGCCTCGGCCCCTTTTTCCAGGAGAACGACCGGGAGCGCTTCGAGAACCTCGTGTCGCTGCAGAACGCCGCCCGCGAGTTCGAACGCTCGAACCCGGAGGGCGCCGTGGACGCCTTCCTGGACCAGGTGAGCCTGCTGTCGGCGGAAGACCTGATGCCCGAAGAAGGGGCCGACCCCGGCGTGCCGCCGGTGATGGTGATGACCGTGCACGCCGCCAAGGGGCTGGAGTTCGATTCGGTCTTCCTCGCCGGCCTCTGGGAGGGGCTCTTCCCGCACGCGTTCTCCCTCGAATCGGACGTCCAGCTCGAAGAGGAACGGCGTCTCTTCTACGTGGGAATGACGCGGGCGCGGAAGCGCCTGCAGCTCTCGGCGGCGCCGGGCGGCGCACCCTACCTGCGGTCGCGCGGCGGGGTGTCGCGGTTCCTCGGCGAGATTCCCCGCGACCTGCTCGACGCCGCGCGCGGGGAAGCCCGGGCCATTCCGCTCGGGACGGCGCCGGCCGCGGGGCCGTTCCGAAAGGGTGACAACGTGCGCCACCCCAAGTTCGGGGTCGGCCGGGTGGAGACGGTGGACCCGGACGGCAAGCGCCTCTCCGTGCTGTTCCGGGTCCACGGCCGCCGGCGGCTGGTCCTGGAGTTCGCGCGGCTGGAGCGGGTTTAGTTTCGCCGGGCGCGGTGCGGAGCACCGCTCGTGCCGGTCTGGAGACCCGCGTTCCAAGCCGGGCGCGCCGTGAGGGTGGGTGGGGTCAGCTTGCGGCGTTGTCCGTGAGGTCGTCCAGATCGAACACGGCCGCGTAGGGGACGCCGGCCTCGGCCAGGCGCGGGCCGGCGCCCATCCCGCGGTCCACGAGCGCCACCGCTCCCACGACCTCGAAGCCGGCCTCGCGGGCGGCTTCCACCGCTGCGAGGGTGGATTTCCCGGTGGTGGCGGTGTCCTCGAGGATGACGGCCGCGCCCCGCGGGTGTTCCACCCCCTCGATGCGCCGCCCGCGGCCGTGGCCCTTCGCCTCCTTCCGCACGAAGAATCCCGCCAGTTGCCGGCCGGCGGCGTTCGCCTCCATGACGACCGCCGTCGTCAGGGGGATCGCTCCCGCTGCCATCCCGCCCACCGCGGACGCCCGGAAGCCCGAGCGGTCCATCGCGTCCAGCAGGACCCGGCCTACCAGCCCGGCGGCGTCGGACCGCATCACCGTGAGCCGCGCGTCCACGTAGACGGACGATTTGGCTCCGCTTGCGAGCGTGAACTCCCCGAACTTCACCGATTCCCGCCGCAGGATGGAAAGCAGGACGCTGCGGGCGTCGCCGGTCACGGTGACGAAGCGGCTTCCGGGGTGGGCGCGATGGCGGCGATGATCCAGCGCGCGGGAACCTCGGCGCCCTGCTGGTTCCGGAGGTTGTAGCGGATGAGGGTGAAGCGGTAGCCGTGCGCCGCCCCCTCCTCCACGGTCCGCACGAGCACCTCCTGCTCCGAAATGTTCCCTGCGAGGTAGTCCACCGGCGCCTCCCGCAGCAGGCTCCGCTGGGCGCGCCGGCGTTCTTCCTCGAGCGCCATCTGCACCTCGCTGAGCGAGGACACCAGCCGGCGCCGCTCCGCCGCGTGGGCGTTCCACTCGGCCGCGATCTCCCCCAGGCGCCCGCCGATGACGGCGTCCGGGTCGTCTTCGAGGCGGTCCGTGATCCGCGCGAGGGCCTCCTGATTCGCCTGGCGGAAGTCGTAGAAGATCTTGAACTGCTCGTCCCGCGCCGCCTCGGCGTCCGTCTCCTCCTGCCGGAGCTCCGGCACCCGGTACGGGCCCTCGGTCACCATCCCGCTCTCGACGATCTCCCACGATTCAATCGGGCCCCCGGGAAAGCCGGCCATCGAGAGCCCGCCGGCGCTCACCCGATCCTCCGCCGCGATGGCGCGGAAGAACTGCGAGAGGAGCGCCTCCTCGGGCGGGGAGGAACAGCCGGCCGCGGACGCCGCCACCGCGATCCCGAGCCCGCGGAAGGCGGAGCGGAAGTCCGGGAGGGCGGAACGGACGGTCGCGTTCATCACGGTTCGGTGTCCGGCGGTTCTTCGGGTCCGGCGACGGTTGGGCCTTCCGACGATATCGCCTCCTCTTCGGGCGCGTCTTCCGCGTCCTCCGCCGGGAGCGCCGGCGGGATGCGGGTCACGGCGACGACCTCGTCGCCCTCCCGCACCCGGATGACGCGGACGCCCTTCGTGGCCCGCCCGAGGTCCCGGAAGCCCTCCACCGGAATCCGGACCGCCTTCCCGGCGGCGGTGATCGCGATCATGTCCTCGCCGCCGCGCACCGCGACCGTCCCCACGGTGATGCCGTTCCGTTTGGACGACTTGATGTTCAGGACCCCCTGGCCGCCCCGGTTCCGCAACGGATAGAGATCGAGCGGACTCATCTTCCCGTAGCCGTGCTGGGTAACGGTGAGCAGGGAACTGCCCCCGTTCGCTTCCTCCTCAACGGTGACGAGGCTGACGACCTCGTCCTTGCCGCGAAGCCGGATGCCCCTCACCCCTGCCGAAATGCGACCCATGGACCGGACATCGCTCTCCTGGAAACGAATCGCCTTCCCGTTCCTGGTCGTCAGCACGACCTCGCTGTCGCCGCTGGTCAGCGTCGCGGCCAGCAGGGTGTCCCCCTCGGCGATCCGGACCGCTCGCAGTCCCACCGCTCTGACGTTGCGGTACTGGGAGAAGGGCGTTCGCTTGACCCGGCCGCGGCGCGTCGCGGTGAACAGGTGGAGTGACTCAGGGGCTTCGTCTTCGTCCGGCACCGGCACGATGGCGACGACCTGACGCTCCTTCGGAAGGCGCAGCAGGTTGACGATGGCGCGTCCGGTGCCCGCCTTGCCCGCCTCGGGGATCTCGTAGCCCTTGAGCCGGTACGCGACGCCCTCGTCGGTGAGGAACAGGATCCGGCTGTGGGTGTTCCCGATCAGCACGTCGTGGATGGCGTCCCCGGAACGGATGCCGGCGCCGGAGTGCCCGGTGCCGCCCCGGGACTGGGCGCGGTAGTCGCTGAGCGGGGTCCGCTTGATGTAGCCGGCCTGGGTCACCGAGATCACGATGTCCTCGACCGGGATCAGTTCCTCGATGGACAGGTCGCCCGCGTCCTCGACGATCTCGGTGCGGCGGTCGTTTCCGTGCTTCCGGGCGGCGGCCTGCGCCTCGTCCCGGACGATCCCGTCCACCCGCTCGGGGCTCGCCAGGAGGTCGCGGAAGTCGTGGATCTTCTCGCCGAGCTCGGCCATCTCGGCCTCGATCCGCTCCCGCTCCATCTGGGTCAGGCGCTGGAGCCGCAGATCGAGGATCGCCTGCGCCTGGGCCTCGGACAGGCCTTCGCGATCGGGCTCCGCCCGGCCGTTCCCGGCGCGGGCGAGGAGTTCGCGGTCGGCGCCGAACCGCCGGGGCTGGAGTTCGCGCATCAGGCGCGCCCGGGCGCTCGCCGGGTCCTTCGAACGCCGGATCCACTCGATGACCTCGTCGAGGCGGTCCACCGCGGCGGCGAGCCCCTCGAGGATGTGCATGCGCTGCTCGGCCCGCTCGAGTTCGAAATGCGTGCGCCGGCGAACCACCTGCCGCCGGAACTGGAGGAACTCGCGCAGCATGCCGAGCAGCGAGAACAGGCGGGGCCGGTTCTGCGAGATCGCGAGAAGGTTCATGCCGAACGAGGACTGCATCGCCGTGTGCCGGTACAGGTTGTTCAGGACGATCTGGGGTTCCTCGCCGCGCTTCAGTTCGATGACGACCCGCATGCCGCGCCGGTCCGATTCGTCGCGGAGGTCCGAGATCCCGGTCAGCCGCTTCTCCTTGACCAGCTCGGCGATCTTCTCGATGAGGCGGGCCTTGTTGACCTGGTAGGGGATCTCGGTGACGACGATGCGGTCCCGGCCGTCGCGGGCGGTCTCGAAGTCGGCGACCGCGCGCACCTGGATGATCCCGCGGCCCTCGTAGTAGGCGCCGACGATGCCGCGCCGGCCGTGGATACGGCCGCCGGTCGGGAAGTCGGGTCCGGGCACCAACTCCAGGAGCGCGGCATTCAGGTGCTCGTCGGTGGCGTCGGAATGCTCGATCAGGTGCACCAGCGCCGCGGTCACCTCGCGGAGGTTGTGGGGCGGGATCTTGGTCGCCATCCCCACCGCGATCCCGTCCGAACCGTTCACCAGCAGGCCGGGCACGACCGTGGGAAGGACCTCCGGTTCGACCGTCTTGCCGTCGAAGTTGGGCTGGAAAGTGACCGTAGCGCGGTCAATGTCCTCCATCATGGCGATGGCGAACTGCGTCAGCCGCGCCTCCGTGTAGCGGTAGGCGGCCGGGGGGTCCCCGTCCACCGAGCCGAAGTTGCCCTTCCCGTCAATCAGCGGGTGGCGCTGGTTGAACCCCTGGGCGAGCCGGACCAGCGTGTCGTAAACCGAAGCGTCCCCGTGCGGGTGGTACTTCTTGAGGACCTCCCCGACGATTCCCGCGCACTTCGAGTAGGAGCGGGACGGCAGCAGACCCTCCCGGAACATCGCGTACACGACCCGGCGCTGTACCGGCTTCAGCCCGTCCCGGACGTCGGGCAGCGCGCGGCCGATGATCACCGACATGGCGTAGTCCATGTAGGACTGCGTCATCTCGGTCTCGATGTGCTCGACGCGCTGGTAGCGCGCCCGGCTCATCGAACCGCCGTTTCCGTTGGCGTCGCCCGCGGCCTCCGGATCCGTGAAGGAAGCGTCAGACATCCAGGTTGGAAACGTTCAGGGCGTTCTTTTCGATGAAGGCGCGGCGGGGTTCCACCTGGTCCCCCATGAGGGTGCTGAACAGCTCCGACGCATCGAGGTCGTCCTCGACCTGCACCCGCTTCAGGCTGCGCACGTCGGGATCCATCGTGGTCTCCCAGAGTTCGTCGGCGTCCATTTCGCCGAGCCCCTTGTAGCGCTGGATCTTGAGGTGACGGCGGGCGCTGTCGAGCAGGTGATCCAGCAGGGCGCCGGCGGACTCGAGCTCGCACTCGAGCTCGGAGGCGGGCGCACCGCCCTGGCCTCCGGCGCCGACGCCGTTTACGAACACCCGAATGGGACGGGTGTCGAACTGGCGGATCTGCTCGTAGAGCACGACCAGCCGGTGGTACTCCCCGCGCTCGAAGAAGGGGCTACCGAAGCGGCGGGTGAACGCCTGACCGTCCCCGGACTGGACCGGTTCGATGGCGAAGCGCCGCGGCGACCCGGCTTCGGCCACCACCCGCGCCGGCGAGCCGGCTTCGGTCAACCGCCGCGCGAGCTCGTCCATTTCGCGGCGGGAAGCGGTGATCTCGCTCCCGCTGCGGCCGCGGAGCAGCCACAGCGCCAGGTTCCGCGGATAGCCGCGGCGTTCGGAAGCGTCGAGGCGCTCCCGCACCTGGCTCAGGCGCCGCACGCTGGCGAGCAGCTCGTCTCCCGAGACGTCCGCCTCCGCCGTGGACACCGTTCGCCCGGCCACCGACCGTTCCACCAGGTAAGCGTCGAGCCCCCGGTCATCGAGGAAGTACTGGTCCTGCCGGCGTTCCGATTTGGGGTGCTCGACCCGATAGAGCGGCGGTTCGGCGATGTAGAGATACCCGTCGTCCACGAGTCCCTTCATCCGGCGGTAGAAGAAGGTGAGCAGCAGGGTGCGGATGTGGGAACCGTCCACGTCCGCGTCGGTCATGATGATGACCCGGTGATACCGGAGCGCGGTCAGGTCGAGCTCCGTATCAATCCCGGCGCCCAGCGCGGAGATCAGCGCCTTGATCTCCTCGTTCTCCAGCATCCGGTTGGCCTTGGTCTTCTCGACGTTCAGGATCTTGCCGCGGAGCGGCAGGATCGCCTGGAACTTCCGGTCGCGGCCCTGCTTCGCCGAACCGCCGGCCGACTCGCCCTCCACGATGAAGAGTTCGCTCTCCCGCGGGTCGCGCTCCTGGCAGTCCGCGAGCTTGCCGGGGAGCGAGGTGGACGCGAGCGCGCTCTTGCGCCGCGCCATGTCGCGCGCCTTCCGGGCCGCCTCGCGGGCCTGGAAGGAATCCACCACCTTGGACACGATGCCCTTGGCTTCGACGGGGTTCTCCTCGAAGAAGCGCACCAGTTCCTCGTAGACGAGCGAGTCCACGAAGCCCTGCACGCTGCTGTTGCCGAGCTTCGTCTTGGTCTGACCCTCGAACTGGGGCTCGGGAACCCGGACGCTGATGACCGCGGCGAGGCCGACGCGGGCGTCCTCGCCCTGGATGCGGCCCTTGAGCTCCTTCTCCCACCGGGTGCCCTGCGCGTAGGCGTTGATGGCCCGGGTGAGCGCCGCGCGCATCCCGCTGAGATGCGTGCCTCCCTCCGGCGTGCTCACGTTGTTCACGAAGGAATGGAGCGCCTCCCGATAGCTGCTGTTCCACTGCAGCGCCACCTCGCACGAGTGGGCGCCGGAGGAAGAGCCGCCGTTCGCCACCTCCGGGGACTCCACCTCGAAGCTGATGACCGAGGGATGGATCGGGTTCTCGTTGTGGTTCAGGTGCGCCACGAACTCGGAGATCCCGCCCTCGTAGTGGAAGACGGAACTCCGGCCGTCGCGCTCGTCCACCAGCTCGATCTCGACCCCCCGCACCAGGAACGCCAGCTCGCGGACGCGGTGGGCGATCTGGTGGAAATCGAACTCGGTGGTCTCCTCGAAGATGGTCGGATCGGGAAGGAAGTGAACGAGGGTTCCGGTGTCTTCGGCGGCCGTCTCACCGATCGTCTCGAGCGGTCCGGCCCGTTCACCGCGGCGGTAGGACTGCTGATGAATCGTCCCGTTGCGGCGGACCTCCACCCGGAGCCAGGTGGCGAGCGCGTTCACGACCGAAACGCCGACCCCGTGCAGCCCGGCGGAGTACTTGTAGGTGTCGGCGTCGAACTTGCCGCCGGCGTGCAGCCGGGTCATCACCACCTCGACCGCCGGCAGCCCGGTGCTGGGCTCGGGGTCCACCGGAATGCCCCGGCCGTCGTCACGCACCGACAGGCTGCCGTCCTGGTGGATGGTCACCTGGATGCGGCCGCAGTGACCGGCCATCGCCTCGTCGATGCTGTTGTCCATCACCTCCCGGAAGAGGTGATGCAGCCCGGACTCTCCCGTGGAGCCGATGTACATCGCGGGACGGACCCGGACGGCCTC
The DNA here is from genome assembly GCA_963555995.3 of Vicinamibacteria bacterium. Classification (GTDB taxonomy): domain Bacteria; phylum Acidobacteriota; class Vicinamibacteria; order Marinacidobacterales; family Marinacidobacteraceae; genus Marinacidobacterium. Next base: position 3,474,631 of record OY821641.1, on the reverse strand, counting down.
AAGGCCCTCGAGGATCTTGATGTCCCCGCCGGAGTACTCGTTCGGCGGAGTGAGCACGGTGTCCATGTCAAACGCCGGGGGGGAAGGCCCCTCCTGGCGCGCTGGCGGGGCGCCGTGCGCAGCGCGGAGCGCCGCGCGTGCCGGTCTGGAGACCGGCGTTCCAAGCCGGTGTGAATACGGTGCTGTCCATGCTCAGCGGACCGTGAGTGGTCGCGGGTTGATCAAACGAGCGGCATCCCGACGCAGAAGTGCTCGATGCTGTCGTCCTCGTCCACCGGGCGCAGGATGAACGCCGTGTCCGGCGTGTTGAACTCCAGCGCGACCGCCTCGCAGTCGAAACTCTTCGCGAAATCACGCAGGTGCACGAGGTTCAGATGGAGGGTGAGCGGAGTGCCCGACGCTTCCAGGACCTCGACGTCCGAGATCGCCTCTCCCCGCACCGACGTGACGTCGATCCGAATGGATTCGTCGCCGATATCGAGCTTGGCCCGGTTGAAGTCACCGGTCGAGAACGGGAGCGCGGCCTGGACGGCGCCCAGCAGCCCCTCCCGGCTGGCGCGAATCCGGATCGGGCAGTCGCGTGGGATCACGTGCTCGTACTCGGGCAGCCGATCAGCGAGCTTGGCGCACACCAGCAGCCGGTGTCCGAACTCGAGGAAGAGGTGGTTCTCGCCTTCGAAGAAGCGCATGCCGGTGTCACCGCTCCGCGCCAGCAGGGTCAACTCGGAAATCGCCTTCATTCCGAGTCCGAAGGCCTGCTTGCCGCCGGAAGCGGCCCCGTTCCCATCTCCCAGCGTGGCGCTGGAGTAGGCCAGGCGCGAGTGATCGGACGAAACGATCCGCACGCTGCCGCCTTCAACCTCGATCTGTGCGCCGGCGGTCGCGACCGAGGCGTCCACCGCGGCGGGAAAGGCGTAGGAGCCCGACCGCAGCAGGGTCGCGAACATCTCGGACGGCACCGTGCAGAGCGGATCCGCCGGGGGCTCCGAGATGGTTGGCGGGTCACCGACCCGGCCGGGGATGCGGGTGTCGTTGCCTCCGCAGCGGACCTGGATCCAGTTCTGGTCGGTTTCCTGGAACGAGACCTTCTCCGCGCGCCCTTCCTTGAGCCAGCGCGCCAGCAGGCTCACCGGGACGCTGAGCAGTCCCTCGCCGCTGGTCTCCGCGGCGATGCTGGACCTCAGGCCGATCTCTCCGCCCGACGCCGTCAGTTCGCAGCCGTTCTCCGACGGCCGGAAGGTGACGTTCGAGAACATGGAGAGTGGGTCCGACGGCCGGTTCTCAACCACGCCGGCGAACAGGTTCAGTTCTGCCAGGAGGGCTTCTCGGTCAGTGGTGAAGTCCATGGAGTGCTCTTTTCTGGATCAGCAATTGGCCGTGCGGGAGTCCGGGAGACTTCCGCGGAAAGCGACAGGATCAGAGACGCCTCGATTCAATACCTTGAGGGGCGCAAAGATCGAACGGATCAATAGAAACAGAGGAGCCGTCAGGGAGGAATTATAGTCGTTAATTTGCCGTGTGGAAAGTGTTGAAGAATCAGCCAAGTTACTGAAAAAAGGTGCTTTACAAGGGTTGCCGAATGTTGGCGAACTGCCGGGGGGATGGTGGCGCGCTGGGGAAAGCCGGAGCGCCGGTGTCCGGGTGCTTTCGGGATGCCTGGTTTTCCGGGGAAATCCACACGTTTTCCACAGGTTTTCCGCACTCTTTCCACATTCTTCGGGGCGCCCGAGGGCCACGCGTTTCCGCGTCCGACGCGGCGCCGTGAACCCTCGTGGCGCATCGGCCGGGTGCGCGTCAGCCGCGCTCTAGCAGCCTGTGGACAAAGTGACGTGAGCACCGAGAACGCCGAGGCGCCCGGCTGACAAGGCGCGTGAGGGAGGAATACCGGGTGTATTCCGACCGAAACGCAACGCAGAGCGCCTCGTAGAGGCGCGGTTCAGGCGGGATGCATCGGCGTTCGCGTCGTTAGCGGGGCGTGAGCCCCGCGCAGACCCCGGAGCGAGAGGGATAGGGGACGGGTTCACCCGGCTCCTATCCCTCTTGGCTCGGGAATGCCGCGTGACTTTGTCCACAGGCTGCTAGACGGCGTCAAGGGGCCTGGAACAAGCCCCGTTCGCTCCGGCCGATCAGGAAAGCTGGTCCAGGAGACGCTCGATGAGCCGGTTGAGTCCCAGGTCGCGCTTGCGCGCGGCGGCGACGCGACGGATCCCGTAGGTCACCGTCGAATGGTCCCGCCGGAACTCCTTCCCGATCTCCACGAGCGTCCGGCCGGTTGTCTGACGGCAGAGGTACATGGCCACATGGCGCGCGAGGGAGAGCACGTTGGCCCGTTGTTTCCCGACGAGTCGCAGGGGCGGGAAGCCGAAGGCCTTCGCCACGGCCACCTGCACCTCCTGGATCGAGGGTTGACGGTTTCGCCGGGAGGCGTGCTCCGAAACGATCCGGTCGAGGAGAGCCGGCGTGATCCGGACCCGGTTGGCGTTCGATTCGGCGACCAGCCGGTTGAGAATCCCTTCGAGTTTCCGGACGTCGTTCCGGTAGCGGGACGCAATGGTCTCCGCAACCCCTTCCGGCAGCTCCAACTCCAGGGTGGCGGCCTTCTTGCGGACGATGGCCGCCCGCACCTCCCAGTCGGGATTGCCGACCCCGGTCGTCAGTCCGGCTTCCAGGCGGCTCTTGATCTGCGCATCCAGATTCGGGATGTCCCGGGGGTCTCGGTCGGAAGTCAGGACGATCCGCCGGCCCCGGTCCGAAAGCGCGGTGAGTGCGTGGAAGAACTCCTGGGCAACCCGGCCGAAGCGGTCCAGACCGGCGATGAACTGGATGTTGTCCACGAGCAGCATGTCGAGCTCGGCGCACTCGTTGCGAAAACCGTAGAGGTCGTTCGCCCGGACGGCGCTGATCACATGGCTGCTGAAGGCGTCTCCCCTGGTGAGGAGGATCCTTCGCCCCGGGTTCTGTTCGACGAACCGCCGGGCGATGGCCTGGAGGAGGTGGGTCTTGCCGAGCCCCGTCTCCCCGTGGATCAGGAGCGGGTTGTACGGGGAGGACCGGACTCCCGGATTGCTCACGTCGAGGGCTGCCGAGTGCGCGAAACGATTGCTCGCGCCGACCACGAACGAATCGAAGGAGAAGGACGCGGAAACGGAATCGCTCCGCAGGGCTGGCCGGGGTGACTCGCCGTTGCCGGGGTGATGGGCGGCGGACGGGACGGCGTTCACCGCGGGCCGGCCGTCGTCCATCACCGGAGACGCGCCGGGGTCGTCGGACAGGGCGGCGGTTCCGCTGCCGCCGGATGGACCCGCGGAGACCGAACAGCGAATCGAAGCCATGGGGCTGCCGGCCGCCGCGAAGGCGCGCAGGATCCGGTCCCGGTATTCGCCCTCGAGGTGGTTCGCGAACATGGCGTTGGGAACCCCGATCACGACGACGTCGTCTTCGGCGCTCAGGAACCGGGCCGGAGCGAACCAGGTGTCGAATTCGTGGGAAGAGAGGCCGGTCCGGATGGCGGACAGCACCTCCATCCACCGGTTCTCGGCGGTTTGTGGCGCTTCGGTGGCGGTGGCCAGGCGCGAAGATCGGTGCAAGAAAAGATCGAAGATTGGGGCTGGAAGGCGCAGCAGTAGCTGGGACCAAAAAGGGGAAAGAACCGCCCGCCCGGCTCGCGGCGGCGCGGTTCTCAACGACCGCGCGGAATGTAGCAACGCCCTTTCGGGGCCGGGCCGCCCGACCTTGACAACCCCCAGAATTCCCCGAGAAAAAAACAAGATGCGGGGAACCGGCGCAGGCTCCTCCCGGCCGGTTTAGGCTCGCCGGGAATCCGGTACTGCGGTTTCGGACGCGCGGCAAATCCACGGGCGAACATCGCCCGAGGAACGCTTACAGCGCCATGGACGGCCCGCGCGCATACAGGGTGAAACCGAAACTGACTTTACGGGAAACGTGCGTTGGCGGTATACTGTCGGGCTCGGTTGGGCGGCGCTGCGACAGCGGCCTCGACCACCGGGTTTTTCTTTTGGATTCAATGACTTGGAGAGGACAATCCCGTGAAACGGACGTTTCAGCCCAATAGGCGGCGGAGGAAGCGGAAGCACGGTTTCCGGGCACGGATGAGCACTCCGGGCGGCCGCGCGGTCATCGCGCGCCGGCGTCGCCGGGGCCGCCGAAGGCTGTCGGCTTAGCAGCCGGTAGATGATGGACGCCCGCCGGGACGGGTCTCTGTCGCGGGACCAGCGGATCGTCCGGTCCTCGGAGTTCCGGACGGTGATGGCGTCCGGAGCGCGCGGCGTTTCTTCCTGCCTCGTGGCCATCCGGGCGGCCGGAGTTCCCGCCGGCGCGCCTCCGCGCCTCGGAGTGGTAGCGAGCCGGAAGGTCGGAGGAGCCGTCCAGAGGTCCCGAGCCAAGCGTCTGCTGCGCGAGGTGTACCGGCGGGGGGAACGTCCTGCCGGAGATCTCGTCCTGATCGCCCGCCGCGGAATCGAGAAGGCCTCCTGGCCGGACCTGGAGCGTGCCTACCGGACCGCGACCAGGAGGGCGAGCGGAAGCGGACGGCGGCAGCAGGGGACCGGGCGACCGGACCCGGGCGGTAGGCGGCGGCAGGCTTGAGATGGCGGCGGTTTCCCGTAGCACTACGGCTCTCGACCCCTTGAATCGGGAGCCCGGCCTCGTGAAGCGTGCTCTCGTCGGGTTCTTCGTGAACCTCATCCGGCTGTATCGGGTGGCGTTCAGTCCGCTCTTTACGGGGGTTTGCCGGTTTCAGCCGTCGTGTTCGCACTACGCCGAGGAAGCCATCCGGCTTCATGGCCCCGGGCGCGGGGTTCTGCTGAGCGCGCGCCGGCTGCTCCGCTGTCATCCGTTCGGCGGGTCCGGGTACGACGCCGTTCCCGCCAGCCGCGCGGAACGGATCGGATAGCCAAGGTCATGGAACGGCGCGTTCTTCTCGCGTTCCTGCTGTCGTTCTTCGTCTTTCTTCTCTTCGTCCGCTTCTTCGGACCCGAGAGCGCGCCGCCGGCGCCTCCGGCGGAGGAAACGCCGGTCGCCGCGAGCCCCACGTCACCCCCGGTCCTGGACGTTGCCGTCCCGGCGGACGAAGCCGCCCTTCCCGAGGCCACCACGGAGGTACGGGAGGCCGAGCGCGAACAGCGGATCGCGGTGGAGACGAGCCGCTACGTGGCCGAGTTCTCCAACCGGGGAGGCCGGCTCCTGCGGCTGCGGCTGCTCGAACACACGGATTCCGTGGGCGCTCCGCTCGAGGCGCTGCCACAGGGCGACGATCTGGTCAATTCAGTGCGTCCGCTCGACGTGGTGCTCCCCGGCGACCCCGCCCCCGCCCGCCTCACGACCGCGCTGCACGAGGTCGCCGTGGACGGGCAGGTCCGTACGGGCCCGGTCCGGCTGGAGTTGAGGGACGGAGAAACCCGCGAGATCGCGTTCCGCTGGGCGTCCGCGGACGGCCTGGAGGTCTCGAAGACCGTGCGGGTCGAGGGCGGCGACTACCGCATGGAGGTGTCGGTCTCGGCGATCCGGGGCGGCGCGGAACAGTTGAAGGAGGTCCTGTTCGGCCCCGGGATCGAGAACGAGAGTTCCATCGGGAGATACCAGGGCGCCGAGCAGGGCGTCATCGAGTCCGGGGGCGAGAGCCGGCTCTTCTCCTTCGGCGAGGCCGCCGGAGGGGAGGCGGCGAGCCTTTCGGCCCAGGCGGTCGGCGTGGCGTCGCACTACTTCGCGGGCCTGCTGGTGGCGGACCCCGGGCAGCGCTACGAGGCGCGGCTGGAGGCGCTGGCGATTCCGTGGGAGAGCTTCGAAATCCCCCCGGCGGACCCGACCGGCTCCCGAAATCTCCTGGTCGCACACCTGAGATCGGCCGGGACCAGCGAATTCACGCTGTTCACGGGTCCGAAGCAGGTGGAGCTGCTCACCGAACTGGGAGTGGACATCGTGGAATTCGGCGCCTGGCTGCGGTTCCTGGTGGTTCCGATTCGGCAGGGGCTGCTCTGGGCCTACGACCTGATGGGGAACTACGGATGGGCCATCGTGCTGGTGACCATCCTGATCAGCCTCCTGCTCGCGCCGCTCAAGCACTACAGCTACGTCTCCATCCGGCGGATGCAGAAGATCAGTCCGCAGGTGAAGCGGATCCAGGACAAGTACAAGGGGATGAAACCGACGGATCCGAAACGCGGCGAGATGAACCAGGAGATGGTGGCGCTCTATCGGGAGCACAACGTCTCGCCCATCGGCGGCTGCCTGCCCATGCTGCTGATGATTCCCTTCTTCTTCGCCTTCTACCGGCTGCTCGTGGTTTCCGTCGAGCTGCGGCACGCGCCGTTCGTGTTCTGGGTTCAGGACCTGTCGCGGGAAGATCCTTACTTCATCCTCCCGGTGCTGATGGGCGCGAGTCAGTTCATCATGCAGAAGATGACCGCGACCCAGGCCGAGGGCATCCAGGCCAAGATCATGATGTTCATGCCGTTGATCTTCGTCCTGATCATGGCGTGGGCGCCGTCCGGGCTGGTGCTCTACTGGTTCGCGAACAACGTGGTTTCCATGGGACAGCAGGCGGTGACCAGCCGCATCATGGACCGCCGGGAGGCGGACGCCAGCGTCGTGGAGACAACCGGCAAGGGCAAGCGGAACAAGGGCGGCTCGAGGCGGAAACTGACGGCCGGGAGGTGAGCGAGGGCACGGGTCCGTTGGACGACGCGCTGGTCGGCGCCCTGCCGCCGGTTCCTCCGGCGGTGCGGGAGCAGTTCGCGCGCCTCTTCCAGATGCTGCGCGCCTGGAAGGGAGCGGGCATCGTGGGTTTTCGCTCCCCGGAAGACCTCGCGCGCCACTACTTTCGGGAGGCGCTGCTCCTCGGCCGCCTGCTGCCGGAACGCGGTCCTTTCCTCGATATCGGGAGCGGAGGCGGAACCCCGGCGCTGCCGCTCGCGATCGCCTGTGACGGCGACTGGATCCTGCTGGAGCCGCGGCAGGTCTCCGCCGCCTTCCTGGAGATGGCCACCGACAGGCTCGGTCTGAGCCCGCGCGTTCGCGTCGTCAGGCAAAGACTCAAGGAGTTTTTGAGATCTGAAACCGGAACGTCCGAGCTCGCGCGCGTTGCGGCCGTGACCATGCGTGCGGTGAAGCTGCAGGCTGGCGAGTGGACCATGCTCGCGGCCGGAATGTCCGCCGGGGCGTCGGTGATCTGGCCGACCTCCCGTCCCGCCCGGGAGCGCGCGGCGCTCGATACCGGCCTCTTTGAAGAGGAGTTCGTCCCCGCGGAACGGGGAATTGTCTGGATCGGACGGCCCCGTACGGCATCGCAAGGAACGCCCCGTTGTTTCACGTGAAACACCCGGCAACCAGCGGGACCCCCGTGGTAGTCTCGGGATTCTCCAGATGAGGATTCTGGCGGTCGTCAACCAGAAGGGGGGGGTTGGCAAGACCACCACCACGGTGAACCTGGGTGCGGCTCTCGCGATGGGCGGGCATCGCTGCCTGGTCGTGGACCTGGATCCTCAGAGCAACCTCACCACCAGTCTCGGGCTCCAGATCGCCGAGGACGGATACAGCGCCTATGACGTGCTCGTGGACCGGGAACCGCTCGGCCGGGCCGTTGTGGACACCGACGTTCCGAATCTGATCGCGTGTCCTTCCGATCCGTCGCTGGCAGCCGCCGACCTGCAGATCGCGGCCGACGATCCGGACCCCCGGCGCCGGGCGCTCCGGCTCCGCGGAAGTCTCGCGGACTTCGCCCGGGACGATCCGGACGCCGAATTCGTCCTGTTGGACTGTCCTCCGTCCCTCGGACTGCTGACCGTCAACGCACTCGTGGCCGCCACCGCCGTTCTGGTTCCCATGCAATGCGAGTTCTTCGCGATGCAGGGGCTTTCGCGGCTGCTCGACACCGTCACCCGAATCGGGCGCTCCTGGAACCCGGGCCTCGATCTGCTCGGGGTCCTGTTCACCATGGTTGACCGGCGCACCAACCTCGCGCGGGACGTGATCGCCGAGGTGCAGGCCAAGCTGGGGGACCGGGTGTTCGACTCCATCGTTCCGCGATCGGTCCGGGCCGCCGAGGCGCCCTCCTACGGGGTCCCGCTGCAGATCTACGATCCGCGGTCGAAGGTGGCGGTCGCCTACGCGGACCTGGCGCGGGAGGTTCTTTCCCGGTGAAGCGACGTGGTCTGGGGCGCGGCCTCGACGCCCTGCTTCCGTCGGCGGCGCCGACCGACGGACCCCGTTCGGTGCCGGTCGGGAAGCTGGCGCCGAATCCCGCGCAGCCGCGCTCGCAGATCGCCGAGGAGGACCTGGCGGGACTCACGGCCTCCATTGCCGCCCGCGGCGTCATCGAACCGATCGTGGTCCGGCCGCAGGCCGGGAGATTCCAGATCATCGCCGGCGAGCGCCGTTGGCGCGCCGCCCGCCTGGCGGGGCTCGAGCGCGTTCCGGTCGTGGTTCGTGAGACCTCCGACGAGGATGTCGGGCTGCTGGCGCTGATCGAGAACCTGCAACGGGAGGATCTCAACCCGGTCGAGGAGGCACTCGCCTTTCGCCGGCTCGCCGATGCGGGAGGAATGACCCACGGCGCCATCGCCGCGGAGGTCGGGCGAAGCCGCACCGCGGTAACCAACACGCTGCGGCTCCTGGAGTTGACGCCCCAGGTAAGGCGCCTGGTGGAGACGGGGAAGCTGCGCGCGGCGGCGGGCCGGGCGCTCGTGCCCCTCGACGCCGCGACCCAGGCGCAACTCGCCGAAGAAATCATCCGGGGCGATCTTTCGGTTCGCGAGGTCGAACGCCGCGTCAAGCAGGCCCGGGAGGGCGGCGGGCCCGGTCAGCCGAAGCGGTCCCGGCCCTCCGGCCTGGATCCGAACACCCGCGACGCGCAGGAGCGGATGCGGCGGGCGGTCGGGTTCCCGGTCCAGATCCGCCGGCGTGGCAAGGGTGGCGCCGTCCAGATACAATTTTTCTCCGAGGATGACCTTCACCGCATCTTCGTCGTGTTGACCAGTGAACGGGAAGTGAGCGAATAGAACGATGGCACGAGACCCATCGCGGGACGCCCATAGCGGATACGTCGGATCCGGGTCGCGTCTGTCGGGCCGACTGAACGCGCCGGGCCCGTTCAACGTGAACGGGGAGTTCGTTGGAGAAATCCACTCCGAGGACGAGGTTTCGGTGGGGACCTCCGGGAACTTCGACGGCCGGATCTACGCCCAGCGCGTCGTCGTCGAAGGCGGAGGCCGGGTGAGCGGCGAGATCGCGGCGCAGGACGTCATCGTGCACTCCGGAGGATCCATCGCGGGTGTGGCGGTCCAGGCCGCCAACCTGACCCTGGAAGCCACGAGCGACGCCGACGGCGCCCACTTCCAGATCCACCGCGATTACCAGCGCTCGCCGTCCCGGGCGGCGGCCAACCCGGCTCCGGCGCCGCCAGCAGGCGAACCCGATACCGCGAGCGCCTGACGGTTGTCGGGGCGCCGGATTTCTTGGCAACCCCGGTGTCGGGTGATAGCCTTCCCGCCGTCCGTGGCGGGTCAGTTCGCTGACCGCGCGCATCCGGCTGCCCTCGGTTTCCCGACTGGTGTCTTCCCGCTTTCTGGTGGGGCCGCCGACTCTCGTTGCCCTCGATAGGCCATAGGTTTCGTGACCATCATTCCTGACCTGACCGCCCTGATCGTGTCGGTGATCGTCGTGTGCCTGACACTCGTCCTGAAGCGGCAGTTCTTCGAACCGCTGGCGCGCGCGATGGAAGCCAGGGAGACGCAGGTCGGCGGCGCCCGTCAGGTGCGGGAAGACGCGGAGGCCGAGGCCCTGGCCGCGGAGACCCGGGTCGCGGATGCGGTAGCCGCCGTGCGCGAGGAGGGTTACCGGGAGATGGACCGGATTCGCCGCGAGGCCAGCGAGCGCGCCGACGCCACGTTGCTGGCGGCGCGCGAAGCGGCGGAGGCGACGCTCCGGGCGGGCCGGAATTCGCTCCGGGAAGCGACCACGCGGGCGGCCTCCGAACTCGAAACGGCCGCCGAGAGCCTGGCGAACGACTTGACCGCCCGGGTCCTGCGCCGCGCTTCATGAAGCGGTTCCGACTGCGCGTCTTTCCGGGAGCAGGAGCCATGCGGGTACGGCCGCCGCTCCGAGCCGCCGTCTTCGCCGGCACGATGCTCGCCGCCACGGCGGTACCGGCGTTCGCTGCCGAGGAGGGGGCTTCGAATCTCCCGAAGATCGTCAACTTCACGATCCTCGCGACGATTCTGGTCCTCGCTCTTCGCAAGCCGATCGCGAGCTACCTTGAGGCGCGGGCGCTCCAGATCCGGGAGCAACTCGCCGCCGCGCGGGCCGATCGCGAGGAGGCCGCCCGGGCCGCCGAGCGAGCGACCGAACGGTTTCGCACCCTGGACAGCGAGGTGGAAGCGGCCCGGCAGCGGATCACCGAAGCCGCGACCGCCGAGGGCCGGCGCATCGTGACGGCAGCCGAGGAACAGGCCCGGAAGATCGGCGCCGCCGCCCAGGCCGAACTGGACCAGGAAGTACGGGTGGCGGAGCGCCGCCTCGCCGCCGGAGCGGCGCGGGCGGCCGTGGAGGTCGCGCGGACGCGGCTCCGCGGCGCCATGTCCGAGGAAGACCATCGGCGCCTGATCAACGCCGGGATGACGGCGATTCGCCGCGACTGATCGGGAGGCGCACCGGCAATGTCCAGCGACGTGGCCCGCCACTACGCGCGCGTCCTGCTGGACACGGTGGTCGAGACCGGCGGCGAGGAGCATCTGGAGCTGCTCGCGGGAGGTCTCGAGGAGTTTGCGGCGTTGCTTGAACGCTCCCCGGAACTCTCGAAGACGCTGACCTCCCCGGCGATCGCGCGGCAGCGGCGCGCGGCGTTGGCGAAGGCCGTCGCCGACCGCATCCTGCCGGACTCCGCTCTGGGCAGGTTCGTCGCGGTCATGGTGGCCCGGGAGCGATCCGCCCACCTGGCGGAGACCGCGGTGGCGTTTCGGGCGGCGCTGGACGAGCATCGGGGGATCGTCGAAGCGGACGTGGTGTCAGCGCGCCCCCTGGACGACCGCGACCGGGCCAGCCTCCGGACGGCGCTGGCATCCGCCTTTTCGGGAACTCCCCGGCTGCACTTCCGCGAGGATCCGGAGCTGCTCGGCGGGTTCGTCATCCGCGTCGGGAACCGCATCTACGACGCCAGCGTCAGCCGCCAGCTCGCCCGGTTCGAGGAGAAATACGGAGCCTGATTCTATATAAACCGCCCGGAATCAACACTTTACAGGAAGACCCATGAGCATTCGAGCAGACGAAATCGCCGCCCTGCTGCGGGAACAGATCGCCGGCCACGACACCGGCGTGGACGTCGCGGAAGTTGGAACCGTCGTCTCCTCCGGGGACGGGATCGCCCGCGTACACGGCCTCGAAGGGGTCATGTACGGCGAACTGGTGGCACTGCCCAACGACGTGTTCGGCCTCGCGCTGAACCTCGAAGAGTCGTCCGTGGGACTCGTTCTCTTCGGCGACGTGACCTCGATCCGGGAGGGAGACACCGCGAAGCGCACCCGGCGGATCCTGCAGGTGCCCGTGGGCGAGGCCATGAAGGGGCGGGTGGTGGATGCCCTGGGCCGGCCGCTGGACGGCAAGGGACCCATCGAAACGACCGAAACGGGCGCGGTGGAGCGCATCGCCCCGGGCATCGTCGCCCGGCAGCCGGTGAAGGAACCGCTCCAGACCGGGGTCAAGGCGGTGGACGCCATGATTCCCATCGGCCGCGGCCAGCGGGAACTCATCATCGGAGACCGCCAGACCGGAAAGACCGCGATCGCGGTGGACGCGATCATCAACCAGCGGGACACCGGGGTGGTCTGCGTCTATGTCGCGGTCGGCCAGAAACTGTCCACCGTCGCCCAGGTGGTGCAGACGCTCGAAGACCACGGGGCGCTCGACCACACGATCATCGTTTCCGCGGCGGCGTCCGAACCGGCGCCGCTCCAGTACCTGGCGCCCTATTCCGGGTGCGCCATGGGTGAGTTCTTCATGGATCACGGCGGCCACGCCCTCTGCATCTACGACGATCTCTCGAAGCACGCCGCCGCCTATCGCGAGATTTCGCTCCTCCTGCGGCGTCCGCCGGGCCGGGAGGCCTACCCCGGCGACGTCTTCTACCTCCACTCGCGGTTGCTCGAGCGCGCCGCCAAGCTCTCCGACAAGCGGGGAGGCGGCTCGCTCACCGCCTTCCCCTTCATCGAGACCCAGGCCGGTGACCTGTCGGCCTACGTGCCCACGAACGTGATCTCGATCACCGATGGGCAGATCTACCTCGAGGGAGACCTCTTCAACGCCGGTATCCGCCCCGCCATCAACGTCGGCAACTCGGTCAGCCGGGTGGGCGGTTCGGCGCAGATCCGCGCGATGCGCCAGGTGGCGGGCACCATGCGGCTGCAGCTCGCGCAGTACCGGGAGATGGCGGCGTTCGCCCAGTTCGGCTCCGACCTCGACAAGGCCACCCAGGCCCAGTTGGCCAAGGGCGAGCGCCTGACCGAAGTCCTGAAGCAGGACCAGTACGTGCCGCTGCCGGTGGAGAAACAGGTGGCGGTCATCTTCGCCGCGAACGAGGGCTTCCTCGATGACCTCGAGCCGAGCGACTGCCGGGACTTCGAGACGGGGCTCTATGAGTTCCTCGAGACCCGCCATCCGGACACGCTGGCCCGGGTCCGCGAGGAGCGGAAGCTGGACGATTCCCTGACCGCCGCGCTTCGGGAGGCGATCGCCGAGTTCAAGCGCGACGCCTTCCGCGCCGGCGGAACGGCGGTGGCCGCAGCCGGGGAGGCGCGGGAGCCGGTCCCCGCCTGAACGTCCTCCGCTAAAGCCCCATGCCGACGCTCCTCGAACTCCGCCGCCGCACCCGCAGCGTGCGGAACACCGAGCAGATCACCCGGGCCATGAAGATGGTCGCCACCGCGCGCCTGCGCCGGGCCCAGGAGGCGATCGTCTCGGCGCGGCCGTTCGCGGCGCGGATCCTGGAGGTCCTGAACTCGGTGGTGGTTGGGGCCAAGGCCGACAGCCATCCCCTGCTGCGCGAGCGGCCGCCGCGCCGCGTCGAGGTGGTGGTGATCACCTCGGACCGCGGGCTCTGCGGGTCGTTCAACACGAACGTCCTCAAGCGGGCCGAGATCCTCCTCAAGTCCCTGAGCGAGCAGGAGGTGGGAGTCCGGGCGGTCGGGCGCAAGGGCCGGGATCACTTCCGCCGTCGCGGGGTGCGCCTCGTGGACCCGCTCGAGGACATCTTCCGGGCGCTCGGCTACGAACACGCCCGGGAGATCGCGGCGCCCCTGATGGAGCGCTACCGCCGGGAGGACCCCGAGGACCCACAAGGCCTCGACGCCATCTACCTGGTCTTCAACGAGTTCAAGAACATCCTCCGCCAGGACGTCCGGGTGGAGCGGCTGCTGCCGCTCGAGAAGCTGGACCTGGCAGGTTCCGAAGACGGAACCGCCCGGGAGTTCTTCTACGAGCCCACGGAGGCCGAGATCTTCGCGGAACTCCTCCCCCGGCACGTCGAATACCAGATCTGGCGGGCGCTGCTCGAATCGGTGGCCGCCGAACAGGCGGCGCGGATGACCGCCATGGACAACGCAACCAAGAACGCGAACGAACTCATCGCCGACCTGACCCTGACCATGAACCGGGTCCGCCAGGCGGCGATCACGAAGGAGATTCTCGAGGTCGTGGGCGGCGCCGAGGCGCTCGACTGAGAAACACCCGACAAGAAGGAGCATGGAGCAAAGTGGCTGAGAACACCGGACGGGTCGTCCAGGTCATCGGGAACGTGGTGGACGTGGTCTTCGAGGGAGACCTGCCGCCAATTCACAACGCGGTCCGGCTGCGCGACGACCGCGGCCTTTCCACCGTGGACATGGACATCGTCCTCGAGGTCCAGCAGCACCTCGGCGAGAACCGGGTCCGCACCGTCGCGATGCAGCCGACCGATGGCGTGGTGCGCGGCCTCCTGGCCGAAGACACCGGAGCGCCGATTTCGGTTCCGGTGGGGGAGAGCACCCTCGGCCGCGTCATGAACGTGCTGGGGAATCCGGTGGACGAAGCGGGGGCGATCGAATCGGAGGAGCGGCGGCCGATCCACCGGGCGGCCCCCGAGTTCGTGTCCCAGAGCACCAGCCTCGAGATGTTCGAGACCGGGATCAAGGTGATTGATCTGCTCGAGCCCTACATGCGCGGCGGCAAGGTGGGCCTTTTCGGCGGCGCCGGGGTCGGCAAGACCGTCATCATCATGGAGCTCATCAACAACATCGCCACCCAGCACGGCGGGTTCTCGGTGTTCGCCGGCGTCGGCGAGCGGACGCGCGAGGGGAACGACCTCTGGCTGGAGATGACGGACTCGGGCGTCCTCAAGAAGACGTCGCTGGTGTATGGCCAGATGAACGAGCCCCCCGGCGTGCGGCTCCGCGTCGGCCTCACCGGGCTCACCGTGGCCGAGTTCTTCCGGGACGAACGCGGCCAGGACGTCCTCTTCTTCGTGGACAACATCTACCGGTACACCCTCGCCGGGATGGAGGTCTCCGCGCTGCTCGGCCGCATGCCGTCGGCGGTCGGCTACCAGCCCACCCTGGCCTCCGAGATGGGGGAACTCGAGGAGCGGATCACCTCGACCGACAAGGGCTCCATCACCTCGATCCAGGCCATCTACGTCCCGGCGGACGACTACACCGACCCCGGGGTCGCCACCACCTTCTCCCACCTCGACGCCACCACCAACCTCTCGCGGCAGATCGCCGAACTCGGGATCTACCCCGCGGTGGATCCGCTGGCGTCCACCTCCCGCATCATGGACCCGCGGGTGCTGGGCGACGAGCACTACCAGGTCGCCCGGCGGGTAAAGGAAGTCCTGCAGCGGTACAAGGACCTGCAGGACATCATCGCGATCCTCGGCATGGACGAGCTCAGCGAGGACGACAAGGTGACGGTGTCGCGCGCCCGCAAGATGCAGCGGTTCTTCTCGCAGCCCTTCCACGTCGCCGAGCAGTTCACCGGGCGCAAGGGCCGCTACGTGGAACTGAAGGACACCATCGAGGGCTTCCGGCGCATCGTGGACGGCGAGCTGGATGACCTGCCGGAGCAGGCCTTCTTCATGGCGGGCGGGATTGACGACGTCGAAGAGCGCGCCCGCGAGCTGGCGGCGGCCTGACGGGTCCGGCGGACCATGAGCACGCCTTCGCGCCTGCGCCTCGAGGTCATCACCCCCGGCGGGGTGGTGTTCCGCGACGACGTGGACTACGTGGAGGCCCCGGCGGTCTTCGGCTACGTGGGCATCCTGCCGGGGCACGCCCCACTCCTCTACCAGATCCGCAGCGGCCAGCTTCAGTACCGCCAGGGCGAAGAGGAGCACTTCCTCGCCGTGCACTGGGGGTTCCTCGAAGTCCTGGACGACACCGTGACGGTGCTCGCCGAAACCGCGGAACGTCCGCAGGACATTGACCTGGAACGGGCCGAGAGCGCGCTGAACCGGGCGAAGGCCCGGCTCGAGGAGTTCGGCGCCGCCTACGACGTCGAGCAGGCGCAGCAGGCGGTGGCGCGCGCCGAGGCGCGGCTCCGGGCGGCGGAGGCAGAGGCGGACACCGCTGGCAAGTCTTAGAATGCGCCGTTGATGCGCATTCGGGCTTCGCGCGGACTTCCGGTCGCGCTCGCCGGGTTCCTTGCCGGCGTGTTGTTGCCCGCCACGCTTGCCGGCGGCGGAGCCCGGGGCGCCGAGGTGGAAGCGGCGCCAGCGGTCGGCGACGCCTCCGAAGAGGCGGCGGCGGAGCCGAAGCTGACGCTGCGGGCGCCCCGGCAGTTGTTTCTCCGCCCCCGCATGCCGGGCGAGATGCGCCGGCCGTCCCTCGATGTCGAGGTCAGCGCCCGCCTCGAGGATCTGGACACCGCGGAGAACCTCGAGGACTACTACTGCCTCGAAGAGGTCTGGGACTGGGACGACGACACGGAATCCGTGTACGAGCCGGACTGCGACCCCTACGAAGAGGGCTCCGAAATCGAGACCTTCTTCTTCGGCAGCCACCGCTTCTCGCTGCCGGGCACCTACCGCGTCTGGCTCCGGCTCCAGCGCAGCGGCGAGACCGTGATCGCGGGCAACGTGATCGTCCGCATCCGGAACTGACGCCCCATCTTCGCGCCCAAACCGGGAGTTTCGACATGAAGCGATTCATCGCCCTTCTGACCGCGTACGGCTTGGTGCTGATGCCGCTGTACGCGAACGCGGCCGCGGCTCGGCCCGCGTCCGCCTCCCTCCTGGAGGCGGCTGAGATTGCGGCCGCGAGCGGCGCCTATCGCGCCCAGAACACCGCCGGAATCGCCACCGGGCGGATCCGGGAGGACGACAACAAGCGCAGCGCCATAGCCTTCGCTCTGAGCGGCTTGCTGGCTTTCACGGGCGCGGCGCTCTGGCGCAACCTGACCTGCCGCGATGGAGGTGACGCGCGGCACTTCGGCGAAGGACTCAAGACGCAGGCCGAGTGCTACGAAGAGGACGGTTCGCGAAAGGGTTGGAGCACTCCCACCAAGGCCCTGTTCGGCGCCGGCATCGGCCTCGAATTCGTGTCTCTCTTCTACCTGGTGCGCCATCTCCGCGAAGACGGCCAGCAGGACGACGCGCAGTCCGCGTCCCCGTGATCGCTCCAATGAAGAGAGTCATCGCCATCGCAGTCGCTTGCGGGCTCGTAACGACACCCCTCTACGCGGGAACGCTCCCGGTGGCCGGGGCCCGAAGCGCGACACCGCCCTCGCTTCTCGAAGCTGCCGAGATCGCCGCGGCGAGCGGCGTCTATCGCGCCCAGAACACCTCGACGATCACCACCGGCCGGATCCGGCCGGGCGACAAGAAGCGCAGCGCCATCGCCTATGGACTCAGCGGGGTGATGGCGTTTGTGGGAGCCGCGTTGTGGCGCTGGATTCCCTGCCGGAATGCAGCGCCCGTTTCGCCGGGGGAGACCGTCGATGGGGTCACGCTTGCTGCCTACAACAAGTGCTACACGCCGGATGGCGAGCGCAAGGGGTTCGACACACCCACGAAGTGGATGATGGGAGCCGGAATCGGGCTCGAAGTTGTCGCGCTCGGCTATCTGATCGCCCACCTGGCGTCCGACGGCGACGATCCGTAGCCGGGATTCCTCGATCTTGGGGCCTTGATGGGGCGGCCGGCTTGGACCGCCGGCTTCAGCCGGCACAAGCGGCCCGCCGGGCCGCTGGCGTTCGTCGCTACCCGGGTGCATGGACGCGCGCGACCGAGCCATCCCGGAGAGTGAGGTCTGTCCCGCCGCCCGCCTGCGGCGGGCTGTGCCGGCTGAAGCCGGCGCTCCAAGCCGTTCCCGCCATCTTCAGGACCGGTGGGGCCCCGAGGGCCGTCACGACCGCAGGTAGTCGCAGGCGGCCTCGACGTTCGCCAGCGGGAGCGAACAGACCCCGCCCCGGCAGGGCAGGAACGACACTCCGCCGCCTTCGGCTCCCGCTTCCTGCGCGGCGCGCAACGCCGGAAGGCCGCTTTCCCGCGCGCCGCGAACGTCCGCGAGCAGGACGGCGGCGTTCTCGGCGGGGACGCGCCAGAGCCGCCGGAGCGCGTCGCGGGTTTCTTCCGCATCACCCGGTCCGACGACCACGATCTGGCGCGGCTCGGCCAGATAGCGCTGCACCGCGGTCAACAGCGTGGCGAAACCAGTCGGACTCTCGACGGCTTGGGCAAAGAAGGCGGTGATGGTGGCGCGGGCGGCGTCGCGATGCGTTTTCGATCCGGTGAGGGTCGCGAGGCGCAGGAGCGCGTCGGCGGCGACCGCGTTGCCGGACGGCAGGGCGCCGTCGTAGCCGCTCCGGGTGCGGACAGGCAGCGCCTCGTGGTCGTCGGCGGTGGTGTAGAAGCCGCCGCCCGGGGCCGCGAAGCGAGCGTCCAGAATGCCCGCAACCTCCTCGGCCGCCCGGAGCCAGTCCTCGTCGAAATCGCTCTCGAAGAGGTCGAGAAGCGCCTGGAGCCAGAAGGCGTGGTCTTCGAGCATCGCCGGCACCTTCGCCGCCCCGCGGCTCCACACCGCGAAGTAGCGGCCTTCGGCGCGCAGGTTGTCGAGGAGGAACCGGGCCGCGGTCTGCGCCACGCGGAGATGGGCTTCGTCGCCGAGCGCCCGATGCGCCCGCGCGAACGCCGTCACCGCGAGCGCGTTCCAGGAGAGGAGGACCTTGTCGTCGAGCCCGGGCCGCACCCGCCCGCCGCGCCGGGCCAGGAGCCGCTGCCGCGCCGCGGTGAGCTCCGACCCGACCCGGCCGGCGGGGACACCGAACCGCTCTTCGAGCGCGGCATCGTCCAGCACCCGCCGCAGGATCGTCCGGCCTTCCCAGTTCCCCCGCTCCCGCACGTCGTAGGCGGCACCGAAGAGCGCGGCGTCCTCCCCGAGCACGTCCTCCACCTCCGCGGACGTCCAGGTGTAGAAGCGCCCCTCCTCTCCCTCGGAGTCGGCGTCGAGCGCCGCGTGGAACGCCCCGCCCGGGTTCCGCATCTCGCCCTGCATCCAGTCGAGAGTGCGGCGCGCATCCTCCGCGAGCCGGGAATCCCCGGTGATCCGGTGGGCGAGGAGATACACCGGGACGAGCAGCGCGTTGTCGTAGAGCATCTTCTCGAAGTGGGGGGCCAGCCACTCCGCATCGGTGGAATAGCGATGGAACCCGCCGCCGAGCTGGTCGAAGAGCCCGCCGTCCGCCATCCGCCGGAGCGTGAAGCGGGACGCGTCGAGGGATTCCGCGCCCCCCTCCTCCAGGTGGCGCCGGAGGAGCAGCGTGAGCTGCCGGCTGGGGGGGAACTTCGGCGCCGGTCCGAAACCCCCGTGTTCGCGGTCAAAGGAGCCGAGAAACTGCCGCACCGCGCGGCCGACCGGCTCGGAGGTGATGAGCGTTCCGCGGGCGGCGAGCTGCCCGGGCAGCGCCGCCGCCTGGCGGAGGCGGTCGAGAAGCCGCACGCCGTTCTGCAGCAGCTCGTTCCGCCGGGACCGGTCCTTCCAGACGGCGGCGATGGCGGCGAGGATGCGGGGGAATCCGGGGCGTCCCCAGCGGTCTTCCGGCGGGAAGTAGGTGCCGCCGAAGAAGGGGGTCCGGTCCGGCGCCACGAACACGGTGAGCGGCCAGCCGCCGGCGCCGGTGGTCGCCTGGACGAAGGCCATGTAGATCTCGTCCACGTCGGGCCGCTCTTCCCGGTCCACCTTCACCGGGACGAACGACTCGTTCATGACCTGGGCGATGGCCGCGTCCTCGAAGGATTCGTGCGCCATCACGTGACACCAGTGGCAACTGGAGTACCCGACCGAGAGCAGCACCGGGGCGTCGCGCCGGGCGGCCTCCTCGAAGGCGGCCGGTCCCCACGGCCGCCAGTGGACGGGGTTGTCCCGGTGCTGGAGGAGGTACGGGCTCGTTTCGAGCGCCAACCGGTTTTCGCCGCCGGCCGCGGCTGCCGCCGCAGGTTCGGGAGGAGTCCGGGAGGTCAGGGGCCGGTGGAGTTCGTCCCGGCCGATGCCGGAGCGGTCCGTTCGCCGCCCCAGCGAATGGCGGCGGTGCCGATGGTCAGCCCGGCGCCCACCGAACTGAACAGCACCAGGTCGCCGGGCGCGAGCAGCGAGCGGTCGAGGGCGTCACGGAGCGCGGTGGGGATCGAGGCGGCGGTGGTGTTGCCGTACTTGTGGATCGTCTTCACCACGCGTTCCGGCGGAACCTGGAGCCGCCGCGCGACCGCATCAATGATCCGGGCGTTCGCCTGGTGGCAGACGAGGAAGGAGACGTCGTCGCGCGTGAAGCCGAGCTCCGCCAGCAGCGCCTCGGCGGCGTCGGCCGAGTTGCGCACCGCGAAGCGGAAGACCGCCTTGCCCTCCTGCTTGAGGTAGTGCTCCTTGCGGTCCACGGTCTCGTGGGTGGGCGGGCGAAGGCTGCCCCCGGCGGGCATCTGGAGCAGGTCGCACCCGGAGCCGTCCACCTGGTTGTTGAAACCGAGGATGCCCTCGCCGTCCTGGGCGGCTTCGAGCAGGACCGCGCCGCCCGCATCCCCGAACAGGATGCAGGTGGACCGGTCCTCGTAGTCGGTGATCGAGCTCATCACGTCAGCCCCGATCACCAGCGCCCGTTCCACGGCCCCGCTGGCGACGAACTGCGTCCCCGCGGCGAGCGCGAAGTTGAAGCCGCTGCACGCCGCCGACAGATCGAATCCCCAGGCGCGGCTGGCGCCGATCCGGTCCTGGACCAGGCAGGCGGTGGAGGGGAAGCTCATGTCGGGGGTCACGGTGGCGACCACGATGAGATCCACGTCGTCGGCCGTGATTCCCCGCCGCCGCAGCGCGTCCTGAGCCGCGCGGGAGGCCAGGGAGGAACATCCGGTGCCCCTCTCCACGATCCGGCGCTCGCTGATGCCGGTGCGCTCCCGGATCCACTCGTCGGAGGTGTCCACCATCCTTTCCAGATCGTCGTTCGACAGCACCCGGTCCGGAAGATAGGCCCCGACGGCCGTGATTGCGACGCGGCGGATGGCTTGCGAGGGGTCTTTCGGGGTTGGCAGTTGAATCACGAACTTCTCGCCCCCTTTTGGGCGAAACGGGGAGTCCTGAACTCGAAGAGGACGGTGGATGGTACGCCAACAACACCTTCGGACGCGCGCCCGACAGCCGTCCCGGCGGGCGCGCGGCGATAATCTGACCCCGATGTCACCCGGCGAACCAGCGAACCGTCCGGCGAAAGCGGCGGCGTTCTACGACCTCGACGGCACCCTGATTCGCACGAATCTCGTTCATGTCCTCGGGTATTACGCCCGGAACGACCAAGGGCTCCTGCGGAGTCTGAAGAACTCCGCGGCGACGCTCGCCGGAATCCCGCTGTTCCTCACGACCGATTTCTACAGCCGCAAACTCTTCAACGATCTCTTCTTCAAGTGGTACCGGGGCCAGTCCCACGACCGGCTGCGCTCGCTCGCCGAGGACCTCTACCGGGACGTGGTCCGCCCCGGCATCTTCCCCGGAACCCGCGCGCTCATCGAGGCGTCGCGCCGGAGCGGCCTGCGGCAGGTGGTCGTGACCGGCGCGCTCGAGGTGTCCATCCGGCCCCTCCTCGACGACCTCGGGATCACCGAGTTCGTCGCCAACCGCCTCGAGTTCGTGGACGGCCGGGCCACCGGCCGACTGGCGCCGCCGGTGATGGCGAGCGCGAGCAAGGCGCTCTGGATCCGGGAATACGCGGAACGCGAGGAGCTCTCGTTGAACGATAGTTACGCCTACGCCGACAGCATGTCCGACCTGCCCATGCTGAGCGTGGTCGGCCATCCCACCGCGGCCAACCCGGACGTTCGCCTCAAGAGCACGGCCCGGCACCACGACTGGCCGGTCATTGATCTGAGCCGGCCGAATCTCACTCCCGCGCTCTAGAGCGCCCGGAAGGAAGCCCACTGCATGACCCCCGCCCTGCGCCACAAGACCGATCCCGGCATCGTCTTCATTGACAATGACTCGGCCGCGCGTGTTCTGCACTACGGCGAGGACTTTCTCGAGGAACACCTGCCGGTCGGCACCCGGGTGGTCTATCCGCCGCCGCCGATCCGGGGCCTGCCGAACCCGCGGGGGGCGATCCGACACGCGCTCAACCATCCGCTGGGCTGCGATCCGCTCTACGCGCAGCTCCGGCCGGGAATGCGGGTCACCATCGCGCTCGACGACATCAGCCTGCCGCTGCCGCCGATGGCCACTCCCGACGTCCGCCAGACCGCGCTCGAGATCGTGCTGGAAATGCTCGGCGACCACGGCGTGGACGACATCCACCTGGTCATTGCGAACTCGCTGCACCGGAAGATGACCGAATCGGAAATGCGCCGGATGGTGGGGCCGGACATCCACAAGGCGTTCTATCCGAACCGCTACTACAACCACGATGCCGAGGATCCGAACGGCATGGTCGCGCTGGGAAAGACCCGCCATCACGAGCCGGTCCGGGTGAACCGGCGGGTGACCGAGAGCGACCTCGTCATCTACCTGAACATCAACCTGGTGCCCATGGACGGGGGTCACAAGTCGGTGACCGTGGGGCTTTGCGACTACGAGAGCCTGAGGCCGCACCACGAGCCGCAGACGATCCGCGATTCCGACGGCTACATGGACCCGGCCAAGTCGGAACTGAGCCGCAAGGTGGACCGGATGGGCAAGATCGTGGACCGGCACCTGAACGTGTTTCACGTGGAGACGGTGCTCAACAACCGGATGTATTCCGACACCCTCTCGTTCCTCGGGAAGGACGAGGACGAGTTCAGCGACCTCGACCGGCTGAAGCTCGCGGGGACGCGCTGGTCGCTGAGCCGCCTGCCCGCGCCGGCGAAGCGGCAGTTCCTGCACCGCATCCCGGGCGCCTTCGAGTTGATCGGCTGCTATGCGGGCCGCACCGAGCCCGTTCACGAAAAGACCCTCGAGCGTTCCTTCCAGCAGTACGCCGTCCCCGTGAAGGGGCAGTGCGACATCCTGCTCTCGGGGATCCCCTACATCTCGCCCTACAACGTGAACTCGATCCTGAACCCGCTGCTCGTCCAGGTCATGGGTCCGGGCTATCTCTTCAACCTCTACCGGGGGAAGCCGCTGATCAGGAAGGGCGGCACCCTGATCCTGGCGCACCCCTGCCACGACGACTTCGATCCCCTGTTTCACCCCAGCTACATCGAGTTCTTCCACCGGCTGCTCCCCGAGACCCGGGACCCCTTCGTGCTGCGGACGAAGTACGAGGAGGAGTTCGCGCACAACCCGTCCTACGTGCAGATGTACCGGGACGGGAACGCCTACCACGGGGCCCATCCCTTCTTCATGTGGTACTGGGGCGAGAACGGGCGCCAGCACGTCGGCCGGATCATCGTGGCCGGGGCGAAGAACCAGCACGTCCCCGAGATCCTCGGCTGGGAATCGGCGGAGACGGTGACCGAGGCGATCGCGATGGCGCGCAGCACGCACGGCCGCTCCGCCGAAATCACCATGCTCCATGTCCCGCCGATCATGATCCCCGAGGTCTCCTAGCCGCGCCGTGACCCAGATGGCCCGGCCCCGGATCCACGTGGGCGAAGCCTTCGCCGGACGGAGCATCCTGCTGCTCGGCGGGACCGGGTTCCTGGGCAAGGTCTGCCTCGGGATGCTCCTCGAGTTCTTCCCGGAGATCCGGCGCGTCTATCTCATGGTGCGGGCGGCGGGCGAGGCGGAGAGCCGGGTGCGGTTCGAAGACATCTGGGAGAACTCCCCGGCGGTCTCGCCGCTGCGCGAGCGCCACGGGTCCGGCCTCCGCGATTTCCTGGACGAGAAGATCGTCGTGCTCGGCGGGGACATCACGAGCGACAACCTCGGCTACCCGGAAGAACGCGCCGCGGAGATCGCCGCCGACATTGATCTCGTCCTCAACTGTTCCGGCCGGGTGACGTTCAACCCGTCGCTCGAGGCGGCGCTCCAGACGAACGTCCACGGGACCCGGAACACCATCGCCTTCGCCCGGCGGATGCAGCGCCCCGCCCTCGTGCACATCAGCACCTGCTTCGTGGCGGGGATGCGATCGGGAGAGGTGCGCGAGGACGAACCCCTGATCGGCTATTTCCCGCGCCGCGACCGGGAAGACCAGGAGTTCTCGGTCGAGAAGGAGATCGAGGACTGCGAACGCCTCGCCGCCCGGGTGCGCGACGAAGCGGAGGACAAGTCGCGGGTGGACGCCTTCCAGGAGGCGGCCCGCAAGCGGTTCGCCGAGGAGGGCCGCGACCCGGACGACGCGCGGTCGCTGTCGCTCGCCATCGCCCGCGAGCGGAAGGAGTGGATCCGCCGCCGGCTCCGCGACCTCGGCATCGAGAAGGCGCAGGGCTGGGGCTGGCCGAACATCTACACCTACACGAAGAGCCTCGGGGACCAGCTCGTGGCGGGCGCGGAGGGCGTCGCGCGGGCGATCGTGCGCCCGGCGGTGGTGGAGAGCGCGCTCTCGTTCCCCCACACCGGCTGGAACGAGGGCTTCACCACCAGCGCCCCGCTCGTCCGGATGGCGCTCCGGGGGCAGAACCTGTTCCCGGTCGGCCCGGGGGTGGTGCTGGACGTCGTGCCGGTGGACCTCGTCGCCTCGGCGACGCTGGCGGTCGCCGCCGAAACGATCGTGTCGGAGCCCCACCTCGTGTACCAGGTGTCCAGCGGGGACCGGAACCCGGCGCGGGTGGAGCGGCTCGTGGACCTCGTCGGGATCTACAAGCGCCGCCACTTCCGCGACAAGCCGACCGGCATGAAGCTCTGGAACGAGGCGCTCGCCCGGATGGAGGCGCAGGCGGTCCGCGCCGACCGCTTCGAAAAACACACCCTCAAGTGGATGCGGGAGTCCGCCTCCGCGCTGTCCGGCGTGCTCGGCCGGGCCGGCGACGAACCCATCGGTCCCCTGGTCGGCGTGGTCGAGGCGCTCCAGCGGAACGTGGACTCGTTCGAGGACTTCGTCACCCAGGGCGAGCGGCAGTACCACACCTTCCGGCCCTTCATCGCCGGCGAGGAGTTCATCTTCCGCGCCGACAACACGCACGATCTCTTCTCCCGGCTCGACGGAAACGACGGAAAGCTTTTCTTCAATCCCGAGGAGATCGACTGGTACGACTACTGGCTCCACGTCCACCTGCCGGGCCTCGAGCGGTGGGTGTTCCCGGCGCTCGAGGACCAAGAGCGCGGCCAGCGCCGCGCCCAGAAGCGCGTCTACACCTACCGGACCATCAACGAGTTGTTCGAGGCGTGTACCAAGAACCACGCGGGGCGGGTGGCGATGCGGATCACCCGGGGCGGCCGGGAGGAGCGGTACACCTACGGCGACCTCCGGGAGTGCGTTCTCCGGGGGGCCGCGTTCCTGGCGGCCCGGGGGTTGGGCGCCGGCGATCACGTCGGGCTGATCGGCGAGAACTCCCCCGAGTGGGGCATGGCGTACTTCGCCATCCAGCGGATCGGGGCGACCGCCATTCCGCTCGAACGCGACCTGCGCCGCGAGGAGATCGTCCGGCTGCTCCGGCTCGGGGACGCCAAGGCCGTCCTGATGGGCGATTCGCTGTTCGACCGGCATTCCGGGCTCGCCCGCGACAACGGCTCGGTAGCGCCGGTCGCCGCCCATCCGTTCCGGGAGGTCTTCGCGCTGGACGAAGGAGAGGACGAGGCGGCTCCCCCCAAGCCCGTCCGTACCAGCCCGACCGCGCTGGCCTCCATCCTCTTCACCTCCGGAACGACCGGCACGCCCAAGGGGGTGATGCTGACGCAGCGGAACTTCACCTCGCTGGTAGCCAAGCTGCTGTCGGTCTACGACATTGACGAGAAGGACGGTGCGCTCAGCATCCTCCCGCTCCACCATTCGTTCGAGTTCACCACCGGTTTCCTGCTGCCGCTCTCCCGGGGCGCCCAGATCGCCTACCTGGACGAGATCGGCGCCGAAGCCATCAACACCGAGCTGCGGAAGGGACACACCACCTGCATCGTGGGAGTGCCCGCGCTCTGGGACCTCCTGCGGCGGCGCATCCTGGCGCCCTTCGCGGAGCGGTCGCAGCGGGCGGAAGACCTCGCCACCGCCCTGATTGACGCGGCGCACCTCCTCCGGGAGGACACCGGCGTCAACATCGGCCCCGCGGTCTTCCTCCCGGTGCACACCGCGCTGGGGGGCCGGATCCGCTACCTGATCAGCGGCGCGTCGGCGCTTTCCGAGGCGACCTGGAAGGCCTTCCGCGGCCTCGGGTTCCATATCGCCCAGGGCTATGGGCTCACCGAAGCCGCCCCCGTGCTGACGGTGACGTCCCCGGACGGACCCGTGCCCATCGGCAGCGTCGGCAAGGCGCTTCCCGGGATCGAGATCCGGATCGTGGACCCCGACGCCTCGGGGGTCGGCGAGGTGGCGGCGAAGGGCCCGAACGTCATGGCCGGCTACTACGGAAACGACGAGGCGACGGCGGAGGCGCTGCGCGACGGCTGGCTCTACACCGGCGACCTGGGACGCCTCGACAAGGACGGGCACCTCTTCCTGGTCGGCCGCCGCAAGGACGTGATCGTGGACAGCGGCGGCAAGAACATCTACCCGGACGAAGTGGAGGAGATCTACGCCTCGCCGGAGCTGATCGCCGAACTCGCGGTGGTCGGACTTCCCGACGGGATGGCCGAGCAGGTGGCGGCGGTCGTCGTCCCGAAGGAGAAGACCCTGGAGGGCCGGCAGCGCGTCGAGGCCCACATCCGGTCCGTTTCGTCCCGATTGCCGCTGCACAAGCGGATCAAGACGGTCGAGTTCTCGGACGAGACGCTTCCCCGGACCGCGACCCGCAAGGTGAAGCGGGCCGAGCTCGTGCGCTGGCTCGCCGACCGGCGCCGCGAGGCGGCCGCCGAATCCGGCGAGGAGACGCTGTCGGGGAACCGGATTTTGGAACTGATCGCCTCCATCGCCGAGCGTCCCGTCTCGGAGATCCGGACGTCGTCCTCCTTCGCGGAGCTGGGCTTCGACAGCCTCATGTACAACGAACTCGCGGCCGGGCTCGAGTCCGAGTTCGGCGAGTCGGCAGCTCCCGAGGCGCTCGCCAACATGATCACCATCGAGGAGCTGGTGCTCGCCATGCGGACGCCTCCGGGCGGCGTCCGGGGCCGGCGTCCGCGACGCGGCGAGTCCCGGAAGAAGCGGGAGGAGGACGAGATCGAGATTCCGCCCGCGGTGGCCAAGGCCGGACGTGCGGCGCTGACCGAGGTCCAGCACTGGTTCTACCACCAGGTGCTCACGCCCACCTTCACGGGCCGGGCGCACGTCCCGAACCACACGAACTACCTGGTGGTGGCGAATCACGGCTCCCATCTCGACATGGGGCTCGTGAAGATGGCGCTCGGGGAGGCGGGGGCGAACCTGCTGGCGCTGGCCGCCGCCGACTACTTCTTCGACAACCGGGTGAAGCGCACCTTCTTCGGCAACTTCACGGGTCTCGTCCCCATGGAACGCCGCGGCTCGCTCCGCGAGTCGCTGGACCGGGCCGCGGGGTATCTCGACCAGGGCTACAGCGTGCTGGTGTTTCCCGAAGGAACGAGGTCGCGGAGCGGGCAGATCCAGAAGTTCCGGCGCGGGTTCGCGCACCTGGCGTACCGCTGCCGGGTCGGCGTGCTGCCAATCCATCTCGATACCTGGGGAGCGTTCCCCCCCGGCGCCGTCGGGCTCCGTTCGCGCACCGTGGCGGCGCGGATCGGGCCGTTCCTCTCCCACGATTTCCTGCTTCGCTTCGCCGAGGGCGGGGTCCGGGCCGCGGTTGCCGAAGCGCGGGTGACCGAGCTCGTGCAGACCATGGTCGAGCGCCTGGGGCGCCAGGACCCGGTCCGGCTCGAGGAGGAGGCGGCGCGCATCCTCGCAGGCGCGGCGCCGGGTGCGGAATCGCGGCGCTCCGCCGCCGCGCCGGCGAACGACCGGATGCCCGATCCGACGCCGGTTGGCTGAGGAACGCCGACGGGTCCCCACCGTGACCGAAGCGACCTCCGCAACCGCCCCGGTACTGGTCACCGGCGCCACCGGCTTTCTCGGCAGCCACCTGCTCCCGCTGCTGCTCGAGGACGGCGACCCCGTTCGGGTGCTCGCCCGCCAGCCCGTTCCCGACCTCGCGGCCCGCGGCGTGGAGGTCGTGGTCGGCGACGTGGCCTCGGGCGCGGGGCTGGAAGCGGCGCTCGATGGCGTGGGGAGGGTCTTCCACCTCGCCGGCCGGGTCTCGCGGGACCCGGACGCCGCCGCCAGTCTCCAGCGCGTCCATGTGGAGGGCACGCGCGCCCTGGCGAACGCGGCCCGGAAGGCCGGTGTCGCGCGGATCGTGCTGGTGTCCACCAGCGGCACGATCGCGGTGTCGCGCGACCCGGAGCCGGAGACCGACGAGACCGCGCTCGTTCCCATCGAGCTGATCGGACGCTGGCCCTACTACTGGAGCAAGTGGCTTCAGGAACGGACGCTCCTGTCGGCGGCCGGGGGCGACGTCGAGGTCGTGATCGTGAATCCGTCGCTGCTGCTCGGGCCCGGCGACGAGAGACTGTCCTCGACCGGCGACGTGCTCCAGTTCCTCTCCGGCCAATTCCGGGTGATCCCCCCCGGCGGGTTGAACTTCGTGGACGTCCGCGACGCCGCCGCCGGGGTCCGGGCCGCCATGGTCAAGGGACGGAGCGGCCAGCGCTATCTGCTGGGAGGCCACAACTGGACCTTCGAAGAGTTCTTTGCCCGGCTCGGTGAGGTGTCCGGTACGCCGGCGCCCCGCCTCCGTCCCTCGCGGAATCTCTACACCGTCGGGGCGCTGCTGACGGAGGAAGTCGCGCGCCAGGTCGGGCGCGAACCCGCCGTGGACCGGATCAGCCGCGAGATGGCCGGCCGCTACTGGTACTTCCGTTCCGACAAGGCGACGCGGGAGCTGGGCCACGACCCCCGCGACGGCCGGGTCACTCTCCTGGACACGGTCCGCTGGCTCCAGGGGAAGGACGCGGGGCTCTCCTGATCCGAGAACGGCGCAACGGCTTGGAACGCCGGCTTCAGCCGGCACCGCGGGCCGAAGGCTCGCGGATGTCGTGCCGCTGTTCGCGGTGATGGACCGAGAGCCGGACGCCATCGCGTGGAAGAGCGTCGTGCGCTGCGCTTCGCGCAGCGCGTGCCGGCTGAAGCCGGCGTTCCAAGCCGGCGGTGCCCTCACGGCCGTTGGCGAACGCGCAGGACGGCATTTTCACAGCAAGTGGGCCGGCTGACGCCGGCGTTTCAGACCGGCGGCGCCATCAGGTCTTTTGGTGTTGATTCACCCGCCGGGATCGCGGTCCGGCGGACGCGGTGGCGCCCTCCTGATCCGTACCGCGCCGGGCGCCACCGAGACCGTGAGCGCCTCCCGCCAGCGGACGACCTCCCCATCCATCTCGGACAGCAGCTCCGGTGCGCCGCGCGCGCCGGGCAACGAGCCGACCGTGACGCGCGTGACCGCGCGGTGCTCGATCTCGCGCCGCGTGAAGTGCGTTCCCTGGGTGAGCCGGAAGACGGCGTCCATCAGGGCGAGGGGGCCGAGCGGACCGATCAGCACCGCGTCGAGGCGGCCGTCCCCGGGATCGGCCGGGGGCGCCAGGGGAATCCCGGCGCCGAACCGGCGCGAGTTGAGCACGGTGAGGTTCAGGAGCGTGCGCGGCCGGGCGGGGCTTTCGTCGAGGCCGACGCGGAGCGGCGCCGGTTGGTACGCGACGATTTCGCGCGCCGCGGCGGCCGCGTAGGTGGCCCGGCCCAGGCCGCCGCCGAGGGATGTTCGCTCCGCAACCGCGGCGGCGAGTCCCAGCGAAAAACTGTTCAGGAAGAACCGGGACGTTCCGGTCGCGGCCTCGACATGGCCGAGATCGGTGGCCCGGGCCGGGGTTCGGCTGAGGAACCGGGCGGCTTCCGGAAGGCGGGTCGGGATTCCTGAAGCGGCGGCAAAGTCGTTGCCCGTTCCGCTCGGAAGAAGGCCCAGCTCGGCGCCCCCCTTCGAGCCGGCGAGGCCCCGAGCCACTTCCGAGGCGGTGCCGTCGCCGCCGTAGGCGATCAGGAGGGGGCGCGCGTTCCCCTCCGCCCGGGCGATCCGTTCCGCGTGGCCCGGCTCCTCGGTCCACGTCAGGTCGTGGGGACCAAGCCGCTCGGTGACGGCCGCGGAGGCGGCCCGCCAGCGGTCCCGACCGCTCCCGCTTCCCGCTTCGGGGTTCGCGATCACCAGGGGAAGACGGCTCATCGCGTCCGGGTGATCCCGAATATGCTACGGGTCTCGCGGCGCGGCGGGGCGAGACATCCGCCGCCGTTCCGTCCGAGCGCCCTTGACCGCATCCCCTCCGAAGGCGCCCGTCCCGGCCCCCTCGCCACGCCCCGAGCCTCTCCGGCGTCGGGGTGCGTTCCGGCCCGAGGCAACATGAAGAAGCTCTTCTCCCTCCTGGGCCGTTTCTGGGAGGTCGTGCTCGAATGGATCCGGGACGGCATCGCGCGCGGGATCATATGGGCGCGCGTTCCCCCGAACGCCCTGACGCTGTCGGGCCCGATCGTCATGGGGCTCGTCTTCTGGCCGCTGCTCGAGGGGGACCAGTGGACGGCCGGCTGGGTGGTCCTGCTGGCGATCACCTTCGATTGCCTCGACGGCGCGGTCGCCCGCGCGTCCCGCGAGGTGACGCAGTTCGGGGCCTATCTCGATTCGGTGATGGACCGCTATTCGGACATGCTGCTCCTGTTCGGACTGCTGTTCTATTTCCTGGCGACCACCGAGACGCCCGAACGGAACGTCTGGCTCGCGGTCTGGTGTCTCGCCACCGCGGGGACGGTCGCCACCTCGTACGCGCGCTCGCGCGCGGAGAAACTGATTCCCGCCTGTGATGTGGGCTTCCTTGAGCGCCCGGAACGCTCGGTGGCCCTCGTCGTCGGGCTCGTCTCCGGGAACGTCCACGCGGCGCTGATCGTGGTCGCGGTCTTCGGGAACCTGATCGCCGCGCAGCGGATCTGCTACACCCGGGCGGTGCTGGATGGCAGGACTCCGGCCGCCGGGTTCCGCTTCTGGACCTATCGCCGGGCGAGCGCCGAGTACGCGATGTTGAGCACCGCGTGTTTCCTCTTCATCGTCTTCGGCCACCTGATCGTCCCGGCGCCCGCCTGATCCGTTCGGCCGCGCCGATCATGCAAAAAGCCCGCTGCCGCGCGGTGGGCAACGGGCTCGTGGGCCGACCGCCGGAGGCTCCGGAGGAGCAACTCCGGCGGCGCCGGTTCAGGAAGAACTACTCGACGTAGCTGTAGCCGCAGTTCTCGCAGGTCCAGGTGCGGCCCTGGCGGTACATGAGAGCCCCGCACTGCGGGCAGGCGCGGGTGTCCTCGTCCCCGGCGTCCTCGGCGAAGAGAGCGTCGTAGTCAATCTCTTCCTGGGTCTCCTCGTCTTCCTTCTTCTCCTCTTCCTGCTGCTGGGCGGCCGCGAACGAGGCGGCGCCCACCACGCCCGCGAAGGCGAAGCCGGCCCTCCTGAGGAATGCGCGGCGGTTCAGGTCGTCCATTTTCGTTGGTCTCCTTGTTGGTTTGACTTGGGATTCGGTCCTCGGGTCAGTCGCCGTAGCCGACGGTCGAACGCGCGAACTCCTTGACCTTCTCGGCCGTCCGGCGCTCTTCCACGATCTTCTCCCAGTCGACCGCGGGCTCCTTGACCTCGGCCGTCGGCGGGAGGATGTACTTCGGCAGGTTGTACTCGTCCTTGAACATCTGGGTCCGGACGTGCCCGGTGGCGAACTCGGCGTTCTCACCGGACATGAGGTAGGTCAGCGTCGGAACGACGTCCCGCCGCTGCACCCGCTCGGTCACGGTGTGGCCCTTCTTGAAGTCGGGCCCGAGCGCCATGAACCACACGTAGTGGGCGTAGTAGTTGCCCGGGCTGTGCCCGAGCTGTCCGTAGATGTTCACTTCGTCGTCGCGTCCGCACTCGGGACGGATCACCAGCGCGGTGGTGTCCCGGAGGTACGCGTCGGCCTGGATCTGGCGCCACAGGTTGCCGATCAGCTCATCGGTGGTCTTGATGTGCTTGATGTACTCCCAGTAGTCCGTGTTGTAGTCCCAGAACCCGAAGTCGGCGTGCGCGTCGTCGAGGGCGAGGATCTGCGCGGTGATGGACTTCGGCTTGAACTCCTTGAGGATCTGCGGCACCAGGGTCAGCACCTGGGCGTCGCCGTAGGGGATCTCCCGGTTGATGACCGGCTCCCGGGTGGACGGCGGAACGTAGGACTTCGACGCCAGGACGGAGTCAACGAACTCCTCGACCTGCTTCCGCTCCTTGGCCGTGTGCCCGAGCCCCTTCTCCACGTTCAGATCCACGAGCTGCGCGCCGGTGAGCTTCTGCTCCGGATAGAAGATCCGGTTCATCGTGAGACTCGTGGAGCCGTGCTTCACGCCGTACTCGGGATGCTGGCTGAAGTGCTTCACATCCCAGGTCCAGGCCCGGTAGTAGGACGCGCCCTGGAGGGTCCAGTAATCGGTCGCGGTCCCGCCGGCCTTCTTCCGGATGTACTCGGACCAGGTGGGGTAGCGGGGCCGCTGCGCGGGAGCGTCCACGCCGCTGAGCACCTCGGAGTACATGTAGCCGTGGAGGTTCGCGGTCTCACCGTAGTCCTCGGTGAAGACGGTGCCCTCGGCGGCCATCTTCGTCTGGAAGGGCGAGTGCTCCGGGTTGTCAATGACATCGATCTTCCGGGCGCCGTTGCCCAGGATGACCGTCACCAGGTGCTTCGTCTTGAAGCCGGGGTTCGCCGGAAGGACCATGCCTCCCTGCGGGATCCCGGCCCCCGCCTCGAAGATGGGGCTGCCGGCGGCGTTCCGCGTGGAAAGCACGGCGCCGGCGCTGGCGGCCGCGCCGAGTTTGAAGAAATCGCGGCGGTCCAGCGTTCTGCTATGGGTCTTGGCCGTCATCGCGCACCCTCCTTGCCGCCTTCTTCGGCGGTCTCGGTGTCTTCATTGTAGAAGTTGACCGTGATTCCGTCTATCTCGGCATCCCGATCCTCGTAGTAGGTGTAGAAGTTCCTGGCTTCGTCGGAGACGCCGAGCCGGACGAGTTCCCACTCGCCCCACTCCATGGTGTCCGTCACCGTGAAGTTCCCGGTCCAGATGTTGGGCTCCGGCAGCTTGGACGGACGGTTCACGTCCACGAACTCGCCGGCCTCGGGGGTCATGCTCTTGAGCTTGACCTTGAGCGCGTCGGCGCCGTTCGGCGACCGGACGTAGCCCTCGATGCTGAAGACGCCCGAGAGGTTGTCCTCGGCGAGGACGGTCAGCCCCACCCGTTCGCCCAGCTTCGCCTGCTTCTTGGTGAACTGCGCCGCCAGGATCTTCGCCGGAACCTGGTCCACCATTTCCTTTTCCTGGTCCACCTGGACCGTCGCGGCCTCCATCATCGGCTCGGTCCGGTTGAAGTAGTAGCGGATGTTGGTGGCGTTGTCCTTGAGCGTGATGCGCATGAGCTGCCACTCGCCGCCCTCGTACCACTGCGGAATCTGGAGCACGCCCTTGAAGAGGCCCGGCTGGCCGCCCACCATCACCATGGTCGAGCGGATCTGGTGGTAGCCGCTCGGCGACACCCAGATCGTCTCCGCCTCGGTGGCGCCGGACACATCGTCCTCGGCGACCACGCTGTACTTGATCAGGCCGCCGCCGGCCCGCACGCGCTCGGTCTCCACGCTGACGGACTTGAGGGTTGGCGCGGTGATGTCCACGCTGTCGCTCTCGGTGACTTGGAAGCCGACCGGCGAGCCGTCCTCCTCCTGCATCGCCTTGTGAAAATCGGCCCAGTACGCCTTCCGGTCGCCGACCTTGTCGGCGATGATCGTGGTCCCCACCACGTAGCGCCCCGGCGCCGCGAAGCGGGACAGCTTCCCGCGGCCGAGGAAGAGAGTGTCGTCACTCTCGTGGGGCTGGAAGTTGATGTACATGGTGGCCGCGCGGCCGAGTTCCCGGTTGTAGAAGAGGGAGACGAACGACTGGGCCTCGTTGTAGGGCGAGACGACCCGCGCGATGGCGCGGACCTCGTCGCCGGGCGCCACTTCCTTGCTGAGCACCCGCATCTCGGTGAGGATCGGCGGAAGCTGGTTCCCCGTGAGGTCCACTTCCTTCAGTTGCTGGTCCCGGCGCCGGTACTGGTACTGCTCGGGCACCCGCAGCTCGGGCTCGAGCCCCCAGCCGCCGTCGTCGTGTCCGCTGGAGCTGATCACCCCGAACTCGTTGAGCACGTCGTGCGGCTCGAGGAGCGGATGCGTCTGGCCCTCAGGAGGCTTGGGCTCCGCCTCCTGTTCCTGCGCCGCCGCGAAACCCCCGAGAAGGAAGAGCGCGACGCCGGCCGCAAGCAGGCCGACCGCCAAGTGTTTGGCGTTACTGAATTGGCTGGGCATAAGGGGATTTCTCCGTTCGCCGGGGGATGACCGCCACGCCGGACAAACCGCGTAGCGGGACTAGCCCTTATATGGCCGAAGGGGGGTCCAAGTCAAATGGAATTCGGGGAATTTCAGGCCCGGACCGACCGCACGAACTCGGCGGCGCGCCGGCTGGGAGCGCCGGTCTCCAGACCGGCATCGCGCGGAAGCGCGAAACGGTCATGCGCGTGTCCTCCTGCTCACCCGCCGGGGATGAAAACGGTGGAAACGGCGGGAGCGCCGGTCTTCAGACCGGCATCGCTCCCCAGCGGGGAGCGAAACTCCCATCGCTGATTTGCCGGATGGCGGAACGACACGCCGTATGGTGCAACGCCACGCGGATAGGTGCAGCGCCATGCGGCCACGTAACACCGGGAGTTTCGCCCGCTGCGCGGGCGATGCCGGTCTGAAGACCGGCGCTCCCGACTGCATATTCACAGCAAATCCGCGTCCATGACGCCGCTTCCCGCAGAGGTCAGGCCCGGACGGACCGCACGAACTCGGCGGCGCGCCGGAGTCCGGGGCTGATCCCGGTGCGCTCCGCGAGCCTCCGGAGATCCCACTGGGCGACGGTCCGCATATCGAGGCGCATCTGGCCTTCCAGGGACTCAAAGACAGCGCGGTAGTCCCGGAGCGATCCGTCCGTGTCTCCCGCGGCCAGTCGGGCAGCGGCCAGCAGCAGCCGTTGCCGGTCGGAGCCCGAGGGGTCCATCGCCCGCGCCTTCTCGAACAGCCCTACCGCCTCCCGGTGGCGGCCCTGCAGATAGACCGCGTTCGCCAGGTTGTAGTGCCCGAACACGAAGTCGGGCGCCAGGTCGAGCGCCCGCCGGAAGGCGGCTTCGGCCTCTTCGAGGCGGCCCAGGTCCCGGAGGGTGACGCCGAGGTTGGAGGCGAGGGAATGGCTGAGGGGGTCCAGATCGCTGGCCCGTTCGAGCGGGGCCAGCGCCTCGTCCGGCCGCTCCAGTTCGCCGAGCGCCGCTCCGGCGTTCGCCCATCCGGGAGCGAACTCCGGGAGGGTCTCGGTCGTCCGGCGGAACGAGTCGAGGGCCGCCTCCAGGTCGTCAAGGATGATCATCGTCTTGCCGAGTTCGAAGTGGGCCGCGGCCAGTGAGTCATCCCGCGCGATGGCGCTGCGGAAAGCCTCGGCGGCCTCCGCTGGCTGTTTCCGCTCGTTCGCTGCACAGCCGGCCAGAAGATGGCCGACGGGATCGTCCGGGTCGGCATCCGTGGCCGCCGCCGCCGCCCGGGTGCGCACGCTCCCCGCCGGTGCGTGGAGCGCGATGCGCCTGAGTTCCGCCGCGCTTCCGGTATTCTCCAACTCGGGCTCTCCCGGTCCGGTGACTGCGGCCGGAGACGCGGGCGGCGCCGGTTCCCGGGCGACCTCGAACTGGCAGGCCGCCCCGCGGCCGGCGAGCAGGTCGGCGGCGCGCCGCACCAGCTCACCCTCCTCCGCCGAAGCAATGAGCGAACGGCTTCCGGCCCCGAGCCGGCTGAGGCGTGCGAGTACGTAACCCGGTGTGGCGAGCGCCGGCAGGGGCGGTGTTTCCTCGAGCCTGCCCCGCCGCCGAATCGGGTCCCGGCAGGGAAAGGCGCGATGGAAGTCGGCGAGCAGGACGGCCCCGGCGCCGTCCGGAACCGGGTCCAGTTCGTGCAGGCGGAGCGGAAGGTCTTCCATCGCGGGCGCCGGCGTCACGCGCCCGTTGTCCCCGGACGCAACGTGACTCGCCGCGGTCCGGGCGGTTTCCCCGTCCGCACTGAGCAGAAGCCGCCAGCGCCCTCCTCCCGACGGCGGCCGGTGAGCAGGCCAACCGTTTGCCGCCGAGACTACCGATGGTCCGCGCCCGTCGGATGAATGCGCTGCGGGGCAGGCAGTCCAAAGGCTCTCCCCGCGGGTCAGCGTTGCCATGGCGCCGATTCTACGGACCGGCGCCCTACCTTCGGCGGCCCGCGCCCGTATGCTTCCCGCCTCGCATGACGAACACCCTCCACCGCTACGGGGCTCCGGAGACGCTGAAGGACGACTACATCGTCTTCGCGATGGCGGCGCGGGGTATCAACGACGAGGGTTCCCCCGAGAAGCTGCGCCGGTTCACCGAGATCGCGCTGCGGCACGGGCCGATCAACCTGGGCGACGCCACCAAGGGCGGGATCTTCCGCTCCTCCCGGCTGAATCCCCTGGCGCACTGGAGGCGGCGCAAGCGGCTCGCGGCCGACTCGATCCGGACGGGGGTGGACGCCCCCACGGTCGTCTCCGCGGTCTTCGACACCGAAGCGGCGCTGGTCGCGTTCCTCGGCGATCTGAAGCATGCCGACCTCGGGATCAGCATCAATATCAGCGGGCTGACCGAGCGGGCCGCCGAGCTCGCGCGCCAGGCCGGCATCGTGCGGCACAGCGTCGAGTACAGCCTGGGCTTCTTCGGGAACCTGGACCGGCTCCCGGACCGGGCGACGCTCCAGCTCTCCACGATGTGCGGGCACGGGATGCTCTCGTTCGGGTTCGCCCGCAAGATGCTCGACTGGGTGCGGACCGGACGGCGATCTCCGGAGGACTGCGCCGAGGCGATGGCGCGTTTCTGCTCCTGCGGGATCTTCAACACCACCCGCGCCTGCCGGATCCTGCGCGGCGGCTGAGCCAACTGCCGCCCGACGCGGCGGCTACACTCGCTCCATGGCCGATCCCGAACTCGTCCGGATCGCGAAGACGATCGTGTGGCACTACAAGCACGACCCGGAGGAGCTCGCCGAGGTGCTCTCCGGAGAGCGGGAACGGGTTGGCCAATTCGACAAGCAGCGGCTCTTCGTCCGGATGCTGACGCGGCTGCCCTGGCACCGGACGGTCACCGCGCTCGGTATCGAAGAAGTCAAGCGGCTCCTCACCCCCGAAGTCATCGCAATGCTCTGGCCGCCCGGCCTGAGGGAAAGCTATGCCCGAGTCCGCAGTACTGCTACGAGACGATCCTGTGCCGCCTTTGGATTGGAATTCCGAGTACGTCCGCCGCCTCCAGGACACCTTTCTGTCTGACCGCTGGCCACCGCCCTCCAAAGGCGCCACCTTCGGGACCGCCACTCGGACATCCCGGACCTG
This sequence comes from Vicinamibacteria bacterium, assembly GCA_963555995.3. Classification (GTDB taxonomy): domain Bacteria; phylum Acidobacteriota; class Vicinamibacteria; order Marinacidobacterales; family Marinacidobacteraceae; genus Marinacidobacterium. The sequence goes on along the minus strand of OY821641.1, from coordinate 3,437,629 downwards.
TTCGTGAACCGTGATGACGGGTTCGCCACGCAGATGGCCACGTCCGATCTCGCGGACTTGATCCGCGGCTTCCCTCCAGCGCGCTTCGACACCATTCGCTGGCGCCGCTGCCCTGACCGTGACCGGTTCCTGGCCGAGTTGAGACAGATGTCCCGGGACGTGATCGAAGTGGGCCCCAACTCCCTCGCCCCGTCGAGCGCGGAGTCCCGGCGAGTCTGATCCGGCGGGGGATCGGGTACATTGCGCCCCGTTTCGGGGAGCCCCGGGGGAAGCGATGACCGATTGCCCGCTGTGCGGCGCTGCCGTCGAGATCTCCGACGACCCCGTCGAGGGCGAAGTCTTCGAGTGCGCAGAATGCGGCAGTGAACTCGAGATCCTGGCGCTCGATCCGGTCGCCCTGGGTGAGGCTCCGGCCGCCGAAGAGGATTGGGGCGAATGAGGGTCGGGTTCCTTCATTCGCTGATCCGTCCGGAAGAAAAGCTCCTCATCCGGGAGTTGCGGAGGCGCCCCGGAGTCGAGCTGGTCCTCCTCGACGACCGGCAGCTGGTGTTCGACCTGCGGACTCCGCCCGCGGTGGACGTCATCCTGGAGCGTTCCATCAACCACTCCCGCGCGATGCACGCCCTGCGGCTCTTCGAGAGCATGGGCATCCGGTGCGTCAACCGCTACGAGGTCTCGCGGAAGTGCGGCGACAAAATCCTGACCGCGGTCGCACTCTCGGAGTTCGGAGTGCCGCAACCGGAAACCCGGGTTGCGTTCACCGAAGACTCCAGCCTCGAAGCCATCGAGGAACTCGGCTACCCGGTGGTGCTGAAGCCGGCGGTCGGCTCCTGGGGGCGGCTGCTCTCCCGGATCAACGACCGGCAGGCGGCGGAGACGGTGCTGGAGCACAAGGCGATCCTCGGCAGCTACCACCACTCCATCTTCTTCGCCCAGAAGTACGTGGAGAAGGGCGGCCGGGACATCCGCAGCTTCGTGGTCGGGGACGAGTGCATCGCCGCCGTCTATCGGACCTCGGACCACTGGATCACGAACACCGCGCGGGGAGCGACGACTTCCAACCGCCCGGTGACCGCCGACCTCGCCGAGCTGTCGCTCCGGGCCGCGGAGGCGGTGGGCGGCGGCGTCCTCGCCGTGGACCTCTTCGAGACCGCTGACGGGCTGCTCGTCAACGAGGTCAACTACACGATGGAGTTCCGCAACAGCATCGGGGTCACCGGCGTTGACATCCCGGGACGGATCGTGTCCTACCTCCTTTCCGCGGACCCATGATCCGGGCCTCCATCGCCGGCGCCTCCGGCTACGCGGGCGGCGAACTGCTGCGCCTGCTGCTCGGCCATCCGGAGGTCGAGGTGGCCGAGATCACCTCCGAGCGCCTGGCCGGGAAGTTCGCCCACGGCGCGCACCCGAACCTGCGCGGCGCCACCCGGCTCCGCTTCCGCCCGCTGGACGAGCTCTCCGGCTGCGACGCGCTCTTCGTCTGTCTTCCCCACGGCGAGTCGGCCCGCCGGATGGATGACTTCCGCCGGGTCGCCGGGCGGATCGTGGACCTGGGCGCCGACTTCCGGCTGCGGGACCCCGCCGCCTACGAGCGCTGGTACGGCGGGCCGCACCCCTGCCCGGACCTCCTGGGCCGCTTCGTCTACGGAATCCCGGAGTTGAACCGGGAGGCGCTCCGCGACGCGGATCTGGTGGCCTGCGCCGGCTGTAACGCGACGGCCGCCATTCTCGCCATGAAGCCGCTGTGCGACGCGGGAGTGGTCCAATCGGCGGTCATCGAGGTGCTGGTCGGCTCCAGCGAAGCCGGCAACCAGGCGACCGCGGCGAGCCATCACCCGGAACGCAGCGGCGCCGCCCGGGCGTTCAGGCCCACCGGGCACCGTCATCTGGGGGAGATCGCGGCAGCGCTCGGCGTGGAGGACCTCCACTTCTCCGCCACCTCGATCGAGATGGTGCGCGGGGTGCTTGCCACCTGTCACGTCTTCGCGGACCGCGGCCTCGACGACCGGGAGCTGTGGCGGATCTACCGCGACGCCTACGCCGGGGAGCCCTTCGTGCGGATCGTGAAGGGCCGGAGCGGAATTCACCGCTATCCCGAACCCGGGATCCTCGCGGGCACGAACACCTGCGACGTGGGGTTCGAACGGGACCCGGACACGAAGCGGGTGGTGGCGATGAGCGCCCTCGACAACCTGATGAAGGGCGCCGCGGGGCAGGCGGTCCACGCGTTCAACCTGGCGTGCGGGTTCGAGGAGACGCTGGGACTCGAGTTCGCGGGTCTCCATCCCATCTGACGACCGGTCCCCGCAGCGACAGAATCCCCCCATGTGCCGGCTGCTCTGCGTCCGCGGCGACGAACCGTTCGACCTGGGAGAACACCTGGAGGCGTTCACCGAGGTCGCGAGGAACAGCCGCGAGTTCCAGGGACACGGCTGGGGCTGCGCCTGGCTCGAAGCGGGCCGCTGGCGGATCTACCGCAACATCACCCCGATCTGGGAAGACCGCCACCGGCCCCGGGGCCGCACCCGCCTCCTGCTCGCGCACGCCCGGAGCGCCTTCCGCAACGAAGGGATCCGGGTGGCGAACAACATGCCCTTCTTCGACGGGGAGCGGATGTTCCTCTTCAACGGCGAACTCCGCGGGGTGCGAATCCGGGAACGCGGCCGGATCGGGGCCGAAAAGGTCTTCAACTTCGTGAAGCGGTTCGACCGCGGCGACCTGCGCCGCGCCCTCGAACGGGGCCTCCCGCTGATCGAGAAACGCACCCGCTACCTGCGGGCCATGAACGTCGTCGTCACCGATGCCTCGTTCCGCGTCACCGTGGCGAGCCGCTTCAACGAGGACCCCGACTACTTCCAGATGCGCCGCGCCACCGTCGGCGGCGCGAGCGTCCTCTGCTCGGAGAGGTATCCGCCGCCGGCCGGCCCCGCCGGGTGGACGCCCGTCCCGAACGGGACCATCAGCCCGTTCGGCTCCGGACGTGACACCGCGTGACACCGTGCTCCTGATCAAGATCGGCGGGGGCGCGTCGGTCAACCTGGAGGGGATCACCGGCGATCTCGCGGGAATCGGGAAGCCGTTCGTGGTCGTCCACGGCGCCAACGCGCTGCGCGACGAACTGGGGGAGCGCCTCGGCATCCGGAAGCAGGTGCTCACCTCGGTCTCCGGCTACGACAGCGTGTACTCCGACGCCGAGGCGGTGGACCTCATCCTCATGGCCTACGCCGGCCTCAGGAACAAGCGGATCGTGGAGATGTTCCAGCGGCGCGGGGTGAACGCCATCGGCCTCACCGGCCTCGACGGCGCCCTGATCCGGGGCCGCCGGAATCGCGGCATCCGCATCCGGGAGGGGGGCAAGACCCTGATCCGGCGCGACCTGTCGGGCAAGCCGGCGGAGGTGGATGCGGGGCTGCTGCGCCTCCTGCTTGACCGCGGGCTGGCGCCGGTCCTGACGGTCCCCATCCTCGACGAGCAGGGCGCTGCCATCAATTCGGAGAACGACGACATCCTGACGGTCCTCAACGACGCACTCCGCGCCGAGCTGGTCGTCCAGTTGATCGAAGCCCCCGGTTTTCTGGAAGACCCGGACGACCCCGCCTCGATCGTCCCCCGGATGTCCCGCGCCGAGGTGGAACGGCGCGAAGCGCAGGTCTCGGGACGCATGAAGCGGAAGATGCTGGCCCTCAAGCGGCTGGTCGCGACGGGCGGCACCCGGGTGGTGATCGCCGACGGGCGCGGGGAGCACCCCCTCCGGGACGCGCTCGCGGGACGGGGGACGGTGATCGAGTGAACTTCCAGGAGGTCGAGCGGACCCGGGGGCTCGAGGTCTATCCCAAGCGGGACCTGACGCTGGTGCGCGGCAGCGGCGCCGAGGTTTGGGACGACCGGGGACGCCGCTATCTCGACTGCGTGGGCGGGATCGGCGTGGCGAGCGTCGGGCACGCCAATCCCGCGGTGGCGCAGGCGATCAGCGACCAGGCGCGGACCCTGGTGACCTGCCCCGGCATCTTCTACAACGACCGCCGGGCCGAGCTCCTCGAGAAGCTCGTTTCCATCGCACCGCGGGGGCTCACCCGGGCCTTCCTCTGCAACTCGGGAGCCGAAGCGGTGGAAGCGGCCCTCAAGTTCGCCCGTCTCGCCACCGGCCGCACGGGGATCGTCTCCGCGATGCGCGGCTTCCACGGCCGCACCATGGGCGCCCTCAGCGCGACGTTCAGGAAGGACTACCGCGAACCCTTCGCGCCGCTGGTCCCCGGCTTTTCCTTCGCGCCGTTCGGCGACGCCGGGAAGCTGCGCGCCGCGGTCGGCGAGGACACGGCGGCGGTGCTGCTGGAACCGGTGCAGGGGGAGGGCGGCGTGCGGCCCGCCGAGCCGGAGTATCTCCAGGCCGTTCGCGCCGCCTGCGACGAAGCGGGCGCCATGCTCATCCTGGACGAATCGCAGACGGGTTTTTGCCGCACCGGCCGGATGTTCGCCTGCGAACGCTACGAGGTCGAGCCGGACCTCATGTGCGTGGCCAAGGCCATCGCCGGCGGGGTGCCGATGGGCGCGGTGCTCGCGGGCGAACGGCTGCCGCCGCTCGTCGGCAAGCACGGCACCACCTTCGGGGGCAACCCCCTGGCGTGCGCGGCGGCGCTCGCCGCCATCCGGTTCATGGAGGACGAACGGCTGGCCGAGCGCGCGGAGCGGCGCGGCGCCCGGTTCCGCAAACGCTTCTCCCTGCAGCCCCCCGCTCGGGTGCGGGCCGTGCGGCAGTTGGGCCTGATGATCGGGATCGAGCTGCGGGAGCGATGCCGCCCCACGCTGGAGCGGCTGATGGCGAACGGGGTGCTGGCGCTGCCGGCCGGGTCCACCGTGATCCGGCTGCTGCCCCCGCTCGTGATCACCGAGGCCCAGGTGGACGAAGTGGCAGCCGCTCTGACCGCGGTGCTGGGCCGCTGATCGAGGCGTTGGGAGTCCGCTGGGCGGCGCCGGGCGCCCGGTACACTCGTTCCACGTTCCTGTTTTCGACCATGTCAACCGGGTCAACCTTGGTACGGTCGTCGTCGGTGCCGGCTCGTGCGTCTTCGCGCGCGTCGGCGCCGGACCTCCGCTGCCGGACACCGGCGCGGTCGGCGGCGTGACGGCGGAACCGCCCGCGGGCGGAAGTGGTCGTTCGAGCGGGGTGATTGCCTGGTTCGTCAGGAACCGGGTGGCGGCGAACCTCGTCTTCTTCGGCGTCTGCCTGGCCGGTTACCTCACGCTGGGAGAGATTCCCCACCAGCTCATCCCGGAGACGACGCCGTCGGCCATCCGTGTCGGTGTGGCGCTTCCGGGGGCCGAGGCAACCCTCGTCGAAGAACGGGTCCTGCTCGGTCTGGAGGAAGCCCTGCAGGGGATCGCGGGAGTCACCGAAACGAGCGGGGTCGCCACGGACGGAGCGGCGGTGTTCCTGCTCGTGCTCGATGGAGACGCCGACGCGCGGCGGGTCGGTGACATCGTGCGGGAGCGCGTCGCGTCGCTCCAGACTCTCCCGGCGGCTGCGGAGGATCCGGTGGTGTCCGAGGTAACGGCATCACGCGAGATCCTGCGGATCGCGGTGCACGGGCGCACCGACGAACGAAGCCTGCGGGAAGCGGCCCGGCTGGTGCAGGACGCCGTGACGGCCGTTCCCGGGGTGTTGGGCGCAGAACGGCTCACCGGCCGGGATTTCGAGATGGCGATCGAGATCCCTCAGGAGAACCTGACCCGGTTCGGGCTGACCTTCGACCGGGTGGCGGCCGCCCTTCGGGAGGCGACTGCGGACGTCCCGGCCGGCGCGATGCGGAGCGGAACGAGCAGACTCCGGGTGCGCAGCGAAGGCGCCGCGGCGCGCGCCGGAGATGTTGCACGGATTCCGTTGATCGTCGCTCCGGACGGGGGCGTGGTCCGGGTGGGCGACGTGGGCGCCGTGAAGGACGGCTTCGACGTCACCGGACGGCAGGCCTGGATGGACGGCGAGCCCGCCGTCTTCCTGACGGTGGGTCTCCCGGAGGGAGGTCGCCTGCGGGAGACGACGGACCGGGTCGTGACGGTGGTTCGGAATCTCCCGCTGCCCGACGGACTCACCGCAACTCCGTGGTACTCCGCCGCCGAGGTGTTCACGGACCGCCTGGCGCTGATGATCCGGAACGGATTGCTGGGTCTGGGCCTCATCTTCCTGGTGCTGTTCTTCACCCTCTCGACCCGTCTCGCCGTCTGGACGACGGCCGGACTGCCCTTCACGTTCTTCGGCGCCTTCCTGTTGATGCCCGGACTCGGGATTACCCTCAACATGGTCAGCCTGTTCGGCTTCATCATGGCCCTCGGCGTCGTGGTGGATGACGCCATCGTGGTGGGCGAGAGCATCCAGCACCGGATCGAGGCTGGCGGCGACGGAGCGGAAGAGGCCGCGATCCGCGGTACGCGGCAGGTGTTCTTCCCCGCCGCCTTCGGGGTGCTCACCACGATGGTGACCTTCGCCCCGCTCCTCGGCATCCCGGGCGTCTTCGGTGAACTCGTCGCCGATCTGCCCCGGGTCGTCATTCCGGTCCTGGCGTTTTCCCTGTTGGAGGTGGCCTGGGTCCTGCCCCACCACCTGGCGCAGGGGGGTCTCCCGGTGCGCCCGAACCGCGGGCTCGCGCGGGTGCGGGCGTCATGCCGCCGCGGCTTCGACGCCGCGGTGCGCCGCATCTACCGTCCGGCGCTCCGGTGGACGCTCGCCCATCGCCTCATGACCTTGGGGATCGCCGTTTCCTCGCTCGCTCTGGCGGTCGGGCTGCTCGCCGGGGGCTGGGTCCCGGTCGTGACGCAGGTGCCCCTCGAAGACAATACGGTTCACGTTCTGGTACGGCTTCCCCCGGGCTCCCCGCCGGAGGCGACGCGCGACGTGATCGCCGGCCTCAACGGAGTGGTGGACCGCTTCCGGGAGGAGATCAGAACCGAGTTCGGCGTGGACTTGGAGCGACGCCGCGCGGTGCTGGTCGGACAGCAGTTTCCGCTCGGTCTGGGAGAGTCCCTTGGCGCGACGGGAGGGAGTGCGGCCGCCGAGATCGGCCAGATCACCTGGCGGCTCGCATCGCCTTCGGACCGCCCGTTCCTTACGAACCGGGACGTGGCCGATCGGCTGCGCGCCCGCATGCCGCCGGCGCCCGCCGGTGCGAACGTGACCGTGGTCGGCGAGGGCCTCGGTCAGCAGTCGGATGTTTCCATCCGGGTCCGCAGCCCCAGCCCCGGGACGGTCCGCGCCGCGTCCACCGCCTTGGCGGAAAGGTTGCGGGTCCTCCCCGGCGTCACATCCGTCTGGGACGACTTCGAGTCCGTGGCGCCGGGACTGGTGGCGCGCACCCGGTCCGGAGGAGCGGGTCTCGGCCTTGACGCCGGCGCCGCGGGAAGGCAGCTTCGTCAGACATTTCATGGGGAGGAGGTGCGCCGGGTCCAGCGCGGCCGCGAGGAACTGCGGATCGTCCTCCGGGCTCCTCGTGGGGAGTCGGGCGGCGCTCTCGGGTTGGCGTCCCTCCCGGTTCGCCGCCCGGACGGCGCCGCGATACCGCTTGGGGAAGTGGCCCGGATCGTGAGCGACAGCGGGGACTCCGTGGTCCGCCGGGTGGATTCGGCGCGCGCGGCCACGGTGTTTGCGAACGTGGACTCCACGCACGCACTCCCCGAGGCGGTGCTCGCCGAAGCGCATCGCCGGGTGTTTCCCGAGTTGCGGGACCGCTTTCCCGACGCCCGCTTCGAGATCACCGGACTCGCCGGCGAACACGCCAGGGCCAACCCGGTGCTGGTGCGCAACCTCCTGTTGGCCGTGATGGTGGTGTACGTCCTCCTCGCGGTGCCCCTCGGATCCTTCGTCCAGCCGTTCGTCGTCATGGCCGCGGTGCCCTTCGGTCTCGCCGGCGCCGTGTTCGGACATCTGCTGCTCGGTTTGCGTTTCGATCCCATGAGCGCCTTCGGTCTGGCGCCGCTCGTCGGCATCGTGGTGAACGACGCCTTGGTGTTGCTCGATTCCATGAACCGGAGCCGCCGCGCCGGCCGGTCTCCCCGGGAAGCGGCGCTGTCGGCCGCGCCGCGGCGTTTCCGCCCGGTGGTCCTCACCACGATCACCACCTGCGCGGGCGTCGGGCCGCTGATCCTCGAACGGGCTTTCCAGGCCGAACTGCTCGTCACGATGGCCACGTCGCTCGCATTCGGGGTCGCGTTCGCCACGCTCGTGACCCTCTTTGTGGTGCCGGTCCTCTACGACCTGGCGAGCGCCGGCCGGATGCCCGGTGCCGGGCTTACCGGATCGCCGCCGCGGCGGACGGATCTTCGCGTCTGACGCGCGGGGTTCCCTCGCGGCGCCGGCCAGCGGAGCCGGTTTTCCGGACCGGACTGGATCTCGTCGCCGCGCTCGGCGAGACCTCGGGGAAAGCGCTCGCAACCCGCGCCGTTTCCTCGGTCCCTCCCCCCAAGGGGGGCTCGTACGTATTGGGTCTTGCTCCCAGGATTCGCTGGTGACACTGTTAATGTTGTTAACGACAGCTTGGGAATCTCTTCCGGTGCTGTCGCAGAGGGTACCGCCCATGAAGAACGCAACGAATCCACCCGAGATGCAGGAGGTGTTGCCGTGACCAGACAGGAACGAGTCGCACGATTTTTCGAGTTGTTGGTGGCGCAGATCGGCCCGAACGCCACCATCGACGTCGAGAAGCTCAATGATGCATTGGGGCTTTCTTCGCTTCAGCAAGCTGAATTGATGACGAGCGTCAATGCCGAGTTCGGCCTCAACCTCAGCGCCGACGACTTCGCGGTCTCCAGCGCGGACCAGGATCCGCCCGCGTTCAACTGGATGGCCATTATTGATCCGGACTGGCCCAATTCGGATTGACCCGGCAGTCCGGAAACATCCGGACCAGGACAGACGGAGGCGGGAGGGCCATCCCGCGCGGGCGCCCGGTGGCGATCAAGTCCACGTCCTCCGGGAACGGGCGGCGGGGTTCCGCTCGCCGATCATCCGTCCCCCGCTGCCGGAGTTGGTGGAATCGCCCGCATGTCGGGTGGTTCCGCATGAGAAACACGGAGTCCTGTCGGACGGTCGCGTGCCGGTAGGGCGCTGCGGCGTTCGCCGCCTCCCGGGGAGCGCATGACCCTCGTATCGGATCCGCCCTTCACGGTCCCGCCGCCGACAGCCATTCATGAGGTGCGGCTGCCCGATGGCGACGGGGTCACGGTGCGGCGTCACGGGAATCCGGATGGTCCGCGGATCGTGCTCAGCCACGGAAACGGATTCGCGGCGGACAGCTACTACCTGGTCTGGGGCAGGTTGCTCGATGAGTTCGATGTCATGGTCTTCGACCTCCGAAACCACGGCTGGAACGGCGTAGGCAACGTGATGCGCCACAACGTGCCGCAGTTTGCGAAGGATCTTGACTACGTCACCGGCGAAGTGCGGAGCCATTTTGGGCAGAAACCGACGCTCGGGGTGTTCCATTCCACCTCGGCGCTCGCGGCCTGCCTCTCCCCCTCCCTCGCCAAGGGGTACGAAGGCCTCTTCCTGCTGGATCCGCCGCTCTGCAAACCGGGTATCACGTATGCGCGGCTGGACGCCAGCGGCGCCTGGATGGCCCGCCGTGCTCGGCGTCGCACGGTTCGATTCGAGAGTCTTGAGAAATTCGTCTGGATGATGGAGGTCGTCGGAGGGACGTTCTTCAAGCCGGTCGCCGGTGGGTGGGAGCTCCTGGGGCGAAGCACGTTTGGGGAGGAGCCGGACGGCGGTTGGGTGCTCCGCTGTCCCCGTGAGTACGAGGCGCACATCGCCGAGTACGTCAGCGCCTTCGGAGTCGTGGTGGAGCTCACGCGGCTGCAATGTCCCGTCCGAGTGCTCGGGGCGGATCCGACGCTGCCCTATTCGTTCATTCCCAGCTTCAATCTGCGCGTTCTCGTCGAGTGCGACTACGACTTCATCCCGGAGGCGACCCACCTGCTCTTCCTCGAGAAACCGGACGTCTGCGCAGCCCGGATTCGGGCCTTCGCGGCCAGATGCGGCCTGGTTCTTCCCTGATCTCGACCTCCGCGGGGGACGAGCGTCGGAGGCAACGGGGGGGCGGACTGCCGGTCTCCATTTGCCGGCCGGCGAGCCGGAACTCGTGGCGCCGGGCGGTCGTGTGGACCTGCCGGATCCGCGTTTCGTAGCCTGGAGGAGACCCCGCGAATCCAGGATGGCGGTGCCGTGGGTCGGGGCGGATCGTGTGGTTTTCATGCACACAATTGGGTCGAACTGCGAAATTGTCACGAAGATGAATTATCTGATCCGGAGTCCGTCCCCGGGTTCCCGGAGCCGTTCCGGCCCGGAGTTCGCCTGTGGTAGCGCTTGCTCCTGGGGTGTGCCATGATGGCTTGCCGGGGTAACAGCAGCGGTGGGTTCGGTTTTGCGAGGCTCCGATAGGGCCGGTTCGCGGCAGACCGAAGAACAAGAGACCGCGCCATCCGCGGCCACACCCTCTCCATCACGGGTCGAGGGTCTCCACCGGAAGATTCCCGGTTCGTCCTTCCGGGGTATGGCTCCGGTGTCCGTAGGGGACTCGCCGGCGGAGGAGTCGCCGCCACCGCGTTCGAACCGGCGGCGCGGCGAGGCGCATCGGAGGTCTTCGACGACGCCGTTCGATCATTCGAGCGCGGCCCCGGGGAAGGGACGCCCCACGGGTGGCGACCGGAGGCGTGGGCCGCCGGGCGCCGCCGGGGAGGAGGGTGGGGACGCGGTGGCGATCGTGGGTATGGCTTGCCGGTTCCCCGGGGGCGGGGGCCTCGCGGATTTCGGGGAATTGCTGTGGGCAGGGGGTGATGCGGTCGAGGAGGGAAAACCGGGCTCGGGGGTGGGTCGGGTCGGGACTCTGTTCGAGGACGTGCGTTCCGTCCCGGATCCATGCCGGTTCGGGGCGTTCGTGGAACGCATGGACCGTTTCGACGCGGCCTTCTTCGGGATCCCGGACGCCGAAGCGCACTTGATGGATCCGCAGCAGCGATGGCTGCTGGAGGTGAGCTGGCACGCGCTGGAAGACGCGGGAATTCCACCGGATTCTCTCAGCGGGACCCGCGCCGGGGTCTTTGCGGGGATCGGCGCGAGCGGTTATCGGGAACTGCTGTCTCCGGCGCAGGCGCGGAGCGTGTACGCGGTGACGGGCACGAGCGCGAGTACGGCGATCGGGCGGGTCGCGTTCGCACTGGGATTCGAGGGACCGGCGGTCGCGGTGGATACCGCCAGCTCGTCGTCCCTCGTCGCGGTGCATCAGGCGGCAGGGGCGCTGCTGCGGCGGGAAGCGGAGCTGGCGCTGGCCGGCGGAGTGAATGTCATTGCAAGCGGGCTTCGGACCGAGACGTTTGCGAACGGGGGGCTCTTGTCGCCGGACGGACGGTGTCGTTCCTGGGACGCGGCGGCCAACGGGTACGTGCGGGGGGAGGGGTGCGGGATGGTGGTCCTGAAGCGGCTGGATGCCGCCTTGTCGGCCGGAGACCGGATTCTGGCGGTGATCCGCGGATCCGCGGTCAATCAGGACGGGGCGAGCGCGGGGCTGACGGTTCCGCGGGGGCCGGCGCAGGCCCGGCTGATCGAGGAGGCGTTGTGGCGCGCCGGCTGGGAACCGTCGGCGGTGGATTATCTGGAGGGCCACGGATCGGGCACCCCGCTCGGGGATCCAATCGAAGTGGAGGCGGCCCTGTCGGTGTACGGGCGAGACCGCGATGCACTGCGGCCACTGCTGCTCGGCTCGGTCAAGGGGAACCTTGGGCACCTGGAGGCGGCAGCGGGTGTCGCGAGCCTGATCAAGGTGGTCCTGGCAATGGGATCGCGGCGGATTCCGGCCCAGGTGAACTTCCGGACGCCGAACCCGCGGATCCGGTGGGAGGAGCTGCCGGTGCGGGTGGTGGCGGAGGCGACGGCATGGCCCGCCACCCGGGACCGGATGCGTGCGGCGGTGAGTTCGTTCGGGCTCTCGGGGACGAACGCGCACGTCCTGCTGGAGGGGACTCCGCGGCCGGACGAGACGGAGGTCCCCGCGGCTGCGGTTGGAGGACCGCTGGTGCTTCCGCTGTCGGCCAGGACGGCTGGGTCGCTCCGGCGTCTGGCGGGGCGGTATCGGGCGTGGCTGGACACGCGGGGCCGGACGCGCTTGCGGGACCTGGCGTGGACGGCCACCGTCGGGCGCAGCCGGTTCGAGGTTCGGGCGGGGGTGGTGTTTCACGACGAGGCGGAACTGCGCGCCGGACTGCTCCGGGTGGAGGCGGGCGAGGCCGGGCGCCGGGTGTCCTCGGCGACGGAAGCCGACCGGCCGTTGGAACCCGGCCCGGAGGAGCCGGGTCGCGCGGAACGACTCGCGGCTGCCTGGGAATCCGGGACGCCGGTTCCCCTGACCTCGCTCTTCGGACAGTCCCGGGGTCGGCGGGTCTCGGCGCCGGAGTACCCGTTCGAGGCCCGGCGGTACTGGGTGGACGAGCCGGACGATGGTTCCGACCCCGAGGAGGGACGCGACCTCGCGGTGTGGGGCGGGGACGGGTCGGTTTCGGCGCGCGCCGAGCGTCTGGAGGCTTTTCTGGTGCGTGAAGTTCAGGGTCTGCTGCGGCTGGAAGCCCCTCCCGCCCCGGACACGGGATTCTTCGAGCTCGGGATGCAGTCGCTGGAGGTCGCGGAGCTTCGGAACCGGCTGAACCGGGCCTTGGATGGCAGGGTTCGGGTAACGGAGGCGGAGGTCTTCTCGTATCCCGATGCGCGGCGGCTGGCGGCTCGGGTGGCCGAACAGTTCGGCGAGTCCTCTTCCGGGCCGGTCTCGCCGGACCGGTGGGTCCCGGCGAGGCAGTTGCCGACCCGGGAACCGATCGCCGTGGTGGGAATGAGTTGCCGGTTCCCGGGCGGCGGGGGCGTGGAGGACTTCTGGCGGCGTCTGGCGGTCGGCGAGGATCTGGTGACGCGCGGTCGGCCGGACGGAGCTCTCCCGGGGCTCGGTGGCCGGGAGTCGGAGGTCTGGGGGGCGTACGTGCCGCGGCCTGATCGGTTCGACGCGGAGTTCTTCGGAATCGCGCCGGTGGAGGCGGCGTTGATGGATCCGCAACAGCGGCTGCTCCTGGAGGTGAGTTGGGAGGCGCTCGAGGACGCCGGGATCGCGCCGGATCGGTTGCGGGGGAGCCGGACGGGGGTGTATGCGGGAATGTTCGCGAGCGACTACCAGGGCCTGGTGGCGCAGGCGGCTCCGAATCTCTACCGCTCGACGGGATCGAGTTTTTCGGCGGCGGTCGGTCGGGTGGCGTACACGCTGGGGTTCGAGGGGCCGGCGATCGCCGTGGACACGGCGTGCTCCGCGTCCCTGGTCGCGATCCATCAGGCGGTGGCGGCTCTGGACCGCGGCGAGGTGGATCTGGCGCTGGCGGGTGGGGTGAACGCGGTGCTGACGTGGGGATTGACCGAGGCGTTCGAGGCGGCCGGGATGCTGTCGCCGGAGGGCCGCTGCAAGTCGTTCGACGCGTCGGCGGACGGCTATGCGCGGGGCGAGGGTTGCGGGATGCTGGCGCTGACGCGGCTGGGGCAGGCGCGGGCGGCCGGGTACCGCGTGCTGGGGCTCGTGCTGGGGAGCGCCGTGAACCAGGACGGTGCGAGCGCCGGTCTGACGGCGCCCAACGGCCTGGCGCAGGAGCGACTGATCGCGGAGGCGCTCGGCCGGGCGGGGGTGGAACCGGCGTCCGTGGACTACCTGGAGGCGCACGGGACCGGGACGCCGCTCGGGGACCCCGTCGAACTGGCGGCGGCGGCGGCGGCGTACGGGGCGGGCCGGGACCCGGGGTGCCCGTTGCTGGTGGGCTCGGTCAAGACGAACGTGGGGCACCTGGAGGCGGCGGCGGGGGTGGCGGGCGTCATCAAGGTGCTGCTCGCGATGCGGGAGGGAGTGATTCCGCGGCACCTGCATTTCGGGGAGCCGAACCCCCGGCTCGATTGGCGGCGTCTGCCGCTCTCGGTGACGACGACGCCGGTGCCGTGGGTGCCGCCGAAGGGGCGTCCGCGTCGAGCGGGGGTGAGTTCCTTCGGGTACTCCGGAACGAACGCCCATGTGGTGATGGAGGCGCCGCCGGAGGAGGCGCAGAGAGCGCGGATCTCGGAGCGGTCGTCCGTTCGCGACCGGCGGCGTCCGCCCGCGGCGGAAAAAACACTCCTCGTCCCCCGCCGGTACCGTCTCCTTCCCCTCTCCGGAAAGACCCCCGCCGCGCTTCGCGAACTGGCGGGCCGCTACCGGTCGTGGCTCGGGCAGGAATCGTCCCTCGCGGACGCCGCGTGGACGGCGGGCGTGGGGCGGAGCCACTTCGGGCAGCGGGCAGGCCTGGTGTTCCGCGATGCGGCGTCCCTGCGCACCCGGTTGCAGGAGATCGAGCGGGGGGCCGGGGAAACGCTCGTGCGGCGCGGGAAGGTGGCGTTCCTCTACACGGGCGAGGGGAGTCCGTGGGCGGGGATGGGGCGGGACCTCTACGAGAGCGAGCCCGCGTTCCGGGAGGTGGTGGATCGCTGCGAGACGGTGTTCCGCAGCGAGCGGGAGGGTTCGCTGCGGGCGGTGCTGTTCGGAGACGCGAAGGGGCTGCCGCGGACGGAATGGACGCAGCCGGCGCTCTACGCCCTGCAGAGCGGGCTGACGGCGCTCTGGGCAGGCGTCGGGGTGCGCCCCGAGGCGGTCTTCGGCCACGGCGTCGGGGAGGTGGCGGCGGCATCGGCCGCAGGCGTGTTCGGCGTGGAGGAGGGGTTGCGCTTCACGTTGCGGCGAGGGGCGCTGATGGGCGCGCTACCCCGGCGGGGAAAGCGCGCGGGCGGCATGCTCGCGGTGTTCGCCTCCCGGAAGGCGGTGGCTGCGTCGCTGGCGGAGGAGAACGAGGCAGCTCCGGAATCCGGTCTGGAACTCGCGGCCGAAAACGGCACCCACTGCGTGGTGAGCGGGCCGCGGGCGCCGCTTTGGTCCTTCGCGGAGCGGCTCACGGCGTTCGGCGTGCGGACGGAGCGCCTGAAGACGAGCCATGCCTTCCACAGCGCTCTGCTCGCTCCTGTTCTGGAGGACCTGGAGACAGCGGCGCCGGCGGGTTCGGCATCCGCGATACCGCTGGTGAGCGGCGTGAGCGGGCGGTTGGTCGCAGAGGCTCCGGATGCGGCGTACTGGCGTCGCCAGGCGCGGGAACCGGTGCGCTTCGCAACGGCGCTCGGGACGCTGGCGGAGCTTGGTGTCGAAGTGCTGGTGGAACTGGGGCCCGAAGCGGTCCTGGGTCCGCTGGCGCTGGCGGCGTGGCCGACCGGCAAGGCGCCCGCGGTGGTGTCGAGTCTGCGACGCCGGAGACGGACCGGCTTCGCTGGCGCCGTCGCGGGGGCGTACGAGGCGGGGCTGCGGATTGCATTCGAGGGACTCTTCGCCGGGGAGCGTCGGCGCCGGGTGTCTATCCCGACCTATGCGTTCCAACGCACGCGCCACTGGGTGGGGGATTCCCGGTCCGCGCGGCCGGCGTCGGGTTCGGCGGTCGCACGCCTGGAAGACCTGATCTACCAGCTCGAATGGCGGGAAGCGTCCCGGACCGGGGGGGACCCGGAGCGAGACGGCGGCGGGTGGCTGCTGGCGGCGCCGGGGACGGGCAGGGCGCTGGCGGTCGGGAGCGAGTTGGCGGCGGCGCTCGCCGAGCGGGGGCGTCGGGTGGCGCTCGCCGGTGACGACGAGGCGGATGTCGGCGGAGTCGGTTTCCGGCGGTTGCGCGTGGAGATGGGGCGGCGAACGTCGTGGGTGGGAGCGCTCCGGGAGTTCGCGGAAACGGAGCCGCTTCGGGGGGTCGTGTATCTCGGTGGGCTCGAGGGCCGGGGAGTGGAGGCGAACGCTGCGGAGTTCGCCGAGGATCTGGGCGCATCGGGGTCGCGCGCCCTGGCGTTGGCGCAGGGCCTGGTGGACGCGGAGCTCTCGCCTCCCGGCGGGCTGTGGTTCGTGACGCGGGGTGCGCAGGTGTTGGGCGGCGAGCGGTCGGGAGAACTGTCGGGGGCGGCGCTCTGGGGATTCGGGAGGGCGCTGGCGCGCGAGGCGCCCGAGTTGGGTTTGCGGCTCGTGGATCTGGACCCGGACGCGAAGCCATCGGTGGACGCACTGTGCGAGGAACTGCTCCAGCCCGATGCGGAGCGTGAGACGGCTTGGCGTGGCGGGATGCGAAGCGCGCCGCGCCTCGTGCGGTGGTCGCCGCCGGGTGCTCCGGTCGGGGACGACCGGGCGTCGGAAGAGTTGGCCCGCGGCGATGCGGGCGGGCGGATCCGAGCGGATCGGACCTACCTGATCACGGGAGGCCTTGGCGCGCTCGGGCTGCTGACGGCCGCATGGCTCGGGGAGCGGGGCGCGGGCGCGGTGGTGTTGAACGGGCGCGGTTCTCCCGACGCGGCGGGGTCGCGGCGGATCGCCGAGCTGGCGCGTCGGGGCACCGAGGTACGGGTGGAGCTCGGGGATGTGAGCGAGGCGGGCGTGGCGGAACGTCTGGTGGCGCATTCGGGTTCCGGCGCCGGGTTGCCGCCGCTCGGCGGGTTGATCCACTGCGCGGCGGCCTTTCGGGACGCCGCGCTGACGACCCACGACTGGCCGTTGTTCGAGGAGATGTTGGCGGCGAAGGCGGTGGGGGCGTGGCGCCTGCACCGCGCGACGCAGGATCTGGAGTTGGACCTGTTCGTTCTGTATTCGACCCTGACCGGGGTGATCGGAAACGCGGGTCAATCCGGTTACCTGGCCGCGAACGCGTTCGTGGACCAGTTGGCGCGGCACCGGCGGGCGCTGGGCCTCGCGGGCCAGGCGGTTGCGTGGGGGCCGTGGTCGGGGGAAGGGATGGGCGCGCGGCATCGGGAGCGCCTGGGTCCGCACCTGGAGCGGATCGGGATCGGCTGGCTGCGACCCGAGGAGGCATTGGAAGCGCTCGATGTCCTGGTGGGGCGGGGGTCGACTTCCGTGGCCGTGGCGCCGGTGGACTGGTCCCGGTTCGTTTCGCGTGGCTCGCCGGGGCTGCTTGCCGACCTGACGCCGGAGCCCGGGTTGCGCGAGCCGGACGGAGGACCGCCGGCGCCTCTGGCGGAGCGGTTGCGGGGGGCGGCGATGTCCGAGCGGCGCGCAGTGCTCGGCGAGTTCGTCAAGACGGAAGTGCGCCGGGTTCTGCAACTTCCGGCGGCGCCCGACCCCACGGTCGGCTTCTTCGATCTGGGAATGGACTCGCTGCTCGCGCTGGAGCTGCGGAACCGTGTCAACCAGGCCCTTGCGGGGGCGCTCGTGGCGCCGCCGAGTCTGGCCTTCGACTACCCGAACGTCGAGCGGCTGGCGGAACGGCTCGCCGCGGCGCTGGATGGCGAGGCGTCGGTGTCGGTTCGCGCCCGACCGCATGCGGACCTCCCGCAGGACGGGACGGTCGCCGTGGTCGGGATCGGTTGCCGGTTTCCGGGCGGCGAGGGGCCGGCTGGCTACTGGAAACTGCTCGAGGCGGGCGGCGACGCGGTGACCCGCGGCCGTCCCGGCGGACCGCTGACGGGCGAGGATGGAGACCGGTTCGGGGCGTACCTGCCCGGTCTGGACCTGTTGGACGCGGAGTTCTTCCGGATCGCGCCGGTGGAGGCGGAGCTGCTCGACCCGCAGCAACGGCTGCTCCTCGAGGTGAGTTGGGAGGCACTGGAGGACGCGGGACTCGACCCGGCCAGCCTCGAAGGTAGCCGGGCCGGGGTGTACGTCGGGATCGGCTCGAACGACTACCAGCATGTGCTCGGCGACCGAAGGCGGGTGCTGTACGGCGCTACCGGCACGAGTGCCTCGACGGCGATCGGCCGCGTGGCTTTCTCGCTGGGACTGGCGGGACCCGCGATGGCGATCGACACGGCGTGTTCCTCGTCCCTGGTGGCGATCCACCAGGCGGTGGTCGGACTGCAGCGGGGTGAAGTGGATCTGGCGCTGTCCGGCGGCGTGAACGTCCTTCTGGCGCCGTGGCTGCATGAGGCGCTGGCGGAAGCGGGGGCGCTGGCGCGGGACGGTCGGTGCAAGACGTTCGACGCGGCTGCGGACGGGTACGTCCGGGGTGAGGGCTGCGGAGTCCTGGTCCTGAAGCGTCTCGCGGATGCGGAGGCGTCGGGGGACCGGATCCTGGGGGCGATTCTGGGCTCGGCGGTGAACCAGGACGGGGCAAGCGCCGGTCTGACGGTCCCGAACGGCCCGGCGCAGGAGCGGGTGATTGGCGAAGCGCTCGCCCAAGCCGGGATCGAGCCCGCTGCGGTGGACTATCTGGAAGCGCACGGGACGGGTACGGAGCTCGGCGACCCCATCGAGGTGCAGGCGGCGGCAGCCGCGTATGGCGAAGGACGGGATGCCGGGCGTCCGCTGCTGCTGGGGTCGGTAAAGGCGAACATCGGCCACCTGGAGGCGGCGGCGGGGGTGGCCGGGCTGATCAAGGTGCTGCTCTCGATGCGTTCCGGACGGATCCCGCGGCAGCTCCACTTCGACCTCCCGAACCCGCGGCTGGACTGGGCGGAGCTTCCGGTTCGGGTGGTGTCGGAGGAAACGGCGTGGCCGCCGGCGGAGCGTCCGCCGCGGGCCGGGGTGAGTTCGTTCGGGTTTTCGGGGACGAACGCCCACCTGATCGTCGGGGGAACCGCGGAACGCCGGCTGCCGCTAAGGGCTCCGGTCGGCGTCTCCCGGCAGGGACCGGATCCCGATGGCCCGCCGAGTCCGGACGAACCGCACTTCGCCTCGCGCCGCCACCGCCTGTTGCCGCTTTCCGGCAGGACCGCGGGGGCGCTCCGCGATCTGGCCGGCCGCTATCGGTCCTGGTTGACGGAGGAATCCCCGGTGGTGGACGCGGCGTGGACGGCGGGTGTGGGGCGGCGTCATTTCCCCCATCGCGCGGGGCTGGTGTTCGAGGACGCGGCTTCGCTGCGGGAAGCGTTGGAGCGGGTCACGGAGGAGGGTGGCGGCGAGGCGGCGCGCGGCGGACCGGTGTCGTTCCTGTATCCGGGGGATGGGAATCGGTGGGCGGGGATGGCGCGGGGTCTCCACGAGACCGAGCCGGCGGCGCGGGAGGTTCTGGAACGGTGCGAGGAGGCCTTCCGCCAGGAACGGGAGGGTTCGCTGCTCGCGGTGATCTTCGGAGACGAGGAGGGGCTGGACCGGCCGGAGTTCGGGCAGCCGGCGCTGTTCGCGGTCCAGAGCGCGCTCACGGCCCTGTGGGCCGCAGTCGGGATAAAGCCCGCGGCGGTGTTCGGGCAGGGCAGCGGGGAGTTGGCGGCGGCGGCGGCGGCGGGGGTGTTCGAGGTGGAGGAGGGGCTGCGGTTCGCGCTGCGCCGGGGGGAGTTGATGGGCTCACTGCCGCGCTGCGGAGAGCGTGCGGGCGCGCTGCTCACGGCGCTCGATGCGCTGGAGCGCGCGGCGCCCCCGGGTTCGGCGCCGTCGCTGCCGCTGGTGGCAGGCGTGAGCGGTGAACTGCTGGACCGGGCGCCGGACGGGGCGTACTGGCGTCGCCAGGCGTTGGAATCCGTGTGTGTCGCGCCCGTGCGGGAGATGCTCGCGGAGTTGGAGGTGGGGGTGATTGTGGAAATCGGGCCGGCGGCAGTTTTCGGTCCGAGGGTGTCGGCCGCGTGGCCGGGCGGGGAGGAACCGACCGTGATCGCGAGCCTCGGTCCGCAGAGCGGGAGCTTCGCCGCCGCCGTGGCCGCCGCCTATGAGGCGGGGCTGCCGATCTTCTTCCCGGGTCTGTTCGCGGGGGAACGCCGGCGGCGGGTCTCGCTGCCGACGTACCCGTTCCAGCGGCGGCGCTACTGGGGGGCGGAGCCCGAGCATGAACCTCCCGCACTCGCGGCGGGGCCCGCCGTGGCGAGCGAGGGGGCCGCCTCCGGCCCGCTCGGGGATCGGGCGGAGCGCCTCACCGGACTCCCGGCGGGGGAGCGCGAAGCCGAGTTGTTTCGGCTTGTCCGGGACGAACTGGTCAGCGTGCTGCGCCTGAGCGCCCCGCCGCCGCCGGAAGTGGGGTTCTTCGAACTGGGAATGGACTCGGTGAGGGCGGTGGAGTTGCAGACGCGGCTGAGCCGCGCGTTCAGCGGGGCGCTCACGGTGTCGAACACGGCCGTTTTCGACCATCCGGACGTGGTGCGGCTCTCCCGGTACCTGGCGTGGGAGCTGGAAGGGGCGGCGCCGGTGGGAAGGCGGCTACCGGTGCGTCCTGGTTCGGCGGAGCGGGTGGCGATCGTGGGGATGGCGTGCCGTTTTCCGGGGGGGCCGGATCTGGCGGGGTTCCGGGAGCTGCTCCGGAGGGAGGGGAGCGCGGTGACGCGGGGTCGCCCGGATGGGCTCTACGTGGATGCGGAGACGGAGGCGGCGCGTCCGTTCGGGGCGTATGTGGAGGGGATGGACCGTTTCGATGCGGGGTTCTTCCGGATCGCGCCGGTGGAGGCGGAGTTGCTGGACCCGCAGCAGCGGCTGCTGCTGGAGGTGAGTTGGTCGGCGCTGGAGGACGCGGGGGTGGACCCGGGCGGGCTGCGGGGGAGCCGGACCGGTGTGTACGGGGGTGTGTGCGGTCACGACTACGAGGCCCTGGTGTCGGCGCCGGGGGAGGACCCTTCGAGCAATCTGTACCGCTCCACCGGCGTGGTGGCCTCGACGGCGGTCGGACGGGTTTCGTTCGCGCTGGGTTTGGAGGGTCCGGCGATCACGGTGGACACGGCGTGTTCGTCGTCGCTGGTAGCGGTGCACCAGGCGGCGATGGGGCTTTTGCAGGGGGAGGCGGACCTGGCGTTGGCGGGGGGAGTGAACGCGATCCTGTCGGCGGGGCTGACCCGGATCTTCACCGATGCGGGGATGCTGGCGGGGGACGGTCGCTGCAAGACGTTCGACGCGTCGGCGGACGGGTATGTGCGGGGGGAGGGTTGCGGGATGGTGGTGCTGAAGCGGTTGTCGGATGCGGAGGCGTCGGGGGACCGGATCCTGGGGGTGATTCTGGGCTCGGCGGTGAACCAGGACGGGGCGAGCGCGGGTTTGACGGTACCGAACGGGCCGGCGCAGGAGCGGGTGATCGGGGAGGCGCTGGGGCGTGCGGGGATCGCGGGTTCGGAGGTGGACTACCTGGAGGCGCACGGGACGGGGACGGAGTTGGGGGACCCGGTGGAGGTTCAGGCGGCGGCGTCGGTGTATGGGGAGGGTCGGGACCCGGAGCGCCCGCTGCTGTTGGGTTCGGTGAAGACGAACGTGGGTCACCTGGAGGGGGCGGCGGGGGTGGCGGGCCTGATCAAGGTGCTGCTGGCGCTGGGCTCGGCGGAGATCCCGCGGCACCTGCACTTCGAGCGCCCGAACCCGCGGATCGCGTGGGCGGAGTTGCCGGTGCGGGTGGTGTCGGAGGCGACGGGTTGGCCGGCGTTGGATCGCCCGCGGCGAGCGGGGGTGAGTTCGTTCGGCTATTCGGGGACGAACGCGCACCTGGTGGTGGAGAGCTACGAGGCGTCGGCGGCGGCGGAGGCGTTAGCGGTGTTGCCCGGGCCGGAGGGGGGGACCCTGGCGGCGCGGAGGTGGCGGGTGCTGCCGCTGTCGGGGAAGAGCGCGGGGGCGCTGCGGGAGCTGGCGGGCCGGTATGGGGAGTGGCTGGGCGAGGACGCGCCGCTGGCGGATGCGGCGTGGACGGCGGGGGTGGGCCGGAGCCACTTCGGGTGCCGCGCGGGGGTGGTGTTCCGGGACGCGGCATCGCTGCGGGAGCGGTTGGCGGAGGTGGAGTCGGGAGGGGGGAGTGAGCCGTCGGGAGGGGAGGTGGCGTTCCTGTATTCGGGTGAGGAGGGCGCGTGGTCGGGGATGGGGCGGGAGCTGTATGAGAGCGAGCCGGTGTTCCGGGCGGTTGTGGACCGTTGCGAGGCGGCGCTGGGGGAGGAGCGGGAGGGGTCGCTGCTGGAGGTGTTGTTCGGAGAGGGAGGCGGTCCGGCGCGGCCGGAGTGGGCGGCGTCCGCGCTGTATGCGGTCCAGAGCGGGCTGACGGCGCTGTGGGGGAGCGTGGGGGTGCGGCCGGCGGTGGTGTTCGGGGCGGGAGCGGGAGAGATTGCGGCGGCGGGTGCGGCGGGGGTGTTCGATCTGGAGGGGGGTTTGCGGTTCGCGGCGCGGCGTGGTGCGCCGGGGTCGGGGGAGGAGGCGTCGGACGAAGCGGGGGTCTCCGTTTCGGCCCCGTCGGTCCCCTGGGTGTGCGGTGTGAGCGGCCGGCTGCTGGAGGGCGTTCCGGAGGAGGGCCGTTGGGGCGGTCCGGCGGCGGTGGGGCCGGGCTTCGAGACGGCGCTGGGGACGCTGGCGGCGCGGGGGGTGGGGGTGCTGGTGGAGATCGGCCCGGACGCGGCGCTGGGGGAACGGGCGGCGCGGGAGTGGCCGGGGGGGTCGGCGCCGCGGGTGCTGGCGAGCCTGGGTCGCGGGGGGCGCGGGGACTTCGTTGCGGCGGTGGCGGGGGCCTACGAGGCCGGGGTGGAGATCGCCTTCGAGGGGTTGTTCGCGGGAGAGCGGCGGCGGCGCGTGTCGCTGCCGACGTACCCGTTCCAGCGGGACCGCTACTGGGCGCCGGAACCGCCGCGCCGGATCCGGGAGTCGGGCCACCCGCTGCTGGGATCGCGTCGGGACTCTCCGGGAGGAGCCGTGTCCTTCGAGGCCGGGTTCCACCCGGAGCATCCCGGTTGGGTCGGCCACCACCGGGTGTTCGGGGAGGTCGTGGTTCCGGGAGCGTGCTACGCGGTGCAGGGGATCGAGTTGCTGCGCGAGCTGGGACGGGGGCCGGCCCTCGCGCTGGAGGATGTCCAGATCCACCGGCCGCTCGTGTTGGGGCCGGACGCGGGCCGCACCGTCCAGACGGTCCTGCGGGACGGAGACGTCTGGGAGGTCTTCAGTCGCGCCGACGGCGGCGACGGGTGGGAACTGCACGTGGAGGGCCGGGTGGGTGCCTCTGCCGGCGAAGTCGAGGCGCTGGATCTTGAAGCGGTGCGCGCCGGGCTCGTTCGGTTGGAGGCGCGTGAGACCTACCGGCGTCTGCAGTCCCGGGGAATCGCCTACGGCCCGTCGTTCCAGGTTCTGGAAGGTCTGTGGTCGGACGGTAACGAGGCGCTCGGGGAGGTAGCGCTGAGGCAGACGTCCGGCCGGATGGCTCTCCTGGCGCCGCCAACGCTGCTGGACGGATGCTTCCAGGTGCTCTGGGGCCTGGCCGACCTGGCCGTCCCGGACGAGGAGCGCCTGTGGCTGCCGCTCGGGTGGGATCGCCTGTGGTTGCTGGCGCCGCTACCGGAGCGCGTCTTCTGCCATGCCCGGCTCGGAGAGGGGGCCGCGGAGACCCGCAAGGCGGATCTCGCCTTCTACACCGGCGAGGGGACTCCGCTGGGCGGGGTGCGGGGGTTCACGCTCAAGCGGGCCGACCGCGCGTCGCTGCGGGGTTCGGCGGTCGAGGAGCTGCTCTACGAGACCGTCTGGCGAACCGGGCCGCCGGTGGGACTGCGTTCGGCAAACTTCTTGGGCCGGCCGGACGCGATTGCGGCCGGGGTCGGAGCGCCGGCGCGGTATCTCGAGGCGGAGGAATTGGATCCAGCGGCGCTGGCCGCGCTCGACCGGGAGCTGGAACGCGAGGCGCAGTGGTTCACGCTCTCGGCCCTCGAGACGCTCGGCTGGAAGCGGAGGGCGGGGGAGCAGTTCGAGGCGGAGGAACTTCGCCGTCGCCTCAAGGTGACGGGCGAGCACGCCCGGCTCTTTGGCCGGCTGCTGGGGATTCTGGAGGAAGCCGATGTCCTGAGCCGGGACCCGTCGGGGAGCTGGCGGGTGGCGGCCGGTGCAGAGGATCCCCTGCCATCGGGGCTGGGGCCTCCGGCGGGACCGGCGAAACCCATCGAGCGCGGATTCCTGCGCCGCTGCGGGGTAGCGCTGCCCGAGGCGTTGCGGGGTCGTGCCGACCCGCTCGAACTGTTGTTCGGAGGTACGCCGGGGGCGGCGGACGTGTACCGCGGGGCGGGGGCGTCACGGGCCGTGAACCGGATGGCGGCCGCGGCGGTGGCGACGGCGGCGGAGTTGCCGGAGGGTCGGCGGCTCCGGATCCTCGAGGTGGGGGCGGGCACCGGGGCGACGACGGCGGCGCTGCTCGACGCCCTGCCGCCGGGACGGGTGGATTACGTGTTCACGGATGTTTCCCGGGGCTTCTTTGCGGATGCCGAGCGCCGTTTCGGAGATCGGGAGGCCGAGATCCGCTACCGGGCGTTCGACGCCGAACAGGCTCCGGAAGAGCAGGGGTTTGCGGAGGGGGCCTTCGATCTGGTGGTGGCGGCGAACGTGCTCCACGCGACGCGAAACCTCGGAGAGACGCTGGATCACTGCCGACGCCTGCTCGCGCCTTCAGGGCTGTTGGTGGCCGTCGAAGGGACGGCGGCGGAGGGATGGCTGGACCTGACCTTCGGACTCCTGCCGGGGTGGTGGCGTTTCGCGGACGCGTACCGGTCGGCCTATCCGCTCGTGGAGTCCGGGATCTGGCGGCGAGCGCTCGCGGACGCCGGCTTCAAGGAGTCGGCGTTCCTCGGCGGGATCGCCCGGCAGGCGGTCCTGCTGGCGCGGGGTCCCGCGGAAACAACTCCGACCCCGGGCCTGTTCGTGCTGACCGGAGGCGCCGGGATGGCGGAGGAGCTCGCCGCCGAACTCACCGGGAATGGGCAGCGGGTGGAGGTCGCGCCGTCGGCGGACGGTGGCCGGGAGAGTTGGCGCCGCTACTTCGCGTCACTCCCGGAGGACCCGCCGCTGCGCGGGGTCGTGCATCTTGGAGCGGTGCGCGAGGACGGGTCCGCCGCGACGACGGCGGAGCTGGCGGCGCAGGTCAAGGCAGTGGCGGGGAGCGCGCTGGCGTTGGTACAGGGGATGACGGACGCCGGAGTACGTCCGGTGCTCGGCTCGTGGTTCGTAACGCGGGGCGCTCAGGTGGTGGACCGGGAGACGGGAGGAGCTCTGTCGGGGGCGACGCTCTGGGGTTTCGGAAGCGTCGTGGGGCAGGAACACGGGGATCTGAAACCCCGCCTGCTGGATCTGGACCCCGAGACGCCGCTCCCGATGGCGGCGTTGGCGGACGAGTTGCTGCGCCCTGACGAAGAAACGCGGATTGCCTGGCGGCGCGGGGAGCGACGGGTAGCGCGCCTCGTGCCGGCGGGGAGGCGGCCGGCGCTCCCGGAGAACGGCGGCTGGCGCCTCGCGCCGGACCCCGGCGGCTCGCTCGCCGGGCTACGGGTGGAGGCGGCGCCGCCCACACCGCTCGGGCCCGGGGAAATCCGCGTCGCGGTGGAGGCGGCGGGGCTGAACTTCCACGACGTGTTGGTGGGGATGCGGGTGGTGGACGTGGACCAGCCGCTCGGGGGCGAGATGTGCGGGCGGGTTGTCGAAGTGGGCCCCGAGGTCACGGTGATCGGGGTTGGAGAACGGGTGGTGGGTTTCGCGCTCGGGGCGTTCGGTCCGGAGGTGGTGACGCGCGCGGAGCTGGTGGCCCCGGCCCCGGTGGGGTTGTCGGCGTTGGAACTCGCGACGGTTCCGGTGGCATACGCGACGGCGGCGTTGGCGCTCGCGTTCGCCGAACTCTCCCCCGGAGCGTGGGTCCTGATCCACGCCGGGACCGGTGGCGTGGGGCATGCCGCGATCGGACTGGCGCGGGCGGCGGGGCTGCGGGTGCTGGCGACGGCGAGCGCGCCGAAGCGGGCATACCTCCGGTCTCTCGGCGTGGAGGCGGCGTTCGACAGCCGCGATCCGGGGTTCGCCGACGGCGTGCGGGAGGTGACCGGGGGCGCCGGAGTGGAGCTCGTGCTGAACAGTCTCACCGGCGCCGGATTCATCGAGGCGGGCCTCGCCAGCGTGGCGCGCGGGGGTTGCTTCGTGGAGATCGGAAAGCGGGGGATCTGGACCGCCGAGCAGGTGAAGGAGACGCATCCGGACGTGCGGTATCGGGTGCTGGCGCTTGATCGCCTGGTGAGGGAGGACCCGGAGCGGGTGGGGCGGGTGCTTCGCGAAATGGTGGCGCGGGTGGGCTCGGCGGAGCTTCCGCCGCTGCCGTGCGGTCGCTGGCCGCTGCTGGCGGCGGGTCCGGCGATGGAGCGGATGCGGAAGGCGCGCCACGTCGGGAAGCTCGTGCTGGCGCCGTCGGCGCTGGCGTCAGGTCGCCTGCGGGGGGACCGAAGCTATCTCGTGACCGGGGGTCTCGGGGGGATCGGGCTGGAAGTGGCGGGCTGGCTGGCGGAGCGGGGCGCCGGCGCGGTGGTGTTGAACGGCCGGCGGGCGCCGGACGCCGGCGCGGAAGCAGCGCTGGTGGCGCTCCGCGCGCGGGGGGCGGAGGTGCGGGTGGAGATCGCGGATGTGACCGAGGGGAAGGCGGTCGAGGCGATGCTGCGGCGGGTGGACGGCGAGACGCTGCCGCTCGCGGGAGTGATCCACAGCGTCGGAGTCCTCTCTGACGGCGCGCTGGTGAACCAGGACTGGGGGCGGTTCGAGCAGGTGCTGTGGCCGAAGGTGCTGGGGGCGTGGCGCCTCCACCGGGCCACGGTGGATCGGGAACTGGACCTGTTCGTGCTGTTCTCCAGCGTGGCGGGAGTCGTCGGGACCCCGGGCCAGGCGAACCACGCGGCGGCGAACGCGTTTCTCGACCAGTTGGCCCGCCACCGGAGGGCGCTCGGCCTTCCGGGCCAGGCGATCGCCTGGGGCCCCTGGTCGGAAGTCGGCGAAGCGGAGGAGCAGCGGGAACGGATCGCGGGGAGGCTCGCGGCGTTCGCGCAGGACTGGATCACGCCCGAGCGCGGGCTGCGGACGCTTTCGCACCTCGTGCGCCACGATCCGGGCACAAGGGTGGCGGCCTCCGTGGACTGGTCGTCGCTGCCCTCGGCTTCCCCGCTGTTTGCGGAACTGGCCGCCACCCGCGAAACCGGGACGGAGCCGCCGGTGGGTGATCTGGCGGGGCGGATCGAGGCGCTTCCGCCGGCCGAGCGGGAAGCGGAACTCGTGCGTTTCCTGCAAGAGGAGCTCGGTTCGGTGCTGCGGTTGCGCTCGGCGCCGTCGGCGGAGGCGGGGTTCTTCGAGTTGGGGATGGATTCGCTGATGGCCGTGGAACTCCGGAACCGGTTGAACCGGGCCTTCGCGGGAGCCCTCGTGGTGTCCAACACGGCCGTGTTCGACCACCCGGACGCGGCGCGGCTGGCCGCGGCGCTGGCCGGCGAACTGTGGTCGGCGCCGCGGACCCCGAAAGACGAGCCGAAGCGCGCCGCCGCGCCAGCGTGGGTCGCGGTGCGTCCTGGTTCGGCGGAGCGGGTGGCGATCGTGGGGATGGCGTGCCGTTTTCCGGGGGGGCCGGATCTGGCGGGGTTCCGGGAGCTGCTCCGGAGGGAGGGGAGCGCGGTGACGCGGGGTCGCCCGGATGGGCTCTACGTGGATGCGGAGACGGAGGCGGCGCGTCCGTTCGGGGCGTATGTGGAGGGGATGGACCGTTTCGATGCGGGGTTCTTCCGGATCGCGCCGGTGGAGGCGGAGTTGCTGGACCCGCAGCAGCGGCTGCTGCTGGAGGTGAGTTGGTCGGCGCTGGAGGACGCGGGGGTGGACCCGGGCGGGCTGCGGGGGAGCCGGACCGGTGTGTACGGGGGTGTGTGCGGTCACGACTACGAGGCCCTGGTGTCGGCGCCGGGGGAGGACCCTTCGAGCAATCTGTACCGCTCCACCGGCGTGGTGGCCTCGACGGCGGTCGGACGGGTTTCGTTCGCGCTGGGTTTGGAGGGTCCGGCGATCACGGTGGACACGGCGTGTTCGTCGTCGCTGGTAGCGGTGCACCAGGCGGCGATGGGGCTTTTGCAGGGGGAGGCGGACCTGGCGTTGGCGGGGGGAGTGAACGCGATCCTGTCGGCGGGGCTGACCCGGATCTTCACCGATGCGGGGATGCTGGCGGGGGACGGTCGCTGCAAGACGTTCGACGCGTCGGCGGACGGGTATGTGCGGGGGGAGGGTTGCGGGATGGTGGTGCTGAAGCGGTTGTCGGATGCGGAGGCGTCGGGGGACCGGATCCTGGGGGTGATTCTGGGCTCGGCGGTGAACCAGGACGGGGCGAGCGCGGGTTTGACGGTACCGAACGGGCCGGCGCAGGAGCGGGTGATCGGGGAGGCGCTGGGGCGTGCGGGGATCGCGGGTTCGGAGGTGGACTACCTGGAGGCGCACGGGACGGGGACGGAGTTGGGGGACCCGGTGGAGGTTCAGGCGGCGGCGTCGGTGTATGGGGAGGGTCGGGACCCGGAGCGCCCGCTGCTGTTGGGTTCGGTGAAGACGAACGTGGGTCACCTGGAGGGGGCGGCGGGGGTGGCGGGCCTGATCAAGGTGCTGCTGGCGCTGGGCTCGGCGGAGATCCCGCGGCACCTGCACTTCGAGCGCCCGAACCCGCGGATCGCGTGGGCGGAGTTGCCGGTGCGGGTGGTGTCGGAGGCGACGGGTTGGCCGGCGTTGGATCGCCCGCGGCGAGCGGGGGTGAGTTCGTTCGGCTATTCGGGGACGAACGCGCACCTGGTGGTGGAGAGCTACGAGGCGTCGGCGGCGGCGGAGGCGTTAGCGGTGTTGCCCGGGCCGGAGGGGGGGACCCTGGCGGCGCGGAGGTGGCGGGTGCTGCCGCTGTCGGGGAAGAGCGCGGGGGCGCTGCGGGAGCTGGCGGGCCGGTATGGGGAGTGGCTGGGCGAGGACGCGCCGCTGGCGGATGCGGCGTGGACGGCGGGGGTGGGCCGGAGCCACTTCGGGTGCCGCGCGGGGGTGGTGTTCCGGGACGCGGCATCGCTGCGGGAGCGGTTGGCGGAGGTGGAGTCGGGAGGGGGGAGTGAGCCGTCGGGAGGGGAGGTGGCGTTCCTGTATTCGGGTGAGGAGGGCGCGTGGTCGGGGATGGGGCGGGAGCTGTATGAGAGCGAGCCGGTGTTCCGGGCGGTTGTGGACCGTTGCGAGGCGGCGCTGGGGGAGGAGCGGGAGGGGTCGCTGCTGGAGGTGTTGTTCGGAGAGGGAGGCGGTCCGGCGCGGCCGGAGTGGGCGGCGTCCGCGCTGTATGCGGTCCAGAGCGGGCTGACGGCGCTGTGGGGGAGCGTGGGGGTGCGGCCGGCGGTGGTGTTCGGGGCGGGAGCGGGAGAGATTGCGGCGGCGGGTGCGGCGGGGGTGTTCGATCTGGAGGGGGGTTTGCGGTTCGCGGCGCGGCGTGGTGCGCCGGGGTCGGGGGAGGAGGCGTCGGACGAAGCGGGGGTCTCCGTTTCGGCCCCGTCGGTCCCCTGGGTGTGCGGTGTGAGCGGCCGGCTGCTGGAGGGCGTTCCGGAGGAGGGCCGTTGGGGCGGTCCGGCGGCGGTGGGGCCGGGCTTCGAGACGGCGCTGGGGACGCTGGCGGCGCGGGGGGTGGGGGTGCTGGTGGAGATCGGCCCGGACGCGGCGCTGGGGGAACGGGCGGCGCGGGAGTGGCCGGGGGGGTCGGCGCCGCGGGTGCTGGCGAGCCTGGGTCGCGGGGGGCGCGGGGACTTCGTTGCGGCGGTGGCGGGGGCCTACGAGGCCGGGGTGGAGATCGCCTTCGAGGGGTTGTTCGCGGGAGAGCGGCGGCGGCGCGTGTCGCTGCCGACGTACCCGTTCCAGCGGGACCGCTACTGGGCGCCGGAACCGCCGCGCCGGATCCGGGAGTCGGGCCACCCGCTGCTGGGATCGCGTCGGGACTCTCCGGGAGGAGCCGTGTCCTTCGAGGCCGGGTTCCACCCGGAGCATCCCGGTTGGGTCGGCCACCACCGGGTGTTCGGGGAGGTCGTGGTTCCGGGAGCGTGCTACGCGGTGCAGGGGATCGAGTTGCTGCGCGAGCTGGGACGGGGGCCGGCCCTCGCGCTGGAGGATGTCCAGATCCACCGGCCGCTCGTGTTGGGGCCGGACGCGGGCCGCACCGTCCAGACGGTCCTGCGGGACGGAGACGTCTGGGAGGTCTTCAGTCGCGCCGACGGCGGCGACGGGTGGGAACTGCACGCGGAGGGCCGGGTCGGTGCCCCTCCGGTGCGGCCGCGCGACCGCGTCGAACTCGATGAACTCAAGGCGGATCTCACCGCGGAGGATCCGTCCGAGGCGTATCGTCGGCTGGGGCGCGACGGCGTCGAACTGGGTGCGGCCTTTCGGGTCCTGGTCGGGCTGTGGGCGGGCCGGACCGACGCGCTGGGGGAGTTGGCGCTGCCCGCCGAGGCGGAGCGTGACGGACTCGCGCTGCACCCCGCGCTGGTGGACGGTTGTTTCCAGGTGCTGGCCGGCCTTGCGGACCTGGGCGGGACCGAAGGCGCCCTGTTGCCGTTCGGATGGGATCGGCTGTGGCTGACCGGCCCCTTCCCGGACCGGGTGGTCTGTCACGCGCGGCTCGGAGAGCGCTCCGGAGAGACGCGCAAGGCGGACCTGGCCCTGTACACCCCCGGAGGCGACGTGTTCGGTGGCGTGACCGGTTACACGCTCAAGCGGGCGGACCGGACGGCGCTGCTGAGATCTGGAATCGAAGACCTGCTCTACGAGGTGGCGTGGCGCTCCGCGCCGCCCTCCGGGCGTCCGGACGGCGCATTGCAGGACATCGGGGCGGAAAGCCCATCGGGGTCCTCGATCCATCCGGCGTCGCCGGGCCTGTTCGTGCTGGCGGGCGGAGAAGGCCTGGCGGGCGACCTCGAGCGCGAACTCCGTGCGCGTGATCAGTCGGTGGCCCGCGGTCCGGCGCCTCCGGCGGGTCGGGAGGAGTGGCGCTCCTACTTTGCGGCCCTCCCCGAGGGCGCGGCGGTGCGTGGGGTGGCGCATCTGGAGGGAGCTCTCGGCGGCGGCGCGGAACCGACGCCCGGAGAGCTGACCGCGGAGCTGGAGCGGATGGGATCGAGCGCGCTCGCCCTGGTGCAGGGGGCGGCGGACGCGGGGCTGCGCGCGCCGCTCTGGTTCGTGACCCGCGGAGCCCAGGTGGTGGACGGCGAACCCGCGGGGGTGCTGACGGGAGCGTCGCTCTGGGGTTTCGGGAGCGTGGTCGCGCTGGAGCACCCCGATCTCGCCCCACGGTTGCTCGATCTGGATCCGCGGGAGGCGCCGTCGGCGTGGCTGGTGGCGGAGGAGTTGCTGGCCCCGGACCAGGAGACCCGCATCGCGTGGCGCGCCGGCGGGCGGTGCGTGGCGCGCCTCGTCCGTGCGGCGCGACCGACGGGAGACACCCTGGCGCCGGCGGGCGCCGCGGACCGCGTGCGGATGGACCGGAGCTACCTGGTGACGGGCGGCCTCGGCGGGATCGGGCTGCGGGTGGCAGGCTGGCTTGCCGAAGCCGGCGCGGGAGCGATCGTGCTGAACGGGCGCAGGGAGCCCGAACCGCGCACCGCGGCCTCGATCGAGGCGCTCGGGGAACGGGGGCCGGAGGTTCGGGTGGAGATCGCGGACGTCACGGACGGGGCCGCGGTGGAGGCCATGTTCCGGCGGGTGGACGCGGAACTTCCGCCGCTCGGGGGGGTGATCCACTGCGTGGGCGTGCTGTCGGACGGGGCGGTTCAGAACCTGGACTGGAAGCGGTTCGAGGAGGTCCTGTGGCCGAAGGCGTTGGGCGCCTGGCGCGTGCATCGGGCGACCGAGGACCGGGAGCTGGATCTCTTCGTCCTGTTCTCGAGCGCGGCGGGGGTGCTGGGGAACGCGGGGCAAGCGAACTATGCCGCCGCGAACGCGTTCCTCGACCAGTTGGCGCGGCACCGTCGGGCGCTGGGCCTTCCGGGCCAGGCGATCGCCTGGGGCCCCTGGTCCGAGGTGGGGGCGGCGGCGGACCGTCGGGCGCGGATCGCCGGGGGGCTCGCGGCGCTCGGCGAGGCATGGATCGCGCCCGCGCGGGGGTTGCGGGTGCTGTCCCGCCTCGTCGCGGAGGACGCGGTGGCGAGCGTCGTCACCGCGACGGATTGGGAGAGCCGATCCCTGTCTTCCCCGCTGCTGGCCGAACTGGCGGATCGGAAGGGACCAGAGACTCCGCGCGCATCAGGGGAATTGGCGCGGCGCCTGGGCGGCCTCCCGGCGGCGTCCCGGGAGGCGGAACTGGTCCGTTTTCTCCGGGAGGAACTGGCGGCGGTCCTGCGCCTGCGCTCGGCGCCGTCGCCGGAGGCGGGGTTCTTCGAGCTGGGGATGGACAGCCTGATGGCGGTGGAACTGCGGAACCGGCTGAACCGGGCCTTCGGGCGAGCGCTGACGGTGTCGAACACGGCGGTGTTCGATCACCCGAACGCGGGCCGGCTGGCGCGGCACCTGGCGCGGCAGGTCGGTTGGAGCGCTCCGGAGGTGGAGAAACGGCGAGCGCCGGTCGCGGCGCCGTCGCCGGAGGAACGGGTGGCCATCGTGGGAATGGCCTGCCGGTTCCCCGGAGGCGCCGGCGCGCGCTCGTTCTGGGAGCTGCTCCGATCGGGCGGCTTCGCCGTGACCCGAGGCCGTCCGGACGGGCTGTTCGTGGACGCCGAGACGGAGGCGGTGCGTCCCTGGGGGGCGTACGTGGAGGGTCTGGATCGCTTCGACGCGGGATTCTTCCGGATCGCGCCGGCGGAGGCGGAGCTGCTGGACCCGCAGCAGCGATTGCTGCTGGAGGTGAGTTGGGAGGCGCTGGAGGACGCCGGAATGGACCCGGGGGGCCTCGCGGGGAGCCGGACCGGAGTCTTCGGGGGGGTCTGCGGCAGCGAGTACCAGGCGCTCGTGACGGCGGCGCGGGTGGACCCGGCGCGGAACCTGTACCGGATGACGGGGGTGACCCCTTCGACGGCGATGGGTCGGGTGGCGTTCGCGCTCGGTCTCGAGGGACCGGCGATCACGGTGGACACCGCCTGTTCGTCGTCGCTGGTGGCGGTGCACCAGGCCGCGGCGGCGCTGCGGCAGGGGGAGGCGGACCTCGCGCTTGCCGGCGGTGTGGGCGCCATCCTCACCGCGGGGCCGACGCAGGTCTTCACGGATGCGGGAATGCTGGCGGCGGACGGGCGCTGCAAGACGTTCGATGCGGCGGCGGACGGTTACGTGCGGGGCGAGGGCTGCGGCATGGTGGTGCTCAAACGCCTTGCGGACGCGGAGGCGTCGGGCGACCGGATTCTGGGGGTGATCCTCGGTTCCGCGGTGAACCAGGACGGGGCGAGCGCGGGTCTGACGGTTCCGAACGGCCCGGCGCAGGAGGCGGTGATCCGGGAGGCGCTGGAGCGGGCGGGGGTGGCGCCGGCGTCCGTGGACTATCTGGAGGCGCACGGGACGGGGACCGAGTTGGGGGATCCGATCGAGGTGGAGGCGGCGGCGACGGTGTACGGGGACGCCCGGGAAGCGGAGCGGCCGCTGTTGCTGGGTTCGGTGAAGACGAACGTAGGGCACCTGGAGGCGGCCGCCGGGGTGGCGGGGCTGATCAAGGTGCTGCTCTCCATGCGGTCCGGGGAGATTCCCGGGAACCTGCACTTCGAAAGACCGAACCCGCGGATCGACTGGGATCGCCTGCCGGTGCAGGTTGTCGCCGAGCGGGTGGAGTGGCCGGAGACGGGCGGTTTCCGGCGGGCGGCGGTGAGCTCGTTCGGCTACTCGGGGACGAACGCGCACCTGATCGTGGAGGACTATGCGGCGCGACCGGCGGTTCCGCACGGCGCCGAGGAAGGCTCGCCGCTCGCCGAGCGGCCCTGGCGGCTGTTGCCGCTGTCCGGGAAGAGCGCCGATGCGCTCCGCGAGCTGGCGGGTCGGTACGGGGAATGGTTGCGGGACGACGCGCCGTTCGCGGACGCGGCGTGGACGGCCGGGGTGGGTCGGAGCCACTTCGATTGGCGGGCGGGGGTGGCGTTCCGGGACGTTGAATCGCTGCGAGCGGGCCTTCGGCCGGTGGAGGCGGGCGAAGCGGGTGTCCTGCGGGAATCGCTGCGCGGGCCGGTTGCGTTCGTTTACCCGGAGGCGGACGGTGGATGGCCGGAGGCGGGGCGGGAGCTGTATGGGAGCGAGCCCGCGTTCCGGGACATCGTGGATCGTTGCGAGACGGCGTTGGAGCACGAAGGGGAGGGCTCGCTGTTGGGCGTCCTGTTCGGAGAGGAGGAGGGACCGGAGTGGCCGGGTGCGAGGGCGGCGGCGCTCTATGCCCTGCAGATGGGGCTGACGGCGCTCTGGGAGAGCGTGGGGGTGGTTCCGGGGGTGGTGTGGGGCCACGGAGCGGGGGAAGTGGCCTCGGCGTCGGTGGCGGGCGTGGTGGATCTGGAGGGAGGTCTGCGCCTGGCGGTGCGTCGCGGCTCGCTCGGGGAGGCGGGGCCTCCGGAGGCGGTGGACTGGGTTGGAGACCTCGCGGCGCCCCGGGTGCCGCTCGTGAGCGGTAGGACCGGTCGTCTGGTGGAAGGAGTTCCGGAGGTTGGGTCCTGGCGTCGCCAGCCGGGAGCGGAAACGCGGTTCGAGGCGGCGCTGGAGACGCTGTCGGGGTTGGGGACGGGGATCCTGGTGGAGATCGGCCCGACCGGCGGGTTGGTCGAGCAGGCGTCGTCCGAGGGGCCGCGCGTCTTGTCGAGTCTGGGAGGCGCGGGCAGCGGGGCCTGGGTACGCGCGGTGGGGGTTGCGTACGAGGCGGGGCTTCCGGTGGCCTTCGGCGGGATGCACTCGGGGGAGGTCCGTCGCCGGGTGTCGCTGCCGACGTATCCGTTCCAGCGCGAGCGGTATTGGGTGGAGCCCGGGACGCGCCGCCGCGGCGTGCCGGAACATCCGCTGCTGGGGGAGCGGCGGGACTCCCGTGGCGGCGAGGTTTCTTGGGAGGTGGAGATGGGGGCGGAGGAGCCGGGGTGGGTGGGGGACCACCGGGTGTACGGGGAGGCGGTTGCGCCGGCGGCGCTCTATGCGGTGCAGGGATTCGAAGCCTTGCGGCAGGCGCATCCACGGCAGACGAAGTCGCTCGAATCCGTGCAGATCCATCGCCCCCTGGTGCTTTCGGCAAATGCCGATCGGACCGTGCAGGTGGTTCTGGATCCGGCGGGGCGCTTCGAGGTGGTGAGCCGCGAAGCGGATTCGCGGGCGGATTGGGAACTTCACGTCGAGGGACGCTGGGGAACCGGCGGCGGCGGGGATCCGGTGGAGCCGGAGGCGCTCCGTAGCGGGCTGAGTCCGGTCGCCCTTGCGGACCTGTACGGGCGGCTTGCATCCGGCGGGGTTGCCTACGGTCCCGCATTCCGGGCGCTCGTGACGCTGTGGTCCGGTGCGGACGAAGCGGTGGGTGAGGTGGGGCTCCCCGCGGGTGTGCGCCGGGAGGGGTTGGCGGCGCATCCGGCGCTCCTGGACGGCTGTTTCCAGGTGTTGGCGGGAACGGCCGTCCTCGCGGACGACGCCGGCGTCTGGCTTCCGTTCGGTTGGGAACGCCTGTGGCTCCGGGATTCCCTGCCGGATCGGCTGTGGTGCCGGGGCCGGCTGCGAGACGGTGGGGGGGAGACCCGGAAGGCGGATCTCTCGCTGTACGCCACCGACGGCGCGCCGCTGGGCGAGGTTTCGGGTTTCACCCTGAAGCGGGCGAGCCGCGCGTTGCTGCTGGGCTCGGCCGTTGAGGACCTGCTGCATGAGCTGGTGTGGCGCGAAGGCCCGCCGAGGGGACTTCCTGCGGAGGCGGCGCCGGCGCCGGGATTGTGGGTACTGGCGGGAGGCGGGGAGTTTGCGGACGAGCTGGCGCGCGAGCTCGCGGACCGGGAACAGAGGGTGGCGCCCGGCCCGGCGGCGAACGACCGGGAGTCCTGGCGGGCGCGCTTCGCAGCGCTTCCCGGGGACGTTCCGCTGCGCGGGGTGGTGCATCTGGAGGCAGTGGGCGGTGGTGACGCGGCGCTGCGGTCGGCGGAGCTCCGGGCGGAACTGGAGTCGGTGGGATCGGGGGCGCTGCCGCTGACCCAGGGTCTTGCGGATTCGGGGGTGCGGCCGTCGTCCGGCGTCTGGTTCGTGACCCGCGGCGGACAGGTCTTGGACCGGGAGACGTCCGGAGCGCTGGGCGGGGCCGCGCTATGGGGGTTCGGGAGCGTGGTCGAGCTGGAGCATCGGGAGCTGAGCCCTCGCCTCGTGGACCTGGATCCGGACGCGCCCCCCGCGGCGGCAACCCTTGCTGACGAGTTGCTCTACCCGGATCGGGAAGTTCGGGTGGCCTGGCGCGCGGGAACCCGGCGCATCCCGCGCCTGGTGCGCATGGCGAAGCGGGCCGCGGCCCCGGCGGGGAGCGGCTGGCGTTTCGCTCCGGACCCGGCGGGCGTGCTGGGGGCGGTGCAGGTGGAGGAGGCGCCGGCGGCGCCGCTCGGTCCGGGAGAGATCCGGGTGGCGGTGGAGGCAGCCGGTCTGAACTTTCTGGACGTGATGCTGGGGCTGGGGCTGGTGGACGCGGTTTCGGCGTTCGGGAGCGAGATGTGCGGCCGGGTTCTGGAGGTGGGCCCCGAGGTAGGCGGGCTGGTGGCGGGCGAGCGGGTGGTGGGGTTCGCGGCGGGCGCCTTCGCACCCGAGGTGGTCACCCGTCGCGAGCTGGTGGCGCCGGCGCCCGCCGGGATGTCGTCGGCGGCGCTGGCGACGGTTCCCGTGGCCTACGTGACGGCGGCGCTGGCGTTCGCGGACGCAGGTGTGGAAGAAGGGGACGCGGTCCTGATCCACGCGGGAACGGGGGGCGTCGGTCAGGCGGCGATCCGGTTGGCGCGGGTGGCGGGACTCACCGTGTACGCGACGGCGAGCGCGCCGAAGCGGGCGGTCCTGCATTCGCTCGGGGTGGCGGCGGGATTCGACAGCCGGGAGTCCCGGTTCGGGGCGGCCGTGCTGGAAGCGACGGGGGGCAAGGGGGTGCGGTTGGTGCTGAACAGCCTGACCGGGGACGGTTTCGTCGAGGCGAGCCTCTCGTGCCTGGCGCGGGAAGGGTGTTTCGTGGAGTTGGGCAAGCGGGGGATCTGGAGCGGGGAGGCGATGGAGGAGGCGCGGCCGGACGTGCGGTACCGGGTGCTGGCGCTGGACCGGCTCGTCCGCGAGGAGCCGGCGCGGGTGGGCGCCGTGCTGCGTTCGGTCCTGGAGCGGGTCGGTTCGGGAGAGCTGCCAGCGCTTCCGGTGACGCGGTGGCCGCTGCGCGAAACGGGCGCGGCGATGGAGCACATGCGGGCCGCGCGGCACGTGGGAAAGATCGTGCTCGCGCCGTCCGCATTGGCGGGGGGCCGCCTGCGGGGGGACCGGAGCTACCTGGTGACCGGCGGGCTCGGGGGTATCGGCCTCGAGGTTGCGCAGTGGCTCGCGGACTCCGGGGCGGGGGCCGTCGTGTTGAACGGACGTCGGGCGCCGTCCGCGCGGGCGGAGGCGGCGGTCGCGGTGTTGCGCGAGCGGGGGCTGGACGTGCGGGTGGAGATCTGCGACGTGGCGGAGGAGACGGCGGTCGGCAGGATGCTCTCCCGGGTGGAGGCGGCGATGCCGCCGCTCGCGGGCGTGATCCACTGCGTGGGAGTCTGGCGGGACGGGGCGCTGACGAACCAGGACCGGGATCGTTTCGAACAGGTGGTGTGGCCGAAGGCGCTCGGCGCGTGGCATCTGCACCGGGCGACGCTCGACCGCGAACTCGAGCTGTTCGTGCTGTTCTCGAGCGCGGTGGGGATCCTCGGGAATCCGGGCCAGGCGAACTACGCGGCGGCGAACGCGTTCCTGGACCAGTTGGCGCGTCACCGCCGGGCGCTGGGCCTGCCGGCGCAGGCGATCGCCTGGGGCGCGTGGTCGGGGGTGGGGGAGGCGGAGGAGGCGCGGGAGCGGATCGAGGGCGCCCTCGCGCCCTTCGGTGAAGGACGGATCGCGCCGGCGCGGGGAATCGAGGCGCTGTCGCGCCTCGTGCGGGAGGACGTCGTCACGAGCCTGGTGGCGTCGGTGGACTGGGCGGCGCTGCCGTCGCCGCCTCCGCTGCTGGAAGGGCTGGCGGAGTTCCGGGAGGACGGGACCGGGGCCGCGTCCGGCGATCTGTGGGGACGGCTGCAGGGGCTTTCCGGCCGGGCGCGGGAGGCGGAACTGATCCGCCGCGTGCAGGACGAGCTGGTTTCGGTGATGCGACTGCGCGCCGCGCCGCCGCCGGAGGCGGGGTTCTTCGAATTGGGGATGGACAGCCTCATGGCCGTGGAGTTGCGGAACCGGCTGAACCGGGCGTTCGGGGGTGCACTCACGGTGTCGAACACGGCGGTGTTCGACTACCCGGACACGGCGCGGCTCGCGGGGCGCCTGGCGCGGGAACTGGACGGGTCGGCGGCGGAAGCCGTGGGTCGGGTTCCGGCGGTGTGGCGGGGCCCGGACGAGGAACGGGTGGCGATCGTGGGAATGGCGTGCCGGTTCCCGGGGGCTCGGGATGTTGGCGGATTCCGGGAACTGCTCCGGTCGGGCGGTTTCGCGGTGACGCGGGGCCGTCCGGACGGGCTCTTCGTGGACGAGGAGACGGAGGCGGCGCGGCCCTTCGGGGCCTACGTGGAGGGGCTGGACCGTTTTGATGCCGCGTTCTTCCGGATTGCGCCAGCCGAGGCGGAATTGCTGGACCCGCAGCAGCGGCTGCTGCTCGAGGTGAGTTGGGAGGCGCTGGAGGACGCCGGGATGGATCCGGATCGTCTGCGCGGCAGCCGGACCGGAGTGTACGGAGGCGTCTGCGGCAGCGACTATCAGCAACTGGTCGAGGCGGCCGGAGAGGATCCGTCGCAGAGCCTCTATCGGGCGACGGGAGTGTCCCCTTCGACGGCGGTGGGGCGCGTGGCGTTCGCGCTGGGGCTCACGGGACCGGCGATCACGGTGGACACCGCGTGCTCGTCCTCGCTGGTGGCGGTGCACCAGGCGGCGGCGGCGCTCCGCCAGGGGGAAGCGGACGTGGCGCTGGCGGGCGGGGTGGGCGCGGTGCTGACTTCGGCGGTGACGCGGATCTTCCGGGACGCGGGGATGCTGGCGCCGGACGGGCGCTGCAAGACCTTCGATGCGGCGGCGGACGGGTACGTGCGGGGGGAGGGGTGCGGGATGGTCGTGCTGAAGCGTTTGTCCGACGCGGAGAGGTCGGGGGACCGGATCCTGGGGGTGCTGCTGGGTTCGGCGGTGAACCAGGACGGGGCGAGCGCGGGGCTGACGGTTCCGAACGGCCCGGCGCAGGAGCGGGTGATCGGGGAGGCGCTGTCGCGGGCGGGGCTCGCGGGGTCGGAGGTGGACTACCTGGAGGCGCACGGGACGGGGACGGCGCTGGGGGACCCGGTGGAGGTGGTGGCGGCGGCGGCGGTGTACGGGGAGGGCCGGGACCCGGAGCGTCCGCTGCTGGTGGGGTCGGTGAAGACGAACGTGGGTCACCTGGAGGGAGCGGCGGGGGTTGCGGGCCTGATCAAGG
Source organism: Vicinamibacteria bacterium (assembly GCA_963555995.3). Classification (GTDB taxonomy): domain Bacteria; phylum Acidobacteriota; class Vicinamibacteria; order Marinacidobacterales; family Marinacidobacteraceae; genus Marinacidobacterium. Next base: position 3,398,302 of record OY821641.1, on the reverse strand, counting down.
TGCTGCTGGCGCTGGGTTCGGAGGAGATCCCGCGGCACCTGCACTTCGAGCGTCCGAACCCGCGGATCGCGTGGGAGGAGCTGCCGGTGCGGGTGGTGTCGGAGGGGACGGGGTGGCCGGTGGCGGACCGCCCGCGGCGCGCGGGGGTGAGTTCGTTCGGGTTCTCGGGGACGAACGCGCACGTCATCGTGGAGGGCTACGCGGGAGGGCCGGCAGGTTCGGCGGGGGAGGAGGAAGCCGCGCCGCTCGCGGAGCGCGGTTGGCGGGTGCTGCCGCTGTCGGGGAAGAACGAGGGAGCGTTGCGGGAGCTGGCCGGCCGCTACGGAGCGTGGTTGGACGAGGACGCGCCGCTGGCGGACGCGGCGTGGACGGCGGGGGTGGGCCGGAGCCACTTCGGGTGCCGCGCCGGGGTCGTGTTCCGCGACGAGGAGTCGTTGCGAGCGGGGCTACGCCTCGTGCCGGCGGGCGAGGCGGGAGCGGGTCAGGGGTCGTCCGCTGGGACGGTTGCGTTTCTGTATTCGGGAGAGCTGGCCGGGTGGTCGGGGCCGGGCCGGGAGTTGTATGAGAGCGAGCCGGTGTTCCGGAAGGTTCTGGACCGCTGTGAAGCGGCGTTCGGGGAGGAGCGGGAGGGGTCGCTGCTGGGACTCCTGTTCGGCGAGGAGGAGGCCTCGGGGCGGTTGGAATGGACCCAGCCGGCGCTCTACGCGCTGGAGAGCGGGCTGACGGCGCTCTGGGCCGGTGTCGGGGTCCGCCCGGAAGCGGTGTTCGGGCACGGCGCCGGGGAGATCGCGGCGGCGGGAGCGGCGGGGGTGTTCGGTCTGGTCGAGGGCCTGCGGTTTGCGGCGCGCCGGGGCGAACTCCTGGGGTCCCTTCCCGCCGAGGGCGCGATGGCGGCGGTGTTCGCCCCGGCGGAGGACGTGGTTTCCGTCCTTCCCGGCGAAGTGTCGTTGGCGGCGGACAACGGCGCGCACGCCGTGATCAGCGGACCGGAGGAAGAGGTCGCGGCGGTGACGGATGGGTTCCGGACCTCGGGCGTGCGGGTCGAGCGGCTGCCCACGAGCCACGCCTTCCACAGCGCCCTGGTGGATCCGGCGCTTCCGGCGCTGGAGGTCGCGGCGGAAGGGTTCGCGGCGCCGTCGCTCGCGCTGGTGAGCGGCGTCCGCGGCCGCGTCCTGGACGGCGTCCCGGAGGGCCGCTACTGGCGGCGGCAGGCGCGGGAGCCGGTCCGGTTCGCCGCCGCGCTGCGCACCCTCTCGGAACTCGGAGTGGGAGTGGTGGTCGAGATCGGCCCGCGCCCGGTGCTCGGTCCGCTGGCATCCCAGGCGTGGCCCGCCGGAGAACCGCCGGTGGTGCTCCCCACGCTCCCGCCGGGGGAAGGCGGGGACTTCGTCACGGCCGTGGCGCGCGCCTACGAGGCCGGGCTGGAGATTTCGTTCGCGGGGCTCTTCGCCGGGGAACGCCGGCGCCGGGTCTCGCTGCCCACCTATCCGTTCCAGCGCGAGCGGTACTGGGTCGAGGCGGCCGAGCGCCCCCGGCCGTCCCCCCGCCACCCGTTGCTGGGCGCGCGGCGCGACGCACGGGACGGAGGCGTGTCCTTCGAGACGGAGGTGCGCGCGAACGCTCCCGCCTGGCTCGCGGACCACATGCTGTTGCGCGAGGTGGTGGCGCCGGGGGCGCTCTACGCGTCGCAGGCGCTCGAGGGGCTCTGGGAGACGGGGCACGGCCCGGCGGTGGCTTTGGAGGATTTCCAGCTTCATCGGGCGCTGGTCCTGCCCCGGGAGGGAGGGCGCACGGTGCAGGCGGTGCTCGGCCCGGGGGAGCGTTTCGAGGTGGCGAGCCGGGCAGACGGAAGGGGCGGCTGGGAGCTCCACGCCGAGGGTCGCACGGGCGCCGCTCCGGATCCGGGAGCGGACGTCGCCCCCGAGAGGCTGCGGGACGGGCTCGAGCCGATGGAGCCGGCGGCGCTCTACCGGGGCATGGCGGCGCGGGGGCTCGTCCTCGGCGAGCCGTTCCGGGTGCTGACCGCGTTGTGGGCGGGTTCCGGGGAGGCGGTGGGCGAGGTGCGGGCGCCCGCCGGAGCGGACGGGGCGCGGGCGCATCCGCTCCTGCTGGACGGCTGCTTCCAGGTGCTCTCGGTGACCTGGGGACCGGACGACGCCGACGGGGTCTGGCTGCCGTTCGGATGGGAACGGCTGTGGCTCCTTGGCCCGCTACCGGAGCGGGTGGTGTGTCGGGCGCGGCTTCGGCAGGAATCCGGAGAGGTCCGCAAGGGCGATCTGGACCTCTACACCGTCGCCGGCGAGGCGATCGGCGGGGTGTCCGGATTCACGGCGAAACGGGCGAGCCGGGAGGTGCTGCTCGGCGCGCTGGAGGAGAGGCTCCACTACCAGGTCGAGTGGCGGGCGGCGCCGCCGGTCGGGCTCCTGGCAGCCGATTTCCTCGCGGGGCCGGAGAAGCTGGCGGCCGGATCCCCGCCCGCGGAGGAGTACCTGGCGGAGGAGGGAATCCAGGGGGAAGCGCTCGGGGAACTCGACCGGAAACTGGAGCGTGAAGCGCGGTGGTTCGCGTTCTCCGGACTGACGGAACTCGGCTGGGAACGGACGACAGGAGATCGTTTCGACGGCGACCGGCTGCGCGAGCGCCTGAAGGTTACGGCGGACCACCGGCGGCTCTTCGCTCGACTGCTGGGATTGCTCGAGGCGGCGGGGGTGCTGGCGCGTGCTCCCGAAGGCGACTGGCTGGTGGCGGCGGGCGCGGAGGACCCGCTTCCGGAGGGTCTGGCAGCGCCCGGGGATCCGCCGGATGCCGTCGAGCGCGTGCTGCTGCACCGGTGCGGCGCGGCGCTTCCCGAAGTACTGCGGGGCCGGCAGGATCCGCTGGCGCTGCTGTTCGGCGCCGAGCCCGGAGTGGCCGAGCTCTACCGCGACGCCGCGGCGAGCCGGGTGGTGAACCGGCGGGTGGCGGACACGGTGGCCGCGGCGGTGCGGGGGTTGCCCGGAGAGCGCCGGCTGCGGGTGCTGGAAGTCGGGGCGGGGACCGGCGCCACCACGGCGGCGGTGCTGGCGGCGGCGCCGGAAGGGCGGACGGACTACACCTTCACGGACATCTCGGCGGGCTTCTTCGGTCCCGCGGACCGGCGCTTCGGGCGGCAGGAGACGTTGCGTTTCCGGACGCTCGACATCGAGCGGGACCCGCCGGAGCAGGGATTTGAGCGTCACGGGTGGGACCTGGTGGTCGCGGCGAACGTGCTGCACGCGACGCGGGACCTCGGCGAGACGCTCACCCATTGCCGGCGGCTGCTCGCCCCCTCCGGACTGCTGCTCGTGGTGGAAAGCACGAAGCCGCAGGGCTTCCTGGATCTGACCTTCGGTCTGCTGCCCGGTTGGTGGCGGTTCGAGGACGCGTACCGGACGGATCACGCGCTCGTGGGGCCGGCGGTGTGGCGGCGGGCGCTCGCCGACGCCGGGTTCGGCGCGCCGGCGTTCGTCACGGCGGCGGGGGGGCAGATGGTGATGCTGGCCCGCGGGCCGGCGGAGGTGGGGACACCCCCGGGGCTCTTCGTGCTGGCGGGGGGCGGGCCGCTGGGTGCGGACCTGGAGGCGGAACTTCTCCGGCGGGGTCAGGTGGTCGTGCGCGGTCCCGCGGCGCCGGCGACCCGGGAGGCGTGGCGCCGGCTCTTCGCTCCGCTTGCGGGAGAGCCCGGGGCGGACGTTCCCCTCCGCGGCGTGGTGCATCTGGAGGGGGTCCGGGAGGACGGCTCGGGTCATTCGACCGCGGAACTCGCCGCGGAGCTGGAGACGGTGGGTTCGAGCGCGCTCTCGCTGGTGCAGGGGATTGCGGACGCCGGGGTTCCGCCGGAGTCGGGAGTGTGGTTCGTCACGCGGGGTGGACAGGTGCTGGACCGGGAGACCTCGGGGGCGCTCTGCGGAGCCTCGCTGTGGGGATTCGGGAGTGTGGTGGAGCTGGAGCACGGCGACCTGAAGCCGCGGCTGCTGGACCTGGATCCGGACGCGGCGTTCCCGGTGTCGGTGTTGGCGGACGAGTTGTTGTTCCCGGACCGGGAGACGCGGGCGGCGTGGCGTGACGGGACGCGGCGAGTGGCGCGCCTGGTGCCTGCGTCGCGGCGTCCGGAGTTCCCCGAGGGGGGCGGCTGGCGGTGGGCGCCGGGAGAGCGGGGAGCGCTGGCCACCCTGCGGGTGGAAGCGATTCCGGAGGTCCCGCTGGGCACGGAGGAGGTTCGGGTCGCGGTGGAGGCGTCGGGGGTGAACTTCCTGGACGTCATGCTCGGGATGGGTCTGGTGGACGCGGTGCCCACGCTCGGGGGGGAGGTGTGCGGGCGGGTGCTGGAGTTGGGTGCGGAGGTGCAGGGGCTCCCGGTCGGAGCGCGGGTGGTTGGTTTTGCGCCGGGCGGTTTCGGCCCGGAGGTGGTGACGCGGGCGGAGCTGCTGGTACGCGCGCCGGCGGGAGTGTCGCCGCTCGCGCTCGCGACGGTGCCGGTGGCCTACGTGACGGCGGACCTGGCGTTCGAGTTCGCCGGGCTGTCGGCCGGGGACCGGGTGTTGATCCACGCGGGGACCGGGGGGGTGGGTCAGGCGGCGATCAAGCTGGCGCAAGCGGCGGGGTACCAGGTGTTCGCGACCGCGAGCGCGGGGAAGCAGGCCGTGCTGCGTTCGCTGGGGGTGGACGGCGTGTTCGACAGTCGGGACCCGGGGTTCGGCGAGGGGGTGCTGGCGGCGACGGGAGGAGACGGGGTGAACCTGGTGCTGAACAGCCTGACCGGGGCGGGTTTCATCGAGGCCGGGCTCCGGTGTCTGCGGGAAGGGGGGCGTTTCGTGGAACTCGGGAAACGGGGGATCTGGAGCAGGGTGGAGATGGAGAGGGCGCGACCGGACGTGGGGTATCTGGTGCTGGCCCTCGATCGGGTGACGCGCGAGGAGCCGGGTCGAGCCGGTTCGGTGCTGCGTGCCGTGGTCGCCCGGATGGAGGGGGACGAGGTGGAGCCCCTGCCGTTCACCCGCTGGCCGCTGTCGGAGGCAGGTGCGGCGCTGGAGTTCATGCGGGAGGCGCGCCACGTGGGGAAGAACGTGCTGGCGCCGTCGGCGTTGGCGAGGGGTCGTCTGCGCGGCGACCGGAGCTACCTGGTGACGGGAGGTCTGGGCGGAATCGGATTGGAGGTCGCGCGCTGGCTGGCGGAGCGTGGCGCGGGGGCCATCGTGCTGAACGGTCGGCGCGCGCCGAACGCAAGAGCGGAGGCGGTGGTGGAGGAGCTGCGGGAGCGCGGGGTGGAAGTGCGGGTGGAGCTCGCGGACGTGACGGACGGGGCGGCGGTGGAAGAAATGCTGCTTCGGGTTGATGCGGAGTTGCCGCCGTTGGGCGGAGTGATCCACAGCGTGGGGGTGCTGTCGGACGCGGCGCTGGTGAACCAGGACTGGGGACGCTTCGAGAAGGTGCTGTGGCCGAAGGTGCTGGGGGCGTGGCGGTTGCACCGGGCGACTCTGGACCGGGCGTTGGACCTGTTCGTGCTGTTCTCCAGCGTGACGGGGGTGGTGGGGAACGCGGGTCAGGCGAACCACGCGGCGGCGAATGCGTTCCTGGACCAGTTGGCGCGCCACCGGCGGGCGCTGGGGTTGACGGGTCAGGCGATTGGGTGGGGTGCGTGGTCCGAGGTAGGGGAGGCGGAGGAGCAGCGGGAGCGGATCGGGAAACAGTGGGGCGCGCTCGGCATCGGTTGGATGACGCCGGAGCGGGGGCTTTCTGCGTTCGCGCGGCTGCTCCAGGAGGACGTGGGGGCGAGCCTGGCGGTGTCGGTGGACTGGTCACGGCTCGCGTCGGGTTCTCCGCTGCTGGAGGAGTTGATCGGCCGGGGCGGGAAGCAGGCTGGGGAGGAAGCGGGGGATCTGCCGGGACGGCTGCGGGCGTCGTCGGCTGCGGAGCGGGAGGGGGCGCTGATCCGGTTCGTGCAGGAGGAACTGGTTTCGGTGCTCCGGCTGCGGACGGCGCCGGCGGTGGACGCGGGCTTCTTCGAGTTGGGGATGGACAGCCTGATGGCGGTGGAGCTGCGGAACCGGTTGAATCGGGCGTTCGGAGGGGCGCTCACGGTGTCGAACGCGGCGGTGTTCGACCATCCGGACGCGGCGCGGCTGGGTACGCACCTGGCGCGGGAGTTCGGGGATGGAGGTCCGGCGAAGGATTTGGTTCGGGCGCCCGTGTTGCCGGGTCTTCGGGAGGACGAGCGGGTGGCGATCGTGGGGATGGCGTGCCGGTTCCCGGCGGGGCCGGACGTGGGGGCGTTCTGGGAGTCGCTCCGTTCGGGGCTGGATGCGGTGACCGAGGGTCGTCCGGACGGGTTGTTCGTGGACGCGGAGACGGAGGCCGCGCGTTCGTTCGGGGGGTACGTGGAGGGGCTGGACCGCTTCGATGCGGAGTTCTTCCGGATCGCGCCGGTGGAGGCGGAGTTGCTGGACCCGCAGCAACGGTTGTTGCTGGAGGTGAGTTGGGCGGCTCTGGAGGACGCGGGGCTGGCCCCGGGGAGTCTCCGGGGGAGCCGCACGGGGGTCTATGGGGGAGTGTGTGGCAGCGACTACCAGTTGATGTTGGCCGGATCGCGGGGCGAGAGTTCCAGCAACCTGTATCGGGCGACGGGGGTGACGGCTTCCACGGCGGTGGGCCGGGTGTCGTTCGCGCTGGGTCTCCGGGGACCGGCGATCACGGTGGATACGGCGTGTTCGTCGTCGCTGGTGGCGGTGCACCAGGCGGCGGCGGCGTTACGCCAGGGCGAGGCGGACCTGGCGCTGGCGGGCGGGGTGAACGCGATCCTGACTTCGGAGCCGACCCGGGTGTTTACGGACGCGCGGATGTTGGCGGCGGACGGTCGGTGCAAGACGTTCGACGCTTCGGCGGACGGGTACGTGCGGGGAGAGGGTTGCGGGATGGTGGTGTTGAAACGGTTGTCGGAGGCGGAGCGGGACGGGGACCGGGTGTTGGCGGTGCTGCTGGGTTCGGCGGTGAATCAGGACGGAGCCAGCGCGGGGCTGACGGTGCCGAACGGCCCCGCGCAGGAGGAGGTGATCGGAACGGCGTTGGCGCGGGCGGGGATCGAGCCTTCGACAGTGGACTATCTGGAGGCGCACGGGGCGGGGACGGAGCTGGGAGATCCGATCGAGGTGGAGGCGGCGGCCGGGGTGTATGGGAAGGGCCGGGACCCGGCGCGCCCGCTGTTGTTGGGCACGGTGAAGACGAACATCGGTCATCTGGAGGGGGCGGCGGGGGTTGCGGGACTGATGAAGGCGGTGCTGGCGCTCCGGGAGGGTTGGATCCCGCCGCACCTGCATTTCGAACGTCCGAACCCTCGGATCGCGTGGGATTCGCTTCCGGTTCGGGTGGTATCGGAGGGTGAGACGTGGCCGGAGGCGGCGGATCGTGGGCGTCGGGCGGCGGTGAGTTCGTTCGGCTATTCGGGGACGAACGCGCATGTGCTCCTGGAGGGGTATGTGGAAGAACGGGAGGAAACGAAGGCGGAATGGCGGGAGGTACGGGTGCCTGGCGCTCCGCCCTCTGGTCGGCCCCGTTCTCCCGGTCGGGGGCGTCCGCCGGACGCGGACGAAACACGCCGCCCGGAACGCGCTCACCGCGTCCTCCCCCTCTCCGGGAAGACGGAAGGTGCGCTCTCCGACCTCGCCCACCGTTATCTCGGCTTTCTGACGGCGCAGTCGCCGCTCGCGGACATGGCGTGGACGGCGGGGGTTGGGCGGAGCCACTTCGGGCGCCGGGCAGGATTGGTGTTCCGTGACGTGGCGTCGCTGCGCGAGCAGTTGGAGGCCGTGGAACAGGGAGAGACGGCGGTGTTCCGGGGCGGGAAGGTCGCGTTCCTGTACACCGGCCAGGGGAGCCAGTGGGCGGGGATGGGGCGGGAGTTGTACGAAGACGAGCCGGTGTTCCGGGAGGTGCTGGACCGCTCGGAGGCGGTGGTGCGCGAGGAGCGGGGGGAGTCGCTGCTGCCGGTTCTGTTCGGTGATGTGGGGGGCCTCGACCGGATGGAATGGACGCAGCCGGCGCTCTATGCGCTGCAGAGCGGGCTGACGGCGTTGTGGGCGGGTGTCGGTGTTCGTCCGGCGGCGGTGTTCGGCCACAGCGCGGGAGAATTGGCGGCGGCGTCGACGGCCGGCGTGTTCGGGTGCGAGGAGGGTTTGCGGTTTGCTCTGCGTCGGGGGGAGTTGATGGGTTCGCTGCCGCCCGGGGGAGCGATGGCGGCGGTTTTCACGCCAGTTGCGGAGCTGGAGAAGGAGCTGCGGAAGACGAACGTGCGGGTGCAGGGGCCGGGGTTGTCGCTGGCGGCGGAGAACGGGGCGCACGTGGTGGTCAGCGGCCCGCGGCGGCTGGTGAAGTCCCTTTGTCGTCGGTTGGGGAAGCGCGGCGTAAGGGTGGAGGTTCTGCGGACGAGCCATGCGTTCCAGAGCGCGTTGATGGACCCGGTTCTGGAGGACCTGGAAGCGGCGGCGGGAGAGCTTCCGGCGCTGGTGCCGGAGGTTCCGCTGCTGGGAGGAGTGAGTGGCCGGGTTCTTCCGGACGCGCCGGAGGGGGCGTACTGGCGTCGTCAGGCGCGCGAGCCGGTGCGATTCGGGACGGCGGTGGAAACGCTCGCCGGGCTCGGGGTGGGGGTGTTGGTCGAGATCGGCCCCCACGGCGTGCTGGGTCCGCTGGCGTCGCTGGCGTGGCCGGGCGAGGAGGCGCCGGCGGTGGTTGCGAGCCTGACCCGGGGCGGAAGCGGGGACTACGTCGCGGCGGTGGCGAGGGCGTACGAAGCGGGGCTGGACGTCCGGTTCGCGGGCCTCTTCGCGGGGGAGCGCCGTCGCCGGGTGTCGCTGCCGACGTATCCCTTCCAGCGGGAGCGGCACTGGGTGGAGGTTTCGAAGCGCCCCCGCCCGGCCGCGGGTCTGCCCCTGCTGGGAGTTCGCCGGGATGCGCGGGACGGCGTGGTCTCGTTCGAAACCGAGTTGGAAGGACAGGATCCGCCGTGGCTCGGGGACCATCGGGTGTTCGGGGAGGTGGTGGCGCCGGGAGCGCTCTACGCCGCGCAGGCGCTGGAAGCCTTCCGGGAGGTGGTCCCGGCTGGTGGATGGGATGAGGGGGTGACCCTCACCGACTTCCAGATCCACCGTCCGCTGGTGTTGCCGGTGGGAGCGAGCCGGACGGCGCAGGTGGTGCTGGGCTCCCGGGACCGTTTCGAGGTCGTGAGTCGCGAGTCCGGAGGGAGCGGGGCGTGGAAGATCCACGCGGAGGGAAGCCTGGACGCGGGAGTCGAGGCCTTGGAAGGCGTGGACCTGGCGGCGCTCCGGAACCGGCTGGAGCCGATGGCGACGGGAGACTTCTACGGTCGGTTGGCGGGGGCCGGCATCGAACTCGGCCCGGCGTTCCGGGTGCTGGCGGGGTTGTGGTCGGGAGGGGGGGAGGCGCTCGGCGAGGTGGCGCTGCCGCCGGAGTTGCGGCGTGAGGGTCTCTGGGCGCATCCGGCGCTGCTGGACGGATGTTTCCAGGCGCTCGGTGGTGTTGCCGGCGCGGAGGAGGGGGCTGGTATCTGGCTTCCGCTCGGATGGGAGCGACTGTGGGTCCGGGGTCCGCTGCCGGAACGGGTCTTCTGCCATGGGCGGCTCCGGCAGGGCGCGGCCGAGACGTGGCGAGCGAATCTGGCGTTTTACACCGCGGCAGGGACCCCGCTGGGCGGGGTGACCGGATTCGCGTTGAAGCGCGCGAGCCGGGCCGCGCTCCTGGGTTCGTCGGTGGAGGAGCTGCTGTACGAAGTCGAGTGGCGCCGCGGTCCGCCCGTGGGGCTTCTCTCGGCGGCGTCCCTTGCGGAGCCGGAGGTGGTGGCGGCGGACCGGCGCGCCGCGGAGGAGGTTCCGCACTCCGAGGTGGATCCGGTGTCCGGCCTGTTCGTGTTGGCGGGGGGCGGGGAGTTCTCGGCGGAACTCTCGGCGGAGCTGAACCGGCGCGGGCAACGGGTCGTGACGGGGCCGTCGCCCGGGCGGCGGGACGCGTGGCGAAAGCTGTTCGAGTCGCTCTCCGGCGACGTCCCGCTCGCCGGGGTGGCGTATCTGGAGGCGGTCCGGGAGGATGAGTCCGGGTGCGGCGCGTCAGCCCTTGCCGCCGAACTGGCGTCCGTCGGATCGGGGGCGTTGGCTCTGGTCCAGGGGCTTGCCGACGCGGCGGTGCGTCCCGCCGCGGGCTTGTGGTTCGTAACCCGCGGTGCGCAGGTGGTGGAGGGGGAGGTCGCGGGAGCCCTGTCGGGCGCGACTCTGTGGGGTCTGGGGAGTGTGGTGGACCTGGAGTACGGAGATCTGAGGCCGCGGCTGTTGGATCTGGATCCCGAAGCGGCGCCTCCGGTAGCGACCCTGGCGGATGAACTCGTGTTCCCCGATCGGGAGACGCGGATCGCCTGGCGCGGCGGGCAGCGGCGGGTGGCGCGTCTCGTGCGGGCGGCGAGCCCGGCGGGGCCGCCCGCGACGGCGGGGCGCCTGCGGCAGGACCGGAGCTACCTGGTGACCGGGGGCCTCGGGGGAATCGGGCTCGAAGTGGCGGGCTGGCTGGCGGACCGGGGGGCCGGACTGGTCGTGCTGAACGGCCGGCGGACCCCGAATGCGCGTGCGGCGACGGCCGTCGAGGCCTTACGCGAGCGGGGCGCCGCGATTCGGGTCGAGATCGCGGACGTGGCGGACGAGGCGGCGGTGGACGGGATGCTGCGGCGACTGGAATCGGAGGCCCTGCCCCTCGGGGGGGTGATCCATGCCGCGGGGAGGATCGTGGACGGGGCGCTCGCCAACCAGGACTGGGGTCGCTTTCAGGAGGTGTTGGGGCCCAAGGTACTGGGCGGTTGGCATCTTCACCAGGCGACCCGCGACCGGGAGCTGGAGTTCTTCGTGTTGTTCTCGAGTCTGGCGGGAGTGCTGGGCAACCCCGGACAGGCGAACTACGCGGCGGCGAACGCGTTTCTGGACCAGCTCGCGCTCCACCGGCGGTCGTTGGGTCTGCCGGGGCAGGCGGTCGCGTGGGGGGCGTGGTCGGAAGTTGGGAAAGCCGCGGAGCGGCGGGAGCGGACTCCGGGGCTTGGCGAGGGATGGATCGCGCCGGAACGCGGGCTGCGGGTGCTCTCGCGGCTGGTCCGGGACGACGGTGCGGCGAGGGTGGCGGCATCGGTGGACTGGACGGCGCTGTCCTCGCCTTCCCCGTTCCTGGAGGAACTCGTGGGGAGGGACGACGCGCGGGCCGAGCGGGTGGCGGGGCTGCTGGCGGACCGGCTGCGCGGCCTCGCCCCGCGCGATCGGGAGGCGGAGGTGCTCCGATTCCTTCAGCGTGAGCTGGCCGCCTTGCTGCGCCTGCCGTCGCCGCCGTCGCCGGAGACGGGGTTCTTCGAGCTGGGCATGGACAGCCTCATGGCCGTGGAGATCAGGAACCGTTTGAACCGGGCGCTGGGTGGGGAGCTGGTGGTTTCGAACACGGCGGTCTTCGATCATCCCGATGCCGGACGGCTGGCCCGGCATCTGGCCGGGCGGTTCGGGCGGGGCCTGCCCGAAACACTCGATGCGGGTGCGCCGCTGGCGGTGGTGGCGCCACGGCAGGACCGGGTTGCGGTGGTGGGGATGGCGTGCCGGTTCCCGGGAGGTTGGGATCTGGAAGGATTCCGGGACTTGCTGGCCGCGGGAAGGCACGCGGTGACGCGGGGCCGTCCGGACGGGCTGTTCGTGGACGCGGAGACCGAGGCGGCGCGTCCGTTCGGCGCGTACGTGGCGGATCTGGACCGTTTCGACGCGGACTTCTTCCGAATCGCGCCGGTCGAAGCGGAGTTGCTGGATCCGCAGCAGCGGTTGCTGCTGGAGGTGAGCTGGGCGGCGCTGGAGGATGCGGGGTTGGATCCCGGGGGTTTGCGCGGGAGCCGGACGGGCGTGTACGGGGGCGTGTGCGGAAACGAGTACCAGGCGCTGGCGGCGGCGGGAGTGGACGCCGCCCGGAATTTCTACCGGGCCACCGGGGGGACCGCTTCGACGGCGGTCGGGCGGATTTCGTTCGCGCTGGGTCTGGAGGGTCCGGCGCTCACGGTGGACACCGCGTGCTCGTCGTCGCTGGTGGCGGTGCACCAGGCGGCGATGGCGCTGCTTCAGGGCGAGGCGGACCTGGCGCTGGCGGGAGGGGTGAACGCGATCCTGACTTCGGAAGTGACGGGGATGTTCGCCGACGGGGGGATGCTGGCGCCGGACGGACGGTGCAAGGCGTTCGATGCGTCGGCGGACGGTTACGTGCGGGGTGAGGGGTGCGGGATGGTGGTGCTGAAACGGTTGTCGGACGCGGAGGCGTCGGGGGACCGGATCCTGGGGGTGATCCTGGGTTCGGCGGTGAACCAGGACGGGGCGAGCGCGGGGCTGACGGTACCGAACGGCCCCGCGCAGGAGCGGGTGATCGGAGAGGCGCTGGGGCGTGCTGGGATCGCGGGGTCGGAAGTGGACTATCTGGAGGCGCACGGGACGGGAACGGAGCTGGGGGACCCGGTGGAGGTGGCGGCGGCGGCGTCGGTGTACGGGGAGGGGCGGGAGGCGGAGCGTCCGCTGCTGGTGGGGTCGGTGAAGACGAACGTGGGGCACCTGGAGGGGGCGGCGGGGGTCGCGGGCCTGATCAAGGTGCTGCTGGCGCTGGGCTCGGAGGAGATCCCGCGGCACCTGCACTTCGAGCGCCCGAACCCGCGGATCCCGTGGGGGGAGCTGCCGGTGCAGGTGGTGTCGGAGGCGGTGGGGTGGCCGTCGGTGGAACGCCCGCGGCGAGCGGGGGTGAGTTCGTTCGGGTTCTCGGGGACGAACGCGCACCTGATCGTGGAAGGCTACGAGGGAGGTTCGAAGGGGGAGGAGGATGGCGCGCGGTTCACGCAGCGCGGTTGGCGGTTGCTGCCGCTGTCGGGGAAGAGCGCGGGGGCGCTTTCGGAGTTGGCGGGCCGGTATGGGGAGTGGCTGACGGAGGGCGCGCCGCTGGCGGATGCGGCGTGGACGGCGGGGGTGGGCCGGAGCCACTTCGGTTGGCGGGCGGGGGTGGTGTTCCGGGACGAGGGAACGCTGCGCGCGGGGCTTCGGAAGGTGGAGGCCGGCGCTGCGGGCGCGGCCAGGGAGCCGCTGGCCGGGAAGGTTGCGTTCCTCTACGGGGGAGCGGACGGGGGGTGGTCCGGCCTGGGGCGGGCGCTCTATGGGAGCGAGCCGGCGTTCCGCGAGGTGGTGGACCGCTGCGCGGCGACCCTGGGAGACGAGGGACCGCCGCTGGCGGCCTGGACAGGGGCGGAGGGAGACGAGGAGGAGGCGGCGCCGCGGTATGCGCTGCAGGTGGGGCTGACGGCGCTGTGGGAGAGCGTGGGGGTGGTTCCGGGGGTGGTCTGGGGTTGTGGGGCGGGAGAGCTGGCGGCGGCGTGCGCGTCGGGGGTGGTGGATCTGGAGGGCGGGCTGCGGCTGGCGACGGGGCGCGATTGGGAGGGGGAACTGTCGCCGCCGGGGGCGCCGCTGGTGCGTGGCGCGAGCGGTCGGCTGGAGGAAGGGGTTCCGGACGCGGCAAGTTGGGGTTCGGAGGCGGGCGGTGAGGTGCGTTTCGAGCGGGCGCTGGAGACGCTGTCGGGTCTGGGAGTGGGTCTGCTGGTGGAGGTGGGTCCGTCGGGGGGGGTGGGGGCGCGGGCGTCGTCGGCATGGCCGGGGGACGGGGGCCTGCGGCTGCTGTCGGTTCCGGCGGGAGGCGGGAGCGAGGACTGGGTACGGGCGGTGGGGGAGGCGTATGGTGCGGGGCTCGACGTCTCGTTCGGGGGCCTGTTCAGCGGGGAAAAGCGTCGTCGGGTGTCGCTGCCGACGTATCCGTTCCAGCGGAAGCGGCATTGGCTGACGGTGAGCAAGCGCCGCCGGGCGGGGCATCCGCTGCTCGGGGAGCGCTGGGATTCGCGCCGCGGGGAGACTGCGTTCGAAACGCAACTCAGTGGAGCGGATCCAGCCTGGCTGGGGCACCACCGCGTGTATCGCGAGGTGGTGGCGCCGGCGGCGCTCTACGCGTCGCAGGCGCTGGAGGCGCTGCGGGAGACGGGGCGGGACGCGGCCCTCGCGCTGACCGAGATGCGAATTCATCGTCCCCTCGTGCTGTCCGGGGAGGAGGGACGGACGGTACAGGTCGTTCTGGACGCCGAGAATCGCCTGGAGGTGGTGAGTCGCGATGCGAATGACGGCGCGTGGGTGCAGCACGCGGAGGGACGGGCCGGGAACCACCGCCGCCCACCGGCGGATCCAGCCGATGTCCTTGCGCTCCGGGAGGGATTGCGGCGCCTTGACCTGGACGACCTCTACGGGCGTTTCGCATCCCACGGCATCGCCTACGGGGCGGCGTTCCGCGCGCTCACGGAACTATGGGTCGGTCGCCGCGAGGCGGTGGGGGCGGTAGAACTGCCAGCCGCCGCCGGCCGGGAGACCCTTGCCGCGCATCCGGCGTTGCTGGACGGTTGTTTCCAGGTAGCCGCCGGCGCGTTCGACCCCGAGGAACCGGGCTACGACCACGGTGAGGCCTGGATTCCGGTCGGTTGGGAGCGGCTCTGGCTGGCGCTCCCGCTTCCCGAGCGGCTGCTCTGCCGCGCGCGGGTCCGCGAGGAGCACCGGGAGACGCGGCAGGTGGACTTCACGTTCTACGCGCCGACGGGCGAGGTGCTCGGCGGGGTCAGCGGGTTGGCGCTGCAACACGCCAGCCGTTCGACGCTGCTCGGGTCCCGGCTGGAGGACCTGTTCTACGAAGTCGAATGGCGCGAGGGGCCCGGCGTGGGACTGCTGGGGGCGGAGTGCCTCGGGGCGCCGACGGTCGTGGCCTCGAAAATCGAGCCGGTGGAGCGGTATCTGGCGGCGGAGGGGCTGGACCCCGAGGGACTCGCGGCGCGCCACGCGGAGCTGGATCGGGAGGCCCGCTGGTTCACGTTGCGGGCGCTGGAAGAACTGGGGTGGGAGCGGCGTGTGGGTGATCGTTTCGATGAGGAAGCGTTGCGCCGGCGCCTGAAGGTGACCGGCGACCATCGGCGGCTGTTCGGCCGCCTGCTCCACCTGCTCGAGGAAACGGGAGTGGTGCGGCGGGACGCGACGGGCCGCTGGCAGGTGACGGACGGCTCCGCCGACCCGCTGCCGGGGGGAACGAAGGAAGCGGCAACCTCCATCGAACAGGAGTTGTTGCGCCGGTGCGGTGTTTCCCTGGCGCAGGTCCTGTGGGGAGGCCGAAATCCACGGGAGTTGTTGTTCGGACCGGCGCCCGGCGCGGCCGACCTCTATCGGCGGTCGCCCGGGAGCCGGGCCCTGAACCGGATGCTCGGGGATGCGGTCTCGGCGGCCGTTGCGACACTGCCGACGGACCGGCGCCTGCGAGCGCTTGAGGTGGGCGCCGGAACGGGGGCGACGACGGAATTCGTGCTGGAAGCTTTACCCGAAAGCCGTACGGACTACGAGTTCACGGATGTTTCGGCCGGCTTCTTCGCCGCGGCCGAACGTCGTTTCGGGGCGCGCGGGGCGGCGATCCGTTACCGGGTGCTCGACATCGAGCGGAATCCGTGGGAGCAGGGTGTCGATCGATATGGATATGACCTGGTGATTGCGGCGCACGTGCTGCACGCGACGCGGGACCTCGCGGAAACGCTGGATCAGTGCCGCCGGCTGCTGGCGCCTTCGGGTCTGTTGGTGGCGGCGGAAGGGACCGCACCGCAGGGCTGGTTGGACCTCATCTTCGGCCTGCTCCCGGGGTGGTGGCGGTTCGACGACGCGTATCGGCGAGACCATCCGCTCGTGGGCGCCGAGGTCTGGCGGCGGGCGCTGACGGACGCCGGTTACGGGGACGTTTCCTTCCTCGGCGAGGATTCGGGACAGACGGTGATCCTCGCGCGCGCTCCGGCGGAAGTGGACGGGGAGCTCGGTCTGTTCGTGCTGGCGGGGGGCGGGGAGGTTTCGGCGGAACTCGGGCGCGCGCTGGAGCGGCGCCGGCAACAGGTGACGCTCGGCCCCGGGGGGGCGGACCGCACGGCCTGGCGAACGTTCTTCGAGTCGCTCCCGGCGCAGGTCCCGTTGCGGGGGGTGGCGCACCTGGAGGGGGTTCGGGGCGACGGAGCGGAGACGACGCCGGCGGAACTCGCGGTGGAAGTGGAAGCGGTCGGAGCGAGCGCGCTGTCGCTGGTGCAGGGAATGGCGGACGCGGGGGTGCGGCCCTCCGCGGGGACCTGGTTCGTGACGCGGGGAGGCCAGGTGTTGGCGCGCGAGGTTTCGGGGGTGCTGTCCGGGGCGCTGCTCTGGGGTTTCGGGAGTGTCGTGGATCTGGAGCACGGGGATTTGCGTCCGCGGCTACTGGATCTCGACCCGGACACCCTGTTTCCGGCGGAGACGGTGGCGGACGAACTCCTGTTTCCGGACCGGGAGACGCGCGCTGCGTGGCGTGGCGGAAAGCGGCTTGTGGCTCGACTCCGGCGGTCGCGGGGGCGGACGGAAATCCCGGAGGGCGCTGGCTGGCGGTTCGCGCCGAGTCCGGGTGGCAGGCTCGACGAATTGCGGGTGGAGACGCAGCCGCGGACGCCGCTCGGGGCGGGGGAGGTCCGGGTCGCCGTCGCCGCGGCCGGGCTGAATTTCCTGGATGTGATGCTGGGACTGGGCCTCGTGGACGCGGTCCCGGCGCTCGGAGCCGAGCTGTGTGGACGGGTGGTCGAGGTGGGTCCGGAGGTGGCGGAGTACTCCGTGGGTGACCGTGTCGTGGGGTTCGCCGCCGGGGCGCTCGCACCGGAGACCATCACGGCTGCGCACCTGCTGGCGCCGGCGCCGGCGGGGTTCTCGTCAGCGGCGCTCGCCACGCTGCCGGTGGCCTTCGTCACGGCGGTGCTGGCGTTCGATTTCGCGCGCCTGGAGGCCGGGGATTCCGTGCTGGTGCACGCGGGTACCGGGGGAGTGGGACAGGCGGCCATTCAGTGCGCGCGGGCGGCCGGTCTGCGGGTTTACGGGACCGCGAGCGCGGGGAAACGGGACTTCCTGCGTTCGCTCGGGGTCG
Source organism: Vicinamibacteria bacterium (assembly GCA_963555995.3). Classification (GTDB taxonomy): domain Bacteria; phylum Acidobacteriota; class Vicinamibacteria; order Marinacidobacterales; family Marinacidobacteraceae; genus Marinacidobacterium. The sequence goes on along the minus strand of OY821641.1, from coordinate 3,381,244 downwards.
CCGGAGCGTTCGACAGCAGGGATGTCGGATTCGCGGACGGCCTGCTGGAGGCGACCGCCGGGAAAGGCGTGAGCATGGTGCTGAACAGCCTGACGGGCGAAGGATTCATCGAGGCCAGCCTTTCCTGCCTGGCGCCGGGAGGGCGCTTCGTCGAGTTGGCGAAGCGCGGAGTCTGGAGCCCGCCGGCAATCGCGGAAGTGCGGCCCGACGTGGAGTACCGCATTCTCGAACTGGACCGGTTGCTGCGGGAGGAGCTGGCCGGGGTGGCGCGGGCGCTGCGCCAGGTGCTGGCGCGGCTGGAGTCGAGGGCGCTCGAACCGCTGCCGTTCACGCGCTGGCCGCTGCGGGAGGCCGGTTCCGCGCTCGAACACCTGCGGCGCGCGCGTCACCGGGGGAAAGTGGTCCTCGCGCCGTCGGCGCTGGCGACGGGTCGTCTGCGAGGGGATCGGAGCTACCTGGTGACGGGCGGGCTCGGGGGTGTGGGGCTGAAAGTGGCAGGTTGGCTCGCGGAACAGGGAGCGGGGGCCGTGGTGCTGAACGGGCGGCGGCCACCCGATGGGGAGGCGGCCGCGGCTCTCGCGACGCTCCGGGAGCAGGGAGTGGAGGTCTGGGTCGAGATCTGCGATGTGACCGACGAGGTGGCGGTTGCGGAGATGATCGCGCGGATGGAGGCGGAAATCCTGCCGCTCGGGGGCGTGCTGCACAGCGTGGGAACGCTGTCCGACGGGGTACTGGAGAACCAGGACTGGGAGCGGTTCGCAGACGTGTTGCGGCCGAAAGTGTTGGGTGCGTGGTGTCTTCACCGTGCGACCAGGGACCGGGATCTGGATCTCTTCGTGCTGTTTTCGAGCGCCGCGGGGGTGCTGGGGAACGCGGGTCAGGCGAACCATGCCGCCGCGAACGCGTTCCTCGACCAGTTGGCGCGTCACCGCCGCGCGTCGGGTCTTCCGGGCCAGGCGATCGCGTGGGGGGCGTGGTCCGAGGTGGGAGAGGCGGCGGAGCGACGGGACCGGCTGGCCAAGGGTCTGGCGGCGGCGGGGACGGGATGGATCGCGCCCGCGCAGGGCCTGCAGGCTCTCTCCCGGCTGGTGCGGGAGGATGCCGCGGCGACCGTGGTGGCGCAGTTGGATTGGTCCGAGCGCCCCCGGGCGGCGGTGGAAGCCGCACCCCTGCTGGAGGATCTGACCGGTCCGGTCCGGACGTCGGCGACGGGCGGGGAACTGATGTCGCGGCTCCACGGAGTACCTCCCTCCGAGGTCGAGGAGATCCTTCGCGGGTTCATCCTGGAGGAGATCCAGGACGTGCTGCGTCTGGACTCGACGCCTGCCGTCACCAGGGGCTTCTTCGATCTGGGCATGGATTCACTGACGGCGGTCGAATTCCGCAACCGACTGAACCTCGGGTTTGCCGGGGTGATTCCGATCTCGACCACGGTGACGATGGACTACCCGGACGCGACGGAACTCGCGCGGCATCTGGCGCACCAACTGGAGAGGGTTGGCGGGGCCGACCCGGGCTCGGGGAGCCGCGGTGAACGGCCCCTGGACTCCACCGAGGACGACGAGCAGTTGCTGGCGGAAGTCCTGGCCGCGTTGAGCGAGGATGACGATGGCGGACGCTGAATTCCCGCGCGACCTCACGCGCCGGCTCGTTGGCCAGCTCAAGGCCCGCAAGCGGGAGATCGCCCGGCTCCGGGAGCCGGTGGCGATCGTGGGCGCGGCCTGCGTGTTCCCCGGTGCTCGGGGAACGGACGCTTTCCGGCGCCTGCTCGAGGACGGAGTGGACACGGTCTGTCGGCGGCGACCTCGCGCCGGTGGGCGGACGGGCGCCGGAGGAGAGTCGCAGTGGGGCGCGTTTCTCGGGGAAGTCGAGGAGTTCGATGCGGAGTTTTTCCGGATCGCGCCGGTCGAGGTGGAGTTCCTCGACCCGCAACATCGGCTGCTGCTGGAGACCTGCTGGGAGGCGTTGGAGAACGCCGGGCTGGCGCCGGAACGCCTGCGCGGAAGCCGTACCGGGGTGTATGGCGGGATCAGCAGCGGCGACTATCGGGAGGTGGCGGCGGCCTCGACAGCCGACGACGCCGGTGGTCTCTACCTGCTGACCGGGAACGCGCTCTCCACCGCGGTGGGCCGCGTCGCCTTCACGCTGGGCTTCCGGGGACCCGCCATCGCGGTGGACACGGCGTGTTCTTCGTCGCTGGTCGCGGTGCACCAGGCCGCCGCGGGGCTGCAGGCCGGCGATGCGGACCTCGCGTTGGCCGGCGGCGTGAACCTCATCCTGACGCCGGGTCTGACCCGCATTCTGAACGACGCCGGGATGTTGGCGGCGGACGGACGCTGCAAGACGTTCGACGCCGCCGCGGACGGGTACGTGCGCGGTGAGGGATGCGGCGTCGTGGTGCTGAAGCGGTTGTCGGACGCCCGCGCGGACGGACATCGGATTCTGGGCGTGCTGGCGGGTTCGGCGGTGAATCAGGACGGGGCCAGCGCCGGCCTTACGGTGCCGAGCGGACCGGCGCAGGCTCGGGTGATCGAAGCGGCGCTCGTACGCGCCGGAATTCCACCCGCATCGGTGGACTATCTGGAGGCGCACGGCACGGGGACGAGGCTCGGGGACCCCATCGAAATACAGGCGGCGGCTTCGGTTTACGGGCGGAACCGGCCGGCGGAACGCCCGCTGCTGCTCGGTTCGGTGAAGACGAACATGGGCCACCTGGAGGCGGCCGCCGGAGTGGCGGGCCTGATCAAGGTGCTGCTCTCGCTGGAGACCGGCATGATTCCGAGGCACCTGCACTTCCGGAATCCCAGTCCGGCGATCCCCTGGGATCGGCTTCCGGTGCGGGTGGTGTCGGAGCCGACGCCCTGGCCCGCGGGGTCGGACCGCCCGCGCCGGGCGGCGGTGAGCTCGTTCGGGTTCTCGGGGACGAACGCGCACGTCATCGTGGAAGAGTTCCGGCCTCCGGCCGGGGAAGCGACGGCGGTTGCGGCGCCGGCGGAGGCGCCGGCGCTCCGGGAGCGGGAGGTGCGGCTGCTGCCGCTGTCGGGGAGGAGCGCGGGGGCGCTGCGGGAGTTGGCGGGCCGCTACGGGGAGTGGTTGACGGTGGATGGGCCGCTGGCGGACGCGGCGTGGACGGCGGGGGTGGGGCGGAGCCACTTCGGTTGGCGCGCGGGGGTGGTGTTCCGGGACGAGGACACGCTGCGCGCGGGGCTGCGGCAGGTAGCGGAAGGGGGTGGGGGTCGGGAGTCGTCGGCGGGGAAGGTCGCGTTCCTCTACGGGGGAGAGAGCGGCGGATGGTCGGATCTGGGGCGGGCGTTGTATGAGAGCGAGCCGGCGTTCCGCGAGGTGGTGGACCGCTGCGCGGCGGCGCTGGGAGACGCGGTCCCGCCGCCGGCGGCCTGGTCGGAAGCGGAGGAGGACGCGGAGTTGGAGATGGCGGCGCGGTATGCGCTGCAGGCGGGTCTGACGGCGCTGTGGGCGAGCGTGGGGGTGGTTCCGGGGGTGGTCTGGGGTTGTGGTGCGGGCGAGCCGGCGGCGGCGCGTGCGTCGGGGGTGGTGGATCTGGAGGGCGGGCTGGGGCTGGCGCTGGGCCGTGAATTCGAGGGGGCGCTGTCGCCGCCGGACGTGCCGCTGGTGCGCGGCGCGAGCGGTCGTCTGGTGAAAGGAGCGCCGGAGGCCGGAACCTGGGGTTCGGGGGTGGGAGGTGAGGTGCGCTTCGGGAGGGCGCTGGAGACGCTGTCGGGTCTGGGAGTGGGCCTGCTGGTGGAGGTGGGCCTGTCGGGAGGACTGGGCGAACGGGCGTCGTCGGGGTGGCCGTCAGACGCGGGCCTGCGGGTGCTGTCGTTTCCGTCCGAAGGGGGGAGCGAGGGCTGGGTTCGGGTGGTGGGGGCGGCGTACGAGGCGGGACTGCCGGTGGCGTTCGAGGGGCTGTATGCGGGGGAGGAGCGTCGTCGGGTGTCGGTGCCGACGTATCCGTTCCAGCGGGAGCGGTACTGGGTGGAGGGGGCGAAGGCGCGGCGGCCGGCGGGGCACCCGCTGCTGGGGGAGCGGCGGGACTCCCGCGGGGGGGAGATTTCGTGGGAGCGGGAGCTGAGCGCGGGAGATCCGGACTGGTTGGGGGAGCACCGGGTGTATGGGGAGGCGCTGGCGCCGGGGGCGCTGTATGCGTCGCAGGCGTTGGAGGCGTTCGGGGAGCGTGCTGGGGAGGACGGGGAGTCGGGAGTGGTGGCGGTCACGGAGGTGCAATTCGGCCGGCCGCTGGTGTTCCGGGGCGACGCGTACCGGACGGTGCAGGTGGTGTCGGGAGGTGAGAGCTTCGAGGTAGCGAGCCGGGAGGGCGTCGGAGGGGAGGCCTGGGAGTTGCACGCGGAGGGGCGCTGGGGCGCGGGCGGCGGCGGCGCGGAAGCGGCGGAGCTCGATGCGCTGCGCGAGAAGTTGAGCCCGGTCGCGGTCCCGGACCTGTATGGGCGACTGGCGTCCGCCGGGTTCGCCTACGGCCCGGCGTTCCGGTCGCTGGGGGCGCTGTGGCGAGGCGTTGGCGAGGCGTTGGGAGAGGTTTCACTGCCGCCGGCGCTGGCGGCGGAGGGCCTCCGGGCGCACCCGGTGCTTCTGGACGGGTGTTTCCAGGTTCTGTCGGGGGCGTGGGGGGATCTGGAGGGGGAGGAGGTATGGCTTCCGTGGGGCTGGGAGCGGCTGTGGGTTTGTGGTCGCCTCCCGGGCCGGCTGCGGTGCCACGCACGGCTGCGGGAGGGGAGCGGACCGGGTGAGGTGAGGAAGGCGGACCTGGCGCTGTATGGCGCGGGTGGGGAGGTGTTGGGCGAGGTATCGGGTTTGACGCTGAAGCGGGCGGGCCGCTCGGCGCTCCTGGGGGTGGGGGTCGGGGAGTTGCTGTATGAGGTGGATTGGCGCTCGGGGCCGCCGGTGGGGTTGCGTTCGGCGGAGTTCCTGGAGGGTCCGTCGGAGGTTGCGTCGTCGGTGGGTTCGGTGGATGCGTACTTGTCGGCGGAGGGGTTGGAGGCGGGGGCGCTGGCTTCGGCGGGGGAGGCGCTGGAGCGGGAGTCGCGCTGGTATGCGCTGCGGGCGCTCGAGGAGTTGGGTTGGGAGCGGTCATCGGGCGACCGGGTATCGGAGGAGGGGTTGCGTCGTGCGTTGAAGGTGACGGGGGAGCACGGGCGCCTGTTCGGTCGGTTGCTGGCGCTGCTGGAGGAGGGGGGTGTGCTGGCGCGGGACGTAGCGGGGGAATGGCTGGTGACGGTGGGCTCGGCGGAGCCGCTGCCGGCGGGGGTTTCGGCGCCGGGGGCGGGTGGGGATTCGGTGGAGGGTGAGGTTCTGGAGCGCTGCGGGGCATGGCTGTCGGAGGTGTTGCGGGGGCGTGCGGACGCGGTGGAGTTGCTGTTCGGTGAGGGGGGAGCGGGCGCGGCGGAGCTGTATTGGCGGTCACCGGGGGCGCGGGTGCTGAACCGCCTGGTGGGAGCGGCGGTGGGGGCGGCGGTCACGGGTCTGCCGGAGGGCCGGCGTCTTCGGATCCTGGAGGTGGGAGCGGGGACGGGGGCGACGACGGGAGCGGTGCTGGCGGAGTTGCCGTCGGGTCGGACGGAGTACGAGTTCACGGACGTGTCGGCGGGTTTCCTGTCGTCGGCGGAGCGGCGTTTCGGGGGGTCGGGCGCGGAGGTGAGGTATCGGGTCCTGGACATCGAGCGGGACCCGTTGGCGCAGGGGTTCGGGGAGCACGGTTTCGACGTGGTGGTGGCGGCGAACGTGCTGTACGCGACGCGGGACCTGGAGGAGTCGCTGGCGCACTGCCGTCGGTTGCTGGCGCCGTCGGGATTGTTGTTGCTGCTGGAGGGGACGGAGCGGCGGGGCTGGCTGGACCTGACGTTCGGACTGCTTCCGGGTTGGTGGCGTTTCGCGGACGGGTATCGGTCGGACTACGCGCTGGTGGGGCGTGAGGCGTGGAGCCGGGCGCTGTCGGAGGCGGGGTATGGGGAGGTTGCGCTGGTGGGGGAGGCGGGGGATCAGGTGGTGCTGGCGGCGCGGGGTCCGGCGGAGGTTGCGGGGGAGCGGGGCCTGTTCGTGCTGTCGGGGGAAGGGGCGGTGGCGGCGGAGTTGGCGGAGGAGCTTTCGCGTCGGGGCCAGGAGGTCCGGCGCGGACCGGCGGGCGGGGAGCGGGAAGCGTGGGAGTCGTTCTTCGGGGAGCTGGATGGGAAGGAGCGGTTGCGAGGGGTGGTGGACGTTTCGGGAGTCGGTGAAGACGAGGCGGGGGCGACGGTGGAGGAGTTGGAGCGGCGGCTGCGCGAGTTGGGTTCGGGGGTATTGGGTCTGTTGCAGGGGATGTCGGATGCGGGGACGGCGCCGGCCTCGGGTCTGTGGCTGGTGACGCGGGGGGGACAGGTGTTGGGCGGGGAGCAGGAGGGCGGGCTGTCGGGCGCGTCGCTGTGGGGGCTGGGAGCGGTGGCGGGGCTGGAGCACCGGGACCTGAACGTCCGGCTGGTGGATGTGGACCCGGCGGGGCCGTTCGCGGCGGAGCGGTTGGCGGACGAGTTGGTGTGGCCGGACGGGGAGCCACGGGTTGCGTTGCGGGGAGGCGAGCGGCGGGTGCCGCGGCTGGTGCGGCTTCCGGCGGGTTCGGAGGCGGCGTCGGCGGGGACGCGGGTGCGGAATGACCGGAGTTACCTGGTGACGGGGGGCCTGGGGGGCATTGGTCTGGCGGTCGCGGGCTGGCTGGGCGAGCGGGGTGCGGGTGCGGTGGTGCTGAACGGTCGCCGGTCGCCGGATGCGGCGGCGGAAGCGGCGGTGGAGAGCCTGCGGGGTCGGGGGGTGGAGGTTCGGGTGGAGATTGCGGACGTGACGGACGGGGATGCGGTGACGGCGATGCTGGGGCGGGTGGAGGAGGAGCTGCCGGCGCTGGGAGGGGTGATCCACTGCGCGGGGGTTCTGTCGGACGGGGCGCTGGTGAACCTGGACTGGGGGCGTTTCGAGGAGGTGCTGTGGCCGAAGGTTCTGGGGGCGTGGCGGTTGCACCGGGCGACGGAGGACCGGGAGCTGGAGCTGTTCGTGCTGTTTTCGAGCGCGGCGGGGGTGTTCGGGAACGCGGGTCAGGCGAACCACGCGGCGGCGAATGCGTTCCTGGACCAGTTGGCGGCGCACCGGCGCTCGCGTGGTTTGGCGGGTCAGGCGATCGCGTGGGGGGCGTGGTCGGGCGTGGGGGAGGCAGAGGAGCAGCGGGATCGGATCGCGGATCGGATCGCGGCGTATGGGGAGGGGTGGATGGCGCCGGAGCGCGGGTTGGAGGCGCTGACGCGGCTGGTGCGTGCGGACGTGGGGAGGAGCGTTGCGGCGTCGGTGGACTGGACGTCGCTGTCGTCGCCGCCGCCGTTGCTGGAAGAGCTGGTGCGTGCGGAGGGGTTGGAGGAGCGGGGGGTGCGCGGGGACCTGGGGGAGCGCCTGCGGGGGCTGCCGGCGGCGGAGCGCGAGACGGCGCTGGTGGAGTTCTTGCGGGAGGAGCTGGCGTCGGTGCTGCGACTGCGGTCGTGGCCGGCGGCGGATGCGGGTTTCTTCGAGCTGGGGATGGACTCGCTGATGGCGGTGGAGTTGCGGAACCGGGTGAACCGGGCGTTGGGCGGGGTGTTGACGATGTCGAACACGGCGGTGTTCGACCATCCGGACGCGTTGCGTCTGGGGCGGCACCTGGCGGGTGCGTTGGGGTGGGGCGAGCCGGCGGCGGAGGTCCGGCGGGTGGGTCTGGTGGCGCGTCCGTCGGCAGCGGATCGGGTTGCGGTGGTGGGGATGGCGTGCCGTTTTCCGGGGGGTGCGGACCTGAGGGGATTCGGGGAGTTGCTGCGTTCGGGGGGGTTTGCGGTGACGCGGGGCCGTCCGGATGGGCTCTACGTGGATGCGGAGACGGAGTCGGCGCGTCCGTATGGGGCGTATGTGGAGGGGCTGGACCGATTCGATGCGGGTTTTTTCCGGATCGCGCCGTCGGAGGCGGAGTTGCTGGACCCGCAGCAGCGCTTGCTGCTGGAGGTGAGCTGGGCGGCGCTGGAGGACGCGGGGCTGGACCCGGGCGGCCTCCGGGGGAGCCGGGCCGGGGTGTACGGGGGGATGATGAACAACGACTACCGGGAGTTGGTGGCGGGTGTCAGCGATCCCTCGCGGAGTCTCTATCGGGGTAGCGGAGTGTCGTTCTCGACGGCGGTGGGACGGGTTTCGTTCGCGCTGGGTCTGGAGGGTCCGGCGATCACGGTGGACACGGCGTGTTCGTCGTCGCTGGTAGCGGTGCACCAGGCGGCGATGGGGCTGCTGCAGGGGGAGGCGGACCTGGCGCTGGCGGGGGGAGTGAACGCGATCCTGCTCTCGGGAGTGACGGAGATGTTCGCCGACGCGGGGATGCTGGCGTCGGACGGATGCTGCAAGACGTTCGACGCGTCGGCGGACGGGTTCGTGCGGGGCGAGGGGTGCGGGATGGTGGTGCTGAAGCGTTTGTCGGATGCGGAGCGTGACGGGGACCGGGTGCTGGGGGTGTTGCTGGGCTCGGCGGTGAACCAGGACGGGGCGAGCGCGGGTTTGACGGTTCCGAACGGCCCGGCGCAGGAGCGGGTGATCGGGGAGGCGCTGGGGCGTGCGGGGTTGGAGCCGTGGGAAGTGGACTACCTGGAGGCGCACGGGACGGGGACGGAGCTGGGAGACCCGGTGGAGGTAGTGGCGGCGGGGTCGGCGTACCGGGAGGGTCGGGACCCGGAGCGTCCGCTGCTGCTGGGTTCGGTGAAGACGAACGTGGGTCACCTGGAGGGGGCGGCGGGGGTTGCGGGTCTGATCAAGGTGCTGCTGGCGCTGGGTTCGGGGGAAATCCCGCGGCACCTGCACTTCGAGCGTCCGAACCCGCGGATCCCGTGGGCGGAGTTGCCGGTGCGGGTGGTGTCGGAGGCGACGGGTTGGCCGGCGACGGACCGCCCGCGGCGAGCGGGGGTGAGCTCGTTCGGCTATTCGGGGACGAACGCGCACGTCATCGTGGAAGAGTTCCGGCCTCCGGCCGGGGAAGCGACGGCGGTTGCGGCGCCGGCGGAGGCGCCGGCGCTCCGGGAGCGGGAGGTGCGGCTGCTGCCGCTGTCGGGGAGGAGTGCGCGGGCGCTGCGGGAGTTGGCGGGCCGGTATGGGGAGTGGTTGGGCGAGGACGCGTCGCTGTCGGACGCGGCGTGGACGGCGGGGGTGGGGCGGAGCCACTTCGGTTGGCGCGCGGGGGTGGTGTTCCGGGACGAGGGCACGCTGCGCGCGGGGCTGCGGCAGGTGGCGGAGGGAGACGTGGGTCGGGAGTCGTCGGCGGGGAAGGTCGCGTTCCTCTACGGGGGAGAGAGCGGCGGGTGGTCGGGTCTGGGGCGGGAGCTGTACGGGAGCGAGCCGGCGTTCCGCGAGGTGGTGGACCGCTGCACAGCGGCGCTGGGGGACGGGTACATGCCGCCGGCGACCTGGCCCGGGGCGGAGGAGGACACGGAGTTGGCGGCGGCGGCGCGGTATGCGCTGCAGGCGGGCCTGACGGCGCTGTGGGCGAGCGTGGGGGTGGTTCCGGGGGTGGTCTGGGGTTGCGGAGCGGGGGAGTTGGCGGCGGCGTGTGCGTCGGGGGGGCTGGATCTGGAGGGCGGGCTGCGGCTGGCGCTGGGTCGTGTATTCGAGGGGGCGCTGTCGCCGCCGGAAGTGCCGCTGGTGCGTGGCGCGAGCGGCCGTGTGGAGGAAGGAGTGCCGGAGGCGGGCGTCTGGGGTACGGAAGGAGAGGTGCGCTTCGAGCGAGCGCTGGAGACGCTGTCGGGTCTGGGAGTGGGACTGCTGGTGGAGGTTGGCCCGTCGGGAGGGCTGGGCGAGCGGGCGTCGTCGGCGTGGCCGGGGGACGGGGGTCTGCGGGTGGTGTCGGTTCCGTCGGGAGGCGGGAGCGAGGGCTGGGTTCGGGCGGTGGGAGAGGCGTACGAGGCGGGGCTCGACGTTTCGTTCGAGGGTCTGTTCCCCGGGGAGACGCGCCGGCGGGTATCGCTGCCGACGTATCCGTTCCAGCGGGAGCGGTACTGGGTGGAGGGGGCGAAGGCGCGGCGGTCGGCGGTGCACCCGCTGCTGGGGGAGCGGCGGGACTCCCGCGGGGGCGAGGTTTCGTGGGAGCGGGAGATGGGCGCGGGCGATCCGGTCTGGCTGGGGGAGCACCGGGTGTATGGGGAGGCGCTCGCGCCGGGAGCGCTGTATGCGTCGCAGGCGCTGGAGGCGTTCGGGGAGCGGGGGAGGGATGACGGGGAGTCGGGCGGGGTGGCGCTGCCGGAGGTGCAGTTCCGCCGTCCGCTGGTGTTCCGGGGCGACGCGTCGCGGACGGTGCAGGTGGTTTCGGGACGTGACGATGGCTTCGAGGTGGCGAGCCGGGCGGGAAGCGTTGGGGAGGCGTGGGAGCTGCACGCGGAGGGGCGCTGGGAGGCCGGCGGCGGCGGCGTTGGGGAGGCGGTGGACCTCGCTGCGCTGCGCGGGGAGTTGAGCCCGGCTGCGGTCCCGGAGCTGTATGGTCGGCTGGCGTCGGTGGGGATCGCCTACGGGCCGGCGTTCCGGACGCTGGGGGCGCTGTGGCGGGGGGAGGGCGCGGCGCTGGGAGAGGTGGCGCTGCCGGTGGAGTTGTCGGGCGGGGGCCTGCTGGCGCACCCGGTGCTGCTGGACGGGTGTTTCCAGGTTCTGTCGGGGGCGTGGGGGGACCTGGAGGGGGAGGAGGTGTGGCTACCGTGGGGCTGGGAGCGGCTGTGGATTTGGGGTCGTCTTCCGGGACGGCTGGTGTGCCACGCGCGGCTGCGTGAGGGGAGGGGCTCGGGTGAGGTGAGGAAGGGGGACCTGGCGCTGTATGGCTTGGGAGGGGAGGCGTTGGGCGGGGTATCGGGTTTGACGTTGAAGCGGGCGGGCCGCTCGGCGGTCCTGGGGGTGGGGGTCGGGGAGTTGCTGTATGAGGTGGATTGGCGCTCGGGGCCGCCGGTGGGGTTGCGTTCGGCGGAGTTCCTCGTGGAACCGTCCCAGGTGGCGTCGTCGGTGGGTTCGGTGGATGCGTACTTGTCGGCGGAGGGGTTGGAGGCGGGGGCGCTGGCTTCGGCGGGGGAGGCGCTGGAGCGGGAGTCGCGCTGGTATGCGCTGCGGGCGCTCGAGGAGTTGGGTTGGGAGCGGTCATCGGGCGACCGGGTATCGGAGGAGGGGTTGCGTCGTGGGTTGAAAGTGACGGGGGAGCACCGGAAGCTGTTCGGTCGGTTGCTGGCGCTGCTGGAGGAGGGGGGTGTGCTGGCGCGGGACGTTGCGGGGGAATGGCTGGTGACGGTGGGCTCGGCGGAGCCGCTGCCGGCGGGGGTTTCGGCGCCGGGGGCGGGTGGGGATTCGGTGGAGGGTGAGGTTCTGGCGCGCTGCGGTGGATCGCTGTCGGAGGTGTTGCGGGGGCGTGCGGACGCGGTGGAGTTGCTGTTCGGGGAGGGGGGCGCGGGCGCGGCGGAGCTGTACTGGCGTTCGCCGGGGGCGCGGGCTTTGAACCGCCTGGTGGGGGCGGCGGCGGGAGCGGCGGTCGCGGGTCTGCCGGAGGGCCGGCGCCTTCGGGTCCTGGAGGTGGGAGCGGGGACGGGGGCGACGACGGGAGCGGTGCTGGCGGCGTTGCCGTCGGGTCGGACGGAGTACGAGTTCACGGACGTGTCGGCGGGTTTCCTGTCGTCGGCGGAGCGGCGTTTCGGGGATGCGGGCGCGGAGGTGCGGTATCGGGTCCTGGACATCGAGCGGGACCCGTTGGCGCAGGGGTTCGGGGAGCACGGTTTCGACGTGGTGGTGGCGGCGAACGTGCTGCACGCGACGCGGGACCTGGAGGAGTCGCTGGCGCACTGCCGTCGGTTGCTGGCGCCGTCGGGGTTGTTGTTGCTGCTGGAGGGGACGGAGCGGCGGGGTTGGCTGGACCTGACGTTCGGACTGCTTCCGGGTTGGTGGCGTTTCGCGGACGGGTATCGGTCGGACTACGCGCTGGTGGGGCGTGAGGATTGGGGGCGGGCGCTGTCGGCGTCGGGGTATGGGGAGGTTGCGTTGGTGGGCGAGGCGGGCGGTCAGGTGGTGCTGGCGGCGCGGGGCCCGGCGGCGGTTGCGGGGGAGCGGGGCCTGTTCGTGGTGTCGGGGGAAGGGGCGGTGGCGGCGGAGTTGGCGGGGGAGCTTTCGCGTCGGGGCCAGGAAGTGTCGTTCGGTCCCTCGGGGTCGGCGGACCGGGAGGGTTGGCGCCGGTTCTTCGCGTCGCTCGCGGGAGACGCTCCGTTGCGTGGGGTGGCGCACCTGGCGGCGGTTCGGGGAGACAGTGCGGGGGCGACGGTTTCGGAGCTTTCGCTGGAGTTGGAGGAGATCGGGGGGAGCGCCCTGAGTCTGTTGCAGGGGATGTCGGACGCGGGGACGGCGCCGGCCTCGGGTCTGTGGCTGGTGACGCGGGGGGGGCAGGTGTTGGGCGGGGAGCGGGGGGGCGCGCTGTCGGGTGCGTCGCTGTGGGGTCTTGGTGCGGTGGCGGGCCTGGAGCACCGGGACCTGAACGTCCGGCTGGTGGACGTGGACCCGGGGGGTCCGTTCACGGCGGAGCGGTTGGCGGACGAGTTGGTGTGGCCGGACGGGGAGCCGCGGGTTGCGTTGCGGGGAGGCGGGCGGCTGGTGCCCCGGCTGGTGCGCTCGGGACCGGGAGTGGAGTTGCCGGAGGCTGGCGGCTGGCGGTTGTCGCCGGATGCGGATGGATCGTTGTCGGGGCTGCGGGCGGAGTCGGTTCCGGAGGTTCCTCTGGGAGCGGGGGAGGTCCGGGTTGCGGTGGAGGCGGCGGGGGTGAACTTCCTGGACGTGATGCTCGGGATGGGGCTTCTGGAGGAGGAGCTTCTGCTGGGCGGAGAGGTGTGCGGTCGGGTCGTGGAGTTGGGGTCGGGGGTTTCGGGTTTGTCGGTCGGGGAGCGGGTGCTGGGGTTCGCGGCGGGCGCGTTCGGACCGGAGGTGGTGACGCGGGCGGAGTTGTTGGCGTTGGCGCCGGCGGGGCATACGGCGGGGGAGCTGGCGACGGTGCCGGTGGCGTACGTGACGGCGGAGTTGGCGTATCGGTTCGCGGGTTTGCGGTCGGGTTCTCGGGTATTGATCCACGCGGGGACGGGGGGCGTGGGCCAGGCGGCGATCCGGCTGGCGCGGGCGGCGGGGCATGAGGTGTATTCGACGGCGAGCGCGCCGAAGCAGGAGTACCTGCGTTCGCTGGGTGTTCGCTGGGTGTTCGACAGCCGGGACGTTGGATTCGGAGAGGGGGTGCTGGCGGCGACGGGGGGTGAGGGGGTGGACCTGGTTCTGAACAGCCTGACGGGAGCGGGGTTCGTGGAGGCGGGGCTGGGGTGTTTGCGGGAGGGGGGTTGTTTCGTGGAGTTGGGGAAGCGTGGGATCTGGAGTGCGGCGGAGGTTGCGGAGCTGCGGCCGGAGGTGCGGTATTGGGTCTTGGGGGTGGACCGTTTGGGTCGAGAGGACCCGGGGCGTTTGGGTTCGGTGTTGCGGGACGTGGTGGGCCGCCTGGGTTCGGGAGAGCTGGAGCCGCTTCCGTTCGGCCGGTGGCCGCTGCTGGAAGCGGGAGGGGCGTTGGAGACGATGCGGGAGGCGCGTCACGTGGGGAAGAACGTGCTGCTGCCGTCGGCGTTGGCGGGGGGGCGTTTGCGTGGAGACCGGAGTTACCTGGTGACGGGGGGCCTGGGGGGCGTTGGTCTGGCGGTCGCCGGGTGGCTGGGTGACCGGGGTGCGGGTGCGGTGGTGCTGAACGGTCGCCGGGCGCCGGACGCGGCGGCGGAAGCGGCGGTGGAGAGCCTGCGGGGTCGGGGGGTGGAGGTTCGGGTGGAGATTGCGGACGTGACGGACGGGGCTGCGGTGGCGGCGATGCTGGGGCGGGTGGAGGAGGAGCTGCCGCCGCTGGGAGGGGTGCTGCACTGCGTGGGGGTGCTGTCGGACGGGGCGCTGGTGAACCTGGACTGGGGACGCTTCGAGGAGGTGCTGTGGCCGAAGGTCCTGGGGGCGTGGCGGCTGCACCGGGCGACGGAGGACCGGGAGCTGGAGTTGTTCGTGCTGTTTTCGAGCGCGGCGGGGGTGTTCGGGAGCGCGGGTCAGGCGAACCACGCGGCGGCGAATGCGTTCCTGGACCAGTTGGCGGCGCACCGGCGCTCGCGTGGTTTGGCGGGCCAGGCGATCGCGTGGGGGGCGTGGTCGGGCGTGGGGGAGGCGGAGGAGCAGCGGGAGCGGATCGCGGGCCGGGTCGCGGCGTATGGGGAGGGGTGGATGGCGCCGGAGCGCGGGCTGGAGGCGCTGACGCGGCTGGTGCGGGCGGACGTGGGGAGGAGCGTTGCGGCGTCGGTGGACTGGACGTCGCTGTCGTCGCCGCCGCCGTTGCTGGAGGAGCTGGTGCGTGCGGAGGCGGTGGAGGAGCGTGGGGTGCGCGGGGACCTGGGGGAGCGCCTGCGGGGGCTGCCGGAGCCGGAGCGGGAGGCGGCGCTGGTGGGCTTCCTGCGGGAGGAGCTGGCGTCGGTGCTGCGGCTGCGGTCGTTGCCGCCCGCGGACGCGGGGTTCTTCGAGCTGGGGATGGACTCGCTGATGGCGGTGGAGTTGCGGAACCGGGTGAACCGGGCGTTGGGTGGAGTGTTGACGATGTCGAACACGGCGGTGTTCGACCACCCGGACGCGACGCGTCTGGCGCGGCGCCTGGCGGGAGAGTTGGGGTGGGGCGAGCCCGTGTCGGGGGTCCCGCGGGTGGTGGCGCGTCCGTCGGCAGCGGATCGGGTTGCGGTGGTGGGGATGGCGTGCCGTTTTCCGGGGGGTGCGGACCTGGGAGGATTCGGGGAGTTGCTGCGTTCGGGGGGGTGCGCGGTGACGCGGGGGCGTCCGGACGGGCTGTTCGTGGACGGGGAGACGGAGTCGGCGCGTCCGTATGGGGCGTATGTGGAGGGGTTGGACCGGTTTGACGCGGAGTTTTTCCGGATCGCGCCGTCGGAGGCGGAGTTGCTGGACCCGCAGCAGCGCTTGCTGCTGGAGGTGAGCTGGGCGGCGCTGGAGGACGCGGGTCTGGCGCCGGGGCGTCTGCGGGGGAGCCGGACGGGGGTGTATGGGGGCGTGTGCGGGAGCGAGTATCAGATGCTGGTGGCGTCGTCGGCGGTGGAGCCGGCGCGGAACCTGTATCGGGCGACGGGGGTGACGGCCTCGACGGCGGTGGGACGTGTTTCGTTCGCGCTGGGGCTCACGGGCCCGGCGATCACGGTGGACACGGCGTGTTCGTCGTCGCTGGTGGCGGTGCACCAGGCGGCGATGGGGCTTTTGCAGGGGGAGGCGGACCTGGCGCTGGCGGGGGGGGTGAACGCGATCTTGACTTCGGGGGTGACCGGTCTGTTCACGGACGGTGGGATGCTGGCGGGGGACGGGCGCTGCAAGACGTTCGACGCGTCGGCGGACGGGTACGTGCGGGGGGAGGGATGCGGGATGGTGGTGCTGAAGCGATTGTCGGATGCGGAGCGTGACGGGGACCGGGTGCTGGGGGTATTGCTGGGCTCGGCGGTGAACCAGGACGGGGCGAGCGCGGGTTTGACGGTTCCGAACGGACCGGCGCAGGAGCGGGTGATCGGGGAGGCGCTGTTGCGTGCGGGGTTGGAGCCGTGGGAGGTGGACTACCTGGAGGCGCACGGGACGGGGACGGAGTTGGGGGACCCGGTGGAGGTGGCGGCGGCGGGAGCGGCGTACGGGGAGGGCCGGGATCCGGAGCGTCCGCTGCTGGTGGGGTCGGTGAAGACGAACGTGGGTCACCTGGAGGGGGCGGCGGGGGTTGCGGGTCTGATCAAGGTGCTGCTGGCGCTGGGTTCGGCGGAGATCCCGCGGCACCTGCACTTCGAGCGTCCGAACCCTCGGATCGCGTGGGAGGAGCTTCCGGTGCGGGTGGTGTCGGAGGCGACGGGTTGGCCGGTGGCGGACCGCCCGCGGCGCGCGGGGGTGAGCTCGTTCGGCTATTCGGGGACGAACGCGCACGTCATCGTGGAGGGCTACGGGGAGCGTCCCTCGGCGTCGGACGAACCGCGCCACGCCGAACGGGCTCACCGGGTGCTGCCGCTGTCGGGTCGGACGCCGGGGGCGCTTTCGGAGTTGGCGGGCCGCTATCTGGGCTTCCTGACGGAAGAGTCGCCGCTGGCGGAGCGCCTTTCCGATGTGGCGTGGACGGCGGGGGTGGGCCGGAGCCACTTCGGTTGGCGAGCGGGGGTGGTGTTCCGGGACGAGGACACGCTGCGCGCGGGGCTACGGCAGGTGGCGGAGGGGGTTGAGGGTCGGGAGTCGTCGGTCGGGAAGGTCGCGTTCCTCTATGGGGGAGAGGGTGGCGAGTGGTCCGCGGTGGGGCGGGAGCTGTATGGGATCGAGCCGGCGTTCCGCGAGGTGGTGGACCGCTGCGCGGCGGCGCTGGGAGGGGAGGGCCCGGAGGAGGAGGGGGCGGCGCGGTATGCGTTGCAGGCGGGGCTGACGGCGCTGTGGGCGAGCGTGGGGGTGGTTCCGGGGGTGGTCTGGGGTTGCGGCGCGGGGGAGTTGGCGGCGGCGCGTGCGTCGGGGGTAGTGGATCTGGAGGGGGGGCTGCGGCTGGCGACGGGCCGCGGTTGGAAGGGGAAGCCGTCGCCGCCGGAGGTGCCGCTGGTGCGCGGCGTGAGCGGTCGGCTGGAGGAAGGGGTTCCGGAGGCCGGCGCCTGGGGTTCGGAAGGAGAGGTGCGCTTCGAGCGGGCGCTGGAGACGCTGTCGGGTCTGGGAGTGGGACTGCTGGTGGAGGTTGGCCCGTCGGGAGGGCTGGGCGAACGGGCGTCGTCGGCGTGGCCGGGAGACGGGGGTCTGCGGGTGGTGTCGGTTCCGGCGGGAGGCGGGAGCGAGGGCTGGGTTCGGGCGGTGGGAGCGGCGTACGAGGCGGGGCTCGACGTTTCGTTCGAGGGTCTGTTCACCGGGGAGAAGCGCCGGCGGGTATCGCTGCCGACGTATCCGTTCCAGCGGGAGCGGTACTGGGTGGAGGCGCCGCGCGGTCGTGGGGCGGGAGGGCACGCGCTGCTGGGGCTGCGCCGGGACGCGCGGGACGGGGAGGTCTCGTTCGAGACGGAGTTGTCGGGGAGCGCGCCGGGTTGGCTCGGGGACCATCGGGTGTTCGGGGAGGTGTTGGCGCCGGGGGCGCTCTATGCGGTGCAGGTCCTGGAGGCGCTGCGGGAGACGGGATCGGGTTCTCCGTGGGCGCTCGAGGAGGTGGAGATCCAGCGTCCGTTGGTGTTTTCGGAGGGGGAGTTCCGGACGGTGCAGGTGGTGTTGGGGTCGGAGGGCGGCTTCGAGGTGGTGAGCCGTGGGGGTTCGGGCTCGGAGTGGGAGGTGCACGCGGCGGGTCGGGTGGGGTCCGGTGCTGCGGAGGCGTCCGAGGGTTTGGACTTGGAGGGGGTGCGGACGGGGCTCGTGGAGGTGGATCCGGCGGGGGTGTACGGGAGGCTGGCGGAGGCGGGGATTGCGTTCGGTCCGGCGTTCCGTGGCCTTTCGGGTCTGTGGTCGGGTGCGGGGGAGGCGCTGGGGGAGGTTGCGCTGCCGGCGGAGTTGTCGGGTGGGGGTCTGCTGGCGCATCCGGTGCTGCTGGACGGGTGTTTCCAGGCGCTGTCGGGTGTGTCGGGTCTGTCGGGGGAGGAGGGGGCGCGCCTTCCGGTGGGCTGGGAGCGGCTGTGGCTGGGGGGTCCGCTGCCGGAGCGGGTGATCTGCCGGGCGCGGCTGCGGGAGGGCGCGGGGTCCGCTACGGGGGAGGACCGGAAGGTGGACCTGGGGATCTACGGTCCGGCGGGGGAGGCGCTGGGAGGGGTGGAGGGTCTCCGGCTGCGTCGGGCGAGCCGTGCGTCGCTGCTGGGGGTGGGGGTGGACGAGCTGCTGTATGAGGTCGCGTGGCGTTCGGGGCCGCCGGTGGGGTTGCGTTCGGCGGAGTTCCTGGAGGGTCCGTCGGAGGTTGCGTCGTCGGTGGGTTCGGTGGATGGGTACTTGTCGGCGGAGGGTGTGGATGCGTCGGCGCTGGCTTCGGGTGGGGAGGCGTTGGAGCGGGAGTCGCGGTGGTATGCGTTGCGGGCGCTCGAGGAGCTGGGTTGGGAGCGGTCGTCGGGGGACCGGGTATCGGGGGAGGGGTTGCGTCGTGGGTTGAAAGTGACGGGGGAGCACCGGAAGCTGTTCGGTCGGTTGCTGGCGCTGCTGGAGGAGGGGGGTGTGCTGGCGCGGGACGTTGCGGGGGAATGGCTGGTGACGGTGGGCTCGGCGGAGCCGCTGCCGGCGGGGGTTTCGGCGCCGGGGGCGGGTGGGGATTCGGTGGAGGGTGAGGTTCTGGCGCGCTGCGGTGGATCGCTGTCGGAGGTGTTGCGGGGGCGTGCGGACGCGGTGGAGTTGCTGTTCGGGGAGGGGGGCGCGGGCGCGGCGGAGCTGTACTGGCGTTCGCCGGGGGCGCGGGCTTTGAACCGCCTGGTGGGGGCGGCGGCGGGAGCGGCGGTCGCGGGTCTGCCGGAGGGCCGGCGCCTTCGGGTCCTGGAGGTGGGAGCGGGGACGGGGGCGACGACGGGAGCGGTGCTGGCGGCGTTGCCGTCGGGTCGGACGGAGTACGAGTTCACGGACGTGTCGGCGGGTTTCCTGTCGTCGGCGGAGCGGCGTTTCGGGGATGCGGGCGCGGAGATGCGGTATCGGGTCCTGGACATCGAGCGGGACCCGTTGGCGCAGGGGTTCGGGGAGCACGGTTTCGACGTGTTGGTGGCGGCGAACGTGCTGCACGCGACGCGGGACCTGGAGGAGTCGCTGGCGCACTGCCGTCGGTTGCTGGCGCCGTCGGGGTTGTTGTTGCTGCTGGAGGGGACGGAGCGGCGGGGTTGGCTGGACCTGACGTTCGGACTGCTGCCGGGTTGGTGGCGTTTCGATGACGTATATCGGTCGGACTACGCGCTGGTGGGGCGTGAGGATTGGGGGCGGGCGCTGTTGGCGTCGGGGTATGGGGAGGTTGCGTTGGTGGGCGAGGCGGGCGGTCAGGTGGTGCTGGCGGCGCGGGGCCCGGCGGCGGTTGCGGGGGAGCGGGGCCTGTTCGTGCTGTCGGGCGAGGGGGCGGAGGTTGCGGAGTTGGCGGGGGAGCTTTCGCGTCGGGGCCAGGAGGTCCGGCGCGGACCGGCGGGGGGGGAGCGGGAAGCGTGGGAGTCGTTCTTCGGGGATATGGATGGGAAGGAGCGGTTGCGTGGGGTGGTGGACGTTTCGGGAGTCGGGGGCGACGAGACGGGGGCGACGGTGGAGGAGTTGGAGCGGCGGCTGCGCGAGTTGGGTTCGGGGGTATTGGGTCTGTTGCAGGGGATGTCGGACGCGGGGACGGCGCCGGCCTCGGGTCTGTGGCTGGTGACGCGGGGGGGGCAGGTTGTGGACCGGGAGGCGTCGGGCGGGCTGTCGGGCGCGTCGCTGTGGGGCATGGGAGCGGTGGCGGGGCTGGAGCACCGGGACCTGAACGTCCGGCTGGTGGACGTGGACCCGGGGGGTCCGTTCACGGCGGAGCGGTTGGCGGACGAGCTGGTGTGGCCGGACGGGGAGCCACGGGTTGCGCTGCGGGGAGGCGAGCGGCGGGTGCCGCGGCTGGTACGGCTTCCGGCGGGTTCGGAGGCGGCGTCGGCGGGGACGCGGGTGCGGAATGACCGGAGTTACCTGGTGACGGGGGGCCTGGGGGGCATTGGTCTGGCGGTCGCGGGCTGGCTGGGCGAGCGGGGTGCGGGTGCGGTGGTGCTGAACGGTCGCCGGGCGCCGGATGCGGCGGCGGAAGCGGCGGTGGAGAGCCTGCGTGGTCGGGGGGTGGAGGTTCGGGTGGAGATAGCGGACGTGACGGACGGGGATGCGGTGACGGCGATGCTGGGGCGGGTGGAGGAGGAGCTGCCGGCGCTGGGAGGGGTGATCCACTGCGCGGGGGTTCTGTCGGACGGGGCGCTGGTGAACCTGGACTGGGGGCGTTTCGAGGAGGTGCTGTGGCCGAAGGTCCTGGGGGCGTGGCGGTTGCACCGGGCGACGGAGGACCGGGAGCTGGAGTTGTTCGTGCTGTTTTCGGGTGCGGCGGGGGTGCTGGGTGCTCCGGGTCGTGCGAACGACGCGGCGGCGGATGCGTTTTTGGACCAGTTGGCGGCGCACCGGCGCTCGCGTGGTTTGGCGGGCCAGGCGATCGCGTGGGGGGCGTGGCCGGGAGTCGGGGAGGCGGAGGAGCAGGGGGAGCGGATCGCGGCGTATGGGGAGGGGTGGATGGCGTCGGAGCGCGGGTTGGAGGCGCTGACGCGGCTGGTGCGGGCGGACGTGGGGAGGAGCGTGGCGGTGTCGGTGGACTGGGCGTCGCTGTCGTCGCCGCCGCCGTTGCTGGAAGAGCTGGTGCGTGCGGAGGGGTTGGAGGAGCGGGGGGTGCGCGGGGACCTGGGGGAGCGCCTGCGGGGGCTGCCGGAGCCGGAGCGGGAGGCGGCGCTGGTGGGCTTCCTGCGGGAGGAGCTGGCGTCGGTGCTGCGGCTGCGGTCGTCGCCGCCCGCGGACGCGGGTTTCTTCGAGTTGGGGATGGACTCGCTGATGGCGGTGGAGTTGCGGAACCGGGTGAACCGGGCGTTGGGCGGGGTGTTGACGATGTCGAACACGGCGGTGTTCGACCACCCGGACGCGACGCGTCTGGCGCGGCGCCTGGCGGGGGAGTTGGGGTGGGGCGGGCCGTCGGCGGAGGTCCGGCGGGTGGTGGCGCGTCCGTCGGCAGCGGATCGGGTTGCGGTGGTGGGGATGGCGTGCCGTTTTCCGGGGGGCGTGGACCTGGGGGGATTCGGGGAGCTGCTGCGTTCGGGGGGGTGCGCGGTGACGCGAGGCCGTCCGGATGGGCTCTACGTGGATGCGGAGACGGAGTCGGCGCGTCCGTATGGGGCGTATGTGGAGGGGCTGGACCGGTTTGACGCGGAGTTTTTCCGGATCGCGCCGTCGGAGGCGGAGTTGCTGGACCCGCAGCAGCGCTTGCTGCTGGAGGTGAGCTGGGCGGCGCTGGAAGACGCGGGGTTGCCGCCGGGGCGTCTGCGGGGGAGCCGGACGGGGGTGTACGGGGGCGTGTGCGGGAGCGAGTATCAGATGCTGGTGGCGTCGTCGGCGGTGGAGCCGGCGCGGAACCTGTATCGGGCGACGGGGGTGACGGCCTCGACGGCGGTGGGACGTGTTTCGTTCGCGCTGGGGCTGGAGGGTCCGGCGATCACGGTGGACACGGCGTGTTCGTCGTCGCTGGTGGCGGTGCACCAGGCGGCGATGGGGCTTTTGCAGGGGGAGGCGGACCTGGCGTTGGCGGGGGGAGTGAGCGCGATCCTGCTCTCGGAAGTGACCGGGATGTTCGCCGACGGAGGGATGCTGTCGCCGGACGGTCGGTGCAAGACGTTCGACGCGTCGGCGGACGGGTTCGTGCAGGGGGAGGGATGCGGGATGGTGGTGCTGAAGCGTTTGTCGGACGCGGAGCGTGACGGGGACCGGGTGCTGGGGGTGCTGCTGGGCTCGGCGGTGAACCAGGACGGGGCGAGCGCGGGTTTGACGGTTCCGAACGGCCCGGCGCAGGAGCGGGTGATCGGGGAGGCGCTGGTGCGTGCGGGGATCGCGGGTTCGGAGGTGGACTACCTGGAGGCGCACGGGACGGGGACGGAGCTGGGGGACCCGGTGGAGGTGGCGGCGGCGGGTTCGGCGTACGGGGAGGGCCGGGATCCGGCGTGTCCGCTGCTGTTGGGATCGGTGAAGACGAACGTGGGGCACCTGGAGGGTGCGGCGGGGGTCGCGGGCCTGATCAAGGTGCTGCTGGCGCTGGGCTCGGCGGAGATCCCGCGGCACCTGCACTTCGAGCGTCCGAACCCGCGGATCCCGTGGGCGGAGCTACCGGTGCGGGTGGTGTCGGAGGCGACGGGTTGGCCGGCGTTGGATCGTCCGCGACGCGCGGGGGTGAGTTCGTTCGGGTTCTCGGGGACGAACGCGCATGTGGTGGTCGAGGGATATGGGGATGGAAAGGATGCCGGCGCGGCGGTATCGGTCCCGGTAGGAGCGCCGACCTCCGGTCGGCATCGTCCGCCGGAGGCGGACGACACGCGTACTCTGGAACGTGTTCACCGGGTGCTGCCGCTGTCGGGGAAGAACGAGGGAGCGCTGCGGGAGTTGGCGGGCCGCTACGGGGAGTGGTTGACGGCGGAGGCGCCGCTGGCGGACGCGGCGTGGACGGCGGGGGTGGGGCGGAGCCACTTCGGTTGGCGAGCGGGGGTGGTGTTCCGGGACGAGGACACGCTGCGCGCGGAGCTGCGGCAGGTAGCGGAAGGGGGTGGGGGTCGGGAGTCGTCGGCGGGGAAGGTCGCGTTCCTCTACGGGGGAGAGGGCGGTGGTTGGTCGGATCTGGGGCGGGCGTTGTATGAGAGCGAGCCGACGTTCCGCGAGGTGGTGGACCGCTGCGCGGCGGCGCTGGGAGACGCGGGACCGCCGCCGGATGCCTGGTCGGAGGCGGAGGAGGACGCGGCGTTGGAGATGGCGGCGCGGTATGCGCTGCAGGCGGGTCTGACGGCGCTGTGGGCGAGCGTGGGGGTGGTCCCGGGGGTGGTCTGGGGTTGCGGTGCGGGGGAGGCGGCGGCGGCGTGCGCGTCGGGGGTGGTGGAGCTGGAGGACGGGCTGCGGCTGGCGCTGGGCCGCGGTGGGGAGGGGGCGCCGTCGCCGCCGGGGGTGCCGCTGGTGCGGGGCGCGAGCGGTCGTCTGGCGGAAGGGGTTCCGGAGGCCGGCGCCTGGGTTTCGGAGGCGGGAGGGGAGGTTCGTTTCGAGCGTGCGCTGGAGACGCTGTCGGAGTTGGAAGTGGGTCTGCTGGTGGAGGTGGGCCCGTCGGAGGGGCTGGGCGAACGGGCGTCGTCGGCATGGCCGGGGGACGCGGGTCTGCGGGTGGTGTCGGTTCCGGCGGGAGGCGGGAGCGAGGGCTGGGTTCGGGCGGTGGGGGCGGCGTACGAGGCGGGTCTACCGGTGGCGTTCGAGGGGCTGTATGCGGGGGAGCGTCGCCGCCGGGTGTCGGTGCCGACGTATCCGTTCCAGCGGGAGCGGTACTGGGTGGAGGGGGCGAAGGCGCGGCGGCCGGCGGGGCACCCGCTGCTGGGGGAGCGGCGGGACTCCCGCGGGGGCGAGGTTTCGTGGGAGCGGGAGATGGGCGCGGGCGATCCGGGCTGGCTGGGGGAGCACCGGGTGTATGGAGAGGCGCTGGCGCCGGGGGCGCTGTATGCGTCGCAGGCGCTGGAGGCGTTCGGGGAGCGGGCCGGGGAGGACGGGGAATCTGGCGGGGTGGCGCTGACGGAGATGCAGCTCCGCCGGCCGCTGGTGTTCCGGGGCGAGGCGTACCGGACGGTGCAGGTGGTTTCGGGACGAGACGATGGCTTTGAGGTGGCGAGCCGGGGGGGAAGCGTCGGGGAGGCTTGGGAGCTGCACGCGGAGGGGCGCTGGGAGGCCGGTGGCGGCGGCGTTGGGGAGGCGGAGGACCTCGCTGCGGTGCGCGGGGAGTTGAGCCCGGCTGCGGTCCCGGAGCTGTATGGTCGGCTGGCGTCGGTGGGGATCGCCTACGGCCCGGCGTTCAGGACGCTGGGGGCGCTGTGGCGGGGGGAGGGTGAGGCGCTGGGAGAGGTTGCGCTGCCGGCGGAGTTGTCGGGCGAGGGTCTGCTGGCGCACCCGGTGCTGCTGGACGGGTGTTTCCAGGTGCTGTCGGGGGCGTGGGGGGATCTGGAGGGGGAGGAGGTGTGGCTACCGTGGGGCTGGGAGCGGCTGTGGATTTGGGGTCGTCTTCCGGGACGGCTGGTGTGCCACGCGCGGCTGCGTGAGGGGAGGGGCTCGGGTGAGGTGAGGAAGGGGGACCTGGCGCTGTATGGCTTGGGAGGGGAGGCGTTGGGCGGGGTATCGGGTTTGACGTTGAAGCGGGCGGGCCGCTCGGCGGTCCTGGGGGTGGGGGTCGGGGAGTTGCTGTATGAGGTGGATTGGCGTTCGGGGGCGCCGGTGGGGTTGCGTTCGGCGGAGTTTTTGGAGGGTCCGTCGGAGGTTGCGTCGTCGGTGGGTTCGGTGGATGGGTACTTGTCGGCGGAGGGTGTGGATGCGTCGGCGCTGGCTTCGGGTGGGGAGGCGTTGGAGCGGGAGTCGCGGTGGTATGCGTTGCGGGCGCTCGAGGAGCTGGGTTGGGAGCGGTCGTCGGGGGACCGGGTATCGGGGGAGGGGTTGCGTCGTGGGTTGAAGGTGACGGGGGAGCACGAGCGCCTGTTCGATCGTTTGCTGGCGCTTTTGGAGGAGGGGGGTGTGCTGGCGCGGGACGTAGCGGGGGAATGGCTGGTGACGGTGGGCTCGGCGGAGCCGCTGCCGGCGGGGGTTTCGGCGCCGGGGGCGGGTGGGGATTCGGTGGAGGGTGAGGTTCTGGCGCGCTGCGGTGGATCGCTGTCGGAGGTGTTGCGGGGGCGTGCGGACGCGGTGGAGTTGCTGTTCGGGGAGGGGGGCGCGGGCGCGGCGGAGCTGTACTGGCGTTCGCCGGGGGCGCGGGCTTTGAACCGCCTGGTGGGGGCGGCGGCGGGAGCGGCGGTCGCGAGTCTGCCGGAGGGCCGGCGCCTTCGGGTCCTGGAGGTGGGAGCGGGGACGGGGGCGACGACGGGAGCGGTGCTGGCGGCGTTGCCGTCGGGTCGGACGGAGTACGAGTTCACCGACGTGTCGGCGGGTTTCCTGTCGTCGGCGGAGCGGCGTTTCGGGGATGCGGGCGCGGAGGTGCGGTATCGGGTCCTGGACATCGAGCGGGACCCGTTGGCGCAGGGGTTCGGGGAGCACGGTTTCGACGTGTTGGTGGCGGCGAACGTGCTGCACGCGACGCGGGACCTGGAGGAGTCGCTGGCGCACTGCCGTCGGTTGCTGGCGCCGTCGGGGTTGTTGTTGCTGCTGGAGGGTACGGAGCGGCGGGGTTGGCTGGACCTGACGTTCGGACTGCTGCCGGGTTGGTGGCGTTTCGATGACGTATATCGGTCGGACTACGCGCTGGTGGGGCGTGAGGCGTGGGGGCGGGCGCTGTCGGCGTCGGGGTATGGGGAGGTTGCGTTGGTGGGCGAGGCGGGCGGTCAGGTGGTGCTGGCGGCGCGGGGCCCGGCGGCGGTTGCGGGGGAGCGGGGCCTGTTCGTGCTGTCGGGCGAGGGGGCGGAGGTTGCGGAGTTGGCGGGGGAGCTTTCGCGTCGGGGCCAGGAGGTCCGGCGCGGACCGGCGGGGGGGGAGCGGGAAGCGTGGGAGTCGTTCTTCGGGGATATGGATGGGAAGGAGCGGTTGCGTGGGGTGGTGGACGTTTCGGGAGTCGGGGGCGACGAGACGGGGGCGACGGTGGAGGAGTTGGAGCGGCGGCTGCGCGAGTTGGGTTCGGGGGTATTGGGTCTGTTGCAGGGGATGTCGGACGCGGGGGCGTCGCCGGCCTCGGGTCTGTGGCTGGTGACGCGGGGGGGGCAGGTGTTGGGCGGGGAGCGGGGGGGCGGGCTGTCGGGCGCGTCGCTGTGGGGGCTGGGAGCGGCGGCGGGTCTGGAGCACCGGGACCTGAACGTCCGGCTGGTGGATGTGGATCCGGCGGGGCCGTTCGCGGCGGAGCGGTTGGCGGACGAGTTGGTGTGGCCGGACGGGGAGCCACGGGTTGCGTTGCGGGGAGGCGGGCGGCTGGTGCCGCGGCTGGTGCGCTCGGGACCGGGAGTGGAGTTGCCGGAGGGCGGGGACTGGCGGTTGTCGCCGGGTGCGGATGGATCGTTGTCGGGGTTGCGGGCGGAGTCGGTTCCGGAGGTTCCTCTGGGAGCGGGGGAGGTCCGGGTTGCGGTGGAGGCGGCGGGGGTGAACTTCCACGACGTGCTGGTGGGGATGAGGCTGGTGGACGAGGAGCAGCCGCTGGGCGGAGAGGTGTGCGGTCGGGTCGTGGAGTTGGGATCGGGGGTTTCGGGTTTGTCGGTCGGGGAGCGGGTGCTGGGGTTCGCGGCGGGCGCGTTCGGACCGGAGGTGGTGACGCGGGCGGAGTTGTTGGCGTTGGCGCCGGCGGGGCATACGGCGGGGGAGCTGGCGACGGTGCCGGTGGCGTACGTGACGGCGGAGTTGGCGTATCGGTTCGCGGGTTTGCGGTCGGGTTCTCGGGTATTGATCCACGCGGGGACGGGTGGAGTGGGCCAGGCGGCGATCCGGCTGGCGCGGGCGGCGGGGTATGAGGTGTATTCGACGGCGAGTGCGCCGAAGCAGGAGTACCTGCGTTCGCTGGGTGTTCGCTGGGTGTTCGACAGCCGGGACGTTGGATTCGGAGAGGGGGTGCTGGCGGCGACGGGGGGTGAGGGGGTGGACCTGGTTCTGAACAGCCTGACGGGAGCGGGGTTCGTGGAGGCGGGGCTGGGGTGTTTGCGGGAGGGGGGTTGTTTCGTGGAGTTGGGGAAGCGTGGGATCTGGAGTGCGGCGGAGGTTGCGGAGCTGCGGCCGGAGGTGCGGTATTGGGTCTTGGGGGTGGACCGTTTGGGTCGAGAGGACCCGGGGCGTTTGGGTTCGGTGTTGCGGGACGTGGTGGGCCGCCTGGGTTCGGGAGAGCTGGAGCCGCTTCCGTTCGGCCGGTGGCCGCTGCTGGAAGCGGGAGGGGCGTTGGAGACGATGCGGGAGGCGCGTCACGTGGGGAAGAACGTGCTGCTGCCGTCGGCGTTGGCGGGGGGGCGTTTGCGTGGAGACCGGAGTTACCTGGTGACGGGGGGCCTGGGGGGCGTTGGTCTGGCGGTCGCCGGGTGGCTGGGTGACCGGGGTGCGGGTGCGGTGGTGCTGAACGGTCGCCGGGCGCCGGACGCGGCGGCGGAAGCGGCGGTGGAGAGCCTGCGGGGTCGGGGGGTGGAGGTTCGGGTGGAGATTGCGGACGTGAC
Organism: Vicinamibacteria bacterium; assembly: GCA_963555995.3. Classification (GTDB taxonomy): domain Bacteria; phylum Acidobacteriota; class Vicinamibacteria; order Marinacidobacterales; family Marinacidobacteraceae; genus Marinacidobacterium. The sequence goes on along the minus strand of OY821641.1, from coordinate 3,354,308 downwards.
GGACGGGGCTGCGGTGGCGGCGATGCTGGGGCGGGTGGAGGAGGAGCTGCCGCCGCTGGGAGGGGTGCTGCACTGCGTGGGGGTGCTGTCGGACGGGGCGCTGGTGAACCTGGACTGGGGACGCTTCGAGGAGGTGCTGTGGCCGAAGGTCCTGGGGGCGTGGCGGCTGCACCGGGCGACGGAGGACCGGGAGCTGGAGTTGTTCGTGCTGTTTTCGAGCGCGGCGGGGGTGTTCGGGAGCGCGGGTCAGGCGAACCACGCGGCGGCGAATGCGTTCCTGGACCAGTTGGCGGCGCACCGGCGCTCGCGTGGTTTGGCGGGCCAGGCGATCGCGTGGGGGGCGTGGTCGGGCGTGGGGGAGGCGGAGGAGCAGCGGGAGCGGATCGCGGGCCGGGTCGCGGCGTATGGGGAGGGGTGGATGGCGCCGGAGCGCGGGCTGGAGGCGCTGACGCGGCTGGTGCGGGCGGACGTGGGGAGGAGCGTTGCGGCGTCGGTGGACTGGACGTCGCTGTCGTCGCCGCCGCCGTTGCTGGAGGAGCTGGTGCGTGCGGAGGCGGTGGAGGAGCGTGGGGTGCGCGGGGACCTGGGGGAGCGCCTGCGGGGGCTGCCGGAGCCGGAGCGGGAGGCGGCGCTGGTGGGCTTCCTGCGGGAGGAGCTGGCGTCGGTGCTGCGGCTGCGGTCGTTGCCGCCCGCGGACGCGGGGTTCTTCGAGCTGGGGATGGACTCGCTGATGGCGGTGGAGTTGCGGAACCGGGTGAACCGGGCGTTGGGTGGAGTGTTGACGATGTCGAACACGGCGGTGTTCGACCACCCGGACGCGACGCGTCTGGCGCGGCGCCTGGCGGGAGAGTTGGGGTGGGGCGAGCCCGTGTCGGGGGTCCCGCGGGTGGTGGCGCGTCCGTCGGCAGCGGATCGGGTTGCGGTGGTGGGGATGGCGTGCCGTTTTCCGGGGGGTGCGGACCTGGGAGGATTCGGGGAGTTGCTGCGTTCGGGGGGGTGCGCGGTGACGCGGGGGCGTCCGGACGGGCTGTTCGTGGACGGGGAGACGGAGTCGGCGCGTCCGTATGGGGCGTATGTGGAGGGGTTGGACCGGTTTGACGCGGAGTTTTTCCGGATCGCGCCGTCGGAGGCGGAGTTGCTGGACCCGCAGCAGCGCTTGCTGCTGGAGGTGAGCTGGGCGGCGCTGGAGGACGCGGGTCTGGCGCCGGGGCGTCTGCGGGGGAGCCGGACGGGGGTGTATGGGGGCGTGTGCGGGAGCGAGTATCAGATGCTGGTGGCGTCGTCGGCGGTGGAGCCGGCGCGGAACCTGTATCGGGCGACGGGGGTGACGGCCTCGACGGCGGTGGGACGTGTTTCGTTCGCGCTGGGGCTCACGGGCCCGGCGATCACGGTGGACACGGCGTGTTCGTCGTCGCTGGTGGCGGTGCACCAGGCGGCGATGGGGCTTTTGCAGGGGGAGGCGGACCTGGCGCTGGCGGGGGGGGTGAACGCGATCTTGACTTCGGGGGTGACCGGTCTGTTCACGGACGGTGGGATGCTGGCGGGGGACGGGCGCTGCAAGACGTTCGACGCGTCGGCGGACGGGTACGTGCGGGGGGAGGGATGCGGGATGGTGGTGCTGAAGCGATTGTCGGATGCGGAGCGTGACGGGGACCGGGTGCTGGGGGTATTGCTGGGCTCGGCGGTGAACCAGGACGGGGCGAGCGCGGGTTTGACGGTTCCGAACGGACCGGCGCAGGAGCGGGTGATCGGGGAGGCGCTGTTGCGTGCGGGGTTGGAGCCGTGGGAGGTGGACTACCTGGAGGCGCACGGGACGGGGACGGAGTTGGGGGACCCGGTGGAGGTGGCGGCGGCGGGAGCGGCGTACGGGGAGGGCCGGGATCCGGAGCGTCCGCTGCTGGTGGGGTCGGTGAAGACGAACGTGGGTCACCTGGAGGGGGCGGCGGGGGTTGCGGGTCTGATCAAGGTGCTGCTGGCGCTGGGTTCGGCGGAGATCCCGCGGCACCTGCACTTCGAGCGTCCGAACCCTCGGATCGCGTGGGAGGAGCTTCCGGTGCGGGTGGTGTCGGAGGCGACGGGTTGGCCGGTGGCGGACCGCCCGCGGCGCGCGGGGGTGAGCTCGTTCGGCTATTCGGGGACGAACGCGCACGTCATCGTGGAGGGCTACGGGGAGCGTCCCTCGGCGTCGGACGAACCGCGCCACGCCGAACGGGCTCACCGGGTGCTGCCGCTGTCGGGTCGGACGCCGGGGGCGCTTTCGGAGTTGGCGGGCCGCTATCTGGGCTTCCTGACGGAAGAGTCGCCGCTGGCGGAGCGCCTTTCCGATGTGGCGTGGACGGCGGGGGTGGGCCGGAGCCACTTCGGTTGGCGAGCGGGGGTGGTGTTCCGGGACGAGGACACGCTGCGCGCGGGGCTGCGGCAGGTGGCGGCGGGCGCGGCGGGCGCGGCGGGGGAGCCGCCGGCCGGGAAGGTCGCGTTCCTCTACGGGGGAGAGGGTGGCGGGTGGTCCGCGGTGGGGCGGGAGCTGTATGGGAGCGAGCCGGCGTTCCGCGAAGTGGTGGACCGCTGCGCGGCGTCGCTGGGGGGTGCGGGACGGTCGCCGGAGGACTGGTCGGAGGCGGCGGCGCGGTATGCGCTGCAGGCGGGTCTGACGGCGCTGTGGGCGAGCGTGGGGGTGGTTCCGGAGGTGGTCTGGGGTTGCGGCGCGGGAGAGCCGGCGGCGGCGTGCGCGTCGGGGGTGTTGGAGCTGGAGGGGGGGCTGCGGCTGGCGCTGGGCCGTGGTGGGGAGGGGGCGCCGTCGCCGCCGGACGTGCCGCTGGTGCGGGGCGCGAGCGGCCGTGTGGAGGAAGGGGTTCCGGAGGCCGGCGCCTGGGGTTCGGAAGGAGAGGTGCGCTTCGAGCGGGCGCTGGAGACGTTGTCGGGGCTGGGCGTGGGCCTGCTGGTGGAGGTGGGCCCGTCGGGGGGGCTGGGCGAACGGGCGTCGTCGGCGTGGCCGGGGGACGCGGGTCTGCGGGTGGTGTCGGTTCCGGCGGGAGACGGGAGCGAGGGGTGGGTTCGGGCGGTGGGGGAGGCGTACGAGGCGGGGCTGCCGGTGGCGTTCGAGGGGCTGTATGGGGGAGAGAAGCGCCGTCGGGTGTCGGTGCCGACGTATCCGTTCCAGCGGGAGCGGTACTGGGTGGAGGCGGCGCGCGGTCGTGGTGCGGGAGAGCACGCGCTGCTGGGGCTGCGCCGGGACGCGCGGGACGGGGAGGTCTCGTTCGAGAGGGAGTTGTCGGGGAGCGCGCCGGGTTGGCTCGGGGACCACCGGGTGTTCGGGGAGGTGTTGGCGCCGGGGGCGCTCTATGCGGTGCAGGTCCTGGAGGCGCTGCGGGAGACGGGATCGGGTTCTCCCTGGGCGCTCGAGGAGGTGGAGATCCAGCGTCCGTTGGTGTTTTCGGAGGGGGAGTTCCGGACGGTGCAGGTGGTGTTGGGAGGGGAGGGTGGCTTCGAGGTGGTGAGCCGTGGGGGTTCGGGCTCGGAGTGGGAGGTGCACGCGGCGGGTCGGGTGGGGTCCGGTGCCGCGGTGGCGTCGGAGGGGCTGGACGTGGAAGTGGTGCGGGCGGGGCTCGTGGAGGTGGATCCGGCGGGGGTGTACGGGAGGCTGGCGGAGGCGGGGATCGCGTTCGGTCCCGGGTTCCGGGTTCTCTCGGGCCTGTGGTCGGGTGTAGGGGAGGCGCTGGGGGAGGTTGCGCTGCCGGCGGCGTTGGCGGGCGGGGGACTGCTGGCGCATCCGGTGCTGCTGGACGGGTGTTTCCAGGCGCTGTCGGGTGTGTCGGGTCTGTCGGGGGAGGAGGGGGCGCGTTTTCCGGTGGGCTGGGAGCGGCTGTGGCTGGGAGGTCCGCTGCCGGAGCGGGTGATCTGCCGGGCGCGGCTGCGGGAGGGCGCGGGGTCCGCTACGGGGGAGGACCGGAAGGTGGACCTGGGGATCTACGGTCCGGCGGGGGAGGCGCTGGGAGGGGTGGAGGGTCTCCGGCTGCGTCGGGCGAGCCGTGCGTCGCTGCTGGGGGTGGGGGTCGGGGAGTTGCTGTATGAGGTGGATTGGCGCTCGGGGCCGCCGGTGGGGTTGCGTTCGGCGGAGTTCCTGGAGGGTCCGTCGGAGGTGGCGTCGTCGGTGGGTTCGGTGGATGCGTACTTGTCGGCGGAGGGTGTGGAGGTGTCGGCGCTGGCTTCGGCGGGGGAGGCGCTGGAGCGTCTGTCGCGGGGATATGCGCTTCGGGCGCTGGAGGAGTTGGGTTGGGAGCGGTCCTCGGGCGAGCGGGTATCGGAGGAAGGGTTGCGTCGCGGGTTGCGGGTGACGGGGGAGCACGGGCGTCTGTTCGGCCGGTTGCTGGCGTTGCTGGAGGAGGGGGGCGTGCTGGCGCGGGACGTTGCGGGGGAATGGCTGGTGACGGCGGGCTCGGAGGAGCCGCTGCCGGAGTCATTCGGGGTTTCGGAGGAGGCGGGAGGGTCGGCGGAGGAGGGTTTGCTGCGGCGTTGCGGCGAGTCGTTGTCGGAGGTGTTGCGTGGCCGTCGGGATCCGCTCGAGTTGATGTTCGGCGAGGAGCTGGGCGCGGCGGAGCTGTATTGGCGTTCGCCGGGGGCGCGGGCGCTGAACCGCCTGGTGGGAGCGGCGGCGGGAGCGGCGGTCGCGGGTCTGCCGGAGGGCCGGCGCCTTCGGGTCCTGGAGGTGGGAGCGGGGACGGGGGCGACGACGGGAGCGGTGCTGGCGGCGTTGCCGTCGGGTCGGACGGAGTACGAGTTCACCGACGTGTCGGCGGGTTTCCTGTCGTCGGCGGAGCGGCGTTTCGGGGATGCGGGCGCGGAGGTGCGGTATCGGGTCCTGGACATTGAGCGGGACCCGTTGGCGCAGGGGTTCGGGGAGCACGGTTTCGACGTGTTGGTGGCGGCGAACGTGCTGCACGCGACGCGGGACCTGGAGGAGTCGCTGGCGCACTGCCGTCGGTTGCTGGCGCCGTCGGGGTTGTTGTTGCTGCTGGAGGGTACGGAGCGGCGGGGTTGGCTGGACCTGACGTTCGGACTGCTGCCGGGTTGGTGGCGTTTCGATGACGTATATCGGTCGGACTACGCGCTGGTGGGGCGTGAGGCGTGGGGGCGGGCGCTGTCGGCGTCGGGGTATGGGGAGGTTGCGTTGGTGGGCGAGGCGGGCGGTCAGGTGGTGCTGGCGGCGCGGGGCCCGGCGGCGGTTGCGGGGGAGCGGGGCCTGTTCGTGCTGTCGGGCGAGGGGGCGGAGGTTGCGGAGTTGGCGGGGGAGCTTTCGCGTCGGGGCCAGGAGGTCCGGCGCGGACCGGCGGGGGGGGAGCGGGAAGCGTGGGAGTCGTTCTTCGGGGATATGGATGGGAAGGAGCGGTTGCGTGGGGTGGTGGACGTTTCGGGAGTCGGGGGCGACGAGACGGGGGCGACGGTGGAGGAGTTGGAGCGGCGGCTGCGCGAGTTGGGTTCGGGGGTATTGGGTCTGTTGCAGGGGATGTCGGACGCGGGGGCGTCGCCGGCCTCGGGTCTGTGGCTGGTGACGCGGGGGGGGCAGGTGTTGGGCGGGGAGCGGGGGGGCGGGCTGTCGGGCGCGTCGCTGTGGGGGCTGGGAGCGGCGGCGGGTCTGGAGCACCGGGACCTGAACGTCCGGCTGGTGGATGTGGATCCGGCGGGGCCGTTCGCGGCGGAGCGGTTGGCGGACGAGTTGGTGTGGCCGGACGGGGAGCCACGGGTTGCGTTGCGGGGAGGCGGGCGGCTGGTGCCGCGGCTGGTGCGCTCGGGACCGGGAGTGGAGTTGCCGGAGGGCGGGGACTGGCGGTTGTCGCCGGGTGCGGATGGATCGTTGTCGGGGTTGCGGGCGGAGTCGGTTCCGGAGGTTCCTCTGGGAGCGGGGGAGGTCCGGGTTGCGGTGGAGGCGGCGGGGGTGAACTTCCACGACGTGCTGGTGGGGATGAGGCTGGTGGACGAGGAGCAGCCGCTGGGCGGAGAGGTGTGCGGTCGGGTCGTGGAGTTGGGATCGGGGGTTTCGGGTTTGTCGGTCGGGGAGCGGGTGCTGGGGTTCGCGGCGGGCGCGTTCGGACCGGAGGTGGTGACGCGGGCGGAGTTGTTGGCGTTGGCGCCGGCGGGGCATACGGCGGGGGAGCTGGCGACGGTGCCGGTGGCGTACGTGACGGCGGAGTTGGCGTATCGGTTCGCGGGTTTGCGGTCGGGTTCTCGGGTATTGATCCACGCGGGGACGGGTGGAGTGGGCCAGGCGGCGATCCGGCTGGCGCGGGCGGCGGGGTATGAGGTGTATTCGACGGCGAGTGCGCCGAAGCAGGAGTACCTGCGTTCGCTGGGTGTTCGCTGGGTGTTCGACAGCCGGGACGTTGGATTCGGAGAGGGGGTGCTGGCGGCGACGGGGGGTGAGGGGGTGGACCTGGTTCTGAACAGCCTGACGGGAGCGGGGTTCGTGGAGGCGGGGCTGGGGTGTTTGCGGGAGGGGGGTTGTTTCGTGGAGTTGGGGAAGCGTGGGATCTGGAGTGCGGCGGAGGTTGCGGAGCTGCGGCCGGAGGTGCGGTATTGGGTCTTGGGGGTGGACCGTTTGGGTCGAGAGGACCCGGGGCGTTTGGGTTCGGTGTTGCGGGACGTGGTGGGCCGCCTGGGTTCGGGAGAGCTGGAGCCGCTTCCGTTCGGCCGGTGGCCGCTGCTGGAAGCGGGAGGGGCGTTGGAGACGATGCGGGAGGCGCGTCACGTGGGGAAGAACGTGCTGCTGCCGTCGGCGTTGGCGGGGGGGCGTTTGCGTGGAGACCGGAGTTACCTGGTGACGGGGGGCCTGGGGGGCGTTGGTCTGGCGGTCGCCGGGTGGCTGGGTGACCGGGGTGCGGGTGCGGTGGTGCTGAACGGTCGCCGGGCGCCGGACGCGGCGGCGGAAGCGGCGGTGGAGAGCCTGCGGGGTCGGGGGGTGGAGGTTCGGGTGGAGATTGCGGACGTGACGGACGGGGCTGCGGTGGCGGCGATGCTGGGGCGGGTGGAGGAGGAGCTGCCGCCGCTGGGAGGGGTGCTGCACTGCGTGGGGGTGCTGTCGGACGGGGCGCTGGTGAACCTGGACTGGGGACGCTTCGAGGAGGTGCTGTGGCCGAAGGTCCTGGGGGCGTGGCGGCTGCACCGGGCGACGGAGGACCGGGAGCTGGAGTTGTTCGTGCTGTTTTCGAGCGCGGCGGGGGTGTTCGGGAGCGCGGGTCAGGCGAACCACGCGGCGGCGAATGCGTTCCTGGACCAGTTGGCGGCGCACCGGCGCTCGCGTGGTTTGGCGGGCCAGGCGATCGCGTGGGGGGCGTGGTCGGGCGTGGGGGAGGCGGAGGAGCAGCGGGAGCGGATCGCGGGCCGGGTCGCGGCGTATGGGGAGGGGTGGATGGCGCCGGAGCGCGGGCTGGAGGCGCTGACGCGGCTGGTGCGGGCGGACGTGGGGAGGAGCGTTGCGGCGTCGGTGGACTGGACGTCGCTGTCGTCGCCGCCGCCGTTGCTGGAGGAGCTGGTGCGTGCGGAGGCGGTGGAGGAGCGTGGGGTGCGCGGGGACCTGGGGGAGCGCCTGCGGGGGCTGCCGGAGCCGGAGCGGGAGGCGGCGCTGGTGGGCTTCCTGCGGGAGGAGCTGGCGTCGGTGCTGCGGCTGCGGTCGTTGCCGCCCGCGGACGCGGGGTTCTTCGAGCTGGGGATGGACTCGCTGATGGCGGTGGAGTTGCGGAACCGGGTGAACCGGGCGTTGGGTGGAGTGTTGACGATGTCGAACACGGCGGTGTTCGACCACCCGGACGCGACGCGTCTGGCGCGGCGCCTGGCGGGAGAGTTGGGGTGGGGCGAGCCCGTGTCGGGGGTCCCGCGGGTGGTGGCGCGTCCGTCGGCAGCGGATCGGGTTGCGGTGGTGGGGATGGCGTGCCGTTTTCCGGGGGGTGCGGACCTGGGAGGATTCGGGGAGTTGCTGCGTTCGGGGGGGTGCGCGGTGACGCGGGGGCGTCCGGACGGGCTGTTCGTGGACGGGGAGACGGAGTCGGCGCGTCCGTATGGGGCGTATGTGGAGGGGTTGGACCGGTTTGACGCGGAGTTTTTCCGGATCGCGCCGTCGGAGGCGGAGTTGCTGGACCCGCAGCAGCGCTTGCTGCTGGAGGTGAGCTGGGCGGCGCTGGAGGACGCGGGTCTGGCGCCGGGGCGTCTGCGGGGGAGCCGGACGGGGGTGTATGGGGGCGTGTGCGGGAGCGAGTATCAGATGCTGGTGGCGTCGTCGGCGGTGGAGCCGGCGCGGAACCTGTATCGGGCGACGGGGGTGACGGCCTCGACGGCGGTGGGACGTGTTTCGTTCGCGCTGGGGCTCACGGGCCCGGCGATCACGGTGGACACGGCGTGTTCGTCGTCGCTGGTGGCGGTGCACCAGGCGGCGATGGGGCTTTTGCAGGGGGAGGCGGACCTGGCGCTGGCGGGGGGGGTGAACGCGATCTTGACTTCGGGGGTGACCGGTCTGTTCACGGACGGTGGGATGCTGGCGGGGGACGGGCGCTGCAAGACGTTCGACGCGTCGGCGGACGGGTACGTGCGGGGGGAGGGATGCGGGATGGTGGTGCTGAAGCGATTGTCGGATGCGGAGCGTGACGGGGACCGGGTGCTGGGGGTATTGCTGGGCTCGGCGGTGAACCAGGACGGGGCGAGCGCGGGTTTGACGGTTCCGAACGGACCGGCGCAGGAGCGGGTGATCGGGGAGGCGCTGTTGCGTGCGGGGTTGGAGCCGTGGGAGGTGGACTACCTGGAGGCGCACGGGACGGGGACGGAGTTGGGGGACCCGGTGGAGGTGGCGGCGGCGGGAGCGGCGTACGGGGAGGGCCGGGATCCGGAGCGTCCGCTGCTGGTGGGGTCGGTGAAGACGAACGTGGGTCACCTGGAGGGGGCGGCGGGGGTTGCGGGTCTGATCAAGGTGCTGCTGGCGCTGGGTTCGGCGGAGATCCCGCGGCACCTGCACTTCGAGCGTCCGAACCCTCGGATCGCGTGGGAGGAGCTTCCGGTGCGGGTGGTGTCGGAGGCGACGGGTTGGCCGGTGGCGGACCGCCCGCGGCGCGCGGGGGTGAGCTCGTTCGGCTATTCGGGGACGAACGCGCACGTCATCGTGGAGGGCTACGGGGAGCGTCCCTCGGCGTCGGACGAACCGCGCCACGCCGAACGGGCTCACCGGGTGCTGCCGCTGTCGGGTCGGACGCCGGGGGCGCTTTCGGAGTTGGCGGGCCGCTATCTGGGCTTCCTGACGGAAGAGTCGCCGCTGGCGGAGCGCCTTTCCGATGTGGCGTGGACGGCGGGGGTGGGCCGGAGCCACTTCGGTTGGCGAGCGGGGGTGGTGTTCCGGGACGAGGACACGCTGCGCGCGGGGCTACGGCAGGTGGCGGAGGGGGTTGAGGGTCGGGAGTCGTCGGTCGGGAAGGTCGCGTTCCTCTATGGGGGAGAGGGTGGCGAGTGGTCCGCGGTGGGGCGGGAGCTGTATGGGATCGAGCCGGCGTTCCGCGAGGTGGTGGACCGCTGCGCGGCGGCGCTGGGAGGGGAGGGCCCGGAGGAGGAGGGGGCGGCGCGGTATGCGTTGCAGGCGGGGCTGACGGCGCTGTGGGCGAGCGTGGGGGTGGTTCCGGGGGTGGTCTGGGGTTGCGGCGCGGGGGAGTTGGCGGCGGCGCGTGCGTCGGGGGTAGTGGATCTGGAGGGGGGGCTGCGGCTGGCGACGGGCCGCGGTTGGAAGGGGAAGCCGTCGCCGCCGGAGGTGCCGCTGGTGCGCGGCGTGAGCGGTCGGCTGGAGGAAGGGGTTCCGGAGGCCGGCGCCTGGGGTTCGGAAGGAGAGGTGCGCTTCGAGCGGGCGCTGGAGACGCTGTCGGGTCTGGGAGTGGGACTGCTGGTGGAGGTTGGCCCGTCGGGAGGGCTGGGCGAACGGGCGTCGTCGGCGTGGCCGGGAGACGGGGGTCTGCGGGTGGTGTCGGTTCCGGCGGGAGGCGGGAGCGAGGGCTGGGTTCGGGCGGTGGGAGCGGCGTACGAGGCGGGGCTCGACGTTTCGTTCGAGGGTCTGTTCACCGGGGAGAAGCGCCGGCGGGTATCGCTGCCGACGTATCCGTTCCAGCGGGAGCGGTACTGGGTGGAGGCGCCGCGCGGTCGTGGGGCGGGAGGGCACGCGCTGCTGGGGCTGCGCCGGGACGCGCGGGACGGGGAGGTCTCGTTCGAGACGGAGTTGTCGGGGAGCGCGCCGGGTTGGCTCGGGGACCATCGGGTGTTCGGGGAGGTGTTGGCGCCGGGGGCGCTCTATGCGGTGCAGGTCCTGGAGGCGCTGCGGGAGACGGGATCGGGTTCTCCGTGGGCGCTCGAGGAGGTGGAGATCCAGCGTCCGTTGGTGTTTTCGGAGGGGGAGTTCCGGACGGTGCAGGTGGTGTTGGGGTCGGAGGGCGGCTTCGAGGTGGTGAGCCGTGGGGGTTCGGGCTCGGAGTGGGAGGTGCACGCGGCGGGTCGGGTGGGGTCCGGTGCTGCGGAGGCGTCCGAGGGTTTGGACTTGGAGGGGGTGCGGACGGGGCTCGTGGAGGTGGATCCGGCGGGGGTGTACGGGAGGCTGGCGGAGGCGGGGATCGCGTTCGGTCCCGGGTTCCGGGTTCTCTCGGGCCTGTGGTCGGGTGTAGGGGAGGCGCTGGGGGAGGTTGCGCTGCCGGCGGCGTTGGCGGGCGGGGGACTGCTGGCGCATCCGGTGCTGCTGGACGGGTGTTTCCAGGCGCTGTCGGGTGTGTCGGGTCTGTCGGGGGAGGAGGGGGCGCGCCTTCCGGTGGGCTGGGAGCGGCTGTGGCTGGGGGGTCCGCTGCCGGAGCGGGTGATCTGCCGGGCGCGGCTGCGGGAGGGCGCGGGGTCCGCTACGGGGGAGGACCGGAAGGTGGACCTGGGGATCTACGGTCCGGCGGGGGAGGCGCTGGGAGGGGTGGAGGGTCTCCGGCTGCGTCGGGCGAGCCGTGCGTCGCTGCTGGGGGTGGGGGTGGACGAGCTGCTGTATGAGGTCGCGTGGCGTTCGGGGCCGCCGGTGGGGTTGCGTTCGGCGGAGTTCCTGGAGGGTCCGTCGGAGGTTGCGTCGTCGGTGGGTTCGGTGGATGGGTACTTGTCGGCGGAGGGTGTGGATGCGTCGGCGCTGGCTTCGGGTGGGGAGGCGTTGGAGCGGGAGTCGCGGTGGTATGCGTTGCGGGCGCTCGAGGAGCTGGGTTGGGAGCGGTCGTCGGGGGACCGGGTATCGGGGGAGGGGTTGCGTCGTGGGTTGAAAGTGACGGGGGAGCACCGGAAGCTGTTCGGTCGGTTGCTGGCGCTGCTGGAGGAGGGGGGTGTGCTGGCGCGGGACGTTGCGGGGGAATGGCTGGTGACGGTGGGCTCGGCGGAGCCGCTGCCGGCGGGGGTTTCGGCGCCGGGGGCGGGTGGGGATTCGGTGGAGGGTGAGGTTCTGGCGCGCTGCGGTGGATCGCTGTCGGAGGTGTTGCGGGGGCGTGCGGACGCGGTGGAGTTGCTGTTCGGGGAGGGGGGCGCGGGCGCGGCGGAGCTGTACTGGCGTTCGCCGGGGGCGCGGGCTTTGAACCGCCTGGTGGGGGCGGCGGCGGGAGCGGCGGTCGCGGGTCTGCCGGAGGGCCGGCGCCTTCGGGTCCTGGAGGTGGGAGCGGGGACGGGGGCGACGACGGGAGCGGTGCTGGCGGCGTTGCCGTCGGGTCGGACGGAGTACGAGTTCACGGACGTGTCGGCGGGTTTCCTGTCGTCGGCGGAGCGGCGTTTCGGGGATGCGGGCGCGGAGGTGCGGTATCGGGTCCTGGACATCGAGCGGGACCCGTTGGCGCAGGGGTTCGGGGAGCACGGTTTCGACGTGGTGGTGGCGGCGAACGTGCTGCACGCGACGCGGGACCTGGAGGAGTCGCTGGCGCACTGCCGTCGGTTGCTGGCGCCGTCGGGGTTGTTGTTGCTGCTGGAGGGGACGGAGCGGCGGGGTTGGCTGGACCTGACGTTCGGACTGCTGCCGGGTTGGTGGCGTTTCGCGGACGGGTATCGGTCGGACTACGCGCTGGTGGGGCGTGAGGATTGGGGGCGGGCGCTGTCGGCGTCGGGGTATGGGGAGGTTGCGTTGGTGGGCGAGGCGGGCGGTCAGGTGGTGCTGGCGGCGCGGGGCCCGGCGGCGGTTGCGGGGGAGCGGGGCCTGTTCGTGGTGTCGGGGGAAGGGGCGGTGGCGGCGGAGTTGGCGGGGGAGCTTTCGCGTCGGGGCCAGGAAGTGTCGTTCGGTCCCTCGGGGTCGGCGGACCGGGAGGGTTGGCGCCGGTTCTTCGCGTCGCTCGCGGGAGACGCTCCGTTGCGTGGGGTGGCGCACCTGGCGGCGGTTCGGGGAGACAGTGCGGGGGCGACGGTTTCGGAGCTTTCGCTGGAGTTGGAGGAGATCGGGGGGAGCGCCCTGAGTCTGTTGCAGGGGATGTCGGACGCGGGGACGGCGCCGGCCTCGGGTCTGTGGCTGGTGACGCGGGGGGGGCAGGTGTTGGGCGGGGAGCGGGGGGGCGCGCTGTCGGGTGCGTCGCTGTGGGGTCTTGGTGCGGTGGCGGGCCTGGAGCACCGGGACCTGAACGTCCGGCTGGTGGACGTGGACCCGGGGGGTCCGTTCACGGCGGAGCGGTTGGCGGACGAGTTGGTGTGGCCGGACGGGGAGCCGCGGGTTGCGTTGCGGGGAGGCGGGCGGCTGGTGCCCCGGCTGGTGCGCTCGGGACCGGGAGTGGAGTTGCCGGAGGCTGGCGGCTGGCGGTTGTCGCCGGATGCGGATGGATCGTTGTCGGGGCTGCGGGCGGAGTCGGTTCCGGAGGTTCCTCTGGGAGCGGGGGAGGTCCGGGTTGCGGTGGAGGCGGCGGGGGTGAACTTCCTGGACGTGATGCTCGGGATGGGGCTTCTGGAGGAGGAGCTTCTGCTGGGCGGAGAGGTGTGCGGTCGGGTCGTGGAGTTGGGGTCGGGGGTTTCGGGTTTGTCGGTCGGGGAGCGGGTGCTGGGGTTCGCGGCGGGCGCGTTCGGACCGGAGGTGGTGACGCGGGCGGAGTTGTTGGCGTTGGCGCCGGCGGGGCATACGGCGGGGGAGCTGGCGACGGTGCCGGTGGCGTACGTGACGGCGGAGTTGGCGTATCGGTTCGCGGGTTTGCGGTCGGGTTCTCGGGTATTGATCCACGCGGGGACGGGGGGCGTGGGCCAGGCGGCGATCCGGCTGGCGCGGGCGGCGGGGCATGAGGTGTATTCGACGGCGAGCGCGCCGAAGCAGGAGTACCTGCGTTCGCTGGGTGTTCGCTGGGTGTTCGACAGCCGGGACGTTGGATTCGGAGAGGGGGTGCTGGCGGCGACGGGGGGTGAGGGGGTGGACCTGGTTCTGAACAGCCTGACGGGAGCGGGGTTCGTGGAGGCGGGGCTGGGGTGTTTGCGGGAGGGGGGTTGTTTCGTGGAGTTGGGGAAGCGTGGGATCTGGAGTGCGGCGGAGGTTGCGGAGCTGCGGCCGGAGGTGCGGTATTGGGTCTTGGGGGTGGACCGTTTGGGTCGAGAGGACCCGGGGCGTTTGGGTTCGGTGTTGCGGGACGTGGTGGGCCGCCTGGGTTCGGGAGAGCTGGAGCCGCTTCCGTTCGGCCGGTGGCCGCTGCTGGAAGCGGGAGGGGCGTTGGAGACGATGCGGGAGGCGCGTCACGTGGGGAAGAACGTGCTGCTGCCGTCGGCGTTGGCGGGGGGGCGTTTGCGTGGAGACCGGAGTTACCTGGTGACGGGGGGCCTGGGGGGCGTTGGTCTGGCGGTCGCCGGGTGGCTGGGTGACCGGGGTGCGGGTGCGGTGGTGCTGAACGGTCGCCGGGCGCCGGACGCGGCGGCGGAAGCGGCGGTGGAGAGCCTGCGGGGTCGGGGGGTGGAGGTTCGGGTGGAGATTGCGGACGTGACGGACGGGGCTGCGGTGGCGGCGATGCTGGGGCGGGTGGAGGAGGAGCTGCCGCCGCTGGGAGGGGTGCTGCACTGCGTGGGGGTGCTGTCGGACGGGGCGCTGGTGAACCTGGACTGGGGACGCTTCGAGGAGGTGCTGTGGCCGAAGGTCCTGGGGGCGTGGCGGCTGCACCGGGCGACGGAGGACCGGGAGCTGGAGTTGTTCGTGCTGTTTTCGAGCGCGGCGGGGGTGTTCGGGAGCGCGGGTCAGGCGAACCACGCGGCGGCGAATGCGTTCCTGGACCAGTTGGCGGCGCACCGGCGCTCGCGTGGTTTGGCGGGCCAGGCGATCGCGTGGGGGGCGTGGTCGGGCGTGGGGGAGGCGGAGGAGCAGCGGGAGCGGATCGCGGGCCGGGTCGCGGCGTATGGGGAGGGGTGGATGGCGCCGGAGCGCGGGCTGGAGGCGCTGACGCGGCTGGTGCGGGCGGACGTGGGGAGGAGCGTTGCGGCGTCGGTGGACTGGACGTCGCTGTCGTCGCCGCCGCCGTTGCTGGAGGAGCTGGTGCGTGCGGAGGCGGTGGAGGAGCGTGGGGTGCGCGGGGACCTGGGGGAGCGCCTGCGGGGGCTGCCGGAGCCGGAGCGGGAGGCGGCGCTGGTGGGCTTCCTGCGGGAGGAGCTGGCGTCGGTGCTGCGGCTGCGGTCGTTGCCGCCCGCGGACGCGGGGTTCTTCGAGCTGGGGATGGACTCGCTGATGGCGGTGGAGTTGCGGAACCGGGTGAACCGGGCGTTGGGTGGAGTGTTGACGATGTCGAACACGGCGGTGTTCGACCACCCGGACGCGACGCGTCTGGCGCGGCGCCTGGCGGGAGAGTTGGGGTGGGGCGAGCCCGTGTCGGGGGTCCCGCGGGTGGTGGCGCGTCCGTCGGCAGCGGATCGGGTTGCGGTGGTGGGGATGGCGTGCCGTTTTCCGGGGGGTGCGGACCTGGGAGGATTCGGGGAGTTGCTGCGTTCGGGGGGGTGCGCGGTGACGCGGGGGCGTCCGGACGGGCTGTTCGTGGACGGGGAGACGGAGTCGGCGCGTCCGTATGGGGCGTATGTGGAGGGGTTGGACCGGTTTGACGCGGAGTTTTTCCGGATCGCGCCGTCGGAGGCGGAGTTGCTGGACCCGCAGCAGCGCTTGCTGCTGGAGGTGAGCTGGGCGGCGCTGGAGGACGCGGGTCTGGCGCCGGGGCGTCTGCGGGGGAGCCGGACGGGGGTGTATGGGGGCGTGTGCGGGAGCGAGTATCAGATGCTGGTGGCGTCGTCGGCGGTGGAGCCGGCGCGGAACCTGTATCGGGCGACGGGGGTGACGGCCTCGACGGCGGTGGGACGTGTTTCGTTCGCGCTGGGGCTCACGGGCCCGGCGATCACGGTGGACACGGCGTGTTCGTCGTCGCTGGTGGCGGTGCACCAGGCGGCGATGGGGCTTTTGCAGGGGGAGGCGGACCTGGCGCTGGCGGGGGGGGTGAACGCGATCTTGACTTCGGGGGTGACCGGTCTGTTCACGGACGGTGGGATGCTGGCGGGGGACGGGCGCTGCAAGACGTTCGACGCGTCGGCGGACGGGTACGTGCGGGGGGAGGGATGCGGGATGGTGGTGCTGAAGCGATTGTCGGATGCGGAGCGTGACGGGGACCGGGTGCTGGGGGTGCTGCTGGGCTCGGCGGTGAACCAGGACGGGGCGAGCGCGGGTTTGACGGTTCCGAACGGACCGGCGCAGGAGCGGGTGATCGGGGAGGCGCTGTTGCGTGCGGGGTTGGAGCCGTGGGAGGTGGACTACCTGGAGGCGCACGGGACGGGGACGGAGTTGGGGGACCCGGTGGAGGTGGCGGCGGCGGGAGCGGCGTACGGGGAGGGCCGGGATCCGGAGCGTCCGCTGCTGGTGGGGTCGGTGAAGACGAACGTGGGTCACCTGGAGGGGGCGGCGGGGGTTGCGGGTCTGATCAAGGTGCTGCTGGCGCTGGGTTCGGCGGAGATCCCGCGGCACCTGCACTTCGAGCGTCCGAACCCTCGGATCGCGTGGGAGGAGCTTCCGGTGCGGGTGGTGTCGGAGGCGACGGGTTGGCCGGCGGCGGACCGCCCGCGGCGCGCGGGGGTGAGTTCGTTCGGCTATTCGGGGACGAACGCGCACGTCATCGTGGAGGAGTTCCGGCGCCAGGCCGGGGAACCGACGGCGGTGGCGGTGCCGGCGGAGGCGTCGGCGCTCCGGGAGCGGGAGGTGCGGTTGCTGCCGCTGTCGGGGAGGAGTGCGCGGGCGCTGCGGGAGTTGGCGGGCCGGTATGGGGAGTGGTTGGGCGAGGACGCGTCGCTGTCGGACGCGGCGTGGACGGCGGGGGTGGGTCGGAGCCACTTCGGTTGGCGCGCGGGGGTGGTGTTCCGGGACGAGGACACGCTGCGCGCGGGGCTGCGGCAGGTGGCGGAGGGCGCGGCGGGCGCGGCGGGCGCGGCGGGGGAGCCGCCGGCCGGGAAGGTCGCGTTCCTCTACGGGGGAGAGGGTGGCGGGTTGTCCGCTCTGGGGCGGGAGCTGTATGGGATCGAGCCGGCGTTCCGTGAGGTGGTGGACCGCTGCGCGGCGGCGTTGGGGGACGAGGGACCGCCGCCGGATGTCTGGCCGGGGGCGGCGGAGGACGCGGCGTTGGCGGCGGCGGCGCGGTATGCGCTGCAGGCGGGCCTGACGGCGCTGTGGGCGAGCGTGGGGGTGGTTCCGGAGGTGGTCTGGGGTTGCGGCGCGGGAGAGGCGGCGGCGGCGTGCGCGTCGGGGGTGTTGGATCTGGAGGACGGGCTGCGGCTGGCGCTGGGCCGTGGTGGGGAGGGGGCGCCGTCGCCGCCGGGGGTGCCGCTGGTGCGCGGCGCGAGCGGTCGTGTGGAGGAAGGGGTTCTGGAGGCCGGCGCCTGGGGTTCGGAAGGAGAGGTGCGCTTCGAGCGGGCGCTGGAGACGCTGTCGGGGCTGGGCGTGGGCCTGCTGGTGGAGGTGGGCCCGTCAGGAGGGCTGGGGGAACGGGCGTCGTCGGCGTGGCCGGGGGACGGGGGTCTGCGGGTGGTGTCGGTTCCGGCGGGAGACGGGAGCGAGGGGTGGGTTCGGGCGGTGGGGGAGGCGTACGAGGCGGGGCTCGACGTTTCGTTCGGGGGTCTGTTCACCGGGGAGACGCGCCGGCGGGTGTCGGTGCCGACGTATCCGTTCCAGCGGGAGCGGTACTGGGTGGAGGCGCCGCGGCGTCGTCCGGCGGGGGGGCATGCGCTGCTGGGTTGGCGCCGTGACGCGCGGGACGGGGAGGTCTCGTTCGAGACGGAGTTGTCGGGGAGCGCGCCGGGTTGGCTCGGGGACCACCGGGTGTTCGGGGAGGTGTTGGCGCCCGGGGCGCTCTATGCGGTGCAGGTCCTGGAGGCGCTGCGGGAGACGGGATCGGGTTCTCCGTGGGCGCTCGAGGAGGTGGAGATCCAGCGTCCGTTGGTGTTTTCGGAGGGGGAGGTTCGGACGGTGCAGGTGGTGTTGGGGTCGGAGGGCGGCTTCGAGGTGGTGAGCCGTGGGGGTTCGAGCTCGGAGTGGGAGGAGCACGCGGCGGGTCGGGTGGCGTCCGGGGCTGCGGAGGCGTCCGAGGGTTTGGACTTGGAAGGGGTGCGGGCGGGGCTCGTGGAGGTGGATCCGGCGGGGGTGTACGGGAGGCTGGCGGAGGCGGGGATCGCGTTCGGTCCGGCGTTCCGTGGCCTTTCGGGTCTGTGGTCGGGTGCGGGGGAGGCGCTGGGGGAGGTTGCGCTGCCGGCGGAGTTGTCGGGTGGGGGTCTGCTGGCGCATCCGGTGCTGCTGGACGGGTGTTTCCAGGCGCTGTCGGGTGTGTCGGGTCTGTCGGGGGAGGAGGGGGCGCGTTTTCCGGTGGGTTGGGAGCGGCTGTGGCTGGGGGGTCCGCTGCCGGCGCGGGTGTTCTGCCGGGTCCGGTTGCGGGAGGGCTCGGGTCCGGCGTCCGGGTCGGCTACGGGGGAGGACTGGAAGGTGGACCTGGGGATCCACGGTCCGGCGGGAGAGGCGCTGGGGGGGGTGGAGGGTCTCCGGCTGCGTCGGGCGAGCCGTTCGTCGCTGCTGGGGGTGGGTGTGGACGAGCTGCTGTATGAGGTGGATTGGCGGGCGGGTTCGCCGGTGGGGTTGCGTTCGGCGGAGTTCCTGGAGGGTCCGTCGGAGGTTGCGTCGTCGGTGGGTTCGGTGGATTCGTACTTGTCGGCGGAGGGGTTGGAGGCGGGGGCGCTGGCTTCGGCGGGAGAAGCGCTGGAGCGGGAGTCGCGGTGGTATGCGCTCCGGGCGCTGGAGGAGCTGGGCTGGGAGCGTGTTGGTGGGGATCGGTTCGCCGGGGAGGAGTTGCGCCGTGGGTTGAAGGTGACGGGGGAGCACGAGCGCCTGTTCGATCGTTTGCTGGCGCTTTTGGAGGAGGGGGGTGTGCTGGCGCGGGACGTAGCGGGGGAATGGCTGGTGACGGTGGGCTCGGCGGAGCCGCTGCCGGCGGGGGTTTCGGCGCCGGGGGCGGGTGGGGATTCGGTGGAGGGTGAGGTTCTGGCGCGCTGCGGTGGATCGCTGTCGGAGGTGTTGCGGGGGCGTGCGGACGCGGTGGAGTTGCTGTTCGGGGAGGGGGGCGCGGGCGCGGCGGAGCTGTACTGGCGTTCGCCGGGGGCGCGGGCTTTGAACCGCCTGGTGGGGGCGGCGGCGGGAGCGGCGGTCGCGAGTCTGCCGGAGGGCCGGCGCCTTCGGGTCCTGGAGGTGGGAGCGGGGACGGGGGCGACGACGGGAGCGGTGCTGGCGGCGTTGCCGTCGGGTCGGACGGAGTACGAGTTCACCGACGTGTCGGCGGGTTTCCTGTCGTCGGCGGAGCGGCGTTTCGGGGATGCGGGCGCGGAGGTGCGGTATCGGGTCCTGGACATCGAGCGGGACCCGTTGGCGCAGGGGTTCGGGGAGCACGGTTTCGACGTGTTGGTGGCGGCGAACGTGCTGCACGCGACGCGGGACCTGGAGGAGTCGCTGGCGCACTGCCGTCGGTTGCTGGCGCCGTCGGGGTTGTTGTTGCTGCTGGAGGGTACGGAGCGGCGGGGTTGGCTGGACCTGACGTTCGGACTGCTGCCGGGTTGGTGGCGTTTCGATGACGTATATCGGTCGGACTACGCGCTGGTGGGGCGTGAGGCGTGGGGGCGGGCGCTGTCGGCGTCGGGGTATGGGGAGGTTGCGTTGGTGGGCGAGGCGGGCGGTCAGGTGGTGCTGGCGGCGCGGGGCCCGGCGGCGGTTGCGGGGGAGCGGGGCCTGTTCGTGCTGTCGGGCGAGGGGGCGGAGGTTGCGGAGTTGGCGGGGGAGCTTTCGCGTCGGGGCCAGGAGGTCCGGCGCGGACCGGCGGGCGGGGAGCGGGAAGCGTGGGAGTCGTTCTTCGGGGATATGGATGGGAAGGAGCGGTTGCGTGGGGTGGTGGACGTTTCGGGAGTCGGGGGCGACGAGACGGGGGCGACGGTGGAGGAGTTGGAGCGGCGGCTGCGCGAGTTGGGTTCGGGGGTATTGGGTCTGTTGCAGGGGATGTCGGACGCGGGGGCGTCGCCGGCATCGGGTTTGTGGCTGGTGACGCGTGGGGGGCAGGTGTTGGGCGGGGAGCGGGGGGGCGGGCTGTCGGGCGCGTCGCTGTGGGGGCTGGGAGCGGCGGCGGGTCTGGAGCACCGGGACCTGAACGTCCGGCTGGTGGACCTGGATCCGGCGGGGCCGTTCGCGGCGGAGCGGTTGGCGGACGAGTTGGTGTGGCCGGACGGGGAGCCACGGGTTGCGTTGCGGGGAGGCGAGCGGCGGGTGCCGCGGCTGGTGCGGCTTCCGGCGGGTTCGGAGGCGGCGTCGGCGGGGACGCGGGTGCGGAATGACCGGAGTTACCTGGTGACGGGGGGCCTGGGGGACGTTGGTCTGGCGGTCGCGGGCTGGCTGGGCGAACGGGGTGCGGGTGCGGTGGTGCTGAACGGTCGCCGGTCGCCGGATGCGGCGGCGGAAGCGGCGGTGGCGAGCCTGCGGGGTCGGGGGGTGGAGGTTCGGGTGGAGATAGCGGACGTGACGGACGGGGATGCGGTGACGGCGATGCTGGGGCGAGTGGAGGAGGAGCTGCCGCCGCTGGGAGGGGTGATCCACTGCGCGGGGGTTCTGTCGGACGGGGCGCTGGTGAACCTGGACTGGGGGCGTTTCGAGGAGGTGCTGTGGCCGAAGGTCCTGGGGGCGTGGCGGTTGCACCGGGCGACGGAGGACCGGGAGCTGGAGTTGTTCGTGCTGTTTTCGGGTGCGGCGGGGGTTCTGGGTGCTCCGGGGCGTGCGAACGACGCGGCGGCGGATGCGTTCCTGGACCAGTTGGCGGCGCACCGGCGCTCGCGTGGTTTGGCGGGCCAGGCGATCGCGTGGGGGGCGTGGCCGGGAGTCGGGGAGGCGGAGGAGCAGGGGGAGCGGATCGCGGCGTATGGGGAGGGGTGGATGGCGTCGGAGCGCGGGTTGGAGGCGCTGACGCGGCTGGTGCGGGCGGACGTGGGGAGGAGCGTGGCGGCGTCGGTGGACTGGGCGTCGCTGCCGTCGCCGCCGCCGCTGCTGGAGGAGCTGGTGCGTGCGGAGGCGGTAGAGGAGCAGGGGATGCGCGGGGACCTGGGGGAGCGCCTGCGGGGGTTGCCGGCGGCGGAGCGGGAGGCGGCGCTGGTGGGCTTCCTGCGGGAGGAGCTGGCTTCGGTGTTGCGTCTGCGCTCGTTGCCGCCCGCGGACGCGGGGTTCTTCGAGCTGGGGATGGACTCGCTGATGGCGGTGGAGTTGCGGAACCGGGTGAACCGGGCGTTGGGCGGGGTGTTGACGATGTCGAACACGGCGGTGTTCGACCATCCGGACGCGTTGCGTCTGGGGCGGCACCTGGCGGGGGAGTTGGGGTGGGGCGAGCCGGTGGTGGCGGCGCGGCGGATTGGGTTGGCGTTGCGTCCTTCGGAAGCGGAGCGGGTTGCGGTGGTGGGGATGGCGTGCCGTTTTCCGGGGGGCGTGGACCTGGGGGGATTCGGGGAGCTGCTGCGTTCGGGGGGGTGCGCGGTGACGCGAGGCCGTCCGGATGGGCTCTACGTGGATGCGGAGACGGAGTCGGCGCGTCCGTATGGGGCGTATGTGGAGGGGCTGGACCGGTTTGACGCGGAGTTTTTCCGGATCGCGCCGTCGGAGGCGGAGTTGCTGGACCCGCAGCAGCGCTTGCTGCTGGAGGTGAGCTGGGCGGCGCTGGAAGACGCGGGGTTGCCGCCGGGGCGTCTGCGGGGGAGCCGGACGGGGGTGTACGGGGGCGTGTGCGGGAGCGAGTATCAGATGCTGGTGGCGTCGTCGGCGGTGGAGCCGGCGCGGAACCTGTATCGGGCGACGGGGGTGACGGCCTCGACGGCGGTGGGACGTGTTTCGTTCGCGCTGGGGCTCACGGGCCCGGCGATCACGGTGGACACGGCGTGTTCGTCGTCGCTGGTGGCGGTGCACCAGGCGGCGATGGGGCTTTTGCAGGGGGAGGCGGACCTGGCGCTGGCGGGGGGAGTGAACGCGATCCTGCTCTCGGGAGTGACGGGGATGTTCGCCGACGCGGGGATGCTGGCGGGGGACGGACGCTGCAAGACGTTCGACGCGTCGGCGGACGGGTTCGTGCAGGGAGAGGGATGCGGGATGGTGGTGCTGAAGCGCCTGTCAGATGCGGAGCGTGACGGGGACCGGGTGCTGGGGGTGCTGCTGGGCTCGGCGGTGAACCAGGACGGGGCGAGCGCGGGTTTGACGGTACCGAACGGGCCGGCGCAGGAGCGGGTGATCGGGGAGGCGCTGTTGCGTGCGGGGTTGGAGCCGTGGGAAGTGGACTACCTGGAGGCGCACGGGACGGGGACGGAGCTGGGGGATCCGGTGGAGGTGGCGGCGGCGGGAGCGGTGTACGGGGAGGGGCGGGACCCGGAGCGTCCGCTGCTGGTGGGATCGGTGAAGACGAACGTGGGTCACCTGGAGGGGGCGGCGGGGGTGGCGGGCCTGATCAAGGTGCTGCTGGCGCTGGGCTCGGCGGAGATCCCGCGGCACCTGCACTTCGAGCGTCCGAGCCCGCGGATCGCGTGGGAGGAGCTACCGGTGCGGGTGGTGTCGGAGGCGACGGGTTGGCCGGCGGCGGATCGTCCGCGGCGCGCGGGGGTGAGTTCGTTCGGGTTCTCGGGGACGAACGCGCACGTCATCGTGGAGGGCTACGAGGGAGGGGCGGCAGGTTCGGTGGGGGTGGAGGAAGCAGCACCGCTCGCGCAGCGCGGCTGGCGACTGCTGCCGCTGTCGGGGAAAAACGAGGGAGCGCTGCGGGAGTTGGCGGGCCGTTACGGGGAGTGGCTGGGAGAGGACGCGCCGCTGGCGGACGCGGCGTGGACGGCGGGGGTCGGGCGGAGCCATTTCGATTGGCGTGCGGGGGTGGTGTTCCGGGACGAGGACACGTTGCGCGCGGGGCTGCGGCAGGTAGCGGTGGGGGGTGAGGGTCGGGAGTCGTCGGCCGGGAAGGTCGCGTTCCTCTACGCGGGGGCGGACGGGGGGTGGTTGGGTCTGGGGCGGGAGCTGTACGGAATCGAGCCGGCGTTCCGCGAGGTGGTGGACCGCTGCGCGGCGGTGCTGGGGGACGAGTGTCCGCCGCCGGAGGCTTGGCCGGGGGCGGCGGAGGACGCGGGGTTGGCGGCGGCGGCGCGGTATGCGCTGCAGGCGGGGCTGACGGCGCTGTGGGAGAGTGTGGGGGTGGTTCCGGGGGTGGTCTGGGGTTGCGGTGCGGGGGAGTTGGCGGCGGCGTGCGCGTCGGGGGTGGTGGAGCTGGAGGACGGGCTGCGGCTGGCGCTGGGCCGCGGTGGGGAGGGGGCGCCGTCGCCGCCGGGGGTGCCGCTGGTGCGGGGCGCGAGTGGTCGTCTGGAGGAAGGGGTTCCGGAGGCCGGCGCCTGGGGTTCGGAGGCGGGAGGGGAGGTTCGTTTCGAGCGTGCGCTGGAGACGCTGTCGGACCTGGAAGTGGGCCTGCTGGTGGAGGTGGGCCCGTCAGAGGGGCTGGGCGAGCGGGCGTCGTCGGCATGGCCGGGGGACGCGGGTCTGCGGGTGGTGTCGGTTCCGGCGGGAGGCGGGAGCGAGAGCTGGGTTCGGGCGGTAGCGGGGGCGTACGAGGCGGGGCTCGACGTTTCGTTCGGGGGTCTGTTCACCGGGGAGAAGCCTCGCCGGGTGTCGCTGCCGACGTATCCGTTCCAGCGGGAGCGGTACTGGGTGGAGGGGGACCGATCCCTGTCCCGGGTAGAGCCGGCGGCGCCGCAGGCTGCGGTTTCGGACGCGATCGAGCCGCTGTATGAACTGGACTGGCGGGAGGCCCCCCGCCTGCCAGGCGCCGCCGACGGGCCGACTGTGGCGTCGGATCCGGACGGCGTGCCGGTGGCGGGGTTGTGGCTGCTGGCGGCGCCGCTCGAGGGCTGGGGACTCGAGTTCGGCGAGGCATTGGCGCGGGGTCTGGTGCGACGGGGCGAGCGTGTGATCCTCGCGGGCGAAACCGCGCCGGACGGAGAGGGCTATGAGGGACTGCGGATCGCTTCCCGAGCTCGGGATTCATGGCGGGAGGCGCTCGCGGAGCTTCCGCGGGACGTCCCGTTTCGGGGGGTGGTGCACCTCGGAGGACTGACCGGCCGGGGCGGCGAGGCGGACACGGCAACGCTGTCCGAGGACCTGGAGAAGGCGGGAGCGAGCGCGCTGGCGCTCACGCAGGGGGTGTCCGAATCGGGAGTGGCCGTGCCGGCCGGGCTCTGGTTCGTGACGCGGGGGGGGCAGGTGCTCGCGGAGGAGCAAGGTGGGGAGCCGTCGGGAGCGGCGCTCTGGGGTTTCGGGCGATCGCTCTCGCGGGAGGCACCGGATCTGGGGGTGCGCCTTCTGGACCTGGACCCAGGCGTTGCGGCGCCGGAGCAGCCCGTCGAGGATGTCGTCGAGGAGTTGCTGGGTCCGGACCGGGAGGTCGAGATCGCGTATCGGGCGGGCGTGCGGCGGGCGCCACGGCTCGTGCGGTGGCGTGGCGCGACGGAGCCGGCTCGAACGGACCCCGATGAAGAGCCCGGGAGCGCGACGGGAGCCGTTCCGATTCGTGCGGATCGGACGTATCTGGTGACGGGCGGCCTGGGCGGCCTGGGCCTGCTGACGGCGGGCTGGCTGGCGGAGCACGATGCGGGGGCCCTGGTGCTCCATGGGCGGGGCGCCCCGGGCGCCGAAGCCGAGCGGCGGATCGAGGAGTGGGGAGCGCGCGGGGTGGAGATCCGGGTGGAGCGGGGAGACCTCACGGAGGAAGGAGAGGTGGAGCGGCTCGTATCGCGTTCGGGACCGGCCGGGGGCCTGCCGCCGCTCGCCGGGGTCTTTCACTGCGCGGGTGCACTCCGGGATGCGGCGCTGCCGAACCAGAGCTGGTCACGCTTCGAGGAGGTTCTGGGGGCGAAGGCGCTGGGTGGATGGCGGCTGCACCGCGCGACGCGGGATCTGGACCTCGATCTCTTCGTGTTGTATTCGAGCCTGGTGGGCGTCCTGGGCAGCCCGGGCCAGACCAACTATGCGGCGGCGAACGCGTTTGTGGATCAGTTGGCGCGGCGCCGGCGGGCGCTGGGCCTCGCGGGGCAGGCGGTGGCGTGGGGACCCTGGGCGGCGGCGGGGATGGGAGGACGCCAGCAGGAACAGGTCGAATGGCTGATGCAGGACCTGGGAATCACCTGGCTGTCGCCGGCGATGGGGATGCGGACGTTGGAACAACTCGTCGAGGCGCAGACGGTGAGCGGCGTTGTCGCGTTGGTGGACTGGGCGCGGTTCGTATCCGGAGCGCCGGCCCCACCGTTGGTTCGTGAGCTGGTTCCGGTGTCGGGCGCCGAGGCGCCGGAGCCAGCCGGGAACCTGGTGGAGCGGATTCGACGCGCGCCCGCCGAAGAGCGCCGGGCCCTGCTCGCGGGATTCCTCCAAACGGAGGTTCGTCGCGTGCTCCGGTTGGCGGCGGCGCCGGATCCGACCGTTGGGTTCTTCGATCTGGGAATGGACTCGTTGATGGCGATGGAGTTGAGGAATCGCGTGAACCGCAAGCTCGCCGGGGTGTTCGTGGCCCCCGCCACGATGGCGTTCGACTACCCGACCATCGAGCGCCTCTCCGAACGGCTCGCGGAGGCGTTCGGTGCGCCCGTGTCGGTTGCGCCCGCGCGCGCTCCCGCGGTCCGGTCCGAAGACGAGCGGATCGCGGTGATCGGGATCGGGTGCCGTTTCCCCGGGGGCGTCGGTCCGGTGGATTTCTGGAAGCAGCTCGCCGCCGGCACGGATTCGGTGACCAGGGGCCGGCCGGGTGGGGCGCTGAGCAGTGCGGGTGACGCGGATCAGTACGGGGCGTACCTTCCGGGACTGGATCGTTTCGACGCGGAGTTCTTCCAGATCGCGCCTGTGGAGGCGGAGGTGCTGGACCCGCAGCAGCGTCTCCTTCTGGAAGTGAGCTGGGAAGCACTGGAGGACGCTGGGTTGGATCCCGAAACCCTGCGGGGTAGTCGGACGGGGGTGTACGTCGGGATCGGTTCCAATGACTACCAGCACCTCCTGGGTGAGCGGGCGGCGTCGTTCCACGCGGTGACCGGAACGAGCTTCGCGACGGCGATCGGCCGGGTGGCGTTCACGCTCGGCCTTCAGGGACCGGCGATGGCGATTGATACGGCGTGTTCCTCGTCGCTGGTGGCGGCGCACCAGGCGATGGCCGGCCTGTTGCGGCGGGAGGCCGATCTGGCGCTGGCTGGGGGAGTGAATGCGATCCTGCTGGGCGGAGGCCACGAAGTGCTGGATGGGGCGGGAATCCTTTCGCCGGACGGCCGCTGCAAGACGTTCGATGCGGCCGCGGATGGGTATGTCCGGGGAGAGGGCTGTGGCGTCATGGTGTTGAAGCGCGTCGCGGACGCGGAGGCGGCGGGAGACCGCATCCTCGGACTGCTGCTGGGATCGGCGGTGAATCAGGACGGGGCGAGTGCGGGGTTGACGGTGCCGAACGGCCCGGCGCAGGAACTCGTGATCGCGGAGGCGCTGTCAAGGGCGGGCATCGAGCCCGCCTCGGTGGACTATCTGGAAGCGCACGGGACGGGGACCGAGTTGGGAGATCCCATCGAGGTGCAGGCGGCGGCCGCCGCGTACGGGGCGGCGCGGGAGGCAGAGCGCCCGTTGCTGCTCGGCTCGGTGAAGACGAACATCGGCCACCTGGAGGCGGCAGCGGGAGTGGCCGGTCTCGTGAAGGTCCTGCTCTCGATGCGCGCGGGAACGATCCCGCGGCACCTGCACTTCCGCGAGCCGAATCCCCGACTGGACTGGGATCGTCTTCCGGTGCGGGTCGTTGCGGAGGCCGCGGATTGGCCGGTGGCTGCCGATCGGCCCCCGCGGGCGGCGGTGAGCTCTTTCGGCGTCTCGGGAACGAACGCGCACGTCATCGCGGAGGGTTACGCCGAACCGCCGGAAGTTGCGCCGCCGGACGTGCCCCGCGCGACGCGCCTGCTACCCCTTTCCGCGAAGTCGGCGGAGGCACTGGCCGAGTTGGCGGGGCGATACCGAGGCTGGCTCTCGGAGGAGTCGCCGCTCGCCGACGTGGCGTGGACGGCGGGAACGGGCCGGAGCCATTTCAGCCATCGGGCGGGCGTCGTGTTCCACGATCTGCGGGCGCTCCGGGAACGTCTGGAGCAGGTGGAGCGGAGCGCCGCAGGAACGGCGGCGACCGAAACGCGAAAGGTCGGCTTCCTGTATCCCGGCGAAGGCAGTGCGTGGGCGGGGATGGGCCGCGAGCTCTATGCCTCCGAACCGGTGTTCCGGGAGGTCGTGGATCGGTGCGACGCGGCTCTCCGGAGGGAGCGCGAAGGTTCGCTGCGGGCCGTACTGCTCGGGGAGGCGGAAGGTCCGGAGCGGACCGAGTGGGCCCAACCGGCGCTCTACGCGCTGGAGAGCGGGCTGACCGCGCTGTGGGTGAGCGTGGGGGTGCGTCCGGCCGCGGTGTTCGGGTACGGCGCGGGGGAGGTTGCGGCGGCGCGGGCCGCCGGGGTGTTCGACCTGGAGGCCGGGTTGCGGTTCGCCGCGCGTCGGGGCGCTCCGATGGGGTCGCTGCCGGCGGAGGAGTCGCTGGGAGACGTCCGCGCGCCGGCGGTTCCGTTCATTGGTGGAGCGAGCGGGCGGCTCGTGACCGAGGTTCCAGCGGGGGCGTACTGGCGTCGTCAGGCGACGGAAGCAGTGCGCTTCAAGACGGCCGTGGCGAGTTTGTCGGAGCTGGGAGTGGGGGTGTTGGTGGAAGTGGGTCCGACCGGGTTGTTGGGAGAAATGGCGTTGCGGGAGTGGCCGACGGAAGAGGGGCCGACCGTGGTGCCGGGGATTGGCCGCGGTGGGGGCGGCGACTTCGTGACCGCGGTGGCGGCCGCGTACGAGGCGGGGCTCGAGATTTCGTTCGCGGGTCTGTTCACCGGGGAGCATCGGCGTCGGCTTTCGCTCCCGACCTATCCGTTCCAGCGAAAACGGCACTGGCTGCCGGGTTCCGGGCGCCGCTTCCGCGAGGCGGGACATCCGCTGCTCGGGACACGGCGCGACTCCCGTGGTGGAGAGGCATCCTTCGAGACCGAGTTCCGGTCCGGTGATCCGGCATGGCTGGGAGACCACCGGGTGTATGGCGAGGCCGTGGCGCCGGCGGCGCTCTATGCGTCGCAGGCGTTCGAAGCGCTGCGGGCCGCCGGGCGGGGTCCGGGCGTATCGCTGGGCGAAACGCAGATCCACCAGCCGCTCGTCTTTTCCGGAGACGAGCTGCGGACGGTGCAGGTGGTGCTGTCCCCCGAGGACCGCTTCGAGGTGGTCAGCCGGAGGCCCGACCCGCACTCGTCGTGGGAACTGCACGCGGAAGGCGGGGCCGCCGCCACGCTCGGGGACGCGGCGGCGGTCGCGCTGGCGGAGCTCACGGCACGGTTCGCTCCGCTGGAACCTGCGGAGACGTATCGGCGTCTCGCAACCATG
The DNA here is from genome assembly GCA_963555995.3 of Vicinamibacteria bacterium. Lineage (GTDB taxonomy): Bacteria > Acidobacteriota > Vicinamibacteria > Marinacidobacterales > Marinacidobacteraceae > Marinacidobacterium. The sequence goes on along the minus strand of OY821641.1, from coordinate 3,326,323 downwards.
GGGATCGGCTACGGTCCCGCATTCCAGGTACTGGAAGGACTGTGGGCCGGCGCCGGAGAGGCGGTCGGCGAGGTGGCGCTACCGGAGGAGGCGGAACGGGCGGAACTGGTGGCGCCTCCGGCGCTGCTGGACGGCTGTTTCCAGGTGCTGGCCGGCGGGTCGGAGTTGACGGCCGATGCCGGGGTCTGGCTTCCGTTCGGGTGGGATCGGCTCTGGCTGCGCGGTCCGCTGCCGGAGCGGGTCTGGTGCCATGCGCGCTTCCGGGAAGGGGCCGGACGGATACGCAAGGCGGACCTGGCGTTCTACTCGCCGGCGGGTGCCGCGCTGGGCGGCGTGGACGGCTTCACCCTGAAACAGGCGAGCCGGGCGGCCCTGCTGGGATCGGGAGTTGGCCGTTTGCTGTACGAGCTGCAGTGGCGGGAGGCGCCGTCGCTGACGGAGAGTCCGGTGCCGGAGGCCGCCGCGCCGGGATTGTTCGTGCTGTCGGGTGGTGGCGCGGTGGCGGCGGACCTGTCGGCGGAACTGTCGCGACGCGACCAGCAGGTCGTCGTTGGCCCCCGGACCGGGGGGCGCGAAGCTTGGCGGGAATTCTTCGAATCGCTCCCGGACGAGTTGCCGCTGCGCGGGGTGGTGCATCTGGACGCGGTTCGGGAGGACGGGTCGGAGTTGTCGGTGTCCGGGCTGGCGGGGGAACTGGATGCGGTCGGTTCGGGAGCGCTCGTGATGGTGCAGGGACTGTCGGATGCCGGGACCTGGCCGGAGTCCGGGGTCTGGTTCGTGACCCGTGGCGCTCAGGTGGTGGAACGGGAGACGGCGGGTGCGCTGGCCGGGGCCGCGCTGTGGGGATTCGGGGCCGCCGCGGGACTCGAGCATGAGGACCTGCGGCCGCGGCTGCTGGACCTGGATCCGGCTGGTGCGCCGGCGGTTGGCGCGCTGGCGGACGAACTGCTCCGCCCCGACCGGGAGACGCGCGTGGCGTGGCGCGGCGGAACGCGACGGGTAGCGCGACTCGTGCGCGTCCCGCGGCGGGTGGATCTTCCGGAGGAGGGGGTGTGGCGTTTCGCGCCGGACGGGAGCGCAGGGCTGGACCGCTTGCGGGTGGACGATGCGCCGGCGGCGGAACTCGGTCCGGGGCAGATCCGGGTTGCCGTGGAGGCGGCAGGGGTCAACTTCCTGGATGTGCTGCTGGGGATGGGGCTCGTGGATGCGGCGCCGACCTTGGGAGGGGAGCTGTGCGGCCGGGTGCTCGCGGTGGGTCCGGAGGTGGAGGACCTGGCGATCGGCGAGCGGGTGGTGGGATTCGCGGCGGGTGCTTTCGGTCCGGAGGCGGTGACGCTCGCGGACCTGGTCGTTCCGGCGCCGGCCGGGGTTTCTCCGCTCGCCCTCGCGACGGTACCCGTGGCGTTCGTGACGGCGGCGCTGGCGTTGGATTTCGGGCGCCTGGATTCCGGAGACTCGATTCTGATCCATGCGGGCGCCGGGGGAGTGGGGCACGCGGCGACGGCGTTGGCGCGGGCGGCGGGGCTTCGGGTGTTGGCGACCGCAAGCGCACCGAAGCAGGAGTACGTGCGCTCGCTGGGAGTTCGTGGGGTGTTCGACAGTCGGGGGACCGGCTTCGGTGCGGAAGTTCGGGAAGCGACGGGGGGGCGTGGGGTCTCGATGGTCCTGAACAGCCTGACGGGAGAGGGATTCATCGAGGCGAGCCTGTCGTGCCTTGCCGAGGGGGGGCGCTTCGTCGAGCTCGGGAAGCGGGGGATCTGGAGCGCGGCGGAGATGGAGGCGTCCCGGCCGGACGTGGCGTATTGGGTGCTGGCGCTGGACCGGTTGCTTCAGGAGGATCGGGCGCGCGTGCGCGAGGTGCTTCGCTCGGTCCTGGCGCGGATCGCGTCGGGAGAGTTGGCCCCGCTTCCGTTCACGCGGTGGCCGCTGTCGGAGGCGGGCTCCGCGCTGGAAACCATGCGGGACGGGCGGCACGTCGGGAAGTTGGTGCTGTCGCCCTCGGCGATGGCGACGGGCCGTCTGCGTGAAGACCGGAGCTACCTGGTGACGGGGGGGCTCGGCGGGATCGGCCTGGAAGTGGCCCGGTGGCTCGGGGAACGGGGCGCCGGCGCGGTGGTGCTGAACGGCCGCCGGGCGCCCTCGGCGCGGGCCTCGGAGTCGATTGCGAAGTTGCGCGCGCAGGGTGTGGACGTGCGGGTGGAGCTTGCGGACGTGACGGACGGGGCGGCGGTGGAAGCGATGCTGGCTCGAGTGGAGGCGGGGTTGCCGCCACTCGCCGGAGTGATGCACACGGTGGGCGTGTTGTCGGATGGAGCGGTGGCGAACCAGGACTGGGGACGCTTTCAGGAGGTGCTGTGGCCGAAAGTTCTGGGGGCGTGGCGCCTGCACCGGGCCACTCGGGATCGCGACCTGGACCTGTTCGTGCTGTTTTCGAGCGCGGCGGGCGTGCTCGGGAACCCGGGGCAGGCCAACTACGCCGCCGCCAACGCGTTTCTGGATCAGTTGGCGCGCCACCGTCGCGCGCTGGGACTTCCTGGCCAGGCGATTGCGTGGGGCGCCTGGTCGGGCGCGGGGCTCGCGGAGGAGGCGCGGGCGCGGATCGGGACCAGACTCGACGAGTACGGCGAAGGCTGGATTTCGCCCGAACGGGGCCTCTCGGCGCTTTCGCGGCTCGTGCGGGAGGACATCGGGACGAGTGTGGTGGTCTCGGTGGACTGGCCGGCGCTGCCGTCCGGACCGGCCCTGCTGGACGAGATCCTGGAAGAGGCCCGGCGCGGCGAGAGCGTCGCGGCGGCGAGCCCCTTCCCCCGCCTGGAAAAGGCCCTGCCCTCCGAACGGTCCGGAATCCTGCTGGAGTTCCTGCAGGGCGAAGTGCGCTCCGTGCTGCGGTTTTCTTCACTGCCGGAGCCGGACGTCGGCTTCAACGAGCTGGGAATGGATTCCCTCATGGCCGTCGCACTGCGCGACCGGCTGAATCGGGCGTTTCCCGGCACGCCGGTTTCGAACACGGCCGTGTTCGACTTTCCCGACGTGAACCGGCTTGCGGAGCACCTCGAAACGCAACTGTTCCCGGACGAGGCGCCGGCCGCGACGCCTGCGGCGCTGGCGCCGCAGGTCGCGCCGGACAGTGGCCGGATCGCGGTGGTCGGGATGGCGGCCTGGCTGCCCGGCGGGCCGGACCTGGCGGCCTTCTGGCGCATGTTGCGCGAGGGGCGCGAGGCGGTGACGGAGGGACGGCCCCAGCCCCTGCCCGGCATCGAGGACGAGCGCTTCCCGGCTGCCTACGTGCCCGGGGTGGATTGCCTCGATGCCGGCTTTTTCGGACTCCCGGCGGCGGAAGCGCGATACATGGATCCCCAGCAGCGGATGCTCCTCGAGGTCGCCTGGACCGCCCTGGAGCACGCGGGGATGGATCCCCGCACGCTGCGGGGCAGCCGGACCGGGGTCTATGCGGGGGTTGGGCTCAACGAGTACGGCTCCGTGCTCGGCCGGCGGGAGGACTACGTCCTTCCGATCTACCAATATCTGGGCAACAGCCCGAGCGGCACGGTGAACCGGTTGGCCTACTTCCTGGGTCTTGACGGGCCCGCGCTGGCGGTGGAAACGGCCTGTTCCTCCGCGGCGGTCGCGATGCATCACGCGGTGGTGGGGCTCGAGCGGCGGGAGGTGGACCTTGCGTTGGCCGGCGGGGTCAACACGGTTCTGGACCCCGCCCATTATCGGGGGTTCCGCAAGGCGGGGTTCCTGTCTCCGGATGGTCGGTGCCGGGGGTTCGACGCGGCCGCCGACGGCTTCGGGGTCGGGGAGGGCTGCGGAGTACTGGTGCTGAAACGCCTGGAGGACGCGGAGGCGGCCGGCGATGCGATTGCGGCGGTCCTCACCGGTTCCGCGTTCCGCCAGGCCGGCGCGACGTCCGGTTTGACGGTGCCGAACCAGCCGGCCCAGCAACGGGTGCTGCTGGAGGCGTTGTCGCGTTCCGGGGTGTCGCCCGCGGAGGTGGACTATCTCGAGGCGCATGGTGGGGGTTCCCTGGCCGGCGACGCGATCGAACTGGAAGCGGCGGCTGCCGTGTACGGGCGGGGACGGACTCCGGACCGGCCGCTGCTGCTGGGTTCGGTGAAGTCCAACGTCTCCAACCTGGAGGCTGCCGGGGGCGCGGCGGCGGTGATCAAGGTGATCCAGTCCCTGGCGCACCGCTGGATTCCGAAGCACCTGCACTTCCACGAACCGAACCCGCAGGTGGACTGGGACGGGCTTCCGCTGCGGGTCGTCTCCGAGGGGTCGGCCTGGCCGGACCGTCCGGATCGCCCGCGGCGCGCTGCGGTGAGCGCGTTCGGTTTCTCGGGGACGCTCGCGCACCTCGTCCTGGAGGAATACCGCGCGCCGGCGCACGCCCGCGGAGTCGTGGTGGCCGCCCCTCCCGAGCTGGCGCCCGCCGCTGCGGCGGCGCCGCCTGAACGCCCGGCCCGGGTGTTCCCGCTGTCCGGGAGGACGCGGGCCGCTCTCGCGGACCTGGCCGGCCGGTACCGGTCGTGGCTCTCAGCCCGGAACGGGGCCCTGGCTTCCGACAGCGAGCTGCTGGCGGATCTCGCGTGGACCGCCGGCGTCGGGCGCAGCCACCTGGCGTGGCGTGCAGGGCTGGTGGCGGCCGATCTGGAATCTCTGGACCGGGAACTCGCGTTGGTCTCGAAGGGCAAGCGCGGTGTCCGGTCCCGACGCCCGGGGAAGGTGGCGTTCCTCTTCGGTGGCGTTCCGCAGGCCGGGATGGGCCGCGAGCTGTACTCCGGCGAGCCCGTGGCGCGCGCTGCGCTCGACCGGTGCGAGCGGATCTTCCGGGAGGAGCGCGGCGTCTCGCTGCTGGAGAACCTGTTCGGGGAGTCCGGAGGCGAAATGCGGTCCGGTCCGCAATGGGCGGCGTCGTCGTCCGTTGCGCTCGGCGCGGCGCTCACCGCGCTGTGGGCGAGCCTGGGGATCCGGCCCGATGTGGTGGCCGGCTGCGGTCCGGGCGCGCTCGCGGCGGCGGCGGCGGCGGGTGTCTTCCCCGCCGAGGCCGCGATGCGGTTCGCGGCGCGCCGCTTGGCTCATGCGGACGCGATGTCGCCGGAATCCGTGGAGAGGGACCTGGCGGGACTGGAGATCACCGCGCCGGCTCTGCCGTTGCTGGATCCGGCGACGGCGGAATGGATGGAAGCGCGGGCTCCGGAACCGGATGTATGGAGCCGGGCGGTGCGGCGTCCGGCGTCCCTGCCAAGCATGCTCGCGGGACTCGCCGCTGCGGGCGCGCGGACGCTGGTGGAGATCGGACCGGCCGGGTTCGCGCACGAGGACATCGGGAAGGCCTTCGGCAAGACGCGGCCGGCCGTCGTGCCGAGCCCGTTCGCTTCGGCATCGAGCGAGAGCGTTTCGTTCGTGGCCGCCGTAGGGACGGCGTACGAGGCCGGCTTCGGGGTTTCCTTCCCGGGACTGTTCGCGGGGGAACGCCGCCGGCGGCTCCGGAGCCCGACGTATCCGTTCCAGCGCAAGCGGCACTGGCCCGGATAGGCGGACGGGCGCGGCCGGCGGGCTACGCGCTCGGCCGGCGGCCGAGCCCGAGGTTCGTCTTGCCCCGGAAGGCGGTGTAGCCGCGCTCGCGCAGCAGAGCTCCGAGTTCGTCCTCGCCTTGCGGGTCGCAGCGGGTGGCGGCTCCCACCGAAATGATCGTTTCCGATTCGGCGGCGGCGGCTTCCACTTCCCGCATCACCGCGGGCACCTGCTCCATCCCGACCTTGATCTCCACGATCGCGGAGAGCACCCGCTCCCCGAGCAGATCCTCCCGGATCGCGCCGGTGGCCACGTCGCTCATCAGGTTCGTGACCGGGTTCTTCTTCTCGAAGTGCACGCCGAGCGCGGCCAGCCGCCGGGTGACCCGGTCCATGTCGGCGAAGCTCGCGGTCACCCCCGGCCGGCCGAACTCCACCGTCATCCCGCACTCGCCGACCGACACCCTGCCGGTCACGTCATTCGTCTTGACTTCCTCGGTCCCGCGTCCGTGGACCCCGGTGGCCTCGTGCGACACCAGCGGATCGCTGAAGGCGCGCCGCACCACGCGCGGCCAGGTGAGTTCCTCCGGTTCGATGGCCGAGGTGGGGCAGATGTCCGGCGCCGGGTCGAAACGGAGCCGGAACCAGCCGAGCACCTTCCGGATCGTGCGGATCAGGGTGGGGTTCAGCCGCTCCGTGCTGAGCCCCCGGTAGCAGGTGAAGCACTCGACGCACTGGTCGCTGTTCACCACCGCGCGCCCGTCGTCGCCGATGCTGATCGCCGAGACCGGGCAGACCGCCACGCAGTTCCCGCAGCCGACGCAGCGGCTCTTCGAGATCCGCATGGATCAGTCGGACGTCTCCCTCGTTTCGAGAGTGTATTCCCCGAGGTGGCTGATGACCTCTTCTCCCATCAGGTAGCGGAGGGTGTTCGTCAGCTTCTTCCGCTGGATGAACAGGTCGTGTTCGGGGTACACCCCCGGCGGGCTCATCGGGCTCTTGAAGAAGAACGACAGCCACTCCTGGATGCCCCGGAGGCCGGCGCGGGAGGCCAGGTCGAGGAAGAGGGCGAGGTCGAGCACCAGCGGGGCGGCGAGGATGGAATCCCGGCAGAGGAAATCCACCTTGATCTGCATCTCGTAGCCGAGCCAGCCGAAGATGTCTATGTTGTCCCAGCCCTCCTTGTTGTCGCGGCGGGGTGGGTAATAGTTGATCCGCACCTTGTGGTAGAGATCGCGGTAGAGGTCGGGATACATGTCCGGCTGGAGGATGTACTCCAGCACGCTCAGCTTGCTCTCTTCCTTGGTGCGGAACGAGCCGGGGTCGTCGAGCACTTCCCCGTCCCGGTTGCCGAGGATGTTCGTCGAGAACCAGCCGCGGAGCCCCAGCATCCTCGCCTTCAGCCCCGGCGCCAGGATCGTCTTCATCAGCGTCTGCCCGGTCTTGAAGTCCTTGCCGCCGACCGGAACACCCTCGGTGGACGCTAGTTCCAGGAGCGCCGGAATGTCCGCGCTCAGGTTCGGGGCGCCGTTGGCGTACGGGACGCCGCAGCGCAGGGCGGCGTAGGCGTAGATCATGCTGGGCGCGATGTCCGGCGAGTTCTCCCGGAGCCCGCGCTCGAAGCTCTCGAGATCCCGGTGCACCGGGGTCTCCTTCAGGAAGGTCTCGGTGGAGCCGCACCAGATCATCACCGCCCGGGCAGCGCCCGACGTCTCCCGGGCTCCTTCGATGTCCTCGATGAGCTGTTCGGCAAGGTCCATCTTGGTGGCGCCCGCCTTCACGAACGAACCGTCGAGCTTCTTCACGTAGTCGCGGTCGAAGACCGCGGGCATCGGACGGATCGCCGCCAGCTCCTCCCGGACCGCGTCCAGCAGCGCCGGTTCCAGCACGCCCGCCTTCTGCGCTGCCGTGTAGGCGTCGTCCTCGAACACGTCCCAGCCGGCGAAGGAGAGGTCCCCGATGGGAACGATGGGAACGAAGTCGCGAATCAGGGGGGTTCGGCCCTCGGTGCGTTTGCCCAACCGGATCGTTCCCATCTGGGTGACCGAGCCGATGGGCGCCGCGAGTCCCTTGCGGATCGCGTGGATTCCCGCGATGAAGGTGGTGCTGACCGCCCCCAGACCGGGGAGCAACACCACGAGGCCACCGTCCGCGGGCTGGACCGCAAATCCCGTTCTTGCCATAGGGGCGGCGGATTCTACGGCAACGGGTGTAAACGCCCGTGGTGAAACCCCCGTGAGCTCCGAGGCCCCCACCGGGAGAAACCGTCATGTGCGGTCCTCCCGCACACCCCGCCAGGCATGAAGACGGCGGAAACGCTGGGAGCGCCGCTCTTCAGAGCGGCACGCCGGGCCGAAGGCCCGCGGACGTCGTAGCGCTCTTTGCCGTGATGGAACAAGAGTCGACCGCCATCGTGCAGGGCAGCGTGGTGCCGTGCGCTGCGCTGTCGCGCAGCGCGTGCCGGTCTGAATGAAGACCGGCGCTCCCAGCCGGCGGCGCAACTTCGCTCGTCTGCCTTTCGCCCAGGCTGCATTTTCACAGCAACTGGACCGCGTGGGTTTTGCCACAGGCCGTTACGTCCCGCCGGGGGGGCGACCGGCGCACGACCGGTCCGCCCGCCGGGAGCGCGCTCACGTCACTTCATCCACAGGCTGCCAGCCTCGAAACGCTATTCTGTCCATTCCTGATTTTCCGGCAGCCTTTCATGCGTCGCGGCGCCTCCGGCCTCCTGTCTTTCCTGCTCGGGGTGGGATGCCTGGCCGTCGTCCCGGCGTTCCCGTCCACCGCTTCGGCTGCGCAGCGGCCCCGGGAACTCTGGATCATTCATCACGGGGAGACGTCCACGCTCGCGGTGCGGCGCCTCGGCGGCGTCGAAATGGTGCGCCTTGCCGAAGTTGCCCGCGCGGTCGGCGGCACGATGCGGCCGGGCGAGAACGAGCGCCAGGTCCTCCTGCGATTGCCGGACCGCACGGTCCGTTTCGATGCCGGGCGCAGTTTCGTGATGGTGGGCGACACGACCAGGGTGCTCCGGACCCCGAGCGTTCGACGGGGCGGCGAGTGGTTCGTGCCGCTCGGCTTCGTCGCGACCGTGCTGCCCGACCTGCTTCCGGGTCGCAACCGGTACGACGACGAGGCCCGCACCCTGGTGAGCGGTGAGGAGTACCCGCGGTTCGAGGTGGACGTCTCCAGCCGTCCGGGAACGACCCGGGTTGTCGTGCGCACCGACCCGCCGGTACCGATGGAGATTGAGGAGTACCCGCGTGGAATCTCCGTCATGCTGCGGACCTCGTTCGTCGAAACCGCATTCGTCCGGGCGACGCCGCGTGATGGGGTGGTGGAACAGGTGGAGCTCATCCGGCGCGGCAGCACCTACGCCCTCGAGATCGCGACCGGACGGAACTACGGGCGTCTCCGGGAGGAACGCGGCCCGGGCCTGCTGACCCTGGATCTGATCCGGGCCGGCGTGCGCGCCGCCTCGGGAGCGGACGTCCTGGCGGTGACGCCGTCTCCCGAAAATCGTGTTCAGTGGGATCCGGTCGGACCCACCGACATCCGGACCATCGCCATTGACCCGGGTCACGGAGGAACGGATCGCGGCGCTGCGGGCCGGGGCGGTGTGACGGAGAAGGACGTTGCGCTGTCGGTGGCCCTCGCGCTGCGGGACGTGCTGGAACAACAGCACGGGTTTCGGGTCGTGCTGACGCGGGAGCAGGACCGCGAAGTAGCGCTCGACGATCGGGTGGCGGCCGCGAACATGGCCCGCGCCGACCTGCTGATCAGCATCCACCTGAACGCTTCTCCCAGTCCGGCCGCCTCCGGGAGCCGGGTGTACCACCTCACCCCGCAGGCCTCGGACCGCGCCTCGCGTGAAGGCGCCGTTCACTTCGTGCCCTGGAACGGCGCGCAGGCGCCGCTCGTCCCCGCGTCGCGGTCACTGGCCGAGGCGTTGGCGGCGGAACTCGAGGCGCTGAACATCCGGTCGGGCGGGACCGCGGATGCGCCGGTGCGGGTGCTGCGCGGCGCCGAGATGGCGGCGGTCCAGGTGGAACTCGGGTTCGTGACCTCCACCGGCGATCTCGCTCGCCTGCGGGATCCGGGGTTTCCGGACCGGGCGGCCCGCGCCCTCGCGGCCGGAGTGGCCCGTTATCAGCGGTCGCTGGCCGGCTTCCGGGCGACCGGAGGGCTCCGGTGACGCGCGGATTCGGCCGCGGAGGGCGGTTGACAGCCTGTGGCAAAACCCACGCGGCCCAGTTCTCCCGGTGGGGGCCTCGGCGCTCACATGGGTTTCACCACAGGCTGCTGACGTCGCTCCTGCCGGTGGTCGGGGCGGCAGGAATCGCAGCCTGCGGCGGCGGTGCGCCCGCCGAAGATCCGGCGGCTTCACCCGCGTCGCTGGCGGATGCCGCTGCCTTCGCCGGGGGCCGGACGAGTTCGGAGGCGTCCGCCGCCAGGGCGCGGGAGGCAGCTTCCGCCGCGACGCTGTTCACGGTCGGCGCGGACGGCCTGCTGCACGCCCGGGAGGTGGAACTCCCCGACCTTGCCGACACCCGGGTCCGCGCGGAGGCCCTGGTCGAGCGGGTTGTGGCGGAATCCGGGACCTTCCCCGAAGGGGTGCGGGTGCTGGACGTGTTCGTGAGCGGTCGCGGGGTGGCTGTCATCAATTTCACGCTGGACCTGCTCGAGAGGCACTCCGGGGGCCTCCATGCGGAAGAGCTGACCGTTTACAGCCTGAGTCACACGCTGGTGGAGAGCATCCCGGCCATCGCCGAGGTGCGGTTGTTGGTCGAGGGGCAACAGACCGAGACTCTCGCCGGACATCTCGACCTTCGTTCGGGATTCGCCCGGGCCCCCGACCGCCTGGTTGCCGAGACAGGCGGGCGCCGGTGAAACGTCGCGGCGGCCGCGGCGCGCGGGAGATCCGGGAATGCGGGCTGGAGGCCGGTTTCCTGCGCCGTTCCCCCGCCTCGGTGCTGGTCCGCCAGGGCGACACGCGCGTGCTCGCGGCGGTCAGCATCGAGGAGGGGGTGCCCGGGTGGCTCCGCGGCCGGGGCCGCGGCTGGCTGACCGCCGAGTACGGCATGCTGCCTCTCTCTTCGGGAGAACGAATCCGCCGCGACCGGGGTGGAGTCCCCGGACGGACGGCGGAGATCCAGCGGCTCATCGGCCGTTCGCTGCGGGCCGCCGTGGACCTCTCCCGGTTGGGCGAAAGGACCGTGCGGGTGGACTGCGACGTCATCGAGGCCGACGGCGGCACGCGGACCGCTTCCATCACCGGCGCCTTCGTGGCGCTGGCCCTGGCGTTTCACCAGCTCTCCCGGCGTGGCGAGCTGCCGGAGAACCCGCTGCGCCGCCAGGTTGCGGCGGTAAGCGTCGGAATCGTGGATGGAGAGACTCTCCTCGACCTGGACTACGCCGAGGACTCGCGGGCGTCCGTGGACCTGACAGTGGTGGCGACCGCGGCGGGCGACCTGATCGAAGTCCAGGGCGCCGCCGAGGGGGCGCCGTTCCGGCGCGAGGTTCTGGACGACCTCCTCGACGCGGCGCTCGGGGGCATCGCCACCCTGGCCGCGCGGCAGCGTGCGGTGCTGGCCGGGATCCCCTTGCCGGAAGGACGCTGATCCTCATGGCAGCGGGTCCACCGCCGCTGCGCTCGCCGCGGATCCTGCTCGCTACCGGGAATGCCGGGAAGGTCCGGGAGATGCGGGCCGCCCTGGCCTCGACGGGACTCCGATGGCTCGGTCTGGACGATCTTCCGGGATCCGCGTCCGAGGAGCCCGAAGAGACGGGAGAGGGATTCCTGGCGAACGCCGGCATCAAGGCGCTCCACTACCAGGCCGCTACCGGGGTTTCGGCGCTGGCCGAGGACTCGGGCCTCGAGGTGGACGCCCTCGACGGCGCTCCCGGGGTCCGTTCCGCGCGCTGGCTGGGGCGCGACACTCCCTACGCGGAGAAAAACCGGCGGCTGCTGGAAATCGTGAACCGGAACCCGGTCAAGGGACGGGCAGCGCGATACCGGTCGGCGGTTGCGATCGCGGTCGCCGGCCGGATCGTCTTCCGATCCACGGGCACGGTGGAAGGACGCATCGCCGACGCTCCGCGGGGAAGCGGGGGTTTCGGCTATGACCCGGTGTTCCTCGTGCCGGAGTTCGGCAGGACGATGGCTGAACTGACCCTCGCGGAAAAGGAGAGGATCAGCCATCGCGGCCGGGCGCTGCGGGCGGTGCGGCGGTTCCTGCAGGCTGCGCTCGGATCGCCAGAACCTATAATCAACTAGTTTCTCGGGGCGTGGCGCAGTCTGGCAGCGCGCCTGCTTTGGGAGCAGGAAGCCGGAGGTTCAAATCCTCTCGCCCCGACGAGCGGTCGCTCGGCGGTCGCTCGGGGCCGGTCCGATCACGAAGCTTGGGAGCGCCAGTAGCTCAGTTGGACAGAGCGGCGGCCTTCTAAGCCGCGGGTCGGGGGTTCGAATCCTCCCTGGCGCGCCAGTGTCGCCCGCCTTTCCCTACGGTGGTGGATGTAGCTCAACGGCAGAGCACCGGATTGTGGTTCCGGTGGTTGGGGGTTCGAGTCCCCTCATCCACCCCGTCGAGCGGTTTCCGGATGGGGCCATGAGCGTGAATCGGTTCCTGTGGTCGGGCGCGGGTTGGCGCATCCTCCGCGCGTCCCGGCTTGCGTTCGGCTACTTCCGGCGCACATGCAACAGTCGGAAGAGCGGCGACATCTGATCCAGATCGGTGCGATCCCCCAAGTAGCGCTCCCGCTGAGCAGCCGGATACTCGTGCGCCAGCACCTTCCATTCGTTCTCGAGTCCGGTGTCCCCCGTCACGGTCTCCGCCAGGTAGAAGGTCTGCATCGGCTCGCCGACCCTGCCCACGAAGCGAAGATTGGCGTCGAAGAGCGAAAGATCTTCCTCGCGCAGGGATTCCCGCGTGTTCATGTAATCGAGCGTCAGTTCCGACCCGGGGGCCGCCAGTTCGCCGAGCTTGGCGAGGGTGCCGCGCACCGCCTCCCGTGTCAGGTAATAGGTGACCCCCATCCAGGTGAAGAAGGCGGGTTCCTGTGGGGCGAAACCTGCGGCGACCAGCCGCTGCTGCAGATCGTCGCGCTCGAAGTCCACGCTGACGAAGTGGAGGTGATCGGGAATCCCGAGGCCCGCGTCCGCCAGGGCTCTTCGTTTCAGAACGCCGCTCGCCGGCAGGTCCGCTTCGAACACCTCGATCCCCAGTTCCGGGTACCGGAGGGCGAACGTGTCCAGCCCCGCACCCAGAATCACGAGTTGCCGCACGCCCCGCTCCGCGGCCGCTACCACCCGATCGTCCGTGAACCGCGCCCGGACGAGCAGGAAAGCCACGCCCGGCGCGAGTTTGCGCAGGAGGATGCGGGAAAACAGCCAACGGAGGACCCTGGAGGAGACGATCCGCCGCGCCGGCCTGGAGATGAGGTGGACCGCATAGGGATCCTCGACGATGAGGGGCCTGTCTCCCGCGACGAAATGGAGCGCCCGCACCGCCGCCACCCAATCGGCGGTAGCGCTGCCGCTTTCGCTCGCGAGGTTCCGGGATCGGCTCCGGCGTCCCGATCGAGCCATGGTCAGCCTCCTACCGGTACGGCCTGTCGGACGTCGGGGTGACGGCCCGGAACCGGCTCCGGCGCGGTGCTATCGCCCCGGCGTTCGCAGTACACGTTCGGCCGACCCGCAATGGTTGCTCACCGTTTTCGCACGTGCAGCAGGCGGAAGAGGGGTGGTGCGCGGTGCAGGTCGGTGCGGTCTCCCAGGATGCGTTCCGGATTCTCGGCGGGGGACTCGTGTTCCAGTACTTCCCAGCCGTCGTCCAGCCCCAGGTCCTCCGTGACGGTCGCGGGATCGAAGCTCGTGATCATCGGCTCCCCGTGTTTCCGGACGAAGCGGAGCATCTCGTCGAAGGCCGCGAGGTCCCCGGCCGCAACGGACTCCCGCGGGTTCATGTAGTCGAACGCCAGCTCCGAGCCGGGGGCGGCGAGCGCCTGGACCTGGGCCAGCGTGGCCGGCACGGCCTCGCGGACGAGGTAGAAGGTCACTCCCATCCACGCGAAGAACGCCGGTTCGGCGGGGCGGAAGCCCGCGGCGCCGAGTCGTTCGCCGAGGTCGTCCCGCTCGAAATCCACGTTCACGAAATGCAGGTGCGGCGGAACGGGGAGGTCGGCGGCGGCCATCCTCTCCCGCTTCAGGGCGCCGCTCGCCGGCAGGTCCACTTCAAACACCTCGACCCCCAGGTCCGGATACCGGAGCGCGAAGGTGTCGAACCCGGCGCCCAGGATGACCAGTTGCCGCATCCCGCGTTCCGCCGCCGCCAGGACCCGGTCGTCGGTGAACCGGGCGCGGATGAGAACGTAGGTGGCGTTCCCCATGAGCTTCCGCAGCAGGACGCGGGTGACCAGCCAGTGGCGGAAACGCGAGCCGATGATCCGCCGCCAGCGGTCCCCGGCGAGGTGGATCGCGTAGGGGTCCTCGACGACCAGCGGCGGCTCCCCGTGCGCGAAGTGTCCGGCGCGGGTGGCGGCCGTGATCTCGGCGGTCCGGCTGCCGCGCACCCGGGCGAGGTTCTCCGGTTCGTCCCGGCGCTCCCGTTCGGCCATCAGCGATCCCCCATCTCCGGCATCGAGTGCCGGTTGCGGCGATGGTACGCGCCTCACGGGACGATGATCGCCTTGGTCACCCGGAGCGCCTCCACGTCGTCGAGCGCCTGGTTGGCCTCCTCGAGCCGGTAGCGGCGGCCGATCACCTCGGCGAACGGGATCCGCTCCCGGTAGCGGACCAGGGTGTCCAGCGCCCGGGTCCAGTGATGGAACTCGCTGCCCCACTGGCCGCGGACCTCCGCGTGCTTGCGGTTGATGTCCACGTGGGGGTTCACCGGCACGGCGCCGGCGTCGGTGTAGTGCCCCACGACGACGTAGCGGCCCCCGTCGCGCAGCATGGCGAAACCCTCCGGTACCGCCTGCGGATTCCCGCTCGCCTCGATGACCACATCGGCGCCGCGTCCCCCGGTGGCGGCCCGCACTTGCTGAACCCGGTCGTCCGCATCGGTCTCCGCCAGCGCCAGGGACTCGTCCGCGCCCATGCGGCGGGCGAGCTCGCGGCGCGCCGCCGGCTCCCCGACCGCCACCACCGCGCCGGCGCCGGACGTCCGGGCGAAGGCGATGGCCGCGAGCCCCACCGGGCCGACGCCCTGCACCACCACGCTCTCGCCGAGACGGATGTCGGCCCGGTCCACCGCGGCGAACCCGGTGAAGAGCCCGCACCCGCCGCCGATCAGGTCGTCCACCGAAAGCTCGCCGGGAAGCACCACCGTCCGGACTCCGGGGAGCAGCAGGATGTTCTCGGCCCAGCCCCCGAGCAACCCTTCTTCCGCGGAATAGGTGATGCCATAGACCCGGCGGGACGGACACCGGTTCGGCTGGCGCGCCACCAGGCACTGGTAGCAGGCGTGGCAGGTGGCGTGGACGTCGAAGAAGGACACCACGCTGCCCGCGCCGAGCGGGTTTCCGGCGGCGTCCCGGGTGACGCCGTTCGTCTCCGCGACCCGGCCGACGCTCACGTGTCCCGGGATGATCGGGTAGGGAACGCCGGCGAGCCGGCCCTCGCGGAGATGGACGTCCGTTCCGCACACCTCGGAAGCGAGGGTTTCCAGCAGGATTTCCCCGGGCTCCGGTGCGGGGAGCGGAAACTCCCGGAGTTCGGCGGGGCGTCCCGGCGCGGCCAGCACCGCCGCCCGCGCCGTTCGGTTCAAGCGGTGGTCCCTCCGCAACTGGAGCCGGCGCCGGCGGTGCAGCCGTAACAGTGAAGACCGGTCACGATGCGCCGCTTCGCCAGCAGGTCCGCCGAGAAGTCGCGGACGTGCGTGGGCGCCCCGAACCCCACGGTGTCCTCCAGCATCTGGTTGAAGTCGCAGTCGTAGAGCTGCCCGTCCCAGCCCACCGAGAGGGTGTTGCGGCACATCACGGCCTCGGCCGCCGCCGGATTGAACGCGTTCACCAGCCGCTCCATGTACCTCTCGTAGTTGCCGCTCTCGAGCAGGAAGTCGAGGAAGCGGCTGATCGGCATGTTCGTGATCGTGTAGAGGCGGTCGAAGTGAATCCGGTACCGCCGGTCGAGCTCGCGCTTGAACTCCCGCTCGAGTGCGTCCTGGTCGCCGGGCAGGAACGCGCCCGTCGGGTTGTAAACCAGGTTGAGCCGCAGCTTGCCGCCCTGGCCGTACCCCAGGCGGTTCAGGAGGCGGAGCGCCTCGATGGACCTGTCGAAGACGCCCTCCCCGCGTTGGGCGTCGGTGCGCTCCGCCAGGAAGTAGGGGAGGCTGGCGATGACCTCCACTTCGTGCTCGGCGAGGAATCCGGCGAGGTCCGCCTGGGACCGGAGCAGCAGCACGGTCAGGTTGGACCGGTCCATCACGTGGCGTCCGAGGGCGCGGGAGGCGTCCACCAGGTAGCGGAAGTTCTCGTTCAGCTCGGGGGCGCCGCCGGTGATGTCCACGGTGTGGGCGTCCGTCCGCTCCAGCGCCCGGATGCAGGCCTCGGCCGTCTCGCGGGTCATGCGCTCGCTGCGGTCCGGTCCGGCGTCCACGTGGCAGTGCCGGCACGTCTGGTTGCAGAGCTTGCCGACGTTGATCTGGAAGACCTCGATGCCGGTGGCGCGGAGGGGGTGGAGTCCGTGGCGCGCGAGCCGGGAATCGAAGGAGGGAAACCGCTGCTCGCTGACCGGGCGGGGCGCCCGGCGCCCGTTCCGGGTCGGGAGTTCGAGGAGAGCCTCCATCACATGCTCAGCTCGTCGTTCCGTTTCCGCATCTGCACCCCGTGCACCAGGGCCGCCCCGCCCCGGATGGCCGCCGCGACGTGGACCGCTTCCGTCATCTGGTCGAGGTTCGACCCCTTCTCGAGGCACTCCTGCGACCAGGCGTCAATGCAGTAGGGACACTGGAGGGCGTGCGCCACGCCCAGGGCGATCAGCGCCTTCTCCCGCCCGGTCAGCGATCCCTCCTTGAACGTGGCTTGGTACCAGTCGTTGAACTTGTCCCAGAGTTCGGGAGCGTTGCGGCCCATCTCGCCGAAGCGGGACAGGTCGTGGTCCTCGTAGTAGTGGCTCACCTGGTCTCCTTCTGCCGCGAGGCGGACTCCGAAGGCTATCCCGAATGAGACCGGCGGGCGGCTGTACCCGTCTGCGGTGAAACCCCCGTGAGCGTCGCTACCCCCCACCTGCCAAGCGACATCCAAAACGGGGCCGTATGGCGACATCCAGAACGGGGCCACCCCCGACGGCGCCATTCGGAGGTGGAGGATGAGTTCGGCGAGTGCATGGAGTTCGGGCCAACCGGGTCAGCGAATGCATGGAGTCCATGGCCGGAAGACCCCGGTAGTGCGTGGAGTTCCCGTCCGAGGACTCGGCGAGTGCATGGAGTTCGGGCCAACCGGGTGACCTAGTGCATGGAGTCCACGGCGGGCAGGCCCCGGTAGTGCGTGGAGTTCCCGTCCGAAGACCCGGCAAGTGCATGGAGTTCGGGCCAACCGGGTCAGCGAATGCATGGAGTTCGCGGCCGGCAGGTCCTCGTAGTGCGTGGAGTTCCCGTCCCAAGATCCGGCGAGTGCATGGAGTCCGGGCCAACCGGGTGACCTAATGCATGGAGTCCACGGCGGGGAGGCCCCGGTAGTGCGTGAAGTTCCCGTCCGAAGACCCGGCGAGTGCAGCGGTTTGGCGGGCGAGCGAGACTGCATTCTCACAGCAACTGCGCCGCGCGGGTTTTCCGCGGGCTGGTAGCCTCGCCCGTCATGCCGCTCCACTCCATCGGGTTCATTGGTCTCGGGGTCATGGGCAAGCCCATGGCGAAGAATCTGCTGGCTGCCGGGTATGACCTCACGGTCCACAGCCGCTCGCCGGGGCCGGTGGACGAACTGGTGGCCGCGGGCGCTCGGCGCGCCGGGTCGGGCGCCGAATGCGCGAGCGGACGGGATGCGGTCATCCTGATGCTGCCGGATTCGCCCGACTCGGAGCTCGTGATGCTCGGCCCGAAGGGCGTCCTCGCCGCCCCGGAACTTCCGGCGCTGGTGACGGACATGTCCTCGATCGAGCCCGGGGTTTCCCGAAAGATCGCCGCCGCCGCCGGCGAGCGCGGCGTCGGGTTCGTGGATGCGCCGGTGAGCGGCGGAGAGCCCGGCGCCATCGCCGGGGAGCTCGCGATCATGGCGGGAGGCGAGGAGGCCGCCTTCGAGGCGCTGGGTCCCGTGTTCGATGTCCTCGGCAAGAGCGCGGTCCTCTGCGGCCCGGTGGGCGCCGGCAACACGGTGAAGATCGCGAACCAGATGATCGTGGCCGCGAACATCCAGGCCGTGGGCGAGGCGCTCGTCTTTGCCGTTCGCTCCGGTCTCGATCCGCGGGTGGTGGTGTCCGCCATCGAGGGGGGCCTCGCGGGGAGCGCGGTGCTGAACGCCAAGGCCGGGAAGATGATCGCGGGCGACTGGAAGCCGGGCTTCCGCCTCGAACTCCATCTCAAGGACCTCAACAACGCTCTGGCCGCGGCGGCCCAGAACGGGAGTCCGATCCCGGTCACCACCGTCGTCCGCCAGTTCGTGAAGACGCTGGTGGAGAACGGCCACGCCCGCGAGGACCACGCCGCCATCGCCCGCTACTGCGAGGACATCGCGGGAATCAACATCGCGGACGGAGCACGGCAAATCTGACCCGCGATCCAAATCTGCCGCGGCAAATTTGGACCGGGGGTGAAAACTGCCGTATTGCAGATTTCCGGCACCGGACAGAAGGACGATCAAACCCTCGACGGGATCCGGGTCGCCCCGGCGCTGGCGCTGCTCTCGCAACTCGCCTGATCAAATCACGATGGTGATGCCGGCGCGCTGTCCGGCCAGCCGCACATCGGCGAGGAACGCAGGATCACTCGAGCCGTCCCGGACGGAGACGATTCGCAGGTCCTCGGGGCGAACGCGGTCCCCGAAGAAGAGATAGGCGTCGTCTGGATCGCACTGGCTGGAGGTCCATACGAGGCCCTCGATGCGCGGACACTGGTCATGGATCGCCTTCGCCCAAGCGGCGGTCTCTTGGTAGTGCTGGGGCGAAGACGCGATCAGCGCGTGCCGCGACACCCCCCATCTCGCGAGATCGGGAGCTCGCAGCGAAGCGAGCGTGAGGTCCCGCAGCGTCTGGAAGGTGCCGTGAGCGCGGCTGATCACCGCGGAGAGAGGAGCGGTCTTCCGTTGCGTGTGTACGGGGATGCCGCGGAACAGCGTTTCGTAGGCGGCGGAATCAAAGGTGCTTCCCGCATAGAGGGAAGGTACGCACCGTCCTTTGGCGTCCGCGATGGGCGCGAAGCGCGTTGGCCTCCCCCGACACGGATTGAAGGCGTTGGGCGACCGGCTCCGATCATGGATCCGGTGCAGCACGGTCCCGGACTCCAGAATCCTGGGATTGGGGGGCGCCAGGTGTCCGGAAGGCTTCGGGATCGTCACGATCCGCGCCTCGGTTAGCAGCCTGTGGTGGAACTGGCGTGAGGACCGAGACGCCCGCGGGGCCTCGCTGACAAGGCGCGCAAGGGAGGAATACCGGGTGTATTTCGACCGAAGCGCAACGATGAGCGAGCTGCAAGCGAGCGTTTCAGCGGGGATTCAGCGGGCGTCGAAAGCCGCGTGAGTTGCACCACAGGCTGCTAGCCCTCGACCGGATTGGCGAAGTCGCGGGCCGCTTCAACGAGCTGCTCCGCGGCATCGAGGCATTCTTGAGGTTCGGCGCCGTCCAGCCAGCCGTTGCCGGAGGCGAACCACAGCGCAATCTGCCAGGGTGTCGCCGACGATGGCATCACGGCAAGGATGCTCTTGATGACGGACCTCGGTTGGCCATCGGCGAACTGGAACGCCGGGTAGAGGTCTCGCCCGCCGTGGCGAACCGCGAAGATTCGCCCCTCGCGCTTCCAGCGCGAGGCCGGTTCGCTGGCGTTTTTCGGGCTGAGGCCCGACGCGGCGCGAACCTCGGCCCCGGTGAGCAACCGTGTCTCCTCCACGTAGTCGGCCCGCAGCTTGGCGTTGTCCAACTCGAGCACGGCGTGAACGTCGTCTCGCGGAGCGTCGGCGAGAATGCTCTCCAACAAGAGATCAATGTTGCGCTCGCTGAGTCTCCGGCGGTGCATGGCCGCCATCGGTTCCAGACGGGTAAGGACCCTCCGGAGGAGCTGCGCCAGTTCCGTGTCGCGGGTGCCCACCAGGGTCCAGTCCCCCGAAGGCCCTTCCCAGAGCACGCCACATTGCTCACGAAGCGTTTCCGGGAGCGCCCGAAGGTCGTCAGCGTCGAGGCCAACGCTGATCAGGGACTCCGGCAAGGGCATCCCCGACTGCGTCTTGTGACTTGACATCCTCGTAACTATAGAAATTAGGGAAAATCATGTCAAACGCCCGCGACCCGAGTCAGTAGTACTGCGTGATGTAGCCGTAGGCGCGGTCGAAGAGGTCCTTTTCCTTGTGGAGGCGGTACTTCAGCAGGGTCCTCCGAAGCTCCTTCTTGACGATGCGCTCTCCGGCGTGGGTGCTCTGCCAACCGTCGAAACGGACCTGGCGCACGATCTCGTCAATGTCGCTCACGACGCGCTCGACGATGATGGGGGTTCGTTCGTTGCGCACTTCTTCGAAGAGAGCCGTGAGCGCTGCCTTGCCGGGATCCTCCGCATGGGGCACCGCCGCCGTGCGCTCCGCTTCGAGGACATCGCGGGCCAGCTCGAGCAGCGACTTCAGGAACGCGATGCTCCCGAGCGCTCCCTGCAGGTGTTTCTCCTTGAGCGCCTCAAGCCGTTCGCCGAGCGGGCGGAACTTCGGATCGTGGGCGAGCCGCCGCAGCCGTGAGCCGAGCCTGATCTCGACTTCCCTGGCCTTCCGTTCCGCGTCGGGATTCGCCAGCACCGCTTCCAGCGTCTCCGCGTCGAGAACGACTTCGTCGAGGTCGTCCTGAATCGCGTCCACATGGACGTTCCGCTGGATGAGCTGGATGGTCTTGGCGCCGAAGCTACGCCACAGGAGCCGCCCGGTGCCGGTGGAGGGCTGCAGTGAGCGGTACACCTGCGTCAACCAGCGATAGTCGGCCTCGTAGGTGTCCGTGGGAGGGCGCGGGGAGGCGATTTCCCACAGCCGGGCCAGCCGCACGTAGTCGGCGGCGAAGCGGTCGCGGGTCGCGTTGTCCGGCAGACACTCCTGCGCCGCGATCAACCCCTCATACCCAAAGACGGAGCGGTCCACGCCGCTGAAGTAGGCGAGACACTTCCGCAACGCCTCCGGGAGTTCAGCAACCAGTTCCGCGATGTTGGTGATGAGCCTTTCCATGCCCTTCTCGTCGAACCGCAGTGTGCGCGCCGCGTCGTCGAACACCCCGAGGTAGTCCACGATCAGCGCGTGCTTCTTTTCGTCGCCGTAGGGGCGATTCGCCCGACAGATGGCCTGCACCAGCGCGATGTCGCGGATCGGCTTGTCGAGATACATCGTCTGCAGGATCGGCGCGTTGAACCCGGTCAGCAGCTTGGAGGTCACGATCAGGATCTTCAGCGGGTCACCAGGGTCCCGGAAGCGGTCGAGTAGCCGCGCCTCTTCCTCGCGGTCCCGGCGATAGGCCGCGAACTCCTGCTCGCCGCCTTCAACGGTCATGACGACGGCGGACGCTTCTGGAGGCAGGTGCCGGTCGAGCGCCCGTTTGTAGAGAACGCAACTCTCCCGGTCGTAGGTCACTACCTGGGCGCCGAAACCGTGAGGCTCGACCCTGCCGCGATAGTGGTCCGCGATGTCGGCGCAGATCGCTTCGACCCGCTCGGGGGTCTTGAGCAGCACGGCCGTCCGCGCGGCAGTTTTGGCCAGCCGCTCGCGTTCGGTGTCCGTCAAGCTGCCGGTCAGTTGCCCGAACTCGGCGTCCATCGCGTCCTGATCCACGTGGAGTTCGAGCAGGCGAGGCTCGAAATGGAGCGGCAGGGTCGCGCCGTCCGCAACCGACTCCTCGAAACCGTAGCGGCTGAGGTAGCGGTTTGCGTCTTCCTCGGCCCCGAAAGCGAGGAAGGTGTTCTTGTCGGCCCGGTTGATCGGCGTGCCGGTGAGGCCGAACAGGAAGGCGTTGGGCAGCGCCCGGCGCATCCGGCGGCCGAGGTCGCCTTCCTGGGTCCGGTGCGCCTCGTCCACCAGCACGATCAGGTTGTCGCTGTCGTTGAGGACCCCTTCCGCCTCCCCGAACTTGAAGATGGTCGTGAGGATGACCTTGCGCGTGTCCTGGGCCAGCAGGCGAACCAAGTCCTCCGTCCTCTCCGCCCGGACCATGTTGGGCAACTCCGCCGCCCGGAAGGCGGCGGAGTGCTGGGTGTCCAGATCCACCCGATCCACCACCACAAGCACTGCGGGGTTCTGCAACTCCGGGTGCATCCGCAGTTTGCGGGCGGCGAAGAGCATGAGTTCCGTCTTCCCGGAGCCCTGGAAGTGCCAGATGAGGCCCTGCCTGGGCCGGCCGGCAACGACCCTCTCGACGATCCGGTTCGTCGCTTCGACCTGCTGGTGGCGGGCGATGAGTTTCATGCGCCCCTTCTGTGGGTCGGCCACGAAGGCGGTGAAGTTGGCAACGAGATCGAGAACGGTCTCCGGGTGGAGCATTGAAGCCACGAGACCTTCAAGGCGCTTGAGTGCCGGAGCCTCCGTCTGCCCCGGCTCGGGCGACCGCCAGGGACCCCAGTCGCCCGCCGGCAGGCCGACACCTCCGTACCGAAACTCCTTGCCTTCGGTGGCGATGGACGACAAGTTGGGCACGAACAGCTCGGGGACGTTCTTCTGGTAGTCCACCTCGATCTGGATGGCTCCGTCCAGCCAGCTCTCGCTGAGCCGCACCGGGGTCTTGGCCTCGATGACGATCAGCGGAATTCCATTGACGAGCAGCACCAGATCGGCACGTTTGGTCGTGTCTTGCTCGCGCCGGGCGATGTACTGCTGGGTGACGACCCACTGGTTCTGGTCCACGTCCTCGAAGTCGAGCAACCGGACAGTCACGTGCTCCCCCTCCGGCCCGAAGGGCATGGATCGTTCGCCGGTCAGCCACGCCGCGAACTCCTTGTTGGCCTCGACCAGCCCCTCAGCCCCCACCGTCATCAGGATGGCCCGCAGCCGGTACAGGACTTCGTCGGCGCGATCGGGCTGCGCCGCGATCTCCGGGTTCAGGCGGATCAGGGCTTCGCGCAGGTGGGGTTCGACGAGGACCTGGTGCGAAGACCGAGGAAGGTCTCGCGCCGCGAGGTAGTGCCAACCGAGCCCGGAGAGCCTCCCGGCTCGGCGCGCCCGGCCCGGGCCGACCGCGGTGTGGTGGGTGATTCCCCCGCAGAGGAGGTCGCGGAGGAACGCCTCGACGGTGTTGGCTTCGTTGAAAGTCATGCGCGGTCGCGGATGCGCCGCTCCTTCAGTCCGCGCCGGATGGTGTCCCGATCTCGCGGTACTGCCCGGGCCGCAGCTCCTCCAATGCCCCCAGGATGCGGCCCACGAGTGGCCTCAGGTGCACCATGCGGTTCGAACGAGCACGGACGATCAGGATGCTCAATCGCAGCGCGCTCAGGTTCTGCTGGTATCGAAGGTTGCGATCCATGGTCATCAGGACATCGAAACGGGTGTCAGCGCGCCGGAGCAGTTCGCCGTTCTTCGTCCCCGCCCAACCGGCGGCCTGGACCGTAGTGACCTCGTGTCCGGTCAGTTCGCTGGCGAGGCCGCGAGGCAGATTCTCGTCAAGCAGAACGCGCACGGATCAGGACGGAATCCCGGGCCACTTCGAGCGCAGCGAGCGCTTGGGCGCGGGAAACGGAGGGGAACTGATCGAGGAACCAGTCGAGTGTCTCGCCGCCCTCCAGGTAGTCGAACAGGCTCCGAACCGGCACTCTGGTGCCGCGAAAGACGGGCGTTCCCCCCGAGATCTCGGGATCGCTCTGGACGACCGAGTCCCATTCGGACTGCATGCGGCCATGATAGACGACTCGCCCGACGGAGGCGCCGCAGGGACCGCCGTCACTCGCGCGGCCCCCGGATCGGTTTACCGCTGGGTCGCACACCCCATCCGGGGACTCTCTACAGGCGTCTGGTCGTTCGAGCCGATCAGTCCTCGATGCTGCGGACCGACTCCCGGTAGGAGCGCATGACTCGTCGGCGGATTCTCCAGCGTTTCCAGTGCCACGCTGGCCGCGTGAGCGCCTGGACCCAGCGCCGGAGGTCGCGCCCGCCGCCCATCCGCAGGAACGCGGTGAACAGCACAGCAACGCCAAGCAGCCGGTACCAGCCGTCTTTCCATCGGGCAGACCCGGAGGTGCAGATCTTGAATTGCGCCTTGGTTCCGAACGGTCGGGGCAATCCCGGCCAGCGCACGCGATTCTGCTGGGCCGCGACCGCCGCGTCGAGCGACGGGTAGCGGTGCCAACGCCAGTGAAGGTTCATGGCGGACGTGGTCTCGGTCAGCCCCAAGTCCTCCAGCCACTCGTAGGTTCTCGGAAGGAACGATTCGGGATCCGCGGCGGTATCGGCCCACTCGCGTATCGCAACCCGTGTCGGACACCAGAGAACGACCACCGAATCGAATGGACACCAACGGGTACTCAGAACTGTGCGACGTATCGCTCTCAGCCCAATACCGAGCCGGGGACTGAAATCGGTCTCGAACCTGCGCGGGTCGGTAGCGTCTGACGCCAGCACTGGAAACCACAACGGCACGCCTACGACCAGCGCACCACGGCCATAGTCGCGAACAAGCGCCTCGTACGAGCCGCCGTCACGTCCCTTCCGGGCCTTCTTGACTACGGCTTCGACTACGCGATCCGCCATGCGGGCCTGTGCCAGTCGGTCCGGAACGTGCGGGTCCTTCAAGTCGCAGAGCGACCGTGCTTCTTCTCTTGATCCCCGTGGCCGTTGCCCAAGGGCTCGCAACTCCTGGGTGATGCGTCGGGCGTCGTCCGGCCCCACCGCCTCCGTCACTTCGACCCAGGTTCGAACGCTCACCACGCCCTTCCGGCAGGTCTGGACAAAATCGAAGAATGCGTCCCCCGGCTCGTCGAGTCGTCTGCCCAAGTCGGCGAGACGCAATTCCGTGTGTCCTCGAGCCCCGATCAACTCGGAGTTCTTCCATCGGCCCAGCGCAAGCCACCGCTCGATCCAGAATCGCTCCTTGAGGTGCTTCGCCAAATCGCGTGGCTGCACGTCTTCGCTGTTCGGATCCCTGTCGCTCAAGCGGGCTCGCAAGATGGCGTAACCCGGATCCGGTGTTGGTGTGTCGGCAGTTGGCGGCTTGGCGTCGGTCACTGTGCGTACCCGAATGGCGAGGCCGCGAGCAGCGGATTGCTACGCGGTCGCGCTTCCGATTTCTTGTTCGAGCAGCGCCGCACGCATCCGTTGCAACGACTCCGCCCTCGTCTCGGCGCGACGCTTGGCCTCTTCGACCTCGTTCATTCGCCGTTCGGCTGACTTCCTCGGTATTCCCGTAGGGGGCAACCGGACCGTCATCTGCTCGCAGCGCTTCTGGCCGATGGAGAGGATCGTTGTACCTTGGGCTGTCTTGGCGAATTTCCCCGACAGATAGGCGTATCGCGCCCAATGCCGCAAAAGGCGCTGCGAAACCAGATTCTCCATTGCTCGGAGCCGGATCACGTGATTCTGAAAGCACACCTTTCCGGTCAGCTCATCGTTCCACACGGCGTTCGCGCCGATTCCAGCGAGGCTGCCGCACCCTTCCGTGACCAGGATATCCCCGGCTCGGAGTCCGTACCTCTTTTGCTCACCCGGATCGAAGTTCATCTTCAAGACGCTGGACAGATCGAGAGTGTCCTGCTTGATGTTCGCGGCCCTGACGTAAGGCACCATGTGGTCGCCGTGGGCGTGCCGTGGGGAGCGCTGCCGTCCCATGCGCACTTCCGCGATTTCTCGTAGTGGCCGGGTCGGGTTCTCCGGAGCCTCGAACACGACCCGATAGATCGAGAAGAGCAGGGCATCCGCAGCAGCTTCCAGTTTCTTCACCGAATCCGCGGCTGTCGCTAACCCGTTCAGGGCAGACGCGATACGGCGCTGCTCGGAGCGCGGGGGCAAGACGAACTCCTCCTGTTCCAGCGTCTTCCAGTTGATGGTCGGAGACAGGGAGCCGACGGAGATTCGTTGCGCCCGTTCCATGAATCCGTCGCTCTGCATGAAGAACGGCAGGAATTCGGGCAGAACCACTCGCGGCCGAGCGCGCAGGACCAGTGCATGAGCCGAGCAGATGCCGTCGAAATGTGCGACCGCCAGCTTCCGCTGATAGGCCCGGCGGCGTCCGAACACGATGTCGCCCTCGCGAAACCGCAACTTCGTCCCGAAAACATCGGTGGGAGATCCCCATCGCTGGATCTTCAGCGAGCCCGGTTCCAGATGTTCGAGACCCACATACCGGTCAACGCCCGATTCGGCGGGACGGTCCACGCGCTCGGTCACATTGTCCGCAATTTCCCCGAACGCAACGGGGTTCCGCCGTCTACGCCGCATCATGCGGCTCTGCTGCCATCGGTTCGAGCGATCGGACAGCGGCGTCCATCCGTCGCCAGAATTTCGTACCCCCCGCCTCGAACTCGGTCCAGGCCGTCTTGAGGTCCCGTTGGCCCAATTCTCCCGCCAGAGGGGCGGGCTGGCCGACATGGCGGGCGATGGACAGGGTTCCTCCGCTTTCCAGAATCTCCGCTGCCGTCACGACGGCGGCGAAGCCCGGCTCCGCCGCAAACGCGCGGTACGCCTTCAGAATCCGGCGCTGGTGCGGCGGCTGCAGGAAACTCTGGCCGCCCTCGCGCGCTACCTCGCGCACTGCGTTGATGAACAGCACCTTGCCGCGTCGGGCGGGCGGCTTCCGTGTGCGACAGACGACGACGCACGCTTCCATCGGCGAGTTGTAGAAGAGGTTCGGCCCGAGCCCCAGTACGCATTCGAGAAGGTCGCTCTCCACCAGCGCCCGTCGCATCTGGGCTTCCTCCTTGCGGAACAGGATCCCGTGCGGGAACAGGATGGCGCAACGCCCGGTCTTCGGGTTGAGGCTCTTCAGGATGTGCTGGAAGAAGGCGTAGTCGGCCCGGCCCTGCGGCGGAACGCCGAGGAAATTGCGGCCCCACGGGTCACTCCGCCACGCATCCCGGTCCCAGTTCCTGATCGAGTACGGGGGGTTGGCCAACACGATGTCGAAGGTCATCAGGCGACCGCCCTCGGCGAAGGCCGGGGCGCTCAGCGCGTTGCCCACCTCGATGCGGAAGTCCTCGACCCCGTGCAGCACGAGGTTCATGCGGGCAATGGCCGCCGTCGAGCCGATGAGTTCCTGCCCGCAGAGGCCGAGCGTCCGCGCCTCCCCACCCCGGCGTTTCACTTCCGCGAGCGCCGAGATCAGCATTCCGCCGGTGCCCGCGGTCGGGTCGTAGATCCGCTCCCGGGGCTTCGGAGCCAGCATCCGGGTCATCAGGTGGACGAGGGTCCGGTTCGTATAGAACTCCTGCGCGGTGTGGCCGCTGTCGTCGGCGAACTGGCCGATGAGGTACTCGTAGGCATTGCCCAGCTCGTCCTCGGGCGCCCCCGTCAGGTCGAGGCGATGCCGGGAGAAGTGCTCGATCAGGTTCTTCAGGGTTGCGTCCGGAAGCAGCGCCTTGTCGGTCCACGGCGCCGCGCCGAAGACTCCGGAGAGCCGGTCCGGGTTCGCCTTCTCGATCTCCCGGAACGCTCGCCGAAGGGCCAGCCCGACATCGCGGGACGCGGCGCGGACGTCCGACCAGTGCGCGCGGTCCGGGATGGCGAAACGGTCATTGGCGATGTCCCGGGCATAGCCATGGTCGCCGGTCTCCCGGAGCGCTGCCGCGTGCTCCTCGTCCCATACGTCCGAGAGCCGCTTGAAGAAGAGGAGCGGGAAGACGTATTGCTTGTAGTCGGCGGCGTCCACCAACCCCCGAAGCAGTGTGGCCGCGCCCCAGAGGTGCGCCGCCAGTTCCCTCTGACCGAGCCGCTTCGCCGTCCCGCCGACCGGTCCGGGTTTGCTTCTCCGCGACCGGGAACTCCGGGCCGCCCGCGTCACTCGGCTCTCCAAAGCGCGCCGGATCGTAGCATCGGGTTCCGGGTGTTGGCCGCCCCGAGCGGTCGTCCCGTCGGGGGCTCTCAGTCGAGCCAGCCGTCCCGGGTGAGAACCGTCCGCAGTCGGTCCTCGGCGGCCTTCGCCTCCCCCACCGCTTCCTTGAAGGCGGCCACCGCCTGGGGCAGGGGCGGGGGCTCTTCGCCGAGCGGAGGCGCCACATAACGGGAGATGTTGAGCGTCCAATCCTTGCTCTCGATCTCGTCCAGCCGAACGACTTTCGCGCAATCGGTCACGTCCCGAAATCCGCGAACCCAGCCGACGATACGGGAGGCGTGCTCCGGGTCGAGGAAACTCTGCGCCCGGCCCTTGCGGAAGAGCCGGGAAGCATCCACCAGCAGCACCTTCCGGCGGCGTCCGCGGGTCTTCCGCCGGCGGAGTGTCACCACCGCCGGGGCGAGACCGGTGCCGTAGAACACGTTGGGCGCCAGTCCGATCACCGCCTCCACCAGATCGCGCTCCAGCAGGGCCTGCCGGATTCGTCCCTCCGCCCCGCGGCGGAAGAGCGCCCCTTGCGGCAGCACGACCGCCATGCGCCCGTCGGGTTCCTTCATGGAGGCGACCATGTGCGAAACCCAGGCGTAGTCCCCGCTCTTCGTCGGCGGCAGGCCGAAGCCGGCCCGTCCCCAGGGGTCCGCCTCCCAGACCTCGCGTCCCCAATCCTGGAGGGAGAACGGCGGGTTCGCGATGACGCAATCGAAAGCGGTGACGCCGCCGACCGCGTCGGTGAAGGCCGGCCGGCGCAGGGTGTCCGCCTGCTCGATGCGGAAGTCCTCGACCCCGTGGAGCATCAGGTTCATGCGCGCGATGGACGAGGTGGTCAGGTTCTTCTCCTGCCCGAAGATCCGGCCGAAGAACGTGCGGGGGTCGCCTCCCGCCCGCTCCACGTGTTCGATCGCCCCCAGCAACATCCCGCCGGTGCCGCAGGCCGGGTCGTAGATCGTCTCCCCCGGGCCGGGGTCCAGCAGTTCCACCAGCATCCGCACCACGCTGCGCGGCGTGTAGAACTCGCCGGCTTTCTTCCGGCGGGTGACATCGGCGAACTTGCCGATCAGGTACTCGTAGGCGTCGCCGAGCACATCCGATCCGACTGCCGAGTTGCCGAGCGGCACGGCCGACAGCCCCTCCACGAGGTCCTTGAGGATCGCGTCTCCGAGAACCGCGCGGTTCCCCCAGTCGGCAGCGCCGAACACCCGGGAGAGGGTGTCGGGATTGGCCCGCTCGATCTCCCGCATGGCGCGCGCGAGCGCCGCGCCCACTCCCTTTGGCGTCTGGCGGACATCCTGCCAGTGGCAGCCCTCCGGCACCACGAAGCGGTGTTCCTCGGGGAAGGCGGCGGCGTCCGCTTCGCCGTAGGCCGCGATGGCGGCGGTGGTTTCCTCGTCCCACACGTCGCTGATGCGCTTGAAGAACAGGAGCGGCAGGATGTACGCCTTCCAGTCCGTGCGGGCCACGGCGCTGCCACGGAGGACCTGGGCGCAGTTCCAGAGTTCCGCCTTCAGGTCACGAGTGCTCATGCCGGAGGGCACGCTACCCGACCCCGTCTCATGGCCACGCCCCCAAGGCTAATCAACGACCGATTGTCACGGTCAACCAACTAACGGTGGCGGCGCGGTCTCAGATTCGTCGGCCTAGATGCCGTCGGCAAATCTGGCGTTCCGCCTGGATGACCATGCGCGGCTGATCGCAGCCGGGGCTTGAAGACTATCTCCAGTTCCATACGATGCCGCAGATACGGGTATTGGATGTGGTCATCCAGTCCTCCCGTCGGTCACCAAATCAACGAGTTCTCGGAGGCGACGACGCAGGGCCTTGTGCTTACGCAGTTCGGTTGACTGCTCCGCAAGTAGCGTCAGGCGAATTCGGTCAAGAACGACACCGGCGGTCCTACTCGCTTCGCGAATCACAGCATCGGCTACGTGGTAAGGAGTAAAGAAGAGCCTTACAGGGGGGCTGACAAGCGTCATGGGATTGAACCACTTCGACAGCTTGCGTGGGTCCGCATCGTGGAATTTCGTCTGCCAGTTTTGACCGCACGCGCAGTGACCAAGGAAAAAGAGACTGCCAACACGTTCGTCGATCGCCTTCCACGCGAGTAGGTCTAGTCCGTCATCCTTAACCTCCTTGACGGTCGGACTCTGCGGAAGCTCAGGCTCCGGCGCCCAGAACCATTCCTGAGTCTCCTGGTTGACCGGTGCGATGGCGTCTTGAAACGTCCCCGTCCGTTTGTTGTTGTCACGAGGCCAGCCCAGGTGGTGTGAACCGGCACCGAGGCCGATGTAGGCTTTGGCCAGAACGCAGGAGAGACGCTCGAAAACCCTCGGAAGATGTTTGTACTTCCCTTTGGTGAGATTGGGGGCATTGCAGACGGCCAAACAGAATTCGTACACAAGTGAGTCGCTAGGTTTGTACTGTAGCGACGGCAAGACAAAAGGGTATCGCCTTCCAAGAAGCTCGGAACGCCGATTGACACTGTCACGGGCACCGCCGGCTCCTCCATCTAACGTCAGATCGATTTCGTGCCACGGCTCAAGCTTACTGAGTTCAGGCCGTAGGTCGTCGTCCGCCGCTGCGAGTCTCTCGCTGACCAAGCCATCATCTACAATGGCCGAGCCGTAACGCAAGGCGTGGATTTCAGCTCGGTCAGCGATTCCCCCGAGTTGCTGCGCCATGTGGCGGTTGGAGTAGGAGTTATCCATTACTTGCAGCGTTCTTCAGCTTGCGATGGACCTCACCAGCGAGTCGTTCAACGCGCTCACTCTGTTCAGTGTGACGAGTGGCGATCTGCGGGGGGACATCCTGCTCCGTGAGTCGGTTGTTCAGGTCGCCGAGGTTCTGCCTAGCGTCAAGTAGTCCCGCGGCGAGGCGCTCGTCCAACGGCAACGTCAGGACTGCGATCTCGTTGAGAGTCTTGCCGCTACGCAATAGTTCAACCTTAGCTGAGTCGGACACTGCCGCCGCTAGATCGCCCAGTTGTCTGGAATCGGTCAGCGCCGAACTCCGACCCTTCGCGCGATTGCCGAACAGGGCGGTAACAAGAAACCCCGCGTCATCAAGGCGGTCGTCCGGGACGGGTTTCGCGTTCTTTGCGTCGTCATCGAGAGCGAGATAGTCGCGGACACTGCGGTAGCCAAGGACGGTGTAAACCCAAGAAAAAGGATAGCGAATATTGCTCCCTCGGCCACTTCT
This sequence comes from Vicinamibacteria bacterium, assembly GCA_963555995.3. Lineage (GTDB taxonomy): Bacteria > Acidobacteriota > Vicinamibacteria > Marinacidobacterales > Marinacidobacteraceae > Marinacidobacterium. The sequence continues at coordinate 3,295,483 of OY821641.1, read as the reverse complement.
AGCACTGTCTTCCGGTCTGAACAAGCCTTTGCCGATAAGCTGTTGGATGAAGTAGTAACCCTGTAGAAGACGAGTAACCGTTTGGTGCTGGTCACCTATCATCTCGGCGATTGCGTTCGTATCCAGGTCGGTCTCGCGAACGACACGAGCAATCCAGACGGCCTTCGCGAATGAGTCCCACTGTTGCGCTGAAGCTATATGCCGCACTCCAAGATAGGACAACATTTCCTTGCGGTCGGCCCGCGCATCCATTTCGATAATGGGCACCGGATCGATCGTCGGACTCCCATGCTTCTTGTGTATAGCCCGGAATCGGCTAGCGCGACGTTCTTGGTTGGCTGCACGATCGTCCCCGATGAGAATGAGGCACGCGGCCAGACGCCGGTTGCCCTCCGAAACGATCAGTTCGTCGGTGAGCGGATTTCGGCGACACAGGAGCGGCTCCGCGTGGAAATAGCCGTTCACCGCCAAGGAACTAAGGAGATCATCCACGCCGAACGTCCGAACGATGTGACCAAGGATTTCGGCCTGACTGTGGGATTCTCCATGGTGTTCACCGAAGCGCGGATTCTCCGAGTCCAACTGCAAGGAGGCCACGGGCATGTTTTCGACTTCGGGTTGGGAGTCAGCCATTGGTCAGTCCTCGGATGTTTGCCGCCCTCTACCAGACGTCGGGAAGTGATGCTGCCACCGCGCGGAAAAGCGGAGGCGGGACCGCGTTGCCGACCACTCGGTACTTCGCGGACATGGGTGCTGTGTCGGGAAACCTAACATTGGCAGGGAATCCCTGCAGAAGGGCAGCCTCACGGAATGAGAATCTCCTAGCCGGCGAATCGTCTTCAAAGATCCATTTGTCCGTATGGATTCGTAGTAGCTTCGGACTGGCCGGATGTAGCGGCATGTGGCGCATTTTGCTCACGATGGTCTTGCTCGGTTGATCCCATGGTCTGTATCTGTTTCGTGACAGGTAGTACCAGTGAAACGGATCCTGGCAGACCTCGTCGTCCGGCCAGTGCGGCAGCGACCCGATGGCGTCGGCAATGGTACGAATGTCCTTTGCACCGACTCCGTGAGTAGGCTTCGGAAATGTATACATCGTGCCCAAGTCGGACCGTATGCCCACGATAAAGATCCGTTGGCGATCTTGTGGGAGACCGTAGCGCTTCGCATCCAGCGTCTTATGGGAAACCCGGTACCCAGCAAGACGGAATCGGATCACCTGATTGTTCAATAGGTGACGAAAGTCCCTTCTGCTCATCCCAGGAACGTTCTCGACAATGAAGGCCTTGGGCTTGATCTTGCGAAGCGCGCGATCGAACTCCCGATACAGATAGTTGAGTTTGCGCCGTGGGTCGCGGGCGCCGCCTTGGCTGAACCCTTGGCATGGATAGCAACCGGCAAGCAGATCGACGCACGGGAAGGAGTCGATTTCGGTAACATCGCAGAGGCGATAGTCGGTGTCTGGAAGATTGGCCCTATAGAAGTCCTTCGCGTAAGCAAAGTTGTCGTTGGCCATGACTACATCAAAGCCTGCGGCCACTAGGCCGGCATCTGACCCCCCGCATCCCGAGAACAGGGATACAGCCGTTGGGCGGCGGTATTCGGTCTCGTGCTTTGTCGTCATGCTGGCGAAGGAAGGCAAGCCGCGTGGTCATGGCCTAGGGACACAAAAAACAACCCCCGATGAGCAGAAGGCAAGCCGGATCGCGTCAATGGAGCTGTTGATGAGGCGGATTCCCGAGGCGATCGGCTTGCTGCCCACTACCGAGAGGAGCACGGCGCGGTCGCGGTTGACGATGTCGAAACGGTCCGCGGGGGTGACCTCGCGGAGTGCGGAATCCCAATCCCGGAAGCCCCACGCTTCGGCGTAGGTGCCGGTCTTCCAGACCACGATGAATTCGGTGTGCGCCGGGTCCCTATTGGGGACAACGCGCTGGTGGAGCGCCTCGATCACGGCGCGCTCGGCGTCGGTGGCGGACACTTCAAGGTTGCTGCTTGTGCCGTAGTCCCGCGCGGCGGCGGAGCCGGCGGCGACGAGGCAAGGAGCAGAAGGGGCTCTGCGAAACGCGGTGTTCATGGATCATCCCACGGGTTTGATTCGGCGGAAACCGGCGGAACGCTATCAGCGCAGTTGCGGCGCTCATCAACGCCGAGTGTGGTGCCGTCCTGCTTCAGCCCGGACACCTGCTTCCATTTCGGCCAGCGATCGTGGCGCGCCTCGCCATGTGAGGCAGCCAGCCACATCCTCAACGCGGGTTCGGGCGAAGATCGGGACGGTCTTCAGGAGTACGCCGTCGGAAGTTCGCTCCACGATCAGGCGTGCGCCATCCTTCCAGCCGAGCGCCCGGCGAATTGTTTCGGGCAGGGGCACCCGACCCCCGGGCGCCATCGTGGTGGTGAGCGGTCCAGAATCGGACATGGTGATCCTTGGTGAGTGTAAGTATGTCGAAAGTGGCGGACTGGTTCGGGGCGTTGGCTCCCCGGCGGTGAGCGGGCCGCCCGATGGCGGGCCGGGCACCATCAGCGCGGGTTTCGCGCTCCCGCGCGATGCCGGTCTGGAGGCCGGCGCTCCGAGCGGTGCGTGTCGCCGGCGCTGTTGAGGTCTGCGCGGAGTTGGGGGCCGTCTTTGCGGGTGGAGTAGGGAGGTGCGCGGTGCGGAGCCCCGCGTGTCAAGCGACACCTAGTTTGGCCCAGATAAACGACACCTACTTTGTCACCCTGGAGAGCCTGTTTCGGCGGGGAAGGAGGGACGTTGGGGAGCGCGGCGGGAGCCCGGAGGGCGACCAGAGCGCTCACCGACGTCCCTCCTTCCCCGCCGGCGCCGCGGCGGGGGATGAGGCCGCCTCTTCCGGGAGGAGGAAGGATCGAGCGATCGTCTCCTGGCGCTCCCGGAAGCTCTGCTCCAGATCCCGCAGCCGATAGCTGCGGCCACGGATGTCGAGGACCACGCAGCGGTGCAGGAACCGGTCCAGGATCGCGCTCGCCAGCACCGCGTCCCCCGCCAGCACCTCCGGCCATTCCCGGATCGCCTTGTTCGTCGTGACCAGCACGCTCCCCCGCTCATGCCGGTCGTTGATCAACCGGAACAGTTGACTCGCTTCCTTCGCGTCCAGGGCTTCGTAGCCCATCTCGTCGATGATCAACAGCGACGCCGACAGATACCGCCGGTTCCCCCGTGGCGTCGTCGACCCCTCATGCCGCTTCAGGGTCCGCAGCAACTCGTCCAGCCGGTAGAACGCCACCCGGAACCCGTTCTCCAGCGCCCGCATCCCCAGACCCGCCGCCAGGTGCGTCTTCCCCACCCCCGGCGGGCCCTGCAGCAGAACGTTCTGCCGCTCCCGGATCCAACCGCAGGTGCCCAACAGTTCCACCCGCGTCCGGTCCAGCGTCGGCTGGAAGCCGAAGTCGAAGTTCCCCAGGGTCCGTCCCAGAGGCAACCCCGCCATCCGCAGCCCCATCTCCAGCCGCCGCTGCCGGCGGAACTCCCTCTCCGTCTCCAGGACCCGAACCAACAGGCGATGCGCCGGCAGCTCCTCCCGCGCACACTCGGTCAGCAACTCGGACAACCGAGCCGATGCCTCCCGCATCCCGAGCTCTCCCAGGATCCGCCGCGTCCGGTCCAGGTCCAGGTCCACATCCATACTCACCATCGCGCTACCTCCGCCAGCGCCGCATACAGATCCAGGGGACGTTCCTCCGGAGCCATCGCCCCGATCTCCTCCAGCCGACGCCCCATCCGCCCCAGCGGCGCCGGCGCGATCACCCGACCCGTCGAAGCCCCCTCGTAATGCGACAAGTCGCGCACAAGCAAGGAGTTGCCCTCTCGGGGATGCTCCGCCACCACCTCCCCGCGATCCAACACCTGCACCCGGCGCGCGCACCGGCGCACCTCCACCCGGGTCCCCACCAGACGGAACGGCACCGACCAGCTCCGGCTGTCGAACGCCACCGTGCAGTCCTTCCGCACCGGCCGCAGCCCCACCAGGTCGAACGGCTCCGGCAACCCCGTGCAGTCCCCCAAATACCCCTGCTCCTCCTCCCAACTCTCCAACACCCCGCGCCCCGTCGCCGGGCTCGTCCGGCGCGACTCCCACTCCAGCAACCGAGCGTCCGTCCACGCCTGCAACTCCTCCAGGCTCGACCACTCGCTCGTCGGCCCCGGACCCCAACCCCGCAGGTCCAGGATCCCTCGCTCCACCTTCCCCTTCGCCTCCGGAGACCGCGGCGGACAGGGATCGATGTGAAACCGCGCCTCCTCCGCATACCGCAAATAGGCCCGGTTCACCTCCCCCCAGACCCCCGCGCCGCGCACTATCGCCGTCTTCACGTTGTCCATCCGTACCGTCGCCGTCACCCCCTTCAGACGCACAAACGCCTGCCCGTGAACCCACAACCACGACAGCGTGTCCTTCAACGGGGACCACACCACCGCGCTCTTCCGCGAAAAGCTCAACCGCAGCGCAAACGCACTTACCCCCCGCCGGCCTCCAACCAGCATCCCCGGCGCCTCCGCCCAGTCCGCCTGCGCCTGCGCCCCCGGCGGCGTCTCCACCCGACGCCGCGCCCGTACCCGGCCCGGACCCAACCGACGACGCAGATACCGCTGCACCGACCGCAGGCTCCCCACATACCCGTGCTCCGCCACCAAATGCTCGTGCAGCGCCGTCGCGTTCAAGGGCTGACCCCCCGCAAAGTCCGCGCACCACTCCCGGATCTCCTCCCCAAGCCTCGAAGCGCGCTCAACCTTCCCGCGACCGTCGCGCCTACCCTCCTCGCGACCCAGCTCGTAGCGAACCTGACGCTCGCTCACCCGCGCCGCCCGCGCGATCTCACGCCGGGAACAACCACGCTCCGAAAGCGCCCTGATCGTCATCCGAAGCTCCTTGCTGAGTGCCATGGCGGTCCCCCTGAAGCGAGAACCGAAGCCTCAGCCAACGACGCAAACAGGTGACAAAGTTCGTGTCGTTTAAGCCCGATCTTTACCTGTCGTTTGACACCGCGCGTGCCGGTCTGGAGACCGGCGTTCCAAGGCGTGCGTGTCGGCGGCGGGGTTGAGGTTTGCGCCGATTTGGGGGTCGTCTTTGCGGGTGGAGTAGGGACGTGCGCGGCGCGGAGCGCCGCGGGTGCCGGTCTGGAGACCGGCGTTCCAAGCCGGTGTGGCGCCCACTGGTAGCATCGGTTGATGGGACGTAACAAGCGGGGCGCGGGTGGGTACCGGTCGTTCGGCTACCTGGTTCCGGGGGAGGACTACCGCCCGGAAGACCTGGTGGAGGACGCCGAACTCTTTCCGGCGCACCCGGTGCCGCTGTCGGCCGATGAGGAGGCGCGCGCGGAGCGCCTCGCCGGCGAGCTGGTGCTGGTCTCGCTGCACGAACATCTCGGCAGCTTTCCGCGGGACATCCACCGGACGCCCGCCTACGTGCGCGAGGGGCGGGTCTTCACCCCCTTTGATGCGCTCGCCCGGTCGGACTGGGACTGCGTGTTCGACAACCTGCTCGACGGGATCTGCCGGATCGAGTCGCGGACGGGCTGGAAGTGGAACGAGGTCCTGCACGACCTCGGGATGCGGCTCGCGGACATCGCCCACCAGGACTTCCTCATCCACTGCAAGACCGTGGACGACATCCTCCGGGCGCACGCCGAGGGGCGGATCGCCTGGGTGGCGGCCATCGAGGGCGCGGCGCCCATCGAGAACGAACTCGACCGCGTGGAGGTCCTCCACGGCTTCGGGGTGCGGGAGATGGGGATCACCTACAGTGAGTCGAACGCGCTCGGGAGCGGGTTGAAGGAAGCGAACGACGGGGGGCTGACCGCGTTCGGGCACCAGGTCGTCGAGCGGATGAACAAGGTCGGGATGCTGATTGACACCGCGCACTGCGGCGACCGGACGACCCTCGACGTCATCGCGGCGAGTGAGAAGCCCGTCTCGATCACCCACATCGGCGCCCGCGCGCTCTGGAACACCCGGCGGATGGCCCCGGACGACGTGCTGAAAGCCTGCGCCGGCAAGGGCGGCATCATCGGGATCGAGGCCGCCCCGCACACCACGCTCACGAAGAACCACCCCCGGCACGACCTCGAGTCCTTCATGGAGCATTTCGAGTACGTGAAGGACCTCGTGGGGGTGGACTACGTCGGTTTCGGGCCGGACACGGTGTTCGGCGACCATGTGGGGCTCCACGGGGTCTATGCCGCCGCGCTCTCCATCCGGAAGGCCAGCACCGGCAGCGGGGCGCCCGACTTCGACCGGGTGCCCTACGTCGCCGGGATCGAGAACCCGGTGGAGGGCTCGACGAACATCCTGCGCTGGCTGGTGAAGCACGGCTACTCCGACGAGGACATCGGCAAGGTGATGGGCGGGAACGCGCTCCGGGTGCTGCGGGACGTCTGGGCGTGACCCGCGCCTTTGCGGGCCTGCTGTGCCTGCTGGTCGCGCCGACGCTTTCCGTCGCCGCGCAGCCGGCGATCGAGGCGGGGGTCGAACTCCAGAGCGCCGGCCGGGCAACGGTCCGCACCCGCATTCCCGCGGACAGCGGTCTGGCGGGGACGTCGGGGTTCCACGGCCTGACCGGTGACCCGGAGCGGGGGTGGCGCCGGACGGCGATGGTTCCCGAACCGGACCCCGGCGGCGGGCTGGTGTTCGCGGGCGAGGTCGCGGCGGGGCCGGACGGCTGGCTGCGGGTGCCGATCCCGATCCCGGACGCGCTGCCCCCGCCGGGAACCGATCTGTCGTTCGCGGCGGAGATCGCTCCGTCGCCGGGCTACCGGATTGTGGACATCTTCCCGGCCGGAACGGTGGGCGGCGCGGACGGCGGAGCGGTCCGGCTGGCGCTTCCCGCGCCGCCCTCCCTGATCCGGTTCCGGGTCGAGCCGGAGGATGCCAGGACCATCGGGCTGGCCGGCCTGGTGGACGGGGCGGTCGCCCTCCTGCTGATCGGTCTCGGTGTCTTCGGAATCCGCCGCCTGCTGCGGCCAGCCGTTCCGGACGCGGGCGATCCGCGATGACCCGGTTTTCCTTCTGGGGACTGTTCGCGGTCTTCGGCGCCATCCTCGTTGCCTACTGGTTCTGGATGCGGCGGCTCGAACGCCGGGAGTCCCGCGAACACCCCGGGGACGGCCTGCGTTGACGGCGATCGTCTTCGGCGCCTACCTCGCGGCGATCTTCGCCATCGGGGCGGTGGCGCTCCGGCGGACGCGCACCGAGGGCGACTACTGGATCGCCGGGGGCAAGCTCGGCTGGCTGCTTGGCGGCGCGACGCTCGCCGCCACCCACGCGAGCGCCGGCACCTACATCGGCACCGTCGGGGTGATCCACACGGTGGGCTGGGAGTTCACCTGGCTCGTGCTGTTCATCCCGCTCAGCTACTGGTTCATGGCCGGATTCCTGGGTCCGCGCTTCGCCCGCACCCGGGAACTGACGCTGCCGGCGTTCATCGAGCGGCGCTACTACAGCCGGCGGGCGCGGGCGCTCGCCGCGGTGGTGATCCTGATCGCGGCCACCGTGTACGTGCAGGCGCAGGTGATCGCCGGCGGGCTGATCGCCGAGACCGTGTTCGGGATTCCGGCGGTCTGGGGGATGGTGTTCTTCACCGTCATCCTGCTCGCCTACACCGCGATCGGCGGCATGGTCGCGGTGGTCTATACCGACCTCGTGCAGTTGGTCGTCATGGTGATCGGCGCCCTGGTGGCGGTCCCGATGGTCTTCCGGCTGCTCGGGGGGCCGGGTCCGCTGTTCGCGGCCGTCGAGACCCTGCGGCCCGAAGCCTTCGAGTTCGGCGCCCTTCCCGGGGTGCTGCTCTTCACGATGGGGATCTCCTTCCTGCTGGGAGGGGTCGCCACCCCCGAGAAGCTCGTGCGTCTCTACGCGATGCGCGGCCAGCGGGAGATCCGGCGGGGCCTGTTCCTCGCCATGATCGTGGCCACCGGGGTGAACCTGCTGGTCTTCCTCATCGCGCTCGGGGCCATGGGACTGTTCCCGATCCTCCCGAGCGGGGATCTGGCCATGCCGCTGATCGCCTCCTACGCGCTGCCCCCCATCCTGGGGACGGTGCTGCTGGCCGCGGTGGTTTCGGCGATCATGTCCACCGTGGACTCGCTGCTGCTGGTGGCCGGATCGGCGCTCTCCCACGATCTCCTGGGCGTTTTCCGGCCCGGGGCCGGCCCGCGGGCGCGGATGCTGGCGGCGCGGCTCGGGATCCTGATCGTCGGCATCGCGCCGCTGGTGCTGATCCTGAGCGGCGTCGGCGAGGGGGAACTGGTGCAGTTCATCGTGCTGCTCTTCACCGCGATCATGGCGAGCGCGTTCTTCGTGCCGGTCGTCCTCGGCGTCCTCTGGCGCGGTCTCACCCGGGAGGGCGCGCTGGCCGCCATGGTGGGAGGGGTGGCGGGGGTCTTCGTCTGGCAGAGCGGGGCGCTCCCGTGGCCCGGCTGGGGCCCGGAACTGGTCCATCCGGCGGCCCCGGGGGTGCTGGTTTCCCTCGTGCTGGGGGTGGCGGTCAGCCGGTTCACCGCCCCTCCCCCGGAGTCGGCGCTCACGCCGTATTTCGCGCGTCCGGCGGGTGACTCCCGGTGAAACTGGAAGGCCGCCGCCTCCTCGTCACGGGTGGGGCGCGGGGCATGGGACTGCTCATCGCCGAGCGCGCTGCGGCCCGGGGCGCCCACGTCGGCATCTGGGACATGAACGGCAAGGCGCTCCCCGATGCCGCGGGGCGCGTTGCCGCCGCCCGGGCGAGCGAGGACCAGCTTGTGGTGTCGGACGTCGTGGACGTGGGCGCCCCCGATGCGGTTCTGGAAGCGGCGGCGCGCCTCGGGGGTTCCCTTGGGAACGTGGACGTCCTGGTCAACAACGCCGGAGTGGTCTCCGGGAAACCGCTGACGGAGCTGTCGCCGGAACAGGTGCAGCGCACCCTGCGGGTCAACACCGCGGCGCTCTTCTGGACATCCCGCGCGTTCCTTCCGGCGATGATCGAAGCGGGCGCCGGACACGTGGTGACCATGGCGTCGGCGGGCGGCCTGATCGGCGTCTCGGGCCTGTCGGACTACTGCGCTTCCAAGTTCGGCGCGGTCGGCTTCCACGAATCGCTGCGGGCGGAGTTGCGCCGGACGGCCCCCGGCGTCGGAACCAGCCTGATCTGCCCGTTCTTCGTGGGCACCGGCATGTTCGCCGGAGTTCGCACCCGCTTCCCCTTGCTGTTGCCGATCCTGGAACCGGAGCGGGTCGCCGCCGCCGTCATCCGCGCGGTCGAGAGGAACCGCGCGGTGGTCGTCCTTCCCCGGTTCGTCCACTCGCTGAAACTGCTCCGCCTGCTCCCCGCCCGCTGGCTCGATCCGATCGCCTCGTTCTTCGGGATCCACGTCGCCATGGACACCTTCTCCGGCCGTCCGCCGGAAGCGAAGCCGGGGTAGCATCACTACCGGACTACCGGCATGGTGGAGGAGGGTTCCCGAATGACCGAGCGGATCAGGATCGAGCAGGGAGGACTCGGGTTCGGGATCTGGATGACCGGATGGCTGTTCTCGATCGGCTTCCTGGACCTTGGCTTCTGGCGCGGGCTTCTCGCGCTCGCCGTGTGGCCGTACTTTCTCGGCGTTCAGATCGCCGAGATGCTCGGCGCCTGACTCGGGGACCGGAGCCCCGGGTGGCGGGAACCGGCTTGGAACGCCGGCTTCAGCCGGCACAGCCCGCCGTAGGCGGGCGGCGAGACGGACCTCATTCGCCGGGATGGCGCGGCTGCGCGCCAATGCACCCGGGATAGCGACGAACCGCCCGCGGCCCTGCGGGCCGCTGTGCCGGCTGAAGCCGGCGTTCCAGGCCGACGGCGCCATCAGGGCTGTTGGGCAACCCCGCACGACTGCGTTTTCGCAGCACCGGGGCCGCGGGGGTTGCTACAGGCTGTTCAGTTCAGTGGACGTGCACGCCGCCCGTGCAGTGGTCGAGGGTCGTCTCCATGATGGCCGCGTCCACCGGCGCCTCCATCGTCTCGCCCTCGAAGCGAACCGCCAGGCTGCCGCCGGCGAGCAGGAAGTCCACGAGCCATTCCTCCGGCTCGAACTGGAAGACCCCGGGAAAGGGCCGGTCCTCCGTCTTTTCGATGGTCCGGGTGTCCCCGCCGTCGAGCTGCACGTAGAGCGTCCGCTGCTGCCGCCGGGACGGGGCGTTGTCTCCGTGCGGGACGTGGACGGTCAGGAGGATCTGCTCCTGCTCCTCGTTGCACTGGACCATGATCCCGGTGTGGGCGCCGACGACGAATTCGGCTCCGTGCACCCCCATGTACTCGAAGGTCTTCCACTCGACTGCGCTGGGCAGCGCGAGAAGCATCGCTAGCAGGCTGGTCATCGGATCTCCTCCCGTCGGACTGCTCGGCGGATCGGCGTCCCGGAACATTCCGAAAGGCAAATCGGAGAAACAGCCCCGCCACCCAAGGGGGTCCGCCAGCCGAAGTCCGTGCCTTGGAGGATAGCGGGGCTCAACGCCCGGCGCGACCGTGAGGCGCGTAGAATCGGGAGCCCGCCATGACCACCGCGATCGACACGTCCCGGATGTCGGCCGGCAAGCGCGCCGCGTTCGAACTCGCGGAGGCGGCGCGCGAGACGGGATGGCGCTACCCGACCTTCGCCGGGGGGCTCTTCCTCGGGCGGCTGTCCACCGGGATCGTGCGCCCCTACCCCGACAGTGGGGTCGAGCCGGAGGGAGAAGCCTTCCTCGGGCGGCTGGAGTCGTATCTCCTCGAGGAGGTGGACGCCGACGAGATTGACCGCACCGGCGAGATTCCCGACCGGGTGCTCGGGGACCTGGCGGCGATGGGCGCCTTCGGGATCAAGATCCCCACGCGTTACGGAGGGCTCGGCCTGTCGCAGCGGACCTACACCCGGGCCGCCATCCTCCTCGGCAGCCACTGCGGGAACCTGGCCTCGCTCCTCTCGGCCCACCAGTCCATCGGGATCGCCCAGCCCATCCTGTTGTTCGGAACCGAGGAACAGAAGGCGGAGTTCCTGCCCCAGGTGGCGGCTGGCGACATTTCGGCGTTCGCGCTCACCGAGACCACGGTGGGCTCCGACGCCGCCCGCATGCAGGCGCACGCCGAGCCGACCCCGGACGGCCGGTTCTTCGTCCTGAACGGCGAGAAGCTCTGGTGCACGAACGGCACGAAGGCGCGCTGGCTGGTGGTGATGGCGCGCACGCCGGCCGAGACGCCCGGCGGCCGGGCCGGCATCACCACCTTCATCGTGGACACGCGCTGGCCGGGCGTCGAAGTCGTGCGCCGCTGCCGCTTCATGGGGCTCAAGGCGCTCTACAACGGGGTGATGCGGTTCACCGACGTCCGGATTCCCCGCGAGAACGTCCTGGGCCCGGTCGGGAAGGGGCTGCGGGTCGCCCTCACGACGCTGAACACGGGACGGCTCACCCTCCCCGGGATCTGCATCGGGACCGCCAAGCGCTCGCTCTACATCTCCCGGACCTGGGCGCGGGAGCGGGTGCAGTGGGGAGCGCCGATCGGCGAGCACGCGGCGATCGCCGACAAGATCGGGCGGATGGCCTCGACGACCTTCGCCATGGACGCAATGTCCGATCTCACCTCGCTGCTCGTGGACATCGGCGGGGCGGACATCCGCATCGAGGCCGCCATCTCCAAGATGTACGCGAGCGAGGCGGCGTGGCGGATCGCCGACGAGACCGTCCAGGTATTGGGCGGACGGGGCTACGAGACTGCCCGGTCGCTCGCCGCGCGGGGCGAGCGGCCGTTCCCGGCGGAACGGACGCTCCGCGACAACCGGATCAACACGATCTTCGAGGGTTCGAGCGAGATCCTGCGCCTCTTCATCGCGCGCGAGGTCATGGACCCGCACCTGAGCCGGGCGGGGGCGGTCATGAACCCCTCGCTGCCGCTCTCGAAGCGGCTCGCGACTGCCGTCCGCGCCGCGCTCTTCTACGTCCCCTGGTACCTGCGGCAGTGGCTGCCGGCCGGAGCACCCTCCGGCGGCGAGGCCTGGGCGCGGCGCCATCTCCGTTTCGTGGCGAAGAGCAGCCGCCGGCTGGCGCGCAGCCTCTTCCACGCGATGCTGCGATACGGCCCCGGCTTGGAGAAGCGGCAGATGCTCCTCTGGCGCTTCGTGGACTTCGGTGCGGAGCTCTACGCGCAGGTGGCCACTGTGGTCCGCGCCGAGGCGCTCCTCGCCCGCGGCGAGCCGAAAGAAGACGTGCTGCCGCTGGTCGAGGACTTCTGCGCGGGTTCGCGCGTCCGCATCGGCGCGTTGCGGCGCGGCCTCCGGCGGAACCGGGACGAGGAGACCTACGCGCTCGCCCAGGGCTTCCTGAAGGGCGGCTTCCCCACCCTGCTGGAAGACCGCGTCCCGAATCCGTACGACCCGCCGGCAGCGGTCGAAGCTCCGGTGGAAGAACGCGCCGCCGGAACCCCCGTCGGGGTTTGAGCGCCGCGCGCGCTTCGCTGGCGGCGGGGGCGCTGCTCGCCGGCGCCTGCGCCGGAACCGCCGGTCCGCCGCCTCCCCGCGCCGTCTGGCTCGACGTGGACCCCGCGGTCATGCCCGGCGGTCACGAGCCCGACGACGGGGTCGCCATGGTCCAGGCGTTCCATTCGCCCGAGCTGCGGGTCGCCGGGGTGAGCGTGGTGTTCGGGAACGCGCCGGTGGAGCGCGGCTACGCCATCGCCTGGGAGATCGTGGCCCGCTTCGCTCGGGAGGACGTCCGGGTGTACCAGGGGAGCGCCTGGTCTTCCCCGGACCCGACCCCGGCGTCCCGCGCCCTCATCGCGGCGCTCGAACGGGAACCGCTCACGGTGCTGGCGCTCGGGCCGGCGACCAACGTGGCCGCCGCCCTCCGGGAGCGGCCCGACCTCGCGGGCCGCCTCGAGACGGTGATCCTGGTGATCGGCCGGCGCGCCGGGGAGGCCCTCACGTTCCCCGGCGGCGGCCCGAACCTCCTCGACTTCAACTTCGAACTGGACCCGGAGGCGGCGGAGGTCGTCGTGGGAAGCGGCGCCCCGGTGGTCCTGGCCCCGTTCGAACTCGCCGCGAAGCTGCCGATCGCTGCGGAGGAATGGGCGTCGGTCTGGGACACCCCGTTCGGGGAGTTCTTCCGCCGTCCGATCGAGGACTATCTCGACTGGTTCGGCGAACACTACGGGCGGCGGGCGACCTATCCGTTCGATTCCTTTGCGGTGTCCTTTCTGGTGGCCCCGGAACTCCTCCGTTGCGACCGGACCTCGGTGGTCGTCCGGGAGGGACCCGCCGACGGGTACTCGGACACCGGAGAGACAAAACCGTGGCTCGTCCGGACCGACGCGCCGGAGGGATGGCCCGTGACCTGGTGCCATACCCCGGATCCCCAACTGAAGGAGGAACTGCTCCGGCGGCTGGCCGGAGGGCGGCCGTAGCGGTAACCTTCCGCGTTCCGCTGGGAGCGCCTGTAGCTCAGTGGATTAGAGCGCTTGCCTCCGGAGCAAGAAGTCAGAGGTTCGAATCCTCTCAGGCGTACCAGCGTGGTCGCATCGGGTTGGGCCGTTAGCTCAACCAGGCAGAGCAACTGACTCTTAATCAGTAGGTTGAAGGTTCGATTCCTTCACGGCTCACCACCCGATGCGGGAACGCCGCTCTTCAGAGCGGCACGCGCTGGCCGCAGGTCAGCGCTCGTCGTAACGCTCGGCACTCTTGCCACCGGCTGTTCCTCAATCCCTACGCCGGGTCCGCGTACCATCGCCTTCGGGAGGGCACACTCCCGGCCCGCCGTGCAGGAACGTCTTCCCCACCCGCCAGCCGAAGCGGGGCCGCTCGCGGGCGCGGCCGCGCATCCGGCCCCGGACGCACCGCGGCGCATCCTCATCCGCTCGCCGGAGATCCGTATCAAGGGCCGAAACCGGCCCTCCTTCCGGGAAGCGCTGAAGCGCAACCTGGGACAGCGGCTCCGCGGCATCGGGCTGCGCTGGCGGGCGAGTTCTGCGGGCGACCGGGTCTGGATCGAGGTTCCGCCCGAAGAAGACGCGGAGCTCGATCGGGCGCTCGCGGTGATCTCCACGATCTTCGGGGTCGAATTGGCGCTGCCGTGTTTCGTGATTCCCCGCCCGCGCGGCGAGGCCCTTTCACCCGACCGGCTGCTGGACGACACGACGTCGCTCGCCTGCGGACTGGCGGCCCGGGAGCGGCCGGAACCCGAGACGGGCTTCGCCCTGCGGGTGCGGCGCCGGGACCGGAACTTCCCCATCCGCTCGCAGGCCATCGCCGAGTCGGTGGGGCGCGCCATCCTGGAGCGCACCGCCTGGGACCGGGTGGATCTGTCGAACCCGGCGCTGACGGTCTTCATCGAGCCTCACGAGGAAGCCATCTACCTCTGGACGCGCCGCGTGAAGGGTCCCGGCGGGCTTCCGGTCGGCGTCGCGGGCCGGCTGGTGGGGATGCTCTCCGGCGGGTTCGACTCGCCGGTGGCGGCCTGGATGATGGCGGGCAGGGGAGCGTCGCTCGACTTCGTCCACCTCACGCCCTCCCGCCCGGACCCGTCCTCCGCCACCGCCCGCAAGGCGGCGGACCTGGTCCGCGTCCTCTCGCGCTATACCGGTCGCTCGCGGCTGGTGCTCGTTCCGTACACCCACTTCGACCTGCGGCTCACCGGCAGCCGGAGCGGCCACGAGGCCGTGCTGTTCCGGCGGTTCGCCTTCCGTTGCGGCCAAGCCGTGGCCCGGAAGTTCGGCGCGGCGGCGCTGGCCACCGGCGACAGCCTCTCCCAGGTCGCGTCCCAGACGCTCGAGAACCTCATCAGCGTGGACGCCGCGCTCTCGCTGCCCGTCCTGCGGCCGCTGGTGGGGCTCGACAAGGTGGCGATCATGGACCGGGCCCGGACGATCGGCACCTGGGAGATCTCCGCCGTCCCGGCGAAGGACTGCTGCGCCCTCATCGCCGGGTCGCCCCGCACCCGCTCGGAGCCCGAGCGGATCGCGGATCTCGAGCGGCGGTTGTTCCCGGACCCCGGCGAGGTCGTGAAGCTGTCCCTTCAGGAATCGGTGGCCGGCGCCTTCCAGTGGGGCGAGGAGATCGAGGCGTTCGCCCCGGCCGCCGACCGGTTCGCCCCTGGTTCCGCGGACGGCTGAGGTTCGCCTTTGCGCTGCCGGCGAGCGCACCCGTAGCATGGGCCTTGCTTGCCCCAGGCTCTTGCGAGGAGGGCGATATGCGGAACTCTTCTTCCCCTCGGGGTTGGGGTCTTGCGGCGGCCCTGGCCGTTCTGGCTGCGGTCGCGGCGGTTGCGGTGGCGATGCCGAGCGCCGAGACAACGCCGCCGCAATCTTCCGAGCCGTTTTCGGTCTTCGTGTCGCGGGCGGGTGAGGTGGACGCCGATCTGGACGTCCGGCTCACCAATGCGGTGATCGCACTCACGGACGAGTTGGTGGACCTTCCCGAGCGGTTCCGGGTGGTGGAGACGGCCGACGAAGCGGACGTTCGGGTGACGATCTTCGATGCGCAGGCCGTCACGGGCGAGCCGAGGCATGTGGGCGGCCCCGCCGGATTCACCCCGAACCGCGTCTTCGAAGCCCGGGGGAGCGATTTCTTTTCGTTCGACGCGGTCGTGCGGGTGGACGGCAACCGGAAACACCTCCAGGCCTCCGGCACCGGCGCGACCGAGACGGGCAGTTTCCGGTCCGCCGCCACCGACTTCGTCCGCCGGCTCAAGGCGTTCGCGCAGGAGTCAGGCGGCGGGTCCCGCTGAGCCATGCCTTCGCGTTGGACCACGGCCCGGATGGCGGGCCTGATTCTTCCGCCCATCGCGCTCCTCGCGCTGGCGGCTGCCGCCGCCGGGCAGGACAAGGCGCCGCGGCGTCCTTCTGAGCCGTTTCGGGTCTTCGTCCATGCCACCCCTGCCGCCGATGCCGCCGTGCAGGCGACCCTGGATGATGCGTTGCCGATGGTCCGGGAACGCGTGATGCGGCGCAACAAGTGGTTCCGGCTGGTGGACTCCGCCGAGACGGCCGAAATCACGCTGCGGATCACTCACTATCGGCAGGCGAACCTCAACCTGTCGGTCCGCGGCGGCCAGACCGAATCCATGTTCACCTGCTGGGCGACGGGGTATCACTACGTGGATGCGGTCGCTCTGGCTGGTGACGCACGGGCGGCGCTTTCGGGACTGGACCATCGGTGCGTTGACGAGAGGCCGAGCCTCCGGAGCGCCGCCGGTCACCTGGCCGAAGAACTGGAGCGGTTCACCAAGGACAACTACGGCGCCGTGAGCCGCGCAAGGGCGCAGGCGAAGCGGGAGCGCGGGGAGACGCCAAGGTGATCCGGAACGGTTCGGCCCGAACCTGGGCCCTGGCGCTCCCGCTTCTCCTCGCGACGCTGGGCAGTCATCCCGCCAGCGGGCAGGACGAGGCGCCGCGGCGTCCCCCGGAGCCGTTTCGGGTGTTCGTGCAGACGGGCGATCCGGCCGATGCCGAGTTGAAGGCGCGGCTCGAGGAAGCCGTCCCGATGGTTCGGGAGCGGGTGGAGCGGCGGAAGTGGTTCCAACTGGCCGAATCCGCGGAAGCGGCGGATGTGGTGCTGCGCATCGTCAACTACCACAATTCCCACGCGCACAAGTGGGGCTGGTACGAGGGTCCCACCGTCGAGCTGGTCTTCGTGGACGCCGTTGCCATCGCGGGAACGGCCCGCGAGAAACTGTCCGGCCTGGACCAGCGTCCCGCGCTCCTGCGAGCGAGCCTCCGGAACGCCGCCAGCCACCTGGCGGAAGAGCTGGAACGGTTCTGCAAGGAAAACTACGCCGCCCTCAGCGGGCACCGGAAGCCGGCGACGCCCCGGTAGCCGGGATCACCGGCCCCCCGAGCGGGGCCTGACGGCTCGTTCGGGTCGGAGGTTCTTCGCAATGGCCTCGCGGAAACTGCGCTCCGGCCCTCCGTGCGATGATTCCCGAGCGGGAGGCTCGCGGGTTCGGTTTGCGGTGAGAATGCGGTTTCAGCGAAACGTCCACCAGCGCGGGTTGCGCCGCTGGCTGGGAGCGCCGGTCTTCAGACCGGCACGCGCTGCGCCACCGCGCAGCGCGCGGCACGACGCCGACCGGCGCGGTGGCGTTCCGCTTCTGGTTCATCAGTGCGAATTGCGACACGATATCTGCGGGCCTTCGGCCCGCGGTGCCGGTCTGAAGACCGGCGCTCCCAGCGGTCTCCGCCGTTTTCATGCCTGGCAGGGTGTGCAGGAGGACCCGATCACGAAGGTTTCGCGCACCCCGGGGAGGGCGTCATGACCATCCACCGATTCCGGCATCCGCGCCCGGCGGCGTTCGCCGCAGTCCTGCTTCTGACCGGTCTTGCAGCTTCGGCCGGCGTCCAGGCGCCCCGCCGCCCTCCCGAGCCCTTCAGCGTCTTCGTGCATCCGAGCGAGCCGGAGGATCCGGAACTGCGGGAAGGGCTGGAGACTGCCGCCCGGGAGATTCAGGACCGCGTCCGCAGCCGGCGGAACTGGTTTCGCATCGTGAACACCGCGGAGGACGCGGCGATCACGGTGCGCGTCATCAACTACCGGACGTCGCAGATGATGCTGCCCAAGCTCGAGCGGCTGATCATCAATGGCCGGGTGGAGCTGGTCGAGCGCAGCGAGATCGTGGAGTTCCACTACGTGGACGCGGTGGCGCTCGCCGGAGCGCTGCGCCAGAACCTGACCGGGCTGGACGAACGGGAGACCGGGCCCAGCCTGCGCAACGCCGCCAGCCATCTGGCCGGGCAACTGGAGGAGTTTTGCAAGGACAACTACGCGGCCCTGACCGGCCAGTAGAACCCACGCGGCGTCCTTTCGCCGCGATCCTTTCGCTCACCGTCCTCGTCTTCGGACTGGCCGGGCCGGCGTGTGCGCCGCCGGAGCCGCAGCGGGCGAAGAACGTCATCCTCTTCATCGGGGACGGCTTCGGGATGAACCAGCTCGCGCTGGGGCTGGCCTACGCCTCCGAGGTCGAGGGCCGCCCGCTGCGGATGGCCGAACTGGCGAACGCGGGGAGCGCCGGTTATGCGATTCCCTTCTCCTACGCGCGGATCACCACCGACTCCGCGGCCGCCGCCACCCAGATGGCGACGGGAGCGCGGGTGCTCACCGAGACCCTCAGCGTGGACCCGGAAACCGCCGAGCCTCTGCCGACGGTCCTGGAATGGGCCGAGGAGCGGGGCCTCGCCACCGGCCTGGTGTCCAACATGCGCCTGACCCACGCCACCCCGGCCGCCTTCAAGGTCCACGCCAAGTCGCGCTACGTGCCCGAGCCCGAACTCGCCGACCAGTTGTTCGCGGAACCCGAGGTCGAGGTGCTGCTCGGCGGAGGCGGCCGGGCGATGGTCCCGCAGGGGACGAACGTCAAGGACAGCGTGCCCGGTCTGCCGGAGGGAACCGACGGCGCCTCGAACCGCAGCGATGGCCGCGACCTGATCGCCGAGGCGGCGGCGCGCGGCTTCACCGTCGTCGGCGACCGCGCCGGGCTGGAAGCGGCCCGTGGCGCGGAGCGTCTCGTCGGCGTCTTCGCCGCGAGCCACCTCCCCTACGTGCTCGACCGGTCGTGGGACGGACTGGATGACGCCGTGCCGACGCTTGCCGAACTCACCGGCGCCGCGATCGCCTCGCTCGAGGGAGACGAAGAGGGTTTCTTCCTCGTGGTCGAGGGCGGCCTGATTGACTATGCCGGGCACGAGAACGACGCGGGAGCGATGCTGGCCGAGATCCTGGACTACGACGAAGCGGTCGGGGTCGGTTTCGACTTCGCACGGGCTCGCGAGGACACCCTGGTACTGGTGACCGCCGATCATGGGACCGGGGGCTTTTCGTTCACCTACGGCCCCGGCGGGCCGGGTCCCCTCCCGGAGACGGTGTTCCCGGACTACTCCTCCGGCCCGGAGATGGCCGGGAACCGGCACCTGGAGCTGCTCGCCGCCCAGCGCCGTTCCCTGATCGAGGCCATGCCGGAGATCTCCTCCCCGGCGACCGTGGATTCGGTGCTCGCCGTGATCGAGGAAGCGACGGGGATCCGGCTTACCGACGAAGAGGCTGCCGATCTCGCGGAACAACTCAACGCGGAAGACCCCGCGCCGCGCGACTATGCAACCTACTACCTCGACTCGTTCACCGTCCCCGTAGCGCTCGCCGCCGAAAAACTCGCGAACCACACGCAGGTCGTCTGGTCCACCGGCGGCCACACTTCGGAGCCGGTGCTGCTCCTCGGCTACGGCCCCGGGGCCGACGGCGTACTCGGCATCGGGGAGAACACGCGGGTCCACGGCATCATCCGCAACGCGCTCGCGGGGAACTGACGGGGGAGCCTCCGGATCCCCGGGGAAGCCGTTGAGTCCGGGAGACGCGGGCGTACCCGTCTATATCCTGGCGGGGGGCCGCAGCCGGCGCTTCGGCGGCGACAAGGCGCGCGCGCTGCTGGATGGGCAGCCCCTGCTGGCGCGGGTGGCGCGCGACCTGGAAGGGATCGCTTCCACGATCCGCGTGGTCGCGCGTTCCCCCGGAAGCTACGACGATCTCGGGCTGCCGACCCTCGCGGACTCCATTGCGGGAAAGGGTCCCATGGGCGGGCTGCTCACCGCCCTCGAGGACGCGGCGCCCGCGCCCTGGGTCTTCCTCGCCGCCTGCGACCAGGTGGGGTTCCGGACCGCGTGGGCGCGGGAACTCCTGAACGCGCGGCGAGCGGACATCCGCGCCGTCGTCTATCGGTCCGACCGCTTTCATCCGCTGTTCGCCGTTTACCATGGGGCGTTGAAGGAGGAGCTTCGGAAGCGGATACGGCGCGGCGACCTCAAGATGCAGCATCTGTTCGAGAAGGTCCCGGCGCGCATCCTGCCAGTGCCCGAGGGGTGGGACGAGCTCGTCCACTGGAACCGGCCTCCGGGCAGACCCCGCGGTGGCTGAACCGACCGTTTCCGCCGCCGGCGGCTGGCCCGCCGTCGCCTACACCTTCCGGAAGGCCTTTGCGGCCGGCAACCCGGTCGCGTTCTACCGCCGGATGCGCAGCCGGAACGCCTGCAAGACCTGCGCGCTCGGAATGGGCGGCCAGCGCGGCGGGATGGTGAACGAGGCCGGTCATTTCCCGGAGGTCTGCAAGAAGTCCGTCCAGGCGCAGGCCGGGGACATGCAGGGGACGCTTGCCGAAGCCGGGCTGCGCGGCCTGCCCTTTCGCCGGCTGGAGACCTTGACCTCCGCCGAACTCGACCGGCTGGGCCGGATCGCCTTTCCCCTGCTCGCGGACGACGGCGACGAGGGATTCCGCCGGATCGGCTGGGATGCCGCGCTGGAGATCGCGGCGGAGGCGTTCCGCGCCGCGCGGCCGGACGAGGTGTTCTTCTATTCCTCGGGCCGGTCGAGCAACGAGGCCGCCTTCCTGATGCAACTGGTGGCCCGGGCCTACGGGACCGCGAACATCCACAACTGCTCCTTCTACTGCCACAACGCCTCCAGCGTGGGCCTGGCGAGCGTTTACGGAACGAGCTCCGGATCCGTGGCGCTGGACGACCTGGAGAAGGCCGATCTGGTGCTGATCGCAGGGGCGAATCCGGCGAGCAACCACCCCCGGCTGATCACCCAGCTCGTCCGGCTGCGGCGGCGCGGCGGCCGCGTGATCATCGTCAACCCGCTGCGGGAGCTGGGGCTGGTGCGCTTCCGGATCCCCTCGGACTGGCGCAGCATGCTCTTCGGTTCGACGGTCTCGGATCTCTATCTGCAACCCCACGTGGGCTCGGACGTGGCGCTCTTCAAGGCGCTGCTGAAGGCGGTCCGCGAGCGGAACGGGGTGGACGAGGACTACGTCGGGCGCTTCACGAACGGCTGGCGGGAGGTCGCGGGCGATCTCGAAGCGTCATCCTGGGACGAGCTCCTGAACGCCTGCGGGGTCGGGCGCGCCGAGGTGGAAGCCGCCGCCGAAATGCTCGTTCGGGCCCGCCGGGGGGTGTTCTGCTGGGCGATGGGCCTCACCCACCACGCCCACGGCGTGGACAACGTGCTCGCGCTCTCCAACCTGGCCCTCGCGCGCGGCTGGCTCGGCCGTCCGGGCGCCGGCCTGCTGCCCATCCGGGGCCATTCGAACGTCCAGGGGGTCGGCTCGGTCGGGGTGACCCCGGTGCTGAAGCGGGCGTTCGCCGAGAAACTCGGGGAGCTCTACGGCATCGCTCCCGCGGAACACGCGGGGATGGACACCTTCCGTTCGATGGAGGCGGCGGCCGACGGCCGCATCCGGGCCGCGTTCCTGCTGGGCGGGAACCTGTTCGGCAGCAACCCCGACCGGGCGTGGGCGGCCCGCAGCCTGCGCCGCATCCCGACCGCCGTCTTCGTGTCCACGAAGCTCAACGAGGGTCACGTCCACGGCCGCGGGCAGCGCACCCTGATCCTTCCGGCGCTCGCCCGGGACGAGGAGCGGCAGGCGACGACCCAGGAGTCCATGTTCCACTTCGTGCGCCTCTCCGACGGCGGACACCCGGCGGCGAGCTCGGAGATGCGATCCGAGGTGGACATCATCGCCTCGCTCGCCCGCCGGATCCTTCCGAACGCCGGTTTCGACTGGACGGCCCTCAGCTCCCATCGCGCGCTGCGCGCGGCGATGGCCGCCACCGTTCCGGGGTACGAGGGCATCGGCGCGATCGAAGGGAAGGGCGGCGAGTTCCGCGTCCGGGGGCGGACCTTCCCGGAACCCCGCTTCGAGACGGACGACGGCCGGGCGCGCTTCCAGGTGACTCCGGCGCCGGACCTCGATGGGGACGACGGCGATTTCCGGCTGATGACGTTGCGCTCCGAGGGTCAGTTCAACACGGTGGTGTACGAAGAAGAAGATCCGTACCGGGGCAACGTCCGCCGCGATGTCGTGATGATGGCCGCGGCGGACGCCGGCCGGCTGGGGCTGAACGAAGGGGACGCCGTCCGGGTGACGACCGACGCCGGCGAACTCGACGTCGTGGTGGCCATCGTGGACATTCGCGCCGGAAACCTGGCCATGTACTACCCGGAAGCCAACGCCCTCGTGCCGCGCCGGGTGGACCGGCGGTCGGGAACGCCGGCCTTCAAGTCGGTGCGCGCCCGGATTCAGCGATCGGCGGTCTCCGGCCCGCGCGGCGTCGCGGCGGCCTGATCCGGCCCGGCGGCGCCCAGGAGTTCCGCGGCGAGCGCGGTTCCCGGCCGGGCCTTCCCCGACGTCACGAGCCGGGCCGCCCGGTTCGTGACCGCGGCGACGGCGAAGCTGACCCCGGAGAAGTTCTTCTCACGGGGCAGCGGTGGGAGGGGCCGCGCCCAGGGAGAGGCGACCAGCACCGGTCCGCGCCGCGCCAGCTCGCCGTAGTCGAGTTCCGGTTCGGCCTCGACGCCGATCGAACCCGGGACGGTGGCGAGCGAACCCGGGATGAGGACGGTGTTCTGCCTCGCTCGCGGCGCGATCAGCGCGATGCCGGTCGCCGCGGCTTCGGTCCACGCTGCGCGAACGTCGCGCTCGCCCGCCGGGTCCGTGCCGGCGGGGACGCCGGCGCTCAGATTGATGATGTCGGCGCCCTCCTCGGCCGCCCACCGGATTCCCGCCGCGAGGCACTGCGGCGGGGTGTCCATCCGGCGGCCGAAGACGCGCACCGAGAGCAGCGTGAAGCCGTCGCGCGGCAGTCCGTCCGACACGGTTGCCGCGACCGCCGTGCCGTGTCCGATCTCGTCCGTCCAGTCATCCTTCCGGGTCCCGGCCAGCCGAACTCCGCCGTCGCGCCAGGACACCCGGACCCCGCCCGCCACCGGCCCCACCTGCCGGTGCGCCGGGTTGATCCCCGTGTCGAGGATCGCGATCCGCAGCATTTGGGTCGGGGGAGCCGTCAGTTCGCGGCCTCGATGCGGCCGTTTCGCAGCGCGAAGACCTGATCGGCCGCTTCGACGAATGCCCGCCGGTGGGTCATCACGAGCCCGGTCCGGCGTTTCAGCCAGGGAACGAGGCGCTGGATCAGGAGCGCCTCGGTCTCCGCGTCGAGGGCCGAGCTGGGTTCGTCGAGCAGGATGAGGGCCGGATCGGCGAGCACGGCGCGGGCGATGGCGATGCGCTGGCGCTGGCCGGCCGAGAGTTGCTGTCCGCGTTCGCCGACGACCGTGGAGAGACCGTCCGGAAGTTCCGCTACGAAACCGTCGAGCGCCGCGAGGCGGGCGGCCTCGGCGATTTCGGAGTCATCGGCGGCGGGGCGCCCGTAGCGGATGTTCTCGGCGATCGGCGCGTGCCAGAGGAAGGGTTCCTGTTCCACGACCGCGATCCCGTTGCGGAGCTCTGCCAGAGAAAGCCGCCGGATGTCGGCGCCGGCCCACGAAACCCTGCCGTCATCCGGATCGAGGCGCCGCAGGATCAGATCGGTGAGCGTGGTCTTGCCCACCCCGCTCGGGCCGACCAGCACCGTGAGCGACGTTTCGGGAAGCGCCAGCGAGACCCCGTCGAGTACCGGCGTTTCCTCCCTTCCGTACGACAGGGAAACGGACTCGATGCGCAGCGGTCCCCGCGGCTCGTTCGCCGCGACCGGATTCGCCGGATCCTCGACGCCCGGGGGTTCGTCCAGCAGCTCGAACACCCGTTCGAAGGATGCACGGGCGGCGCGCAACCCCAGGTACTGACCGAGGAGACCCTGCACCGGGCCGAAGAGGCGCATCTGGTAGGTCATCGCCGCCCCCAGGGTGCCGAGGGTGAGGTTCCCCTGGATCACCTGGTAGCCCCCGTAGAGGAACGCGGCGGCGCCCGCGACCGAGACCAGGGACGCGGGAATCCCCGAGGCCACGTAGGTGGTGCGCCGAGCCCGCAGGAGTGAGCTGATGAACCGGTCGTTCTCGCCGCGGAACCGTTCAGCTTCGCGTTCCTCCTGGCCGAAAGCGACCGTCTGCCGCATCCCGAGCACCGATTCCACGAGCGCGCTGCCGACCGAAGCGCCCGCCTCCCGGAGTTGGCGGTTCTCGTCGGTCACCCGGGTGCGGAGCCGCTTGAGCGCGATGGCGGCGAAGGGAAGGACCAGCAGCGCGGGCACGAGGAGCGCCGGCGCGAGCGCCAGGACCAGGCCCAGCGCCACGAGGAGCCCCAGCACGTTCTGGGTCAGCGAGAGCAGCAGGTCGCCGGCGGTCCGCTGGAGTTCGGAGACGTCGGTGTTGAGCCGGGACAGGAGGTCCCCGGTGCGGGCGCCCGCGAAGAAACGCGGCGACAGCTGCTGGAGGCGCCGGTACACCGTCAGCCGGAGATCGAAGAGGGCGCGCGCCGACAACCCGACGTAGCGGTAGCCGGTGAAGGAGGTCAGCACCAGCCCGCCGACCTGCATGACGACCATCAGCGCCGCGAGCTGGAGCAGCAGTCCGAAGTCGCCGCCGAGCAGCGCGTCGTCGAGCAGGGGAACGAGGAGCAGCGGCCAGAGCTGCCCGGGCAGCCCGGCCAGCAGCGAGAGGACGAGGACGCCCGAGAGCTTCCGCCAGTAGGGGAGCGTCAGGCGGAACGCGCGCCGGTAGATGTCGGGGGGACGGGACTCGGTGCCGGTCTCAGTCATGGCGTAGAGCCATCACCGGAGTGCCGGTGTTCGCCGCCGCGCTGGCCGTCGTGGCAGCAGCGGCTTGGAGCGCCGGCTTCAGCCGGCGCCGCGAGCCGAAGGCTCGCCGAAGTCGTATTTTCTGGCGCGGCGATGTGGCGCGAGCCAAACGCCCTCGGGCAGGTCAGCCCGGCGCCGCCTGCTGCGCTCCGCGCAGCGCGTGCCGGCTGAAGCCGGCGCTCCAAGCCGGCGGCGTCATTGAGACGGTCAGCGGGCCGCCGGAACTGCATTTTCACGGCAACCGGGCCGGTCTCGGCCGGCACCGCGGCCCGCAGGCGGTTCGCTGCTACCCCGGGCGCCTTGGCGCGCGCGGCCGGGCCGTCCCGGTGAATGAGATTCGTCTCGCCGCCCGCCTTCGCCGGGCTGTGCCGGCTGAAGCCGGCGTTCCCAACGGTTCCCGCCGCCCTGGGCCTCAGCGTCCCGGCCCGCACTTTCGTGCCGGGCGGGGTGTGTCGGAGGGGACGCGCATGGGAGTTGCGCCCGCTTCGCGGGCGGTGCCGGTCTGAAGACCGGCGATCCCATGCTCAGTTGCCGGTGGCCCGGTAGCGGATCGGTTGCGGCGGGATCATGAAGTCGCCGCCCGCGAAGATCTCGGTCTCCGGCTCGAGCGTCTCCGCGTCGTACACGTACATGGTGTCCCCGACCCCCGAGACGAAGAGGCGCTTGCCGTCCGCCGAGACGATCATCGAGATGTTGGTGCGGCCCCGCTCGAAGCCCTTCTTGCGGAGGATGACCTGCCGGCTCTCCATGTCGATCACCGCCGCGTCGCTGAGGCCGGCGTAGCCGCGCTTCCCGTCCGGCGAGAGCGCGAAGCGCGCGAGCCGCATCTGGGGCCCCACCTCGTAACGGCTGAAGGTCTTCTCCGGCAGCCGGATCTCCAGCAGGCCGAAGAGCTCCATCCCCTGCCGGGGTTCCACGGTCCGGTACACCCCGAAGAGCCGGCCCGGTTCCACCTCGTCGAGCGAGTGCCCGCGCACCCCGCCGTAGCCGGGAGCGAGCGGCCGGTCCAGTTCGATCCGGTCTGTTTCCTCGAACGTCTCCGCGTCGAGTTCCACGATCTGGTCGTTCACCAGGAACACCGAAGCGCCGTCCGGGCTGAAGTAGATGTTGGGACGCCAGTCGTCGGCGCCGCCCAGCGGGATCCGGTGGGTGACCTCGCGCGCTTCGCGGTCGAACACCCAGATCTCCGACGGCGTCTTGTGGAGGAAGCGGTCCGGCTCGAGGTCCACCACCACCGGGACCAGGTAGATCCGCCGGGCGCCCGGCCCCGGGGTCGCGCTCATGAAGCGGATGCGGGTGCCCACCGTGCTGAGCCGGAAGTCGTCCACGACCGCCATCTCGGCGGCGTCGAAGACCTCGACCGTCTCCATCCGGCCGGTCACGATGGCGAGATAGCGGCCGTCGGCGGTCCAGGTGTTGTTGGTGGCGGCGCCGTGCCGCAGGTTCCCGACCTTTTCGAACGTCAGGGACTCCTGGTTGAAGGTGATCAGTTCGTCCGGCCAAATGCCGGCCAGGAACCGGTCCGCGTCCTGCCCGGCCGCGGTCCCGGCGGCGAGCAGAGCGATCCCGGACGCGAGGAAGAGCCGCCGGATCATGGACTGGAACTCGGAGTGGTTGTTGGAGCCAGGAAGGAACGGCGCCTCAGGGGAAGACGAGGTCAATCTCCCGCCAGTCCTGCACGGCGGCCGCACAGTTCTTGTGCCAGTCGGGGCTGTTGTTGAGGTAATCGGGCACCTGGGCGGGCCAGTAGCAGGTCTTGTAGCAGTCGTAGAGGTCCCGCTCCATCGGCTGGCAGAGCGCGGCGGTACCGCCGGTGGAGTCCACCTCCCAGCCCGGCGAGAAGATGGTGGTGCAGCCCGACGGGTAGTGCGGGTTCGGGTCGTCGGCGGTGGCGCGCGCCGCCCCGCCGCCCTCGAGCCACTCGGTGGCGAAGCGCGCCTTGAGGTTCTTGGGGGAGAGGTGTTTCATCGATTGGCCCTCCTAGGGGGTCGGGCTCTCGACCCGGACCATGCCCTCGAAGCGGGTCAGGAAACGGGGGTTCCGGTCAAGGATACGCCCGTACGCCGAGAGGCCGAGCGCCGTCCAGTCGCGGATCCAGTCGCAGTAGTGGAGGTTGGGGCGGAAGCGGTCGCCGTAGCGGACCTGCGCCTCGTGGTAGCAGCCGCCGGAGCAGAGGCTGCGGACCCAGCACTGGCTGCAGTCGGTGCGGGCGTCAATGTGCGCCTTCTGCAGGTGCTCGGCCCGCTTCTCGTCGTCGATTCCGGTGGCCACGTGGCCGAGATCGTGATCGCCGGACCCGGCGAACCGGTGGCAGAGACCGACCTCGCCGCCGGGCGCGACCCCCACGAGCCCCAGTCCGGCGCCGCAGGGGTAGGCCTTGCTGACCCCCTCGTGGATCTCGCCGAGCAGGTCGCTGAGGTTGGAGAAGCCGAGATAGCGGCCCTCCGTCGCGGCTTCCACGTAGTCGTCGGCGAGGTCCCGGAACTGGTCGAGCAGTTCGTCGAATCCGTCCTCGCCGAGGGCGTAGTCCTGGTCGGGAGACGAGGTCACCGGGGCGAAGCCGACCTCGTAGAACCCGAGCCCCATGAGGTGCTCGAAGATGCGGGGCACGTCGAGGTTCTTCGAGGTGATCGTCACCCGGGCGCCGACGGGCCGTTTCTGCAGCTTCAGGAACTCGGCGATCCGGGGGGCGATGACGTCGTAGCTGCCCATGCCGCTCTGGTACACCCGCATGGAGTCCTGGAACTGCTTGTCGCCGTCCACCGAGATCGTGACCCCGATCCCGTTGTCCGCGATCCACTGGGAGACCTCGCGGGTCAGCAGGGTGGCGTTCGTGGTGAGGCTGAAGTCCACCCACTTGCCGGCTTGCTGCGCTTTCTCCCGGGCGTACTCCACGGTCGGCCGGATCACCCGCCAGTTGAGCAGGGTCTCGCCGCCGAAGAAGGTGACCTGGAGGTCCTTCGCCTCCCCGGAGTCGGCGATCAGCCGGTCCACCGACTGGCGCGCGACCTCCTCGGTCATGGCCAGCGGAACTTCCGCCTCGGCGATCCGGTCGTCCCCGTACTCGTAGCAGTAGCGGCAGGCCAGGTTGCAGGAGTTCGTGACGTTCAGAACGACCGTCCGGATCGGCGGCGGGCCGTCCACTTCCTGGAGGCCGCCGATCGGGATGAGCGGCGCGCCCTGGCGGGCGACGGCCCCCACTCCGGCCAGCTCGCGAAGCGCGGCCTCTTCCTCGGCCGATTCGACGACGTCCGTCGGGGGCTTCGGCCCCGCCGCGAGCCGGTCGAGCACCCGCTCGCTGGCCTCGTCCAGCTCGAAGATCATCGAGGACGGCACCAGGAAGGCGTAACGCCGCTCCCCACCGGCGAACCGGTGCATCTGGGTCGCTTCGACGAGGGTCGGGGCGGTGTCGGGCAGGGTCACTGTTCGGCGCGCTGCGGGAACAGGTCCCAGAAGAGGAAGACGGGGGGAGACACCACGAGGCGGGCGCGGTCGCGCAGCGTCTCGCCGCTCGCCGGGTCCCGGTGTTCGGCCACCACCCACACGTCGCCCATGTTGTCGGCCATCAGTTCGCGCTCCGGGTTCGGGCCGTCGAGCCCGGGGGTGAACAGGCCGCGTTCGTCAACGTTGCCCACGAAGCGGGTGTCCGCGTCCTCGTCCCGGATGTAGTACTCCTCGGTGGTCCAGATGACCTCGACCGGCCCGAGCGCCAGGTCGTCGTCGGTGAGCGGTTCGCCGTCGGGGCCCCGGTGCCAGCCGTTCGCCTCGAACTGGACGAACTGCTTCGGCGCCACCGCCCCGCCGACCCGGGAAAGCGCCATCTCGGGGGAGACGCGGATGTAGTCCACGCCGTCGTGGACCGCGAAGCCGTCCACGAGGCGGATGCCGCCGGCGGACACGTCGCGGTAGCCGAGGGGGGCCGTCTCAGCGATCCGGAGATCCACCAGCAGTTCCATCTCGGAAACCCGCCGGGCGTTCTCGACCGTCACGCCGGCCCCGAAGTCGAGCGAGGCGGCGGCGTCCTCGCCGAAGCCGGCCCCCAGGATCCGGACCCCGGTGGCCGTAGCGCCCGTCCGGCCCGCCGGCGGCCAGGCGGCCGCGATCTGCACGCCGCCCGTGGCGCGGGTGAGGGTCACGTCCAGGCCGTCCTCGCCGAAACGCCCGCTGAACAGCCGGCCGGTGAGCGTCTGCCCGTCGTCGGAGAGCAGGAGCGCCGCGCGGCGCTGCTCCAGCCGGTCTCCCTGGGCCCTGCCGCGGAACGAGAACCCGCCGTAGAGCACCCCGGCGCCCAGCCGGCGCTCGGCGGCGCCGTCGGCGTGGACCAGGTTCGCCTCGTAGCCGTAGTTCCCCTCGGATCCGTCATCCGGCCGGAACTCGACGATGCCGCCGATCGGGCCGCTTCCCGGCTGGGAGCCCCGGAAGAACCAGCGTCCGGCGATGCCCGGCCCCGGCCCCTTGGCGCGGTAGGACCGCCAGGCCGGCGTTTCGAAGGGGTACTTCTCCTTGAGCTGGTCGAGGACCTGGTCCACCGCCCAGCCGTCCTCGGGCGTTTCCCCGCGGAAGGTCTGGCCCTCGATCGTGGGGAAGTAGCCGACGTGCATCCCCTTCAGCAGGTCCCACTCCTCGGCGGCCCGCCGCTGGGTGCGGAAGCGGGCGGTGAGGTGGCAGCGCGAGCAGGTCTCCGCGAGCAGCGCCTCGTCCTCGGCGAAGGTCTCCTGGTGGGGCCGCTGCTCGGCCAGGTAGAAGTACGGGCGCTCCTCTTCGGGGGCGAGCCCGTGGTTGTCGGTCAGGTAGCGGACCACATCCCGCGCCTCCTCCGCGGACAGGGAGATGTTCCCGGTGCGGATCATCCGGATGACGGTGATCTGCCAGCCTTCCGCCGACTTCCGCTGCCAGGAGATCCGCGACATCCGGCCGGCGTCATCGGTCGCGTGGCAACTGCCGCACGCCGCCTCGACCAGCGGACTCTTGACCGGGATGCCGTCGTCCGCTACGGCCGGCCCGGCCGACGCGAGGAGCGAAATGGCGGCAATTGCGGCGGCGCTTCGCATGCGACCCGCCATGGTACCAGCCGCCCGACGGCCGGTAGCCTCCGGTGCACCCCGCCGGGGGCGGAAACGGCTTGGAACGCCGGCTTCAGCCGGCACCCGCTGCGCGGAGCGCAGCGGACAGCACGACGCTGGCGCGCCCGACGGCGTTCGGCTCTTTGTCCATCACCGCGCAGCGCGGCACGACATCCGGGAGCCTTGGGCTCGCGGTGCCGGCTGAAGCCGGCGCTCCCAGCCGGCGGCGCGATCCCGACGGACAGCGTTTCGCCGACACTGCATTTTCACAGCAACACCCATGCGCGTGTCCTCCGGTGCGCTCCGCTGGTCATGAAGCCGGCGTTCCAGGCCGGCGGCGCCTGGGGTTTCCGGTCGCCTGCACAACCGGCGGGGTGGTACAAACGCCGGATGATCAACGCCCTATCCCGACAGAGTCTTTCCCGACGCAGTTTCCTGGGCGCCGCCGGCGCCTCCGCCGCCGTCTTCTCGCCCCGGGCGGTGAAGGGCCTGACCGGCGCCGAGATCGAGGCCCGCGCGGCCGGCCGCGAAGTCGCCGAGTTCGGGATCTCGATGTGGGACCTCGATACCCCGGCGCTCCTCGTGGACCTCGACGCCCTGGAGGCGAACATCGCGACCATGGCCCGGACCACCGCCGCGAACGGAATCGCGCCGCGTCCCCACGCCAAGACCCACAAGTGTCCGGCGATCGCCCGGATGCAGATGGAAGCCGGCGCCCTCGGCATCTCGGTCGCGAAGGTGAGCGAGGCCCAGGCCCTCTTCGATCACGGCGTTGACCGGCTACTCCTGACCACCAGCAGCGTGACTCCGTTCAAGATCCGGCGCGCGATGGGCCTCCGGAAGCAGTGTCCCGGCTTCATCCAGACCACGGACACCGGGGAGAACGCGCGCGCCCTCTCGGAAGCGGCGACGGCAGCCGGGGTCACCGCGGACGTGACGGTGGACGTGGACCCGGGCGGCCACCGCACCGGGATCACCCCCGGGGAGCCCGCGCTCCGGCTCGCCCAGCTCGTGGACCGGCTTCCCGGCCTCACGCTGCGCGGCATCCTCTGCTACGACGGCGGCTCGCAGCACGTCAAGGGGTTCGAGAAGCGCCGGGCGCAGACCCTCGAACGGCTCGCGGCGGCGGCCGACACCGGCGAGCGGATGCGCGCCTCGGGGCTCGACACCGGCATCTTCAGCGGCGGCGGCACCGGCAGCTACAACATCGACCACGAGACCCCCGGGTTCACGGATGTCCAGTGCGGGAGCTACGTCTTCATGGACGCCCAGTACCTCGAGATCGGCGGAGAAACCGATCCCGACGTGTACACCGACTTCCAGCCGTCCCTGACGATCCTCGCAACGGTCCTGAACGCCCAGTACGAGGGCCGCGCCACCACCGACGCCGGCGCCAAGGCGTGCACCATCAACCGGCCCTGGGCGATCGTCAAGGGCGAGAGCGGGATGAGCTACACCTCGGGCTCCGACGAGTTCGGCACGATCCGCTACGAGGACCCGAGCCGGATCTACCGGGTCGGTGAAAAATTGGAACTCATCGTGTCCCACTGTGACCCGGTCGTGAACCTCTACGACCGGATGTACGCGGTCCGCGGCGGGCTGGTGGAAGCGGTGTGGCCGATCGCGGCGCGCGGCATGTCCACGTGAACCCGGTTCGCGCGCCCGCTGCCTGTGGAATAATGCGCCGCCCCCGGAGGACCCCTCATGACAGCAACCGAACAGCGTCTCGCGGAACTCGCCCAGGAACATCTCGGTCTCGGCCGGGTGCCGGATCTGGACAAGCAATTCGCCGACTCCGGAGTCTCCTCGGTGGACGCCGTTTCGTTCATGAAGGTGGTCAACAGCGACTTCGGTCTCTCGATGACAGCCGGTGACTGCGCCGGATGTACGACGCTGCGGGGGATTGCCGCCCTCGTGGACAAGCACTCCGGCTGATCCGCCCGGAGCTCCGGCGCCGCGCCGGACCTGCACCGTGCCGGGCCCGGCGGCCAGCGGCCCCGCGAGCCGGCACGTTCCGATGACTTCGGAAAGGGCTTGGGAGGTTCCCGAGCCAGCCTCCCTACTGGAGGTGCAACTGGATGCGGACACCCGAACCGTCCTCCGCCGCCACGGGAATCCGGACGGACCGCGGCTGGTCCTCAGCCACGGGAACGGCCTCGCGATCGATCTCTACGTTCCGTTCTGGTCGTTGCTGGCGGCGGACTTCGACCTGTTCGTCCATGACCTGCGGAACCACGGCTGGAACACGGTCGGCCCCCAGCGCGCGCACAGCCTCCCCACGCTCGTCCAGGATCACGACCTGATCCTGGAAGCGATTGATTCCCATTTCGGGCCCAAACCCAAGGTCGGTGTCTTTCACTCGTTCTCCGCGCTGACCAGCCTCCTCGCCTCCGACGGTAGCCGCGGTTACGCCGGTCGCGTCCTCTTCGACCCGCCGGTGTGCAAACCGGGCCGCAGCCAGGCGCAGTTCGACACCGCCGCCGAGTTCACCGCGGCCATGACCCGGCGGCGCACCGACCGGTTCAAGTCGGAGGCCGATTTCTCCGCCGTGCTGAGCGTGGTCCCCGCGTTCAGCCGGGTGGCGCCCGGGGTCCTCGACCTCATGGCCCGGACGACCCTGCGCCCGGCCGCGGACGGAGCGGGCTTCGAGCTTCGCTGCCCCAAGGAGTACGAGGCCCAGATCATTGACTACGCGCGCGCGTTCTCGGCGCTCGTGGACTTCGAGAACCTCCCCTGTCCCACCAAGGTGGTCGGGGCTGATCCGACGCTGCCGTATTCCTACCTGCCGACCTTCGACATGACCCACGTGCTCACCGTGGACTACGACTTCATCCCGGAGACCACCCACTTCCTGCCGCTCGAGAATCCCGAAGCCTGCGCCGCCGCGACCCGCGACTTCGTGCGGGTCCAGAGCCTCTACTGACTACGGAAAACGGCGGAAACGGCTTGGAACGCCGGCTTCAGCCGGCACAGCCCGCCGAAGGCGGGCGGCGGAGACGGGCCTCATTCGGCGGGATGGAGCGGCTGCGCGCCAATGCACCCCGGGTAGCGACGAACCGCCCACGGCCCTGCGGGCCGCGGTGCCGGCTGAAGCCGGCGTTCCAAGCCGGCGGCGCCATTACGGCTCTCGGCGGACCTGGCTGTCAAGCACGCGCGTTGGGGCTTGGGATCCAGTAGCGCCGGCGCTCGAAGGGATAGCCGGGCAGTGCGATGCGCCGCCTGGTTTCCCCGGCGAACAGCCCCTCGAAGTGGATTTCGAGACCGGCCTCGTAGGCCGCGGCCACCGCGGCGGCGAAACCCCCGGCGGTCCCCGGACCGATCTCGATCACGATCTCGCTGCCGCCGGAGAGCTCCGGATTCGCGCTTCCGGCGCCGGGTGGCGCTTCTCCAAGGACCGCCAGTCGCAGGCCTTCCTCCAGATCCAGGGCTCCGGTCGCCCGCGCGGCGGCGAGCGCGCCGGCGTCCTGTCCGTTCGCCGCCTGCGGCGCGATGCCGATGCTGGACCAGAGCGCGGTCAGTGCGCACTGCACCGCGTAGAGCGCCGGGCCGGACCATTCCGGGGATTCGAGCGACGGCGAACCGTCTCCGCCGAACATCGCCTCGAGCAGGGACGCTCCCCGTTCCTCCCGGATCCACCCGTCGCAGCGCTCCAGCACCGCCCGGAACACCGGCTCGCTCGCGTAGAGCGGCTCCGTCGCCCGGATCCAGGGGCCGGCCTCTCCGGAATACGCGAAAGCGACCTTCCTGGGTGCCGGCGCGGCGGGCGCCGTTTCCCGGACCCCGTCGGGCCCGGCGAGCGAGGTCAGGGCCTCGCTCAGCGACGCGGCATCCCGGAACACCACGCCCGCCCGGCAGGCGAAATGACTTCGGCCCACCGCGGCGGTCCACGCCAGGTCCGACAGCAGCGGGTCGGCCGCGTTCCCGGAGGTGAGTTCGGCCGTGCGTTCGTCGAGCCAGTCCAGACAGGTTCGGGCGAGCGCTCCGAGGGCCGCGTCCGACTTGGCCGAGAGGGGCAGGAGACGCGTCCCGCGAGCCGCCGGGGCGTCCGTGGCCACGAGCAGTTCCCCGCCTGCCCCAGCCTTCGAAATGGCGACCGGCACGCCGCGTCCAGCCGGGGTCCCGCCCGGAGTTCCGTAGCCCTCCACGACGGCGTGCGCGTTCGCCCCCGAAACCCCGAACGCGCTGACCGCCGCCCGCGCGGGCCGATCGGGGTGGGCGGGCCATTCCGTCGCCGCATCCGTCACCCGGACCGGCAGCCGGTCCCAGTCCACCACCGGGGTCGGGTTCTCGAAGTGCAGGTGCCGCGGGATCACGCCCCGGTTCATCGCCAGCGCGGTCTTGATGAGCGCCGCCACCCCCGCCGCGGTCTCCAGGTGGCCGACGTTCGTCTTCACCGAGCCCAGCAGCAGCGGGCGGCCCGCCGCGCGTCCCCTGCCGTACACCGCGGCCGCCGCCTGCACCTCGATGGGGTCGCCCATCACCGAGCCGTTCCCGTGGGCCTCCAGGTAGTCCACCTCCGCGGGAGCGACCCCGGCGCGCGCCAGCGCGGCCTCCATGACCGCCTGCTGGGCGCGGCCGTTCGGCACCGTGGGACCGGCGCTCGCCCCGCTCTGGTTGACCGCCGACCCGCGGATCACGCCCCAGATCCGGTCGCCGTCCGCTTCCGCTTCGGCGAGCCGCTTGAGCGCCACCATCCCGCAGCCCTCGCCCCGCGGGAAGCCGTCGGCGGCGGCGTCGAAGGCCCGGCAGCGCCCCGTCGGCGAGAGCATGCCGAGCGCCACCATCTCGCTCGTCTTGCCGGGGGAGAGGATGGCGTTCACGCCGCCGGCGAGCGCCAGGTCCACCTCGCCCTGACGGAGGGCCGTGACCGCGTGGTGCACGGCGACCAGGGCGGACG
The DNA here is from genome assembly GCA_963555995.3 of Vicinamibacteria bacterium. Classification (GTDB taxonomy): domain Bacteria; phylum Acidobacteriota; class Vicinamibacteria; order Marinacidobacterales; family Marinacidobacteraceae; genus Marinacidobacterium. Next base: position 3,260,990 of record OY821641.1, on the reverse strand, counting down.
CGCAGTTGAGTTCGACCGCCATCGCCGGCCCGGTCAGACCCAGCCGGAACGAAACGGTCCCGACCGCCATGCTCGCCGCGGTGCCGAGATAGCTCATGTTCTCGCCGGCGGCCAGCATCAGGTCCCGGTACTCGCTGGAAGCGACCCCGGCATAGACGCCGGTGTTGCTGTCCCGGAGTTTCTCCGGATCCAGACCCGCATCCTCGAGCGCCCGCCAGCTCGTCTCCAGCAGCAGCCGGTGCTGCGGGTCCATGGTCCACGCCCCGATCGGCGTGATTCCGAAGAAACGCGCGTCGAACCGGTCCATCCCCTCGATGAAACCGCCGCGCCGCGTGCCGTCGTCCGCGCCTGCCGGGTCTCCGGCGATTCCGGTCCACGACCCGCCGTCCGGCCGTCCATCGGCGACGGCTTCCACTCCCGCCTCGAGCTGGCGCCAGAAGGCCTCGAGGTCGGGAGCCCCGGGGAAGCGGCACGCCATCCCGACGATGGCGATGCCGTCCGCCTCCGCCGCAACTTCTGGCGGCGCCGCCGCGACCGCCGCGACCGGCGCGGCCGGGGCCGGCACCGAGACGGCGAACGGAGTGGATGCGGGTTCGGTCTCCGGGGCCGGCGCCTCGCTCACCTCGCCAAGCTCCTCGTCGAGATGCGCCGCGAGCTTCGAGATGTCCGGATAGTCGAAGACCACGGTGTTGGGCGCCGTATAGACCCCGGAGAACGCCCGGTTCAGCCGGTTCCGGAATTCCACCGCCATCAGCGAGTCCATGCCGAGGTCGAAGAACCCCACGGTAGGGGAAGGCGCCGAGGACAGCCGCAGCACCGCCTGCACCTCTCCCTGGAGGAACGACACCAGCAGGTCCTGCCGCTCCCGCCCGACCGGTCCCCGGAGCCGGGTCAACAGGTCTTCGGACGATGCCGCGTCGTCTTCTTCGGCCTCCGAGCCGCTCGACAGCAGGTCCTCGACCAGGGCGGGGCGGTCCGGAACGGCCTCCTCGAAGACGCCCCAGTCCATCGCCATCACCACGGAGTGGGTGACGTCCTGCCGCACGAGCCGGTCGAGCGCCCGGATGCCCTGCTCGGGGGTGAACCAGCGCCCGCCGAGCGCCGCGCGTTGCCGTTCGATCCGCCCCCGCTGTTCGGCGGCCTCGCCGATCTCGGACCAGGCCCCCCAGGCGATCGCCTGACCGGCGAGTCCGATCGCGCGGCGGTGGCCGGCGAGCTGGTCGAGGAAGGCGTTGGCGGCGGCGTGGTTCGCCTGGCCCGGGTTCCCGATGACGCCGACCCGGCTCGAGAAGAGGAGGAAGAGGTCCAGGTCGCGGTCCAGGGTCGCGCGATGCAGGTGCCAGGCGCCCAGGATCTTGGGCCGCAGCACGGTCTCGAAGCTCTCCCAGCTCTGGTTGGTCAGCGCGGCGTCCGCGAGCACCCCGACGCTGTGGATGATCCCCCCGAGCGGCGGGAGTTCCCGGTCCAGCCGCGCCAGCATCCGGTCCACGGCGGCGGAGTCGGACACGTCCGCGAGCGCCACCTCGACCGTCACCCCGCGTTCGCGCAGCGCGCGGATGGTCTCCTCCGCCGCCGGATCCGGCGCCCGGCGCCCGTTCAGCACGATGGTCTCCGCCCCCCGGTCCGCGAGCCATTCGGCCACCGCGCAGCCGATTCCACCGAGGCCGCCGGTCACGAGGTAGGTCCGGTTCTCGCGCAGCCGGGCCTCCCGGAGCGGCGGCGCGGTCACCACGATCTTGCCGAGGTGCCGGCCGGACCGCATGAACCCGAGCGCCGCCCCCGCCTCGGCCAGCGGCCAGCGGCTGTGGACGATGGGCTTCAGCTCGCCGGCCTCCACCCGCGCCATGAGGGCGCGGAAGACCCGCCCGACCGTCTCGGGCTCCGTCTTCTTCAGGACGTCCAGTTCGAGGATGTGGTAGCGGACATCGGGACGTACCGCCGCCATCTCCTCCTCGCTCAGGATGTCCCGCCGGGCCATCTCCACGAAGCGGCCTCCTTTGCGGAGGCAGGAGAGGCTGGCGGCGATGAAGCCCTCGCCGGTGAGGCTGTTCAGCACCACGTCCACGCCCTCGCCGCCGGTGGCCTCGCGGATCTCCTCCCCGAACGCCGTCCGGCGGCTGTCGAACACGTGCTCCACGCCCAGCGAGCGGAGATACGCCTGCTTCGGTGCACTCGCGGTGGCGAAGACCTCCGCGCCCGCGGCCTGCACCCACTGGACGGCGGCCAGTCCCACGCCACCCGCGCCGGCGTGGATCAGGACCCGTTCGCCCGGCGCCAGTCCCGTGAACTCGAAGGACAGCGCCGCCGAGACGAACGCGCTCGGCACCGTGGCGAGTCCGGTGGCGGAGAAGCCCGCCGGCGCGGGCGCCACCAGTTCCTCGTGGGTCACCATCGCCGCCGCGAACGCCCCGAAGCCCAGCCCGACGACCGGGTCGCCGACCGCGACGCGCGACACCTCGGAGCCCACCTCGAGGACGCGGCCGCACATCTCCCGGCCGAGGTCCCCCTCCGGGATGAAGCCGAGCGAGCGGAACACGTCCCAGAAGTTGAGCCCGGCGGCCTCGACCCCGACCCGCACCTCCCGCGGTTCGAGCGGCGGCGGCGGCAGCGGCTTGACGTACGGCTTCTCGAAGACGCCCTCGGGGTCCGGCGCGAGCGCCCACTCGGAATCCTCCGGCAGGGTCAGCCGTTCCCCTTCGGTTCCCGCCCGGACCAGCCGCGCCACCCGCCGGGTTCCCCGCCGGTAGGCGATGTGGTTCTCCTCGTCGGGATAGAGCAGCTCGTTCAGGAGGTCCGGCTCGGGAGCCGTCGCCGCCGGATCGAGGTCCAGCATCCGCGCCCGGAGGTGCGGCGCTTCCCGCGCCACCGCCTTGCCGAAGCCCCAGAGCGTCGCGCCGGCGATCTCCCCGCCGGTCTCCCGTTCCAGTACCTGCGCGCCGCGGGTGATGAACCACAGGCCCTTCGCGGGGGTGAGGTCCGCATCGGCCACCGCCTGGGTGAGGGCGAGAGCACCGGCCCCCGCCATCCGGACGTCCTCCGCGACTTCCGCCGTCGCTGCGGTTGTCCCGTGGCCGTCCAGCGACGCGAGATGCACCGCGCCGCCGAAGGGCAGGTCCCCCGGCAGGCCGGCGAGCGCGGACTGCCACGACTCGCGACGGTCCGCCTCCACCGCCACCCGGAAGACGCCGGGACCGCTGATGGGCGGGACCTCGCCGCCGGGCGCCGCTCCGTTCGCGAGCACCACCGTCTGGTTGCGCCCCGCCAGGCCGGCCGCCACCGCGTCGCCCAGGCCGCCGCCGTCGCCGGTCACCACCCAGGCGCCGGGAGCCTCCTTCACCTCGGCGGGTCCCTGCGCCACGATCACGCCCTTGTCCGGTGTCACCGACGCGTCCGACTCGTCCACGCCCAGCACTTCGGCGCCGGTGAAGCCGGCGTCGCCGAGGGCCTGCCGCCACACCGCGGGGCTCGCCAGCGCGTGGTGCGGGCGGTAGTCGTCGGCGAACCGCCACCAGCCGTCGAGTTGCCCGAAGGTCAGGTCCATCCAGCCGAGACCGCTGAGGTTCTCGAGCGCGACCAGCGTTCCCGAGGGCGCCAGCAGGTCCAGGCAGTGCCCCAGCGTCTCCGGCAGGGAGCGCGTGGCGTGCAGGACGTTCGACGCGATGATCAGGTCGTAGCCGTGGCGTTCGAAGCCCTGGCCGACCGGGTCCTTCTCGACGTCCAGCGGGCGGTACTCGATGCACCCGCCGGCATCCCCGAAGCGCGACTCGGCCTCCGCGAAGAATCCGGCGGAGATGTCGGTGTAGGTGTAGAGGAACTGTCCTTCGGGGAGTTCCGGCAGGAGGTAGGTGGTCGCCGACCCCGTTCCCGCACCGACCTCGATCACCCGGAGCCGGCGTCCCTCCGGGTTGTCGGCCAGCAGCGCCCGCACCGCGTCGCGCAGCATCTTGTTCGCGGCGCGCGCGACCGGCGCCTTCAGGTAGAGGTCCGCGGGGGTGGGATCTCCGCTGCTGAAGAGGAGCGTCAGCGGATCGGCCTCGCCGCGGAGCGCCTGCCCGAGCGCGCTGCCGCACCGCCGGAAGAGCCCGACCTCGGTGACCCCGTGGGGATACCGCTCCACCATCCGGTCGGCGAACGCGTCGAGGTCCCGCGGCAGGTGCTCCGGCAACGGGTCCCCGGCTCCCACGGTTACGGTGAATCCGTCGCCCGCTTCCGCCAGCACGCCGGACTTGGCCAGCATCTCGAGCATCCGGCGGAACAGGCGCCGGTGCTCGGGGAGGACGTTCAGTCCCTCGCGCAGGACCTCCGGGTCCACCGTTGCGCCGGCCTCCCGGCGGAACCCCAGTTCCTCCAGCGTCGCGAGCGCCCGGGAGCGCGACCATCGCTCCAGGTCCGCGAGCAGACCGTTCCGGTCCCGGGGAGCGACCCCCTCGGCCGTCAGGTATTCGGACAGGAGCTGCTGGCCGGCGGCGACCGTTTCCGGGCTCGGGAAGAAGTCCGCCGGTGAGATTCCCGCCGGGAGCGGGCGGTCCCGCCAGACGACCTCGTAGAGCAGTTCGTCCACGCCCTCGACCGCGGAGAGCAGCGCTTCGCGGGTGGCCCGCTTCACCGCGTAGCCGTCCAGTCCGCCGAGCAGCGCGCCGCCCGGGTCGTAGATCCGGATCTCCCCGCTCAGCACCTCCGGAGGCTCTCCCGACCCCGCCTCGGACGCCGGCGAAGCCTCGTTCATCCGCACGTGGCAGATCACCCGGTCCGGCAGCCGGCCGGTGAGCCAGACGCGGTCCCAGCCGAACGGCAGGTAGGTGGCCTCGTCCGCTCCGCCGGACAGGCGCGCGACGCCGACCGTCTGGAAGCATCCGTCCAGCACCAGCGGGTGGATCTCCAGTTCGTGCCGGCCGAGAGCCTCGGGGAAGGACACCTCGGCGAGCGCCTCGCCAGGGCGGGACCACACCCGTTCCAGGGTCCGAAACGACGGGCCGAGGGCGATCCCGGTGGCCGCCCGCGCCCGGTAGTAGGCGCCCACGTCTCCAGGCGCCAGCCCGGCCTTCAGGCCTTCCAGATCGGTTCGTCCGCCGGTTTCCGGCCCCCCCGGATCCGGCGAAAACCGGCCTTCCAGATGCAGGGTCCATTCGCCCTCCGGCCCCTTGCTGAAGACCTGGACGCGCCGCGGCGCTCCGGCCTCCGGAGGGTCGAGCGCGACCTGCAGTTTCCGGCCGCCTTCGTCCGTTTCGCCTTCCGCCTTGTCCTCCGTGAAGACCAGGGGGTTGTGCAACTGCATGTCCTCGAGACAAACGGGTCCGCCGCCCTCCGACAGCGACGCCGCCATCGCCATCGCCCCGGAGAGCGCGCCCGGCGCGATCCGGCGTTCGAACACCCGGTGGTCGTTCAGCCAGGCCGGATCCGAGGGGAACACCTCTGTCTCGAAGGTGATCTCGCCGCGCGCGGACTCGTGCCGGACCCCCAGCAGGGGGTGTCCCGCGGCCTGCCGCCGGCGTTTCGGCGTCTTGAGCCAGTAGCGCTCGCGCTGGAACGGGTAGCCCGGCAATCCGATGCGCCGGCGCGATTCCCCCGTGAAGAGCCCCTCGAAACGGACCGGGAGACCGGCTTCCCAGGCCTCCGCGACCGCCTCGACGAAGTGCGCGTGACCCCCGGCCGCTTCGTCGGCGGACGGGGCGCGCTGGCTGGCGATCACCGCCGGCGGCTGCGCCGCCGCCGACGCCGGCCACGCCGACATCGTCATGGGGGCGAGCACCGGCCGCGGGCCGATCTCCACCACCAGGTCCACCCCGAGTTCGGCGAGCGCGCCCACCCCCTGCGCGAAAGCCACCGGCTCCCGGGCGTGACGCCGCCAGTAGGCGCCGTCCAGGGCTTCGCCGGGCCCGACCGGCCGGCCCGTCAGGTTGCTCACCAGCGTGACGGTGGGACTCCCGATCTCCTGACCGTGCAGGACCGCCTCCAGCTCCGGGAGCGCCGGCTCCACGAGGGCGCTGTGGAACGCGCGGGTCGTGTTGAGCCGCCGGACCCGGACCCCGTCCTCCTGCAACCGCTCCAAAACGCCTTCGATCCCGGACGCCGGGCCGCTCACCACCTGGTGGGCGCCGTTGTCCGCCGAGATGTTCACCGGCAGCTCCGAAGAGGTGGCGTTCCACGCGGCGATGGCCGCCGCGACCCGTTCCGCCGAAGCGAAGGCCGCCGCCATCGCGCCCGGAGCGGTTCCGGACAGCAGCGTTCCCCGCGCGGCGGCGAACCGCATTCCGGTTTCGAGCGGGAACACGCCCGCGGCCTGCGCGGCGGCGATCTCTCCGACGCTGTGTCCCATCACCACGTCGGGACGGATCCCCACGCTCGACCAGAGCGCCGTCAGCGCGCACTCGAGCGCGTAGAGCGCCGGCTGTTCCCAGGCCGTGTCGCCGAGGTCGGCGTCCCCGGCGCCGCGCCCGAACATCACGTCGAGGAGCGATGTCCCCCGGGCCTCGCGGAACGCCGCCTCGCACCGGTCGAGGACCGCCCGGACGGCGGGCTCCGTCCCGTAGAGCGCCTCCCCCATGCCGGCCCACTGGCTTCCCTGGCCCGTGTAGGCGAAGGCCACCCTCGCCCGGGCGCCCGGCTCCACCCCGTCGCCGGCGTCGGCCAGCGCGCGGAGCTGCTCCCGGAGGGATTCGGCGCCGGAGAAGACGACCGCCGCCCGGAGATCGAACTGGCTGCGGCCGACGCCCGCCGTCCACGCCACGTCGGGGAGGCGGCGCGCCGCCGAATCCCCGGCCCCGGCCTCGTCGAGCCATTCCCGGTAGCGGCCCGCCAACTGCTGGAGCGCTCCCGGCGTCTTGCCCGAGAGGGGCAGAACCCGCGTGGCGCGTTCCCGAAACTCCCCGTCCGCCCGGAGCGCCTCACCGACGACCACCGGCCGCGTGGATGCCGCAAGCCGTCCCGCCGGCGGGGGCTGGCCTTCGGCGCCGCGGTACTCCCCGACGATCAGGTGGGAGTTCGTTCCGGAAATCCCGAACGAGTTCACCCCGGCGAGACGCGGCCGGCCGTTCCGGCGCGGCCACGCCATCATCTCCGCGGTCACCCGGATCGGGAGCCGCTCCCAGTCGAGGCTCGGGTTGGGGTCCCTGAAATGGAGATGCTTCGGAATGACCCCCCGATTCACGACGAGCACCGCCTTGATGAGCCCCGCGATCCCGGCCGCCGACTCCAGGTGGCCGAGGTTGGTCTTGACGGAGCCCACGAGCAGCGGGTGTTCGGCCTCGCGCTCCCTCGCGTAGGCCGCCGCCACCGCGTTGATCTCGATCGGGTCGCCGACCGTGGTGCCGGTGCCGTGAGCCTCGATGTAGTCCACGTCGGCCGGAGCGACGCCCGCGTCGGACAGCGCCTCGTTCATCACCCGTACGAGCGCGGGCTCGTGCGGAACCGTCAGCCCGACGCTGGCCCCGCCGTGGTTCACCGAGGCGCCGTGGATCACTCCCCAGATGGGGTCCCCGTCCGCCTCGGCCTCGCGAAGGCGCTTCAGCACCACGACCCCGCAGCCCTCGCCCCGCACGTAGCCGTTCGCCGACGCGTCGAACGCCTTGCACTGCCCGTCGGGCGACAGCATCATCGAATCGGCGCGGAGTTCGTAGATGCGTCCGTTCAGGATGGCCTGGACGCCGCCCGCGAGCGCGAGGTCCGCCTTCCCCGCCTGGAGGTCGGCCACCGCGTCGTGGACCGAGACGAGCGACGACGCGCAGGCGGCGTCCACCGCCTTCGCCGGCCCCATGACCCCCAGCACGAAGGAGACGCGCCCCGCGGCCCCGTTCAGGTTCGTGCCGCTGAGCGCGTAGAGGCATCCGGCGGCCTCGGCGGGCTTCTCCCCGTCCACCACCAGCATGCGGTACTCGTCGTTGCTGATGCCGGCATAGACGCCGGTGCGGCTTCCCTTCAGCCGGTCGGGATCAATCCCCGCGTCCTCGAGGGCCTGCCAACTGACCTCCAGCATCATGCGTTGCTGGGGATCCAGCAGCTCCGCCTCCACCGGCGAGATCCGGAAGAACCCGTTGTCGAAGAGGTCCAGGTCCGGGACGAAGGCCCCGAACCGGCACGCGGTGTTGCTCGCGGCGCTCTCGGGGAGGAGTTCCCCCACCCGCCCGACGCCCGAACCGGGAACCCCCTCGGTGACCGCGTTCCCGCCCGTCTCGAGCAGCTGCCAGAACGAGGGAATGTCCGGCGCGCCGGGGAACCGGCACGCCATCCCGATCACGGCGACGGGCTCTCCCCGGTTCGAGGAAGTTCCGGCCCCGCGCGGTCGCGCCGCCGGACCCCGGGCAGGGTGGTCGGACGCCATCAACACCTCCTTGTTCGATGCGATCCGGGGGGATTGTGCTCCATCGCGCTTCCGCGGCGGACGCCCGACCCGTGCTCGCGGGAAGGAGCATCCGTGGTGGAGGTCCGGCCCGGCGGCTGGGGTAAGGTGGCGAGGTGCGCCGCCGCCGTCTTCCCATCGGGGTCCAGACCTTCCGGGAAATCCGGACGGCGGACGCCTACTACGTGGACAAGACCCCGTGGATCGAACGGCTGACGCGGGAGGGGAAGCACTACTTCCTTTCCCGGCCTCGCCGGTTCGGCAAGAGTCTCCTGGTGGACACGATCAAGGAGCTCTTTGAGGGGAACGAGCCACTCTTCCGGAGCCTGGCGATCCACGACCGCTGGGACTGGTCGGCCCGCAATCCGGTGGTGCGCCTCGATTTCAGCAGCGGCCACTACACGGAAGCCGGCGCGCTGCGGGCCGAGACGCTCGACCGGATCGCCGAGATCGAGCGCGCTGCCGGGATGTCGCCCCAATTCGAGACGGTCGCGGGCCGGTTTCGGGCGGTCCTGAGGGAGCTCCACGAGCGGACCGGACGGCGCGTCGTGGTGCTTGTGGACGAGTACGACAAGCCCATCCTCGACGCCCTCTTCAGCGGGCGCTGTGTCGGCGACACCGAGGAGCGGGCGCGGGACCTGGCGCGCGCCAACCGCGACTTCCTGCGGGGTCTCTACGGGGTCCTCAAGCACTCGGATGCCCACATCCGGTTCAGTTTCCTGACGGGGGTGAGCAAGTTCTCCAAGGTGAGCCTGTTCTCCGAGTTGAACAACCTGAAGGACATCACGCTGGACCGCCGCTACGCGGCGATCTGCGGCTACCGGGAGTCCGATCTCGACGAAGTGTTCGCCCCCGAGTTGCCCGGCCTGGACCGGGACCGCATCCGGGAGTGGTACGACGGCTACAACTGGCGCGGAGAGGAGCGGGTGTACAACCCGTTCGGAGTGCTGCTCTTGTTCGACAGTCGCGAGTTCCTGCCGCACTGGTTCGACAGCGCTTCGCCGGGTTTCCTGGTGGAGAGCCTGATCCGGCGCAAGACGATCACGCCGCGGCTCGACGACCTGGTGAGCAGCAGCGACCTCCTCTCGGCTTTCGACGTGGAGCACATCGCCACGGAGGCGCTGCTGTTCCAGACCGGATACCTGACCATCCGTGAGGAAGTCGCGTTCGGCGCGGAGGTCCGGTTCCGACTCGGGTATCCGAACCGGGAAGTGCAGAAGGCCCTGAACCAGCATCTCCTGACGCGCCTGGATCCGGACCAGGGACGGCGGGAGGGGAACCGGACGCGGCTCTTCCGGCTGCTGGAGGAACAGGACATCGCCGGGCTCGAAGGGTGGTTCCGCGGCCTGTTCGCCGGGATTCCGCACCAGTGGTTCACCCGGAACGAGATCGCGAACTACGAGGGGTACTACGCGAGCGTGTTCTATTCGTACTTCGCCGGCCTGGGGTTCGACGTGACGGTGGAGGACAGCACGAACCTGGGGCGGCTCGACATGGCCGTCCGCGCGTTCGGCCAGGCGTGGCTGTTTGAATTCAAGGTGATCGAGCAGTCGGGAAGCGGAACCGCGCTGGCGCAGCTTCGGGAACGGGGCTACGCGGAGAAGTACCGCGTCGGCGGCGCCCCCGTCCGCCTCGTGGGGGTGGAGTTCAGCAGCCGGACCCGCAACGTCGAACGGTTCGAGGTCGCCGAGGCATCGGGCTGACGGCCTGCGACAAGACCCTCGCGGCCCGGTTGCAAGTGCAGTAGGAGCGCTGGCCTCCGGCCGGCATCTCTCCCTGCAGGGGAGTGAACGCACGCTGCCACGGACCCACATGGCGTGACCCCAACCAGGAACGGCGCACCGCCGACCGCAAGGAGCCGAACGTGGGCTCCACGTTCAAGGGGAGGAATGCCATCAGCGCGGGTTTGTTGTGCAAATGCAGTCCAGCGGGTCGGCCAAGCGCCGCGATGGCGCGACCGGCTTGGAACGCCGGCTTCAGCCGGCACCCGCTGCGCGAAGCGCAGCGTGCGGCACGACGCCCATCTGCCCGATGATGCTCGGCTCGCGGTCCATTACCGCGAATAGCGGCACGACATCCGCGGACCTTCGGCTCGCTGTGCCGGCTGAAGCCGGCGTTCCAAGCCATTTCCGCCGCTTCAAGACGGGCGGGGTGTGCGGGAGGACCGATCATGGGCGTTTCGCGCTCCCCGCGATGCCAGCCGGAGGCTGGCGCTGCGAGGCGGATCGCCCTGACCGCATTCTCACGGCAACTGGGCCTCTCGGCGCTCACGGAGTCTCACCACAGGCTGTTTGCCGCTCACCCGGGACGGACGGTCTCCGGGTTCGACTCGGTGGCGATCAGGAACCCCTCCGCAACCAGCCAGGCGAGCGCGGCCCGTGCGGCCGGTTCCGGGGCGGGAAACGCCTCGAGAGTCCGGTGGATGCTGCCCGTGGCGGACGCGGTCCGGAACAGATCGGCGAGAGCGATCCCGGCGACCCGGTAGGCGGGCCGGAGACGCCCGGGCCGGACCACCACGTCCGCGCGCGCGATCCAGTCGCCGTGCAGCACCCCCTGCGTCTCGACCCGGGCCCCCGGGGCCGGCGCGAGGCGGCCGTCCCCGGGGAGCCGCCGGGGAGGCGCCGCCGCGGCGGCTCTCCGGGAGCGGCGCCGCCAGAACGCCCGCTCGCCGAAGCGTTCCTCCTCGGCGTAGAAGCCGGCAACCCGTTCCTCGGCCTCCAGGGCCAGTCCCCGTTCCTTCGTCCCGTGGAACGCGAGGGCCAGCCCGGCATCGCCCGGCCGTTCGAGCGCGGTGCGGAGGACCACCGCCGCGGTGAGCCCGGAGTCCATCGCCTTCATGGTTCCGAGTCCCGAAAGGGGATCGAGGGCGCTCGCCGCGTCGCCGACGGCGATCAGCAGCGCTTCGCCGGATGTGGCGGCCGACCGCAGGCGGTACGGGGTCACGTCCGCCGCGCGGACCGGCGTCAGGGGGTCGCCGGTGACGAACCCGCCGAGATCCACCAGCCCCACCGCTTCCCGAAAGCGTTCCTCGGGGCTCCCGGCGGCGTCCTCCGCGTCAAGCATCACGGTGACGTCCCGGCGGCCGTCGACAACCGGGGCGCTCCAGACCCAGCCATCGGAAAACGCCTCGATCACCGTTCCCTCCCGGTTGCCGGGAGCGAAGTGCGCGGTGAGCGCCGTGGTTCGGAATCCCGGCCGCTCCCTCTTCTCGCGGGTGAGGACACCGCTGCGGCCGGAAGCGTCCACCAGCGCCCCGGCGGTGACGCGCCGCTCGTTCTCGCCCCGCTGCCGGACGACGAGCGCCGCGCCTCCGGCTTCGGGGTCTCGCGCCGCCGAGCCCACGATCACCCGCGCGCCGGCGGCGCGGGCCTCGGACAGAGCCCAGTCATCGAGGTGGTCACGGCGGATGAGCCGTTGCCCCTCCCCGGCGCCCGCCTCCGGCTGGGCGGCGATCCGGTCTTCGCGTCCGCCCCAGCGGACGAAGTGGTCGTTAGGACGCGGCGCGTAGACCGACTCCGGAATCTCCAGGCCATACGACCCGAGGAGGCGCGGCGCCGACGCCGACAGGCTCTCGCCGAGATGCTGCCGCTGCCGCCGGGGCTGGTGGACCAGCACCACATCCAGGCCGAAAACCGCCAGTTGCCGGGCGGCCAGCGATCCCGCCGGACCGGCGCCGACGACCGCTACGTCGGCCCTGTTGCCCTGGATGGACTGCCTACCTCTTCCGGGCGCGGACCTGGGCAAGACCTTCTTCCACCCCGGCGAGCACGAGGTCGCGCTGGGCCTCGTTCAGCCAGTCGTCGCGGCGGGCCATCGCGGCGCCGAAGTCCTCGATCATCGTTTCCAGGTAGCGCCGGTCGGATTCCACCACGATGCCGCGCCCCTCGATCAGGACGTACACCGGGGTGGAATGGGCGAAGAGGGAGCTGTCGGTGGTCCAGACGGACCGCGGCCCCTCGGCGCGCACCGCGATCCAGGCGCTGTCCGCGAGTTCGAGTTCTCCCGCGATCTCCAGCTCGAAGGGCGAACCGGCCACGGGGTCGGCGGCCGGGTCACTGGTCGCCTCCCGCCACACCTCGCCGTTCACGAGCACCAGGAGCCGTTCCATGGGCACCGCGGAGACGGCGCGCGCCCGCACCGGGAGCACGGCGGGGCCGTCCCTCTGGATCTCGTCTCCCATCCCGTGGTCGTCCACGTCCAGTTCGAGGAGCGGCCCGTTCGTCGAGAAGCTCCGGCCGGCGCGGAGGGCGAGCGGCCAGTCCTCGGGACCCTCGCCGTCCCGGAGGCGGACGTAGGTGCGGCCGGTGCCGAGCGGCGGATCGCGGGAGGTGTCCGAGAAGGTGTCCGAGCCGCCCGCGGCGGCCAGCCGGAAGCCGGCGTTCAGCAGGCGGGCGTAGATCGCCGCCGATCCGGTCTCCGAACTCGGGATGCAGTTGATGTCGAAGAAGTCGGCGACGCCGAGCGTCGCGTCGAGCGGGATCTCGGAGGGGGAGGCGCCGTCAAACCGGATTCCCTCCGCCAGATAGGCGAAGTAGGGATGGGGCATGCCGGCCACCACCTGGTCGCCCTGCTCGGCTCGCAGGCGCCGGATGTACTCGAAGAGCGGCGGGAAGGGCGCCTCCCGCGCCGTCCCCCGGACCCCGGTCGCCAGCGGGTAGAAGAGCCGCTCGGGGTTCAGGAAGGTCCGGTGTCCGAACGGCATCCGGTACTCCTGGCCGTAGCGGAGGAACACGCTCTCCGTGGACGCCGGGTGCCGGCCGGCCACGAAGCGGGCCGGGTCCCCCATGGTCCGCGAGCCGTCCACGTGGATGAGCGCATGGATCACCTCCACCGCCTCGGCCTCCGCCTGGGCCACGAGGTCCGCGGGGGTGATCCGCAGGTCGCCGGCGTGGAGGTCATGGACGTGGGTGTCCCCGGACATCCAGCCCTCCGCGCCGAGATCGCTGAAGCGTTCGAGTTCCGCTTCGAGGCGCGAGTCCTCCCCGGACCGGATCGTGACCTCCCGCTCCCAGGGCCGGAACTCGACGCCGCGCTTGAGGCGGACGGTGGCCCCGCCCGGAGGTAGCTCCACGACGAATTCCCCGGCGGCGTGGAAGTAGTGGGTCTCCGTGTAGGAGACGATGCGGCGGAAGACGCCCCGCGGGGCGTGCGCCCTGCCGTCGGCTCCCATCACGGTCGCCCGCGCCGGCTCGCTCAGTTGGACCCGCAGCCTTCCCCACGCCGGTCCGGCGCGGTCGAGCCCCGTGACCGGCAGCGGCCGGGCGCCGCCGCCGTGGACGCCGATCACCTCGAGTTCCGGCTGCCCGTTCCGGTTCGTGGTGAAGACGAGTTCCTGCCCGTCGGGAGACCACGCCGGGTCCTTCTCGTCCCAGTCGTCGTCGCGGGTCAGCCGGAAGGGGAGGCCGCCGTCCGCGGGCAGCAGGAAGAGGTCGTAGCTGCCCCGGATGTCGGAGGCGAAGGCGATCAGGCTGCCGTCGGGGGACACCGCGGGACGGGTCCGGAAGGTGGTCTCCTCGACGTGGAGTTCCTGGTAGTCGCCCGCTCCCTCGATCCGGAAGATGCCGCCGGTCCCGGGGTAGTCGGACCGGTTGGAGACCGCCACCAGGAAACCGCCCGGCAGGCCCTCCCCGAAGTCCGGGCCGGGGTCCGGCTGGATCTCGTTGGAATCGCCGCCCCAGACGAGCGTGTCCGACCCGTCCGCGCTCACCGCGCGGATGTCGAAGCTGCCCGACTGCGCCGAGGAATAGAGGACCCGGCCACCCGCCGCCGCCCGGGGGTGGAAGTCCATCGCCGGGTGGCGCGTCAGGCGCTCGGGAACCCCTCCGGCGCGGCCGACCCGCCAGATGTCGAGGTTCCCGTCGGTGTCGCGGGAGAACACCACGAAGCGGCCGTCGGGCGACCAGTCCGGCTCGAAGTCGTAGGTCGCCGCCGGGTCCTCCGGCCCGCCGGTCAGTTGGCGGGCCTCCCCGCCGGCCGCGGGCATTACCCACAGACGGCCGTCGAGGGCGAACGCGATCTCGCTCCCGTCGGGGGACCAGGCCGGATACGCCGGCCACGACGTGACCCGCGGCACCAGGTAGTTCTCGATCCGGATCTGGCCTCCCGCGACTGCCGGGTAGCGCAGGGTGCTCATCTGCGCCCCGGCACCGGGGACCTCCGCCAGCAGCGCCACCAGCGCCGCCAGCGCGACGGCGGGCGGTCGGGATCTCGTCAGGTCGCGAGGATCTGGCACGAGTCGGCGTCCCCGTGGACCCGGGTGACCTCCGGCTGGATCGTGACGTGGCGGATGCCGAAACGCTCGCGCAGCAGTTGGGTCGCGCTCTTGAGAATGACGTCCGTCGGCGTGTTGGCTTCGATGTCGGCGTGGCAACTGAGCGAAACGAAGCCGCTGTTCACCGTCCAGATGTGCAGGTCGTGGATCCCGAGGACGCCCGGCAGGGAGAGCAGGCCGGAACGCACCGCTTCGCCGTCCACGTTGGCCGGGGTGGCGAGCATCAGCACCGAGATGCTGTCGCGCAGCAGCCGCGCTCCCGAGAGAACGAGGAGACCGGCGATCCCCAGCGAGGCGAGGGAGTCCACCGTCGTCCACCCGGTGAAGTGGATGACGATGGCCGAGATGATGACCCCCACCGAACCCAGCGTGTCCCCGAGCACATGCAGGAAGGCGCCCCGGATGTTCAGGTTGCTGTGTGAATGATGGCCCAGGATCTTGAGCGCCACGAGGTTCACCGCGAGGCCGATGATCGCGATGACCAGCACCGGCAGGGCGGCCACCTCCACCGGCTGACCCAGCCGGCCGACCGCGCGGATGCCGACCCAGCCGGCGATCCCCAGCAGGAACACCGAGTTCAGCAGCGCCGCCAGCACCTCGGCCCGGTGGAAGCCGAAGGTGCGGCGGGCGGTCATCGGACGGGTCGCCAGCCAGGCGGCGAGGAACGAGACGCCGAGGGCGGCGGCGTCGCTCAGCATGTGCCCGGCGTCGCCCTGCAGGGCGAGGCTGTTGGCGAGGATTCCGCCGACGAACTCCGCCGCCGCGATCGTCAGGGTGCAGAGGAGGGCGGCGCCCAGCGCCCACCGCGAGGGCAGTTTCCCACCGTGTGCAGGGGCTAGCGCGTCGTGATGATGGTGATGCGACATGACGCCTGACCGCCAAAGTATGGCGTAAGGCAGAAGGTCAAAAGTGACCGGCTAGAATGGAAACCGATCCCTGACACCGCCAGCGGCGGACCCATTCCCCGGAGTAGACCAAAGTATGTCCGACGGCAAGGCGCTGGAACTGACCAGCGACAATTTCGATGCAACGGTGGGCGGCGACCAGCCGAGCCTGGTGGATTTCTGGGCCGAGTGGTGCGGCCCCTGCCGGATGATCGCGCCGGCGATTTCGGAATTGGCCGAGGACTTCGACGGCCGGGCCGTGATCGGCAAGGTGAACGTTGACGACGAACCCCGGATCGCCGAGAAGTTCCGGGTCCGTTCGATCCCGACCCTGCTGTTCTTCCAGAAGGGCGAGGTGGTCGGCCAGATCGTGGGAGTGCAATCGAAGGCCAACCTCGCTGCCCGCCTCGAATCCCTGATCGGGTAGGGGAGCGGGGAGCGCCGGTCTTCAGACCGGCACGCGGGCCGCACGCCCGCAGAGCGCGTGGAACTGCTTGGCCGCATCGCACTGCCGGCTTGGAACGCCGACCCCGGTCGGCGTCCGTCCCGCGGAGCGGGGCGGAATCGCCCACTGCTGCGCGAGCACTCTCGGTGGGGACCCGTCTGGTACCGTCCCCGGCGGAGCCCGGAGGAAACCCCGGAGGAAACAATGATCCGCCGAAAGCGTGGCGTCGCGCTTGCGCTGGCGGGACTGCTGCTGGCCCTTGCGGGGTGTGATGCCGGAGCGCCTCCCGGACTCGCCATCACGAACGCCCGCATCGTGGACGGCGCCGGGACACCGGCCGTTTCCGGAACCGTTCGCGTCGTGGGCGGGCGGATCGCGGAGGTGGGCGCGGGTACCGCGCCCGTATCCGGAGACACCGTGCTCGACGCGGGAGGCCTGGTACTGGCGCCGGGGTTCATTGACACCCACAGCCACGCCGACCGCGACCTCCTCGAGCGGCTCGACGCCACCGCCGCCGTAAGCCAGGGGATCACGACCCTGGTGGTGGGGCAGGACGGCGGCTCGCACCATCCGCTGGCGGACTTTCGCGCCCGTTTCGAGGCCTCCCCGGCGACCGTGAACGTGGCCAGCTTCGCGGGCCACAACACCTTCCGGGCGCTGGTCATGGGCGAGGACTTCCGCCGCGAGGCGACTCCCGGCGAGACCGCCGCGATGGCCCGCCTTCTCGAAGCGGACCTCGCCGCCGGGGCGCTCGGCCTGAGCACCGGCCTCGAGTACGACCCCGGGATCTACTCGGCGACCGAAGAGGTGGTGGCGCTGGCCCAGGTGGCCGCCGACGCGGGCGGCCGCTACCTCAGCCATCTGCGCAGCGAGGACCGCTGGTTCTGGGAGGCGGTGGAGGAGATCATCCGGATCGGCGAGGAGACCGGAATGCCGGTCCAGGTCACCCACGCGAAGCTGGCGCTCCAGAGCCTCTGGGGAGAAGTGCCCCGCTTCCTCGGCCGGCTGGAGGAAGCCCGCGCCGCCGGGGTGGACATCACGCTGGACGTCTATCCCTACCCGTACTGGCAGTCCACCCTCACCGTGATGTTCCCGGAGCGGGACTTCACCGACCTCGAGGAGTCCCGGTTCGTGGTCTCCCAGATGGCCCTGCCCGAGGGCATCCTGATTCCGACCTACGCGCCGGAGCCCGCCTACGCCGGCCGCACCCTCGCCAGCATCGCGGCGGAGCGCGGGGAGGAGCCGGCCGTGACGCTTCTGGAGCTGATCCAGCGGGCCGAGGCGATGCGCGCTGACGCTGACCCGGATTTCGAACCCGGAACCCGCGTCGAAACGGTGATCGCCACCAGCATGGCCGAGGACGACATCGCCGCGCTCTTCGCCTGGGAGCACGCCAACCTGTCCACCGACGGCGCGCTCTTCGGCGCCCATCCCCGCGGTTTCGGTTCCTTCCCGCGGGCGCTCCGGCAGTTCGTCCGCGAACGGGCAATCCTGAGCCTCGAAGAGGCCGTGCGGCGGATGACCTCGCTCGCCGCGGACCACATGGGTTTCGCCGACCGGGGCCGGATCGCCCCCGGAATGGTCGCGGACCTGGTGCTATTCGATCCGGACACGGTCTCGGACCGGGCCACCCCGGAGGCGCCCCACGAACTCTCGGTCGGGATCCACCGGGTGCTGGTCGGGGGCGAGACCGTGTTCGCGGACGGCGTCGTCACCGATGCGCGCCCCGGCGTTTTTCTGGCCCGCTGAGCGTACGGTGGCCGCTGGGAGCGCCGGTCTTCAGACCGGCACGGCACGCCGGCAGTCCCTCCTGCCGGCCATCCTGTTCGCGGCCGGCGCCTTCGGACCCGGCTGCGGCGGTGACGGGGCCTCCCCCACGACGCCGCCGGTACCGGAACCAGCCCCGCCGCTCGACGTGCCCTTCGGGTTCACGGATCTTGAGGAAGGGGAGGGTCCCGAGGTGCAGGACGGCTGGCTGCTCGCGATCGCCTACACCGGGTGGCTCTACGACGAGTCCGGTCCCGACAACCGGGGTTCGGAGTTCATATCGGTAGCCGAGGACGATCCCGACTCGTTCCGGTTCGGCGTGGGACAGGTCATCCCCGGCATAGACCGGGGGATGGCCGGCATGCGGGTGGGAGGGAAACGCCGGATCGTCGTGCCGCCCGACCTGGGTTTCGGCGCCCAGGGGAACAGCCTGGTCCCCGGAAACGCCACCCTGCTCTTCGAGGTGGACCTGGTGGCGGGAGCGGAGGTGCCGTTCGAACCCACCGATCTGCAGGTCGGCTCCGGGGAGGAGGCCGGGAACGGGGATTCCCTCGCGATGGCCTACCACGGCTGGGTGTACGACCTGCTGGCGCCCGACAACAAGGGGGACACCTTCGATTCCACCACCGCGGAGGACCCCTTCGAGTTCACGCTTGGGGTGGGCGCGGTCATCGTGGGCTGGGATCTGGGGATCGTGGGGATGCGCGTCGGCGGACGCCGGCGCATCGTGATTCCCCATGAACTCGCCTACGGCGCGGCCGGCCGGCAACCCCGGATCCCTCCTTACGCGACCCTGCTTTTCGAGGTCGAACTGATCGCGATCAACTGACGGACACCGGGCTTCCCGACCTCCCGGTAGTAGGCTGTAGCGCCCCTTGTCCTCGTCCTCCCTCCAAAGTCCCGTCCTCGACCGGTTCCGCCGCCCGCTCGGGAGCCTGCGCCTCTCGGTCACCGACCGCTGCAACCTCCGTTGCCAGTACTGCATGCCCGAGGAGGAGTACGTCTGGCTGCCCCGGAAGGACCTGCTGAGCTTCGACGAGACGGCGTTCGTCGTCGAACGGTTCGCGGCGCTCGGGGTGCGGAAGCTCCGGATCACCGGCGGGGAGCCGCTGATCCGCCGCCACCTGCCCGAACTGATCCGGCTGGTCTCGGTCGTTCCGGGGATCGAGGACGTCGCCCTGACCACCAACGGGATCCTCCTCGCCGACCAGGCGGCGGCGCTGAAGGACGCGGGCCTCCACCGGATCACGGTCAGCCTCGACACCCTCCGGCCCGACCGGTTCCGCTCGCTCACCCGCCGGGACGGACTGGACGCCGTCCGGGACGGCATCGCCGCGGCGAACGCGGCCGGGCTCCGGCCCCTGAAGCTCGATACGGTGGTCATCCGGGGGTTCAACGACGACGAGCTGGCGGACCTCTTCGAGTTCGCCTCGGACCAGCGCGGCGAGGTCCGTTTCATCGAGTACATGGACGTCGGGGGCGCCACCGGCTGGCGCCCGGACCTGGTGTTCGATGCGACCGCCATCCGCGCGCTTATGGCGAGGCGCTACGGCAGCGTCGAAGCGGTTCCGGTCGAGGACCCCACCGCGCCGGCCCGCCGCTACCGGATTCCCGACGGACGGGTCTTCGGCATCATCGCCTCGGTCTCCGAACCCTTCTGCCGCGCCTGCGACCGCAGCCGCGTCACCGCGGACGGACGCTGGTTCCGGTGTCTCTACGCCCCCGAAGGACTCGACCTCCGGGCCCCGCTCCGCTCCGGAGCAACCGCCGCCGAGATCGAGGCGCTGATCACCTCCACCTGGTCAGCCCGAACCGACCGCGGCGCCGAAGAGCGAGCCGCCCTCGACCAGCGCACCCCACTCGTCGCCGCCGGCGACCTCCGCAAGGACCCCCACCTAGAAATGCACACCCGCGGCGGCTGACCCCTCGGCACGCCGGCTTGGAACGCCGATCTCCAGATCGGCACAGCGGGCCGGAGGCCCGCGGAGAACGCGGCGCCGTTCGGCCTTGCGGGACGCACGTCCGGAAACGCCCTGTGTGTTGCGTTGCGTAGAGAGAACCACCCCGCAGATCAACGCCGCGCCGTGCGCTGCGCGGAGCGCCGCGCGTGCCGATCTGGAGATCGGCGTTCCAAGCCGGGGGCGCCACCATTGACGTTGGCCTACCCGCGGGACCGTTTCTTCACAGCCAGCGAACGCCGGGGCCTTGATCGAGGTAGGCCATTGGCCCATATTTCGGTTGTGGAGTTCGAGCGCGATCCGAACAGCCTGCCGCCGGGGCGGGTGGACTACGCCGTGCTCGACCGAACCACCGAAGCGGACCTCGCCCGGCAGCAACGCGACGATGACGAGGAAGCGATCCGGGAGACGGCGCGCTTCGCCCGCCGGGTCCGCCGACGCCTTGGCCTGTCCCAGGTGGAGTTCGCACGGCGGATCCAGGTGCCGCCGGAGACGATCCGGAACTGGGAACAGGGGAAGCGCTGCCCGACCGGCGCCGCGCGGGCGTTGCTGCGGCTGCTTGACCAAGCCCCCGAGACCGCGCTGCGGGTTCTGCGCTGAGGTCGCGCCCTACCGGTGCGCACCACCGCTCGTGGCGGGAGATGTGAGCAGAGGCTTCCACCTTGAGATGTCCACCCGGGACGGGTGACCCTCGGACCGCCGCGCGTCTGGCCCGCATCGCGCCGCGAGGGAACCCGTCCTAGCTAGACGCCGCGAACTCCGCAGGCAATCCGGATCGCCGGTCCGCATGGCCGGTCACAATGGTGGATCGTGGACCTGAGGCAGCCTGTCTTTATCCGCTACCCGGCCGTCGGCATCGCGAAGTTTACTGACCGAAATAGACCGTTGGCCATTTCGTTGCTGCTCGCCAATATCGCCCCAAAACTCCCAGCCTGGACCGTTGAAGACAACCCGAACCGACTCGCCCTTCTTTCGTTGCAGCACGATGGCGTGCTCGGGCTTTTCGCGGAATCCCACCCTCGTCCCCTGCGTCAGCTTGATTTCGACTTTCTCTTGTCCGGTGCGTGAGCATCGTGCCCGGTCTTAGATGGTTTCTCCAGATCAAGCCCGAACATGTACGCTGCAATGACTTCGCCAAGACTTCCCATCAGGTGGCCGTCAGGTGTGAACCTGCGATCCGGAAAGATCGCTTCGAGTTCGTCTGTGTTCTTGTACAGAGCCGCAACAATCGCCTTAACCCTGCTCCAATCTGTTTCCGGCGTAGATTCGTCCGCCGACAATGTGCGCCGTCTCGGTTGGCCACGGGCGTTTACGCGGCTCCCTTGCCGCAGATCCCCCCGCATTTCGAATCACGCCTCGGCCGAAGCCCTCGTAAGGACTCTCACAAGGCCCGCCACGGCTTCCTCGACCCGACTCGTTCCGATCTCCTTCCGCAGCATCCCGTCTGTTTCTTTGAGTCCCGCGGACTCTGGGACCTGCCATTCCACGCTTGCACCGTTAGCCGGCCCGTGCTGACACACGGTGACGACGTAGTCTATGCCCGACCGCTCGAGCGTCAGGACCACACGCCTACTGTTTTGTACCCACCTCATCACAATCCCGGGCCGCGTGTACGTGTCTGTCGGAAACATGTACTCTACATTCACTGTGTCAGGCAACGCATCCTCGAGCTTTCCGGCCACAAAGAGGCAATAGGTGAACAGCTCCGCATGTGCCCCATTCATCTGCCGCTTCCTCAACAGATAGATCTCGTCTTCCGACTCCCAACGAATCTCCCGCATCCCGCAGTACGCGATCGCTTCAGAGGTCTTCACGAGTGCTTCTCTCCACTCCTCTAGGCCGCTCGCGGCGTAAATCATCTTATCCAGTTGATCTGCAATGTTACCGTCGTGATCTAGCCGATCCCACAAACGCTGAAGGAGCATACGCGATGCCGCACTCTCACGATTCGACGCCCGCAGCAGGCCTTTCCAGCTAGCATTCTCTGTCGTCGCATTAACGAGAAACGAGTAGTTCAACCACCTTCGTAGCAGGTATTTTCCCAACGTCAGCAGGGCGCGCTCCCATCGGTTTTCGCCGACATCACTAAGGCCCTTCGGGGTAAACATTGTCTTCGCTGCGCGCAAGTATCGCCGAAATTCCCTCTGTACATCTCTGTGCCCCGCCGCACTCCAGCCCTCATGTTGACCGGTCGCCCACGCGTCACGCGCTCCGCAGAAATCCAGCAGGAATCCGATCTGGCCCTTGAAATAGCCATGCCTCTCTGCCGTCTCGATAAGGGGCCGCCAGCGGTAACCGGCGGATATCAACTCGGCCTTCAGTCGTTCCTCTTCAATCTGTTGTTCATTGAACCCGACAACCGGTCGCTCGTGATTCACGAAATACTCCAGCACTTCCCCACTGCGATGTGAAAGGGCGGCGATCCCCCTTACACTGCGCTGTAAATCGCTGGGGCCGTCATACGCTGTGTTCGTCGACAGATTGACAATAATACGCATCCAATCGTAGAGGCTCGCCTGACTTGTGAGCGTGTCATTCGCCTCCAAGAACGCAATAAATCCGACTAGCTGAACTAATTCGGCATAGCCGACGTCAGTTGGCCGCGATATCGCACGGCGAAAAAAGCCTAGCTCGTTAAACGGCCGTGATTCCGTGAGCTGCGCCGCAAAGGATCCGTTGGATCCGCTCCACGTATCAAGCAGCAACAGTAAGGTCTCCGATAGCCTGCGGTCCAGACACCCGTATCGGTCCAGAGTACTGAACGTCGCTGGGTTCCTGTGATCGCGCAGCGCCGAGATTCTCTTCGTATATTGTTCTTCACCTGGATTCCGTGACGCCATGGCCACTACGCGGATGAGGTTCATTATCTCCCTATCGCATGACGACGCTCCCTTTCTTCTGTATCGCCAGAACAGATCGGACCAAACTGTGTCCATGCGACGAACAAAGTACTCTGCAACCGGAATATCCTCGCCGCTCAATCGTCTGCTCTCGCCATCAAACTGTGCTTCGATGTGTTCCCTGTACCGCGCCTTGAATGCCTCAAACTCCGTTAATCCCTTTCCTCGCGCATTCATCTTGATATACAGGTCGTCCGAGAGCCCGAATTCGCGCAACTCTAGAAGCTGGAACGTAATCGCCGGTTTCTCCGGATCTACAAGGCGTAGGAAGCCGCCGGCACAATCCATAAAGTCGATATGTATCGCATCCAGCATCTCCGTTGCAGCTCGAATAGTGGGGTCCAATCGCCAATGTCGGAAATACCAGGGTTGATCCTTGATCAACGCAGAAACACACACCGCGCCGGTCGCGTTGGTATCCGGACGGAACGCAGAAAGCGCGTCAAAGAATTCGGCACTACTCGTTCGGACGCTGTAGGAAAAACGGCAACCACGATCGCCTCGAAATAGGCGGTCGAACAGGTCATGTTCCCGATCGCGCCACGCTAGGTACCAATGCAACAAGAACAGCGTCGTAAGTCGTTGTTGTCCGTCGAGGGGCAGGAAACTCGTCCTCTGTCCGTCCTTGATGTTCCCGTAGATAAAGTCTAGATTGACGGGAGGCTTCAGATCATTCGAGGAGTCCGATACCGCGTCACGCAACACACGAAGAAACTCGCGCCTCGTCTCGCCTTCACTGTCCAGACCTTGAACGTAGTCACGCTGGATAATGGGGATTCGGACTTGGCCGTACCGCTCGAGAAGGCCGCGGAGCGTCAGCGGTGGGCCTATGGTGTACGAGTCGCTATTGGTCCGCATTGTCGAAGAAGTGCGTTATCGCGTCTACCATCGCGCAAAGGTAGGCATCACGGTCGGATCGTGTCCAAAAGAGAAGCGTATCCGGCTTTGGATTGTAGGCCTTTAGGAACACATTCCTCGTAGCCAACGGCACGAAGCCACCGCTTTGATCCAAGGCAACGACACGCTGCCTCTTGGCGGCAAAAACAGCGTTCTTGTAGCTGCGGTTCGTGCTCTGGTCGAGGAGCACCAGGTTCCCGATGCCGTCGTCAACATCCTCATCATCCTCTTCCCGAAATACCTTCAAGACACGCTTGTACAGGCGTTCGAAGTCGGCGTCGTCAGTCTCGTCCGCAGATAGCGTTAGGTAGGAATCCAACTGGCTACACAACTCGGCCTCGGACTCGTCCTTCTGTAGCTGCTCCCGACATATCCGAAACCATGTCCGGCGGTCCGCACGGTACACGGGGCGACCACGTGCCACAGACCGAACGTGCTCTATGTCCCATTGGCCGCCCTTGAACGCCGCAAAGTCAAAGCGTGAGTATCCGTTCGCGCTCTCCAAGTGAATGGCCACGTTAAACAGAAGGAGCACGGCACGAATGCGTGCTCGGTCGGTTGGATATTCCAGATCGGCCAGTACACCAGAAACGAGTTCCCGTCTCTCGTCGAAGGCTAAGTCCGTCGGTTGGTCCTGTCCAAAGGCTGATTTGAAGACTTTGGCACGGAGCGTTTTCTGGAATTCGCGCTTTTTTCGGCCATTGGCTATAGCGACAAGCTCAGGAACCGCAACGTCCCACGCGACTAGGAGTCCGACGAGATGGTAGAGCGTCCGGTCTACATGCCACTCCTCAAGAAGCATGACCGTCCGCTTGACCTTAATCCATTCGCTTTCCTGGTTGGTGCGACTCCTGTTGATCCGTGTAGCGTAGGTATGGAACACGCGATATGGGTCGTGTGATCTAGTTGCGAGACCGCCGGATTCCCGGACGAGGAGGTCAAACACAAACTCCATACGGCTCTTAGGCGGCCCGACGTCGTTACTCAAGAAACACCAGAAGGCGTCATTCTGTAGTGCCTTCTCCATTTGGTCCCACTCGTGTGCGACCTGGAGCTGAAACGCCGTGGTATCCGTGTCGTCGTCCATGCGTTTCAGGAACAGGGATCGGATGAGTTCAGAGTTCGTAAGAGGAATCTTCCCGATATTGAGCCTAGTAAAGGCGCCAATCGGGTTGTCCGAGCAGTGAAGCTCGAACCAGATCACCTTAACGTTGCGCCCCGTGGCGTCGTCGTTCAACAGATGCTGGAGCAGCCTGAGTCGCTGCATTCCGTTATCGTGTTGCGAAAACCAGGTTTCGATGGCCTTGTAGGCCGCCGCCATGTGAAAAAAGTCGACGTTGTCGTCCGCTTGGTTCGGATCGATGTGTTCCAAGAATCCCTCACCCAGGGAACCGCGCGTCGCGAAAGCGATCTTGAATGACCTCTTACCGAGAATCGAAGCAATGTCCGCGAGGTAGGAGAGCAAGATGTGTATGGTCACCAAGCGCTGTTGTCCGTCCACGACCTCGTAACTCATGTCAGATCGCCGTTTGATGACAACTGGCTGTAGGCAGTAGAAGGACTGCCGACTGCCGGCCTCGCGTTGAACGAACTCCCAGACGTCATCGAGTAGTTGAGTCACTTGGAGGGGCGTCCAACGGTAGCCCCGCTGGTAGTCCGGAATCCAGAACCGCCTCTCGTCGCCGTACTCGTCAACTAGGAGGTCGGAAACGGACTTAAGCTCGATAGAGTGGGCTTGCATAAAGGTGAATGGAGTTTAGGCTTGAAGGCGATCAGGAAGTTCCCTGATGCTCCAGAGAGCCGCAGACAAGAGACGCTCGTAGCGCGATACGTTGCCCTCGCGCCTGTCGGGATTCCCTTCGATTTGGGCGTGTCGGATCATCGTGGATTTGATGCAAGATGTGATTTGATTCTTGAAGCCTATGTATAAACAGAGGAATCAAGATTGCGGAGCGATAAGAGGGGATCGTAGCGGACCGAAATGGCACATCTGCCGCACATCCTCACGGGGCGCAGGGAAGGGAGCTCCGGCCTCCGGCCGGCATCGCGTCGCGCCGTGCCGTTAGCGGGAGGGTGGCTCGGTCGCCGTGTCGCCTTCGTCCAGGCGGATCTCGACGATGGCGTTCTCCCGGAGGTTGCGGACGAAGTTGTCCATCTCGGCCGCCATCTTTTCGCTGTAGAGCGATTCGGCGATCTGGTTCCGCACGTCGTCCAGCGGGATGGTGGATTCTTCGGTCCGCTCGTCCACCTTGAGCAGGTAGAGGGATTCGCCGATCCGCAGCGGTTCGGAAACCGCTCCCGGCTCGAGTTCGGCCACCACCGACCGGAAGGACTCGTCCAGTTCGCGGACCAGGAAGAGACCGAGGTCCCCGCCGCTCTCCGCCGAACCGGATTCCGACCGCACCTTCGCTACCTCTCCGAAGTCGGTGCCCGACGCGATCAGGCGCTGGGCCTCGGCGAGGCGCTCCCGCGCCTCCGCCTCGCCGGCCTCGGTGACGTGGACGACCAGTTCCCGCAGCCGGACCTGCGGCGGGCGAATGAACTCGTCCACGTTCTCGCGGTAGCGCTGCTCGATCTCCGGTTCGCTGATCTGGACCCGTTCCTCGATGTCCTGGCGGCGGATCTCCTGGATGAGGACGCCCTCGAGGAACTGCTTCTTCAGCTCCTCCATGTTGGATCCCTGGAGCTCCACCTGCCGGACGAACTCTTCCTCGTTCGGGAGGTTCATCTCCTCGATGGTCGCTTCCTTCCATTCGTCGAAGTACCGGTCCGGGACGCGGAGCCCGCGCTGGTCGGCGACCTGGAGGATCAGCGTGTTGTCCACCATCCCCTCGAGGACCGATCTCCGGAAGGTGGCCTGGACCTCGGGATCGTCGGGGACGCCGAGACGCTCCGCCTGGATGACGACCTGCCGCTGCAGCTCGCTGAGCGTGATCATGTCCCCGTTGACAAGGGCGACGACCCGGTCCAAGACCTCCGCGGACGCGCCGTTTCCGGTTTCCTGGGCGCCGGCGTGGGCACTGAAGAGGACCAGCGGCAGGGTTGCGAGGATCGGGGAGCGCGGCATGAGGACTTCCTTGTCCGGTCAGGAGGGAACGGACATTCTAGGCGTCCGGCGCTCCAACTTCCCGCGGTCGTCACCCCCACCCTCCTCGCGACCCAGCTCGTAGCGAACCTGCCGCTCGCTCACCCGCGCCGCTCCGCGCCGCGCACGGCACAACGTTCAGCCCCCTGATGGCGCACCGCCTTGGAACGCCGGTCTCCAGACCGGCACCGCGGCGCTCCGCGCCGCGCACGGCGCAACATTCAGCACCCTGCCGGCGTTCCAGGCCGGCGGTCCAGGTTGGCGTGCTGTTCCGGGACTGGGTGAGTCACTCCAGTTTGGGGAGGAGCCCGACGTAGGGGAAGGGGAGGTTGTCGGTGTGGACGCGGACGGGGTGGCGGTTCTGGAGGTCCTCGAGGAGGGTCTGGACGCGGGCGTCGGCTTCCCGGCGGAGGACCGTGAGCCGGACCACATCCTGCACTTCCTCGAACTCGAGCGAGGCGGCGGGGAGCCGCTGCTCCACCCGGAAGACCCGGAAGCCCGCCGCGGTCTCGATCGCGTCGGTGGTGTCCCCGGGGTCGAGGACGAAGACCGCCTGGTCCACGTCGTCCGGCAACTCGCCCCTCCGGAACGTGCCGACCGGCAGGAAGGGGTCGGCGCCCTCGCCGTCCCCGCCGGACCGGGGTTCCTGACGGAGGACCCGGGCGGCGGCTTCGGCGCTCTCCCGGTCGCCGAACCGCCGTTCCGAGACGGTGACGGTCTCCGGACGCCCGTAGAAGGCGCGGTTCGCCTCGAACTCCAGTTGCAGGGCCTCGTCCGTCGCTTCGACGCCGGCCAGCACCACGGTGTCCATGAACCGGTCCACCAGGAGCCGGTCCCGCACCTGCGAGCGCAGCCAGCCGTCGTCCGGGCCCGCCGCCGCGTCGCCGTCGCCCGCGGGCGCGCCGGTCCCGGTCTCGGTCCGGACCACGTCGGGCCCGGCTCCGCGCCGCAGGGCGGAGGTCTCCTCGAGCAGTTGGACCTCGGAGACCTCGACCCCCGCTTCCTCCGCGGCGATCACCAGGAGTCGCTCGCGCACGAACTCCTCGAGGAGAGCGCTGAGCAGGGGAGCGTCGAGCGTCCCGCCGAGCCCCGTCCGGGACGCGATGAACCGGTCGAGGGCGGCCTGGGTCACCTCGCGCCCGCCCACCGAGACGACCACCGGATCGTCTTCCCCGGCGAAGCCGCCGCAGCCCGCCCCGGCGAGCGCCAGCAGCAGGATCGCCCCGGCGGGGAACCGGCTCACGAGACGGCTCTCCGGTCCGCCGGACCCTCGTTTTCCCGGCTGAGCGCGACGGCCTCCAGCGCCGACAGCGCCATCTGGAGCGACCCGAGCACTTCCGCCGGCCCCGCTCCGGGGGCGAGCGGCGAGCGGAAGGAACGGTCCTTCGCGTCCGATTCGAAGCGCAGCGCATCGCCCTCCCGGATCACCGCCGTGTAGCCGAGCGCCTCGGCGCGGATGCGGAGGCGCACGTGCTGGAAGAGGAGCTCCACCTCCGCCGGCAGCGCCCCGAACCGGTCGCGCACCTCGTCGCGGAGCCGGTCGAGGGTGTCCAGGTCGGCGGCGGAAGAGCAGCGCTTGTAGAGCCACATCCGGCGCCGGACGTCCTCCAGCCAGTCGCCGGGGATGCGGAACTGGAAGCGGAGGTTCATGGCGCAGCGGGATCTTGGACGGTCGCCGCGGGCCTCGGCGACCGCTTCTTCGAGGAGCCGGTAGTAGAGGTCGAACCCTACCGCTTCCAGGTGGCCGTGCTGGGCGGCGCCCAGCAGGTTGCCGGCGCCCCGCAGTTCCATGTCCAGCGCCGCGATCCGGAACCCGGCGCCCAGTTCGCTGAACTCCCGGAGGGCGGCGAGGCGCGGTTGCGCGCCGCCCGCCAGCGGCGCTCCCTGCGGCACGAGCAGATAGGCGTAGGCCCGCCGCGAGGACCGCCCCACCCGGCCCCGGATCTGGTAGAGCTGGGCGAGTCCGAACGCGTCCGCCCGGTTCACCAGCAGGGTGTTGACCCGGGGCAGGTCAATGCCGTTCTCGATGATGGTGGTGGTGAGCAGGATGTCGGCTTCGTGCTCCTGGAAGCGGATCAGGGTGCGCTCCAGCGCCGCTTCGCGCATCTGCCCGTGGGCGATCAGGACGCGCGCCTCGGGGACCAGGCGGTCGAGGAGCTTCGCCATCGCCGGCAGCGATCGGACCCGGTTGTGCACGAAATAGACCTGGCCCTGGCGCGCGAGTTCGTGCCGGACGGCTTCCGCGATCCGGTCCGGATCGAACGGCAGCACATGGGTCTGGATGGCCATCCGGTCCCGCGGCGCCGTCTCGATCACCGACATGTCGCGAATGCCGGAGAGCGACATGTTGAGCGTGCGCGGAATCGGCGTCGCGGTCATCGCCAGGTGGTCCACCTGTGGGGCCATCGCCTTCAGCCGCTCCTTGGCGGACACCCCGAAACGCTGTTCCTCGTCCACGATCAGCAGCCCCAGGTCGCGGAAGGCCACGTCCTTCGACAGCAGGCGGTGGGTGCCGATGACGATGTCCACGGTCCCGTCGCGGACCCCGGCGACGATCGCCTTCTGCTGCTTCGGCGTGCGGAACCGGGAGAGCAGCGCCACCCGGACCGGAAAGGCGGCGAACCGCTGTTCGAAGACCCGCGCGTGCTGCGCCGCCAGCACCGTGGTCGGCACCAGCACGGCGACCTGCTTCCCTTCCATCGCCGCCTTGAACGCCGCCCGGAGCGCGACCTCCGTCTTCCCGAACCCGACGTCGCCCGCGAGCAGCCGGTCCATCGGCACCTCCGACTCCATGTCCTCGAACACGTCGCGGATCGCCCGCGCCTGGTCCTCGGTCTCGGTCCATTCGAAGGCGTCCTCGAAGTCCTCCATCCCCGGGACGTCGCGCGAGAACGCGTAGCCGGCGATCTTCCGGCGGGCCGCGTACAGGCGGATGAGTTCGCCCGCGATGTCGCGCATGGCCTTCGCGACGCGCTTCCGCCGCCGCACCCAGCTCGTGCCCCCCAGCCGGTCGAGCGGGGGCGTTCCGGCCGCCGAGCCGGCCGAGTACTTCTCGAGCAGGTCCAGCCGGTCCACCGGCAGGAAGAGCTTTCCCCCCTTCGCGTAGTGGATCTCGACCAGTTCGGGCGCGTTCTCCTCCTCGCCGAGGCGGGTCATCCGGACGAAGCGCCCCACCCCGTGGTCGGTGTGGACGACTGGGTCCCCGGGTTTCAGGTCGCGGAAATCCGAGAGGAAACTGCCGGAGCGGGCGCGCCGGCTCGGGGTGCGCGGCGGCGCCCCCACCATCGCCGCGCCGCTGATCACCTGCAGGTGAAGCTCCGGGAGCTCGAACCCGGCGCTCAGCCGCCCGGCGTGGACGAAGACCCGCGGCGGCGCCGGCAGGGCGCCCGGCGTCTCCTCCGGAATCGAAACGCCGTTCCCGGTGCCGCCGTCGCGGACGCGGGCGCCCGCCTCCCGGGCGCGGGACGCGAACCGCTCGGCGGCGGGCACCCCGGGCACGAAGACGTGGACGGTGCGCCGCGGGTCTCCGGCCGCCTGCAGCGACTGCAGGAACGCACCGGTCCGGCCCCGGAAGGAGTCGGTGGGCCGGGCCGGCAGGTCCCCACGCGCGGCGGACGCCGGTCCCGCCGCCTCCAGCTCCCGCAGCTCGACGGCCCCGGCCGGCGGGGGTTCTTCCAGCCGCGCCCGGAGCGCCTCGATCGGGGTCAGGAGGCGCTCCGGCGGGGCCGCGGCGCGCGCCCGGAACTCCCGGGCCGCGAGCCGGGCGTCCACCACGCGCGCCGTTTCGGCTTCGGCGGCGTCCCAGAACCGGTCCGGTTCGTCGAGGATCACCTCGGCGCCCTCGAGGTAGGCGTCGAACCCGCTGTCGAACCCGGGGGACCCGGGAAGCCGGAACGCCGGGTGGGGTCCTTCGTCGAGTTCGGCGCCGATCCACTCCCACGACGGCGGGACGGACACCGCTTCCGGCCGGGCGAGGTGGTCGCCCGCCCGCTGGGTATCCACCTCGAACTCGCGGAGGCTCTCGATCCCCTCGAAGCCGAACTCGATGCGGACGGGGAGCTCCCGGTCCACCGGGAAGAAGTCCACGATGCCCCCGCGCCGGGCGAAGTCCCCCGGCCCGCTCACCGGATCCTCGTAGCGATAGCCGGCCGCGGCGAGCTTGGCCGCGATGCCGGCGGGGGAGGCATCGCTCCCTCGCCGGATGTGGATCGCCGCGTCCCGGAGCCGGTCCGGCCCGGCGGTGCGGCAGAGCGCCCCGGCCGCCGAGGCGATGACCAGGGGCGGATTCCCGGGTGCGGCGAGAGCGGAAAGCGCCGTGGCGCGGAGAGCCAGCACCTCGGCGTGCGGAGCGACCCCCGCGTAAGGGTTCACCGCCGGACCGGGAAGGCGCAGGACCCGCCGGACCAGTTTTCCCGGTGGGCCGAGCGCCGCCAGCAGCGCCTCGAGGTCGGCGGCCCCGGTCAGGAGGTCCCGGGCGTGCGCCGTCAGGAACACCAGCGGCCGGTCGGATTCCCGGGCCCACGCCGCCGCCACCGCGAGCCGCGCCGGCCCGAAGAGGCGGCCGATCCGGCGGACCCCGGCCTCCCGGCGGGCGCGGACGGCCGCCAGGAGCGCCTCGAACCCGTTCACCGGAACTCAGCGGTCCGCCAGCACCAGGCGGACGGCCTCGGCGGCGGACCCCGCGGGAGTCGCTCCCGGAACGCTCCACCCCTTCGCGTCTCCGGCTACGGTCACCACCCGCCTTCCCAGCGTGATCGCCATGGCGGCCTCCGAAAGCGTGCCGCTCGCGCCGGGAAGCGCGATCACGCCGTCGGCCGCCCGGACGACCAGGAAGTTGCGGAAGTGTCCGAGTCCGGTCGGAATGGCGCAGCTCACCCAGGCGTTCGCCTCCCGCCGGTCCTCTCCCGGCAGAATCCCGATCGTGAAGCCGCCGGCCTCGCGGGCGCCCCGGCAGGCGGCCTCCATCACCCCGCCCAGCCCGCCGCACACCAGCTCCGCGCCCGCCCGCGCCAGCTCCCGCCCGACCGCCTCCGCCCCCCGGAGCACCTCCGGGGGCGCGCTCGAACCCCCGATCACCGCGATGCGGGGGGCTGAGCGACTGGGCATGAAGCGCCCGATCCTACCCCGCAGTCGTGGGCTCACCGCGTCGCCGACGCCGTGATCGCGCCGCCGGCCCGGAACGCCGGCTTCAGCCGGCACAGCCCGCCGAAGG
The DNA here is from genome assembly GCA_963555995.3 of Vicinamibacteria bacterium. Lineage (GTDB taxonomy): Bacteria > Acidobacteriota > Vicinamibacteria > Marinacidobacterales > Marinacidobacteraceae > Marinacidobacterium. The sequence continues at coordinate 3,229,236 of OY821641.1, read as the reverse complement.
CGGGCGGCGGGACGGACCTCCTCCGCCCGGATGGCGCAAGGGCTTGGAGCGCCGGCTTCAGCCGGCACCCGCTGCGCGAAGCGCAGCGGACGGCACGACACTGGCGCGCCCGACGGCTGTCCGTCCATCACCGCACACCGCGGCACGACATCCGCGAGCCGTCGGCCCACGGTGCCGGCTGAAGCCGGCGTTCCAAGCCGCCGGGCGGCTCCCCCGGTTCAGGGGCCGGCCGGGTCCGGGGCGTCCGCAGCGGGCACGAGGCGCGTCTCGATCAGCGTTTCGACCCGCGTCATGCGCTCGGAGAGCTGACCCATCCGGTCGGAGAGCTGATCCGTCCGGTCGGAGAGTCTGCGCATCTCCTCCCGGAGGCTGCCGATCTCCTCGCGCATCTCCCCGCGGAGACCGCCGATCTCCTCGTGCATCTCCGCCCGGAGGTCGCCGATCTCCGTGCGGAGGCCGCCGATCTCCTCGTGCATCTCCGCCTGGAGGCCAAGGATCTGGCTGCTGAGGGTGGTGAACGCGACAACCCCCGCGCTTAACATCGCCGCGATCAGGACGAAGAGCCCGGCCAGCATGGTGAGCTGGAGACGTTCCGCGCGGGCGAGCGGCTCGCGGGAAACTCGCGGGCGTCCGGCGAGGCGCTCCGCCTCCGCGCTCGTCATCGCTTTTTGACCCTCTCCCGGAGTATAGGAGCGGCCCTGCCGTTCGGGCAAAGGGATTGCGGTCTCCGCCGCATCGGTGGTTCGTTCGTGCATGGAAAAGTCCTCCACCATGCACAGACGAGAATTGGACCGATTTTTTCCCACCCGGCGGCCAATTGTGGAAAAGTCGAAGCGAAGCGGCACATGTGCCGGCCCGAAACGCCGGGTTCCCGAGCCATGAGGAATGGCCGCCGGCTGGCGCCGCCGGCTTGGAACGCCGGCTTCAGCCGGCACAGCCCGCCGCAGGCGGGCGGCGGGACGGACCTCCTCCGCCCGGACGGCACGAAGGCCGGGAACGCCGGCTTCAGCCGGCACCCGCTGCGCGAAGCGCAGCGGACGGCACGACGCTGGCGCGCCCGACGGCTGTCCGTCCATCAGCGCACACCGCGGCACGACATCCGCGAGCCGTCGGCTCGCTGTGCCGGCTAAAGCCGGCGCTCCAAGCCGTTTCCGCCGTTTTCATGACCGGCGGGGTGTGCCGGAGGACACGCGCATGAGCGTTTCTCCCGGCGGGGGCTCCAAGCCGTACGCGCCCTGACGGCTGGTGGCCCACCCGCGGGCCTCCATTTCGCAGCGGCCGGGCCGGATGGGTTCTGCTGCCCGCTGCTAATCTGACCGCTCCCATGTCCGCCCGCGCTCGTCCTCCCGTGCGACGCGCCGAACGGCCGAAGCGCCCGCGGCTGGCCATCGCGCGGGTCTGGCCGCACTACGCGCTTCCGGGGGGGCGGCTGGACATCGGCGGACGCGGTTTCACGGTGGACCAGGCGCCGCGGCTCCGGGTGTTCTTCGGGGACGAAGAGGCGCACATCTACCGGGTCTCCTCCACCCGGCTGGGGGTCCGGGTGCCCGACGGCGCCGGCGACGAGGTGCGGGTGTGCCTGAACGACCGGGAGACCGAGCCGCATCCGGTGACCATCGGCCGCCTCTTCGCCGAGGACCTCCACATCGTCGCCAACCCCGTCTACGACCCCCGCGGTAACCTCTACTCGACGGTGAGCGGCCGGCGCGGCGAGAAGGTCCCCCATCCGATCTACCGGCTGACCGACGAGGGAGACCCCGAGCCGATGGGCGACGGCATCGTGAACCCGACCGGCCTCGCGTGGGGGCCGGACGACACCCTCTACGTGTCCTCCCGCGAGGACGGCTGCGTGTACCGGATGGGCGACGACGGCGTCTTCCACGTGCTCGCCGAGAACCTCGGCTGCGCGACCGGCATCGGGTTCTCCCCGACGGGAGAGATGGTGATCGGCGACCGGGACGGAACGCTCTACCGGATTGACGCCGAGAGCGACGTCAGCGTGTTCTCGCACCTCCGGGCGTCGGTCTCGGCCTATCACCTGGCGTTCAACTCCTACGGCTATCTCTTCGTCTCCGGCCCCACGCTCTCGTCGCGCGACCAGATCGTCGAGTTCCGGCCCGACGGAGCGCCCTGCCGGGTGCATTCCGGCTTCGGCCGGCCCCAGGGGATCGCCTTCGACGACCGGGACCGCTGCTTCGTCGCGGAAGGGCTCGCGGGCGACGCCGGCCTGTTCCTGTTCACCCCCACGGGGGCCCGGCGCGTGGTCAGCGCCCCGCCGCTGGTCGGCGTGGCGCTCAACGACAGCCGCACGCTGGCGGTCGCCACCTCCGACAGCATCTACGAGTTCGATCTGGACCTAGCGCTCCTGCGCGAGTTCGGCGAGGAGGAAACGGACGACCGGGTGTGGAGCGAGGACCGGCCCCAGTGAACGCGACCGGCCGGCGGACGATCCTCCTGGCCGCCGGTCTGACGCTCGCCGTTCCGGTGCTCGCGCAGGACCTGCGCACCACCGTCGAGCGGCACGTGGACGGGGCGCAGCGGGCGCTCGTGAGCGAGCTGGTGGAGGCGGTCGCCATCCCGTCGGTGGCGGCCGACGCCGCGAACATCCGGCGGAAGGCGGAGTTCCTCGAGGCCTCCCTCGAGCGGCGCGGCTTCGCGGCCGAGCTCCTCGAGACCGACGGCAACCCGCTCGTCTTCGGTGAACGGCCCGCCGCGGACGCCGACCGCACGCTGCTCATCTACTTCCACTACGACGGCCAGCCGGTGGATCCCTCCCGCTGGCAACAGGAAGACCCCTTCGAACCGATCCTGCGCGAGGGCAGTCTGGCCGACGGAGCGGGCCTCCTCGACCTGCACGCCAGCGAGGTGTTCCGCCCCGACGACCGCATCTACGCCCGCTCCGTCGCCGACGACACCGCGCCGATCATCGCCCTGCTCGGCGCGCTCGACGCGCTCGACGCGGCCGGCGTCACGGTCACCAGCAACCTCAAGGTGATCCTCGACGGCGAGGAGGAGGCCGGATCGCCGAACCTGGTCCCCGCGATCGCCCGCTACGGGAGCCGGTTCGCCGCCGACGCGATGCTCATCCTCGACGGCCCGCTCCACCAGAGCGGCCGGCCCACGGTCAGCTTCGGCGCCCGCGGCATCCTGACCCTGGAACTGGTGGTGTACGGCCCGCGCGTGCCGCTCCACAGCGGCCACTACGGCAACTGGGCGCCGAACCCGGCGGTCCGGCTGGCGCAGCTCATCGCCTCGATGAAGGACGAGGGCGGCCGGGTGGCGATCCCGGGGTTCTACGACGGGATCGAGTTCACCGTCGAGGAGCGGCGCGCGCTGGCCGCGGTGCCCGACGACCTCCCCGCCATGCGGCGGTCGCTCGGATTCGCGGAGGCCGACCGGGTGGGTGGTTCGCTCCAGGAGGCCCTCCAGTTCCCCTCGCTGAACGTCCGCGGCCTGTCGAGCGCGTGGGTGGGCGGCGACGCGCGGACCATCGTTCCCGCGACCGCGACGGCGGCCTTGGACGTCCGCCTGGTCGCCGAGACCCCCGCCGACGCCATGTTCGCCAAGGTCCGCGACTTCATCGAGGGACAGGGCTGGTTCCTGCTGGACCGCGACCCGACCGACGCCGAGCGGGAGGAACACCCCCGGCTGCTGCGGCTGACCCGCAGCGCGGGCACGAACGCCTTCCGCACCCCGCTCGACCACCCGGTCGCGGCCCGCCTGACCGACAGCCTCACGGAGATCTGGGGCGAAGAGCCGGTCCGCAAGCGCACCAGCGGCGGAACCGTGCCGATCGCGCCCTTCGTGGAGGCCCTCGGCGTCCCGGCGCTCATGGTCCCCACGGTGAACCACGACAACAACCAGCACAGCCCCAACGAGAACCTCCGCCTCGGCCACTTCTTCCGCTCCATCGTCAGCTTCGCCGCCATCCTCACGATGTGACCAGGGAGCGCCGGTGGGAGCGCCGGTGGGAGCGCCGGTCTTCAGACCGGCACAGCCCGCCGCAGGCGGGCGGCACGCAGAACGTCACGCGCCCGGATGGCGTATCTCCCGGCGTCGCGCCCATCCCCCCCGGTCTCCACGTCCCCGGCCCCACCCCCCTCCACCCCGAAGTCGCCGCGGCGATGGCGCAGCCGCTGATCTCCTACCGGGGACCCGAAGCCCGGGCGCTGCTCGGCCGCATTGCCGACGGCTTCTGCGACTACCTCGGCACCGAACGGCAGCCGGTCCTGCTCACCGCGTCCGGGACGGGCGCCATGGAGGCCACGCTCGCCAACCTGCTCTCCCCCGGCGACCCGGTGCTCGGGCTCGGCGGCGGCCAGTTCGCGGAGCGCTTCCTCGGTGTGGCGGAAGCCTTCGGCCTCGAAACCCGGACCCTCGACACCCCGTGGGGCGACGCGGCGGCTCCCGACCGGCTCCGGGACGCGCTCCGCGCCGGTCCGCCCCCGCGCGCCGTGCTGCTGACCCACTGCGAGACCTCCACCGCCGTGCTCCATCCCGCCGGCGATCTCCTCCGGGTGGTCCGCGAGGAATCGGACGCGCTGGCGCTCGTGGACGCGGTCTCCAGCCTCGGCGCGATGCCGCTCGCCGTGGATTCCTGCGACGCGGTGTTCACCGCCTCCCAGAAGGCGTGGGGGCTCCCCCCCGGCATGGCGATGGTGTGGACCTCCGCCCGCGCCGACGCGGCGGCCCGGACCGCGACCCTGCCGCGCTTCTACTGGGACTTCGCCCGCTACCGCGACGCGCTGGCCCGCGGCTCGATGCCGTTCACCCCTGCGGTACCGGTGCTCTTCGCCATGGAGGCCGGCATCCGGCTCCTGCTCCAGGAAGGCCGGGAGGCGGTCTTCCGCCGGCACGCGGAAACCGCCGAGGCAGCCCGGACCCGGCTGCGCGCCCTGGGCCTCGGCCTCGTCGCGGACGAACCGCACGCCACGAACACGGTGACCGCCGCCTGGCTGCCCCCGGACGTTTCCTGGCCGGACCTCTCCCGCGCGCTCCGGGAGCGCCACGGGATCGTCCTCGCCGGGGGCCTCGGCCGCCTCGCGAACAGGATCCTCCGCCTCGGGCACCTCGGCTGGACGACGCCCGCGGACGTCCACCAGGCCGCCGACGCCCTGGAGTCCTGCCTGCACCGCCCGTAGCCCGGCGGGTTCCGGTGTCCGGCCACCTGGCTCCCTGTCCCCGCCGCTGGAACTGCGTCCGCAGCCGCGACGAACCTCGCCGCCGTCACCGGATCGCGCCCTTCGACGGCGCGGCGGACCCGGACGCCGCCTTCGCCCGCCTGAAACGCCTGGTGGCGGACACGCCGCGCACCCGCGTCACCACCGCCACCGACGACTACCTCCGCGCCCGGTGCCGGACCCGCATCGGGTTCGTGGACGATCTGGAACTCCTGCTCTGCCGCGAGCAGGGAGTCATCCACGTCCGCTCCGCTTCCCGGATCGGCATCCACGACCTCGGGGTCAACCGCCGCCGCGTCGAACGCCTCCGCCGCCGCTTCGAGGCCGGGTAGCGATCAGGGGCCGGAGATGGAAAGCTATGAAGGTCATGTCGATGAAGAATCCTTGCCATCCCGGAGAGATCGTGCGGCACGACTGCCTCGAGCCGCTCGGGCTGACGGTGACGGAGGCGGCGCGGCGCCTGGGAGTCAGCCGCCGCCAGCTCTCTGACATCGTGAACTGCCGAGCCGGCATTTCGCCCGAGATGGCCATTCGTCTCGGCAAGGCGTTCCGCACCGGCCCGGAAATCTGGTCCCGGATGCAGGCCGCCTACGATCTGGCGCAGGTCCGCCAGCGCGAAGCCGAGATCGAGGTCGAGCCCCTCTGGTCCGGGTCCGCCCCGCCGGAGTTCGCGGTCGTCTGACTGCGGACGACTCGCTACCGAGGAGTCAGGCGGTCCGAACGTCCGTCCGGGCGAAGTCGTTGCCCACAATCGCGCCGGCCGGGGGTGTCCAGGGTCACTTCGGGAGCCCCCGCTCGTCGTAGAGCCAGTCGCCGTGGTCCGTGGAACCCGGCCCCGGCCCCATCAGGCTGGCGCAGCGCCGGGCGATGGTCTCCAACTCCCGGATCCGGGCCTCGACCGTCCGCTCGCGCCGGACGCGCTCCAGGCGCTCGCGCAACGCGACGGTGATCGCCTCGGTCCGGTTCTCGCCGGTCAGCGCGGCCTGTTCCGCGGCCAGCCGGCAGGTCTCTTCCCGCTTGATGTTCAGACTCACGTGGCGCCCCCGAAGGTAGAAGGCAAGGTAGCACTTCTACCCTGATGCTCCAGAGACCTTCGATGTGCCCTTCCGGCGAAGCCCGGAAGGCGGGTTATCCAGGGCCGTCCCGGTCCGTCAAAGCGCGACGCCCTCCGATCACGAAGGCCGTCGCAAGTCCCACTACGCTCATCCCGCCCACGACCCCCGCCGCTACGGCGTGCCCCAGATGTCCTAGATAGGCCGTCGCGCCCATTGCGGCCAACGCCGCGGCGAAACCGAAGTACTGCCCGCGCCTCGTCTCCGCCGCGTACTGCCCGACGCGTTACCAATGTCCGGCGAGGCGCTGCTCAGCCGTCCCCTTCGGGATCAGGTCCTCGTAAAGGTGGGGATCGGGGTAGAGATCCAACAGGCTACCCATCCCCCGCAGGAACGCCCTCGTCCGCTCAGTCACTGGCCGCAGTCTACCGAGCGGTGTGGGGTCGGAGTCCGCTACTCAGCGGAAGTCCCAGCGCGTCAGGTGGGTCTCGTCCTTGACGAGGAGGCCGTCCCCGAGCGGGACCGGATGCGCCCAGGTCGGGCTGGGCGCGACCTCGTAGCGGCGGAGCGGATCGAAGGTCGAAGCGGCCGGATCCAGGACGAGGAGTTCGGCCTGGTCGGTGAGCGCGAGGACGGCGCTGCCGGCCACCAGGAGCGCGGCGTTTTCGCCCCGCCGGGGCGCGGATCGCCAGATGTCCGCTCCGGTCCGGGGGTCCATGGCGACGAACTGGCCGCTGTTGCGCTCGGAGAACCCGATCAGGCGGTCGCCGGCGAGGACGGGATTGCTCATGTAGAAAGGACTCTCGCCGGCCTCCCAGACCGTTTCCCCGGAAAGCGAGCCGTCCGACGCCTCGCGGAACCGCACCGCGAAGGTCGGGCTCCCGAGCCCCGCGAAGATCACCACCTCGCCCCCGGGCAGCACGACCGGGTTGACGATGTTCTGGTCGTAGGGGGTGGTGAAGGGCATCTCCCAGAGGACCCGGCCGTCGGCGGCGAGGAGGACGATGCGCTCCTCGGTCATGGTCGGGATCGCCTGGACCCCGGCCACCTCCACCACGGTCGGCGAGACGTAGGCGGGACCGTCGCCAAAGTGTTCCCACACCGTGTCGCCGGTCGCGGCGGCGAGCACGGCGAACGTCCCGTTGTCCGGCCCGCCGAGGTGGGCCAGCACCACGTCACCCGCGGGCGACGCGCCCGGAGAGCTGCCGGCCCCGAAGAGCGGTGCTTCGACGCCGCCGAAGCGCGGGTCCGGCGGGCGGCGCCAGAGCAGCGAGCCGTCCCCGGTGTCCCACGCGGAGAGGATGCCCGAGATCCCGAGGGTGAAGATCCTGCCGGCGGCGATGTCCGGGGTCGCCTTCGGGCCCGGGCCGTGACCCAAGGCGGCCGGGTTCATGGTGTACGGCGCCGGGTAGGAAGTGCGCCACACCTCGCTCCCGTCCGCGGGCCGCAGCGCCCGGAGGACCTCCTCGCCGCCCTCGCGGGTGAAGACGAAGACGGTCCCGTCGTGGACCACCGGGCTCGCGTGGCCGAGCCCGACCGGAATCCGCCACCGCTGCTCCAGCGATTCCGGCCACCCGTTCGGATCGCCCATCGCCTCCGGCCATCCCGTGACCCGCCCGTCCCGGTGCGGACCGCGGAATCCGCGCCAGTCGTCCTGACCGGCGGCCATCGCGGCCACCGCCAGCGCGGCGGCGGCCAACCCGAGGGCGCGGCGGGCGGTTGGTGAAGGGAGCGTCATTGCGGCAAATCTACGGTGCGCCGGGACAACGCGTACTGTATTGGCCGAACATGGAAACCCTCCTGATCGGCTACGTCGTTCCGCTGGCGATCCTGGCGCTCTCCACGCTGTTCATCCAGGGCAGGATCCCCCCCAACGGGATCATCGGCTTCCGGACGGAAGACACCCTCTCGGATCCGGAGGACTGGTACCGCTTCAATCGGGCCATGGGGTGGCGCCTGGCTCCCGGCGCCGCCCTGTCCCTCGCTTTCAACCTGACGCTCTGGTGGGCATTCCCGGACTGGCCGCCGGAGAAGACGTTGTCCTGGACGAAGGCCGGAACCCTTGTTCCGTTGCTGATCGGGATCGCGCTGTCCGTGCGGTACTACATCCGTCACTGAGGCAGCGCGAAGGTCGGCGTGACCCGGTTCGCCGTGAAGGTGCAATCCTGCGGGGTTGGCCAAGTGCCGTGATGGCGTCGCCGGCTTGGAACGCCGGCTTCAGCCGGCACAGCGGCCCGATGGGCCGCGGGCGGTTCGTCGCTACCGGCGGGTGCACTGGCGCGCGCGGCCGAGCCATCCTGGCGCATGAGGTCCGTCCCGCCGCCCGCCTGCGGCGGGCTGTGCCGGCTGAAGCCGGCGTTCCAGGCCGGCGCTGCCATCGCGAAGGTTGGCGGACGGGCGGGGTTGTCGCGGAAACCGGCCATGGAACCGAGAGATTCTTGCTATTCCTTCGGGAGCGCGAAGGCGAGGGTGGCGGAGGCGATTGGGTCCCCGCCGGTGCTCGCCGACGTCTTCACTTCGGCAAACGGCCCCCGGATGCGCCCGACCTCGGCGTGGAGGTCGAGGCGTTCGCCGAAGCCGACCGTCCGTTCCATCGTGAAATCGGCCACCGAGCGGAAGAGGGCCACGATGTTCTCGTCGCGCCGCTCGTAGAGCATCGCGATGCCGCCGAGCTGGGCCATCGCCTCGATGATGAGCCCCGCCGGGACGTGCGGCTGGCCGAACGTGTACGGGTGGTCGGCCGGCACGGTCACGAACCCCCGCGCGCTCTTCCCCGGCACGAGATCCGAGACCCCGTGCACGAAGAGGAACGGCTCCCGGTGCGGCAGCACCTCCAGCACCCCGGCCTGATCGAGAGTGAGTGGTTCGGTCACGTCCCGCATTATCAACCCGCGACGAGGATCGCCTCCTCGGCGAACGCGAACTCATGGAATTGCCGGTAGCTGCCGCCAGCGGCGAGCGGCTCCTCGTGGGCGTCGGTCTCGACGACCTGGGGGCCCGGTCTCGTCGGCATCGAGCGGATAGATCATGTCCGCGTCCTTCGCCGAGGTCCAGCCGCCGGAGCGTGTCGTCGAGGCAGACGATCGGGCCGCGGGCAGGACCACCCGGCTCTGGTGCGACGCGCAGAAAGCCCGGCCTTCCACCGTGTTCCGCAGGACGATCCGAGCGCGGACGCCGAGCTGCCCGATGGCCCTCGGCCCGCCGCCGTCAATGACGGGCGCCGAGCTGCGCGCCGACCAGAAGACGGCGGCCGAAGACCGAGTGGCTCAGCGAGCCGGTCAAGGTCAGCTCCCGGCCGCTCGGCAACCGCGTACCGTAGGCGCCGCGCGCGTCCAGCGACCACTCGTCCCGCCTCGTGCCGGACAGGTGGTAATGGCGGTGGACTCGCTCCTGCCACAGCGCGCCGCCGCTCGCGACGGTGTCTCCCCAGCGCGGCGACACCTGCAGCGACAGCCCCTCCCGGTCCTGGCCGCCGACGCTGAAGGTCACGCCGACACCCCGCTCGCGGTAGTCCGCCGCCGAGTGCACCCCCAGCATCCGGCCCTGGACAACGACGCGCACCCCGGCTCCCGCCGCACGCAGCCCCCCGGCTATCTCAATGCCTTCACCCGCCTGGCCCGCACCGCCGTCGCGCCGCGCGTGCGCTTCACCGAACGCGGCGAGGCGGACCGCGCCCAACCGGACCGGTAGCGATACCTCCGCTCCGGCGCGCAACTGGTTCACCGCCGCCGCCTGGCCGTCAATGCTCTCCCCGCCCGAGTCCGTCCGCAGCTCCGCCCACGCCGCGTCGGCCCGTACTGCGAACTCCAGGCCGCCGATCCGCGCGTCCAGCGGCCGCGTCAGTTCGACCAGTCCGAGGCGCAGGCCCAGTCCGCTCGTGCCCGCACGACCGCTCCGGCGCAGGTTTTCCGCCTCGCCCCGACCAGCGCCGGCTGCCGCCCAAACCGATGTCGTCCCGTCCGACCACTGCACGTAAGGATGAACGGCCGTCAGCATCGTCCGCAGCGACCCTCCCGTCCCGCCCGCGCGCCAGTTTCCGTCGCCACGGCCATGCGCTGCCGCCACGCCCGCCAGCCAGCGGTCCGTCACCTGCGTGTCAACGCCCAGGTAGCCGGTCCGCAGGTCGCCGTCGTAACTGGTGGCGCCCGATGGTGCGCCCTGGAACGTCTGGATGTCGCCTTGGCCCCAGACTCGCCATCGCCGCCCTGGTCCGTGGCCTTCTTCGGCATCCTGGCCGCCGCCCAATGACAGGAGGAACTCGGATGCGCGCAGTGGGTGCGCCGCCAGCGAAGCTCCCGAGGCTACCGGAAGCGTCGCCATGCGGCCCCCCGGCTCGATGGTCGCCGAGCGCCTCGGGCTCGTCGCCGCCGACCCCAACGCCGGCCCGTTGCCCAAGCCTCCATGCGGGGTCGTCCATGACGACAGCAAACCCGACAGCACCCGGGCCGCCTCCGCGCGCACCGCCCCCTGGTCCAGCGGCACTCGACGCCCCTGGACCGACAGCCGCGACGCCTCCGTCCGTCCCGCCCTCACCCGCCGGCCCAGCGCCCCCCGTGCGCTCGCCAACTGCGATCGGGTCATCGCCGCCAGCGTGTTCCGCACCACATCGCGCACCAGGCGGTCGCTCACCCCCACCACGAACGTCTGCGCCGTTGCCAGGCCCTCCCCGTCCTCCGCCGTTACTGTCACCGTCGCATCCCCGTACTGGAGCGGCGCCAGCGTCAGCACCGCGCCCGCCGCAGTTGCCGCCACGACCGACGGGTCCGACGACGATGCGCGGTATGCCAGCGCGTCCCCGTCCTGGTCGGCGAAGAACGGCGCCAACTCCACCGTCTTCATATCGCCCCCCTCGTCGAGCGCCTGGTTCGGGATCACCCCGACCGCCTCCGGCGGCTCGTTCACGTCGACGACCGTCACCACCACGCGGGCAGTCGCCGCCGCGCCGTACGGGTCGCTGACGCGCAAGACCAATTCGTACCGGGTTGGCTCCGACTCGAAGTCCTCGCCGGGACCTCCGTAGCGCAGCACGCCGTCCCGCTCCCCGACCGCGAAGCGCGACGCATCCCCGGACGCCAGTTCGTAGCCGAGTTCGTCGCCGTCCGGGTCCTCCGACACCACCGAGCCGACAACCACCGGCAGCCGGCTACCGTCCACGTTCTCCCGCAGGTTGAAGGCATACTCGGATGAATCGAACGCCGGCGGCTCGTTCACAACCTCGATCGTCACCGTGGCTGAAGCAGAGCCGCCGTCCCCATCGGAGACCCGCACCCGGATCGTGAATCGGCCGGCCGCCTCCGGCGCCGCCCAGCGCGCCGTCGCCGCGTCGGTCGCCCCCTCGAAGCGGCCGGCCGGCGCACGCCAAACGTACGTGAGCGGATCGCCGTCCGGGTCCGATGCCCTCGCCGTCAATTCCGTCCTCCCGCCGGGCCGCACTTTGCACGGGTCGCAGGAGGCCGAGACCCGAGGCGGACCGTTGGTCGGTGGTGGTGGGAGTGCGTCGTCGTCGAGGATCCGCACGTCGATCTCGTTCGAGGTGTCAAAGCCGCCGCCCGACGGAGTGAGCGTCAGGGTGACGTTGTCGAGGACCGCGTCGTCATCCTGGGCCGCCGTCACCGTGACCGTCTGCGCGTTGTTCCAGTTCGCGGTCGTGAAGGTAAGGCTCGTTTTGTCCAACGTCAGGTCCGTACCGCTGAAACCGGTGATGGTGACGGTCACGGTCCCGGTCCCGGTCGGCTGCGCGCCCAGCGTCACGGTGAAGCTCCCGGCGCCGCCCTCGTCCACGCCGAAGCTCGTGGATGACAGGACCAGCGTCGCCTCCTCATCGTCGAGGACCCGCACGCCTCTCCGGTTGGAGAGGGTAAAGCCGCCGCCCGACGGAGTGAGCTTCAGGGCGATGAATTCGTTGACGGCGTTGTCATCCTGGGCCGCCGTCACCGTGACCGCCTGCGCGTCGTTCCAGTTCGAGGTCGTGAAGGTAAGGCTCGTTTTGTCCAACGTCAGGTCCGTACCGCTGAAACCGGTGATGGTGACGGTCACGGTCCCGGTCGGCTCCGCGCTCAGCTTCACGGTGAAGCTCCCGGCGCCGCCCTCGGCCACGCGGAAGCTCAAAGGCGCCAGGACCAGCCTCGCCTCCTCATCGTCGAGGATCCGCACGCCGGTCTGGTTCGCGGTGTCAAAGCCGCCGCCCGACGCACTGAGCGTCAGGGGGATGAAATCGTTGACGGCGTCGTCATCGTGGGCCGCCGTCACCGTGACCGTCTGCGCGTCGTTCCAGTTCGAGGTCGTGAACGAAAGGCTCGTGTTGTCCAACGTCAGGTCCGTGCCGCTGAAACCGGTGATGGTGACGGTCACGGTCCCGGTCGGCTCCGCGCTCAGCTTCACGGTGAAGCTCCCGGTGCCACCCTCGTCCACGCGGAAGCTTGCGGATGACAGGACCAGCGTCGCCTGATCATCGTCGAGGATCCGCACGCCGATCTGGTTCGCGGTGTCAAAGCCGCCGCCCGACGCACTGAGCGTCAGGATGACGATGTCGAGGGCCGCGTCGTCATCCTGGGCGGCCGTCACCGTGACCGTCTGCGCGTCGTCCCAGTTCGAGGTCGTGAAGGTAAGGCTCGTTTCGTCCAACGTCAGGTCCGTACCGCTGAAACCGGTGATGGAGACGGTCACCGTATCGGTCGGCAGCGCGCTCAGCGTCACGGTGAAGCTCCCGGTGTCGCCCTCGTCCACGTCGAAGCCGGGCGACAGGACCAGCGTCGCGTCATCATCGTCGTTGATCCTTACGCCGATCTGGGTCGCGGTGTCAAAGCCGCCGCCCGACGCGGTGAGTGTCAGGGTGTTGTGGTCGAGGGCCGCGTCGTCATCCTGGGCGGCCGTCACCGTGACCGTCTGCGCGTCGTCCCAGTTCAAGGTCGTGAACGAAAGGCTCGTGGTGTCCAACGTCAGGTCCGTACCGCTGAAACCGGTGATGGCGACGGTCACCGTATCGGTCGGGAGCGCGCTCAGCGTCACGGTGAAGCTCCCGGTGCCGCCCTCGTCCACCTGGAGGCTCGTGGGCGACAGGACCAACTGCTGAGCAGCCGCGTCTGTCGCGGCGAAGCCACTCAGCGACGCTGCGACTGCGACCAACAACAGCCCAGAGCGGCAACGAGGCGCCAAGTCAACCGTCCGTCCTGGTGGTGCAGGATTCAGGACCGGACGGTGTGAGCTTCCCACGACGGTCGGGCGAGCCGTGACGCGGATCGTGTCCAGGCGGCCCGTGCTTGGACCAGCGGGTACCGCCGTGGTGCGGCGATCAACCCCGCGAATCCAAATCGTTGGTTTTCGGGGGGGGGACAACGACATGGATTACGTCTCGGTCGGTCGCTATCGGAACGGCCGACCGGTTGGTATTGGCAGCACCCCCCCGCATCAATTTATCAGTGAACAAAAGATGCAAAAAACGCTATAGGAAATGAACTTTGCGCCAACCAATGGAGAGACGGGCGCCGCGCGCCTCTGCGGTTCGCCCGCCTCTCACAGCCCGAGGATGCTTCGAGCGAATCCCTGCAACCTCTTTTCACAAGCCACTCCCGAACAACAAGCGCCCCAGTGGCCGCCGAGGTCCCCACCGGGACAACCGGGGGCAGGGCGCCCGGCGGACCCCCTGCCCGGTGGGGGCAGCCAGGAGGCATCCCTCGTCGAACGCCGCCCTCGTTTCACCGAGGCGGCAAGGAATCAGCCCGCGGCCAGGATTGCCTCCTCGGCGAACTGCAGTTCGTAGAGCCGGCGGTAGATGCCGCCGGCGGCGAGCAGCTCCTCGTGGGTGCCGGTCTCCCGGATCCGTCCCCGGTGCAGCACCACGATCCGGTCGGCGCCCCGGATGGTGGAGAGCCGGTGCGCGATCACCAGGCTGGTGCGGTTCTCGATCACCCGGCCGAGCGCGGTCTGCACCGCGCGCTCGGTCTCGGTGTCCACGCTGGAGGTCGCCTCGTCGAGCACCAGCACCCGCGAGGTGCGCGCCATGGCGCGGGCGATGCCGACGAGCTGCCGCTGGCCCTGGGAGAGACCGCCGCCGCGTTCGCCGAGCTGGGTGTCCAGTCCATCCGGCAGGTTCCTCGCCCAGGCGGTCACCTCGGCGGCCTCCGCGGCGCGGCGGGCGGCCTCCTCGCTGATGTTCTCGTCGCCCAGCCGGATGTTGTCCAGCACGGTGCCCGAGAACAGGTGCACGTCCTGCTGGACCATGGAGAACTGGCGGCGAAGCTGCGGCACCCGCCAGTCGCGCACGTCGAGGCCGTCCACCAGCACCCGTCCCCGCTGCACGTCGTAGAGCCGGAGCAGCAGCGCGGCGAGGGTCGTCTTGCCCGACCCGGTGTGGCCGACGAGCGCCACCGTCTCGCCCGGCGCGATCTGGAGGTCAATGTCCCGCAGCACCCACTCGTCCTCGTTGTAGGCGAACGAGACGCCGTCGAGCCGCAGCGCCCCGTGGCGGTGCCCGGGCAGCCGCGCGGCGGGCGCGTCCCCGACGGCCGGCTCCGTGTCCAACAGCTCGACGATGCGCTCCGACGCCGCCATCGCCCCCTGCAGGATGTTGAACTTCTCGGTCAGGTCGCGGATCGGCCGGAAGAACATCTCCGAATACATCAGGAACGCGACCAGCGCCCCGACGGTGAGCGTCCCGTCGCCGATGCGCGAGCCGCCGTATCCCACGATCAGCGCCACCGTGATGGCGGTGATCATCTCCACCACCGGGTAGAACACCGAGAAGCACATCACCGTGTCGAGGTGCGCGTCGGTGTGCTCCCGGTTCAGCTTCCGGTACTCCCAGGCCCGGCGCCGCTCCTGCCGGAAGAGCTGGAGCACCTCCATGCCGGTCAGCGTCTCCTGGATGAAGGCGTTCACCGAGGCGACCGCCGCCCGCACCCGGCGGAAGGCGGGGCGGATCCGGCGCCGGAAGATCCAGCCCGCGAGGAAGAGCGCCGGGACCGCCCCGAAGGTCACGAGCGCCAGCGCCGGGTTCATCCAGAGGAGCACCGCCATGATCCCGACCAGCAGGACCACGTCGGTGATGATCATGACCACGCCCGAACTCAGCAGCTCGTTCAGCGCGTCCACGTCGCTGGTGGCCCGGGTCACGACCTTGCCGATCGGGTGGCGGTCGAACCAGCCGGTGTGGAGCTTCTGGATGTGGTCGAAGACGTCGCGGCGGATGTCGCGCATCACGCGCTGGCCGAACAGGTTCACGATCCACGCCTGTCCGTAGGCGCCGCCGAACCCGACCGCGAGGATCACGGCGTAGATGCCGAGGAGCCCGACCAGCCCCTCCAGGTCCCCGGCGGCGATGTACTCGTCGAGCGCGATCCGGGTGAGGTACGGCCCGGCGAGCTGCGCCGCGGTCCCGATCAGGACGAGCAGCACCGCGAGCGAGACGAACGGCCAATAGGGGAGCAGGTAGGGCAGCATCCGCCGGAGCAGCCCCCGGCCCGCGTCCCTGCCGTTCGAGGGCCGCTCGCTCACAGCCGCGAGAGCTCCTCTTCGAGCATCTGCCGCCGGTACATGCCGGCGTAGAGCCCGCCGGCGGCGACCAGGTCGTCGTGCGCGCCGCTCTCGACGACCCGGGTGGCGCCCGCCTCGTCGGCGTCGAGCAGGTAGATGACGTCCGCGTCCTTCACCGTGCTGAGCCGGTGGGCGACGAGGACGGTGGTGCGGTCGCGCGACGCCCGGCGCACCGCCCCCAGGATCCGCGACTCGGTCTCCGAGTCCACCGCGCTCAGGACGTCGTCGAACACCAGGATCCGGCTGTCCATGAGCAGGGCGCGGGCGATCGCGGCGCGCTGCCGCTGGCCGCCGGAGAGGGTGATCCCGCGTTCCCCGACCATGGTGTCGTAGCCGCCCGGGAACTCCTCGATGTCGCCGGCGAGCCCCGCTTCCGCCGCCACCCGGTGGACCTCCTCCGGGGGCGCGTCGTCGTCGCCGAAGGCGAGGTTGTCACGAAGTGTCATGGAGAACAGGAAGCTGTCCTGGGGAACGAACCCGATGTCGCTCCGCAGCTCGTGCAGCGGGATCTCCCGGACGTCGCGCCCGTCAATCCGGATGGAGCCCTCCTGGGCGTCGTAGATGCGCGGGATGAGGCGGGCCACCGTGCTCTTCCCGCTGCCGGTCCGGCCGACGAACGCCACCGTCTGGCCCGGCTCGATGCGGAGGTTGAAGTCCGAAAGCACCGGCCGCGGTTCCGCCCCGTTGGAGCCGGCGGCGCCGTTCTGGGCGGCGGAGGGGTAGGCGAAGCGGACGTCCCGGAACTCGATGCCGGCGGCGGGACGGTCCGCGGCGGCCGGCTCCGGGAGGGCCGGCGGGGCGGGGAGCGGCTCGGCGTCGAAGATCACCGCCAGCCGCTTCATGGAGGCGGCCCCGCGCTGGTGGATGTTCACCACCCACCCGATGGCGATCATCGGCCAGGTCAGGTAGCCGTAGTAGAAGAGGAAGGCCACCAGTTCCCCGAGCGAGATCGCCCCGCCGATCACCATCCGCCCGCCGAGCACCAGCGACCCCGCGAGCCCCATCCCGATCAGCGCCAGCAGCAGCGGGAAGAGCGCCGCGCTCACCGCGACCAGTTCCATGCTGCGCGCCGCGTAGGCCTCGTTCTCCTTCCCGAACACCCGGCGCTGCGCGTCCTCCTGGACGTAGGCGCGGACGAGCCGCGCGGCGGCGGCGTTCTCCTGGACCACCGCGGAGATGTCGGCCATCTTGGCCTGCACCACCTCGGAGCGCCGGAAGATCTTCTCGCCGAGGATCTTCATCAGGATGGAGACCACCGGCATCACCGCCAGCGCCACCAGGGTCAGCCGCGGGCTGATCGCCAGCATGAACCCGAAACAGCCGACCGTGGTGAACACCGTCTCCACCGGGTACATGAGCCCCGGACCGAGCACCATCCGCACCGCGTTCATGTCCTGCGCGCCGCGCGACAGGATGTCCCCCACCCGGAAGCGCGCGTAGAACGCCGCCGGCAGCCGCTGCAGGTGCCGATAGAAGTCCCGCCGCAGGTCGTACTCCGCGTACCGCGAGACCCCGATCAGGTACCACCGCATGAAGTAGCGGAAGACCGCCGACCCCCCGGCCGCCGCCACGATGAACCCCCCATAGGTCCACATCGCATCCGTCGCCCCCCCCTCCAGCGCATCCACCGCCCGCTCCAGCACCTGCGGCACCACCAGGTAGAACATCCGGCACAACACCAACGCCGCAAACCCGAACGCAAGCCGCCCCTTGTAGCGCCGGAGGTAAGGCAGCACCCGCCGCCACATATCCACCATCAGTTCAGGGACCGCCGGTCTTCAGACCGGCCGGGTAGCCGGGAGCGCCGGTCTTCAGACCGGCACAGCCCGCCAAAGGCGGGCGGCGGCACACACCCCCCGCTCCGTGATGTCGCACCGGCTTGGAACGCCGGTCTCCAGACCGGCACGCGCGGTGCTCCGCACCGCGCACGGCGTAACGCAGCGTGTGAAGGAGGACGCACCGGCCTGAAACGCCGACCTCCGGTCGGCACCGCTGCGCGCAGCGCAGCGAACCTCACGCCGTCAAATCGCCGCACGACGGGAACGCTACCCCGTCAGTCCCCGTGCCGCGCCCGCAGCGGCGGCGCCAGCCGCGCCATCAGGATCATCCGCTCGAACACGTCCAGCCACTCGGCCGTCTCCGCGGCCAGCAACCCCCCGTCCGCCGACCCCGGCAGCGGACAGGCCGCCCCCAGCTCCGTCGCCGCCTTCTCCCGGTACACCGTCAGCGGCCGGTCCCCATGGCGCCCGATCTCGTGGAAGTCCTCGGTCAGGAAGACCACCATCGGCACCCGCATCGCCCCCAGCACGCGCAGTTCGTCCCGCAGCTCCGGGATCGCGTCCCGGTCCACGAAACGAAGGTCCACGGACGACCCCGCCGCCTCCGCCACCCGCGCCACGATCGGGACCGATCGCACGCAGTCCCCGCACCAGATCCCGCTCAGGCACAGCACGTTCACGATCCGCCCGGCGGCGTCGAGCCGGACCCGCGCGTCGTCAGGCAGCCCCGGCAGCACCGCTTCCGCCCGCGCCCACGCGCCCCGTTCCCGGTCGTTCCCCGTCGCGAGGTAGTCGCGGTAGGGGACCGCGCCGCCAAAGGCACGCCGGAAGAGATCGGATCGCAGGTCGAGGTAACTCATCGGGACGGAAACCGGAACGCCGAATTATCGCCGCTCCGGCCCATCGCCGCCCGGAAAACGGCAGAGCGCGCAAGCTGTTCGGCCATGTAGCACCGCCGGCTTGGAGCGCCGGCTTCAGCCGGCACAGCGGACCGAAGGCCCGCGGATGTCGCGCCACCGTTCGCCGTGATGGAGCGAGAGACGAACGCCATCGCGCGGGACAGCGACGTGCAGTCCGCTGCGCTCCGCGCAGCGGGTGCCGGCTGAAGCCGGCGCTCCAAGCCGGCGGCGCTGAACGAAAGCACCTCTGAGAACCGCCTGAAACCGGGCGAGATGTTCGCGTGGCGCCGGGAGTCACGAGCCGCCCGGTCGGGCGCTACACTGCGGGTGTGGGTCGGGAGGTTCCGACCGCGATCTTGACCGGGGAAACCTTGAGCTTGGCAATCTCATGAACCTGAAAGAGTCGCGGCCGTCGGAGCCGCCGGGAGGGATGATGAAACGAAGGGACTGGGCGCTGCTGGTCTCGCTGATGGCGGCGCAAACGACGCTGATCCTCGGGATCGGGGCGTTTGCGTTCCTGCGGCTGGAAGCGCGGATGGATCGCCTTGAGGCGCGCATGGATCGGTTTGAGGCGCGTATGGAGGAGCGATTCGACGACCTCGATCGCCGGGTAGCCCGCATCGAGGGCATCCTGCGGATTCAGGCGGACGCGGTTGCGGAGCCTCCCGCTTCCGCGCCCTCGGACGCCGGATCGGCCGGTTCCGCTGGCTCCGGCGCCGGGCCGTTGTCTCGCTGAGCACCGCCGGCTTCCGCGGGCAGCGATTTCCCGCCGACCGCGAGGCCGCGGCGCAGGGCTAGACTCCGCCGATGGCGAACGGGGCGGGGGTAGCGGCGGAAACGGCGGCAGCGACCCGCCCGGCGGCGGAGCCCACGCGGTCGCGGCGCTGGCTGCCGGCGTCGGCGCTGGAGTTCATCGGCTGCGAGTCGTGCCGCATGACCGTCGCCGAGTATCGGGCGCTCGACGAGGACGCGCGGGTCGAACTGTTCGATGCCGAAGTGGCGCGGGCCTGGCGGGTGGCGGAGCCGGCGAAGGCTCCGCATGAGCACCCGCTGACCATGTTCCGCAAGTTCGTGGAGCGGGTCGCGATGGTACGGGGCGCTCCGATCATGATGGGGGGCGAAGCAGGATTGGATCTGTTGGACGCGGATCGGGCGCAGGTGCGGGCGATGCACCCGGACGAGATGGTGTTCCTGGATCCGCAGCGGCAGGACCGGATCGGATCGAGCTACGTCTGGGGAGCGCCGCAAGAGCACCCGGACGTAGTGCTGGAAGTGGACGACACGACGGACGTGCGACGGAACAAACTGCTGGTGTACGCGGACTGGGGTTTTCCGGAGTTGTGGGTGGAGGTTCCGGACGTGTATTCGCCGAGCCGTCCCCGGGGCCGGCGGCCGGGGTTGACGATCTACCTGCTGGAGGCAGGGGCGTATCGGGAAAGCGGGCAGAGCCAGGCGTTTCCGGGCCTCACGGCGGAGGAGGCGCACGGAGTTCTGAACGAGCGGACGCCGTCACCCGAGACGACGGCGCTGGCATCGCGCGTGGGCCGAGCTCTCGGGCTCCGGGGGGGAACCGGCCCGGAGGACGATCCGCTCCTGCGGGAGCAGCGCGCCGAGGGGCGGGCGGAGACCGCGCGCGAGGTCCTGCGTCTCCGCGGCCTCACCGTCTCCCCCGCCTTTCCGGCGGACCTCCCCCCCGCCGACCGAACGATGCTCGAGCGGGTGTCACCGGGCGCGATCGCGGCCGCCGCCATGAGCGCGGACAGCGTGCCCGATTTCCTCCACCGCCTCCACGGCGCCACCGGCTAGGGACCGCCGGTCTCCAGACCGGCACAGCCCGCCGACGGCGGGCGGAATCGCGTATGGCTGCTTTGCCCGGTGGCGTAGCGGCTCGGAGCGCCGGCCTCCGGCCGCGAAACGGGTCAGTTAGCTGTGTAAGTGCTGCTCGCGCGGGTGCGTCAACGGCGATGAGGACGCCGCCGGTTTGGAACGCCGGCTTCAGCCGGCACAGCGGCCCGCAGGGCCGCGGGCGGTTCGTCGCTAGACGAAACGCACTCCGTCACTCGCCCACGGGTAGCCACTGTCAGGAACCAACAACGCGCCATACCCCGGGACGGATGGAGGCCGGGAACCCCCTCGACCGCCGGGTAGTATTGACGGCAGGAGGCCGCCAGCGCGCCCGACCGGACACCATGATCACCCGGCTCTACGCGGACAACTACCGGTGTTTCGTCAAGTTCGAACTGCACCTCGACGCGTTGTCCCTGCTGCTCGGCATGAACGGAGCGGGGAAATCCAGCGTCCTGGACATCGTCTTCGCGCTGCGCGAGTTGCTGGGCGGCCGGACCGCCGTGAAGGGGAGGGCCGCGTTTCCACCGTCAACCCGCACCCGCTGGCAGTCGCGAGATGTCCAGACCTTCGAGTTGGACGTCGAGCTTGAAGGGAGCGCGTACTCCTATCGCCTCGAAGTGAAGCATTCCCGGGAGAAGCGGATCGCCGGAATCCAGCGGGAACACCTCACCATGAACGGAGACACGCTGTTCGAGTTCGTGGACGGGCAGGTGCAGCTATACGGCGACGATCTCACCAAGGGACACTCGTTTCCCGCCGATTGGGAGGTGTCCTCGCTGGCGCGCGTCACTTCCGGCCGGGACAACAGGAACCTGTCCCGCTTCCAGGATTTCGTGCAAAGCATCATCGTGTGCGGCCTGCAGCCCGGAGTCTTCGCTTCGGAGTCCGCGACCGAGGACGACCTTCTGGAAAGAGACGGAAGAAACTTCGTCGGATGGTATCGAAACCTGGCGCAGGAGCGTCCCGATCTCATCGCCGAATACACGAAGACCATGCAGAATGTCCTCCACGGCTTCCGCGGCATTCGGTTGCAGAGGGCCGGGATGGATACCCGTGCGCTCATGATGGTGTTCCACGAGGCGGACGAGGAGTACGCGCTGCGCTTTGGGGAGGTGTCGGACGGACAGCGGACGCTGGTCGTTCTGTATGCCTTGATCTGTCTCGCGGTGGAGCAGCGGCACACGCTCTTCTTGGACACACCGATGAACTTCGTGGCGTTGCGGGAAGTCCAGCCGTGGCTGCAGGAGTTGTCGGATCTCTGCGGCGAGTCCCTATCCCAGGCCGTGATTTGTTCCGATCACCCGGAGATCGTGGATTACCTCGGCGGCGACAAGGGGCGGCCCCTGCGGCGGGAAAGCTCCGGTGCGACTCGGGCGGACCGTATCGCGAAGGTGCTCAACGGCGGCACATCCGACAAAGGCTTGAAACTGTCCGCGCTGTTCGCGCGGGGCTGGGTCCGATAAAGGAGATTCCTCCCGAGACTCATCCGCCTGGAATTTGACGTCTTGCCCCCCTACACGGTACGAACGGAAAGAGTGATGACGACGCTTCTGCATGGCGTCCGGTACCACTTCGGACTAGCCATTTTCAAAAGGGGACATGGCCGGACGCTTCCGCACGCATCGTCCCCGACACAACGGTCGTCATCAATCGTCCCAGAGGAACACCGTGTTCCCGCACTAGCGTCGATCAATCCACAGCGGGTGGCTCATTTCTCTACCGGTAACAGGGTCCGTTAGCGACGGAAGCACTGGCCGTTTTCCATCAAAGTGGTCCTCTATGGACCAGAACTGAAGGCGCGGGAAATACTCGGCCCCGCCCTTGAGTCGAAACTGGCCGAACCGTTCAAATTCCGCAAGCATTTTGCTCGACCACCGACGTTCCAATGTAATGAAAATGCCTGCCACCGCGGCGTTCTTTGGGTTGCTGACCACTTGGCAAAACGCGCGAACCGCGTCCGCAGAGGGTCCTCCGCTACCGCCCTTTACTTGTGCCAAGACGATTCTATGGTCTGTTTCATCCGCCTCACTCAACAGTGTGCCTCGTCCGTCTATGCCTTCATCACCGGTCTGTTTCGTGTTGGGTGCCATACCGGGAATCTGATTGACTGCCCACGCTTCGAATCTGAACGGGTCTGCCTTTGCAAGTGCTCTGGCCGATGCCATGTCAAATGGAATGCCATCTGTCTTTGCTCTCACTCGCAATTTGTTGAGCCTCACTTTGATTACGTGTTCCACAGCGAACGGTGATATATCAATGCCAGCCCACCGCCTCCCGAGTTGGTGAGCGGCTACCACGGCCGTTCCACATCCGCAAAACGGATCGAGAATCAGATCCCCCTCCTTACTGCTCGCGGCAACGATTCGCTCTAGGAGAGCCAAGGGCTTCTGAGTTGGATACCCAAGTCGCTCTTTCGACCAGGGCATAAGGCTATGGTGCTGGAACACGTCATCGGGAAGCTTCCCCTTGTCCAAACTCCTCTCAGATCCATCCGCGCGTTTCTGTCCGCGATCCCACTTGTGCTTTGACCTCACCGCGTCTGCGTTAAACGTCCACTCGGATGATTTCGTATAGAACAGTAGGACATCATGCTTACGCGCCCACCGCTTCTTGGACGCACCCCCACCGCCATAGTACCAAATGAATTCATTCTGAAAATTCTCGGCACCGCAAATCTGATCCATAATGACCTTGAGGTAGTGAGACGCATTGGGGTCGCAATGCAGATAGATGCTCCCGGTAGCTTTCAATACACGATGTGCGTGATACAGGCGTTCTGCCATATAGGACAAATACGACATCATCCCCGAATCACCGAGTACGGAGTGCAGGCCCAAAACCGCCGCGCTCGCGGGGTGTGCAACAGCTCCGCGGAATTGATCCAAACGACGCTGCGCGGGCCTGTCCCACTGCCAAGTATCTTCGAATGCCAGGAACTGGCTTGACTTTCCGTTCGTTTCCGTACCAAACAGAATGTTGTAGTTCTTTTTGGAATTGAATGGTGGATCCAAGTAGATCAAATCTACTTGGTTCTGAATCCAAGACGTCATCACCTCCAAACAATCCCCAAAGTAGACGGTTCCCGGTCTAATGCGTTCCATTACGTTCATGTTGCTATTGTGCCTTGATGCCCTTTGATTATCCACCCTGAAGTCCGTCGTAGATGTCAATACAGATTTGCCGTAGGCGTCGGTCCGCCTTTTCCTGAAGTAACGCTCCCAATACCGTCGTAACCGCCTCAGAATCACCGATTGTATGAACCACGAGAACGCCAAGGCAGCGTTCGCTGCCACCCTTTGCGATTGGGTTTAGACTCATAGCTCCGAACTCCACCCGAAGAGCTTCATTCTCGCTACGCGACAGGTCGTACCAACTGTTCTTGCTGTGTGCTTCACTGTCCGGAAACGAAGCTAGGTCCTCGTTCCACCAGAGGCGCTGCACTTTGTTTCGAAAGCAATTGCCAAAGAGTGGATGGTGGGATGGAATGGTTTGTGGCGAAACTCGCAAGTGCTTTAGGGCAAGCGGTATTACAGGATGTAGCACATTGCGTATGACGAACGGTTTAGCCGATGAGAGTCCCAAGTGTCTCCTGGCCAAATAGAGGTCCATACGCCAGATCGAATAATCGTTGCCTGTGAGCTCGCCTAGGTGAGACAACAACTCCAACATTTTGTTGTGGACGAAACCATAGTGCTGTCCAAGACGCCCGACTCCACTCCGTTCGCGAATGCCACCGATAACTGTCTGCACAAGAATAGCCAGTCCGACGCTTCCAATCGCCCACTTTCGGATTTCATCCGGAAGAAGAAAACCACATAGAGTGAGTGCGACTGTGAGGAGTCCCGTGACCCGGCGGCCTAGAAGGAGATCCAACACGATCGAATCGTTGTACAGTGGCGACCTAGCTATGGACGTCCAAGATGATCCAGAAACTTCTTGTACATGATTTTGTATCGGAAGTCGATGTTCTGGGCGCTACCACCCTCGCGTGCGAAAGCCCGGTGATAGTTAAGGATCTCTTCTGGAATGTTGTGTTGACCCCACGCATCGCTTGGCGTGTCCTCTCCTATAGTCATTTCAGTCATGCGAGTTTGAAAATCTGTCCAGGCGACACTCGCCTTTTTTCGCTCTTCCTCGAACTCCTTATAGAAATTCATGACTTGGCTCGCGTCGATCCTTATACCGTCCTTGCGAGCACGCATAAGAACAAGTGAGAGATCGACGAGACCCCACCGAGTCCGAATAGTTCGCGGATCCTTCCTAGAAACAGCGTAGAGATCATCGAGAAGTTCTATGGACTGGAGTGCCGCTGTACCTCGGGGATCGAAGTCGTCGTCTTCGTAGAGCTTTTGGAGATCGGCGCCCTTAATGGCAGTTGGCCCTCGGTGGTACATCAACGCTAGCAATATGGCGGAATGCTCATCTGTTCCGAATCGCTTCGGACTAATCCCGGTCGTTGGCCAGAGAGGGTGCTTGGCGAGCTTCTTTGCGACGAAATCGCGCACTGGACCCGACATGGCATTACGTTTCTCCGCGGCGTTCAGTGGTTCCCCCTTTTGTAGGCGAAGAAAGAGCTCCCGTATCTGATCGTCGCTGGCATTTTCGATTTTTGAGACAGTTATATTCGCGAATTGCAGGTGATCCTGCGCCTTTCTGGAGAGATCGGACCAGCATTGCCCACCCAGATTGCCAAGGCCGGGGTATTCTTCAGCATTGCGTAGGAGACGGATGTCGTTTGAGAGAAAGCGCCATATCGCCGTGAGACGTTGTTTTCCGTCAACGACGTCGAACAGGTATTCGTCGCCACCGTCATGTTTCCGAAGGAAGATAGTTGGGATAGCGAAGCCACGAAGAATGGAGTCAATGAGGAGCACCCGCTGTGGTTCGGACCAGACCTTGCCTCGCTGGTACTCGGCATCGGTGTTCATCCGGTGCTGGAAGTCCGTCAGCATGCGAACACTCCACTCACTGGTCGATATGCGCAAAGCGATCTCCTTTAAAGGATTTCCTGAGCAGGTTAAGGGTCCCGAACGCACGGAGTGACGAGTAAACCAAGAGGTGAACGGACATTTCTTGCTATAGAGCGCACACCGCACACGGCGCGGTATCGTCTTCTTCGTCGAGAGCGTCAGCTAGTGCCTCCAAGAGAGGAACATTCTGTTGGGGACGACGAGAGCGAGCCAGCGAATCCCGATGCTTGGCGATGATCTCGTTCCGCCGGGCAAGGAGCTGGGGAAGGCTTTCGCCGCCCGACCAGGTGTAGTTCCGACCCCGCATGGCCTGATCGCCGAAGTCGGCGTCGCCGTCAACCCCGGCGTCTTGCAGCACCTTCTGCTCAATCGCGACGGCGCGTTCGAAGAGGTCCGGGTGGCGGTCCGCGAGGCCGACCCACTCCGCCTTGCGCTGATAGAAGCAGAAATAGCAGCCTGACCGGGTACGCCACTCGTAGTAGTGCGGGAGGCCGATCCCAGCGTCCTCGAGAATCCGCATTACCCCGGCGCGGTCGACGCCGTCCTCGACGAACGGGAATCGGCTTTGGATGTTGGGCTTCGTGGAGATGTAGCCCTTCCGGTTCGCCTCGTCGGCCCGGATCGCCACGTAGGACACCGCCGGCTCGTCCCCGATCCACGCCTCGATCGGCTTGATCTTCATATTCTTGGTGCACCAGCGCATTTGGGGCGACGGGAGCGCGCCACGGAACACCTCGAACCAGTGGTCAAAGCCTCGCTCGGCGTTCAAGCGGACTATGGGCTGGCCGAGCAGGACTTCAAGCCGGGTGAGATATTCGTAGGTCTCCGGGAGTTCGGCGCCGGTATCACAGAAGAAGTACTCCATGCCCTGCACTTTGCCGCGCAGATAGACCGCGAGTGCGCTGGAATCCTTGCCGCCGGATATGCCACAGATATGGCGGGTGTCCTCAGACATTGACTGCCCTCCGCAGCAGATGTGCGGACTGATCTGCACTCTCGGGCCGATCGGGCAGCAAGCGTTCACCCAGCAGAGCGAGCAGGGCCTTGTGGGCATGGTGGGGAGACCCAGTGATCTCAGCTAGCTCGACAAGGGCGGCGTCAAGGGCGCGTTCCGCCTCGGGGCGATCCTTCGCGTCAATAGCGACCAACCGGTTGTGCTCGCTGCCATCGGCACGGGTTAGTGTCACGCGCAACGCGTCGGGCGCGCCACTGGTCTGGTTGTCGGCGTGGAGAGCGATGAGCCGGTGGAAGGCCGCCACGCGGGCAGAGAGTTCGCGGTCGAACCACACCATGTCCTCTTTACTCCACTCAGATGGTGCCTTCTTGGCGACGACTGTCGCAATGGCGCGCATCCAGTCCGAGTCGGTCTCGGAGGCGTCGCTCGCTAGCGTCAGCACGAAGGCCCTCAATTCGGGGTCGAGAACATGCCCTTCCAGCGCCGCCGCCTGACGGGAAATCGCTACCCGGGATGTCTCGGCGCTGGTATCGAGCAACAGCTGGAGCAGTTCCGCAAGCAGTCTATCGGGCCGGGCGCTCAGTTCCCTAAGTGCCTCGGTCACCGTCTGCGCGTAACCGATCGCGGCTTCGTAGCTCGGAGCGTTCGCCGGGACGGGAGGAAAGCCGAGTGCGGTCGGGAGGGAGTCGAACAGCAGTTCGTCTGGCTCCACAGCAGCGACCACGACGTCCCGTACTGCCGACGCCGCCTTGCTGAGATCGCCAGTCCTCAGAGTGAAGTGATCCAGCCGCCGGATCTTCGAGACCAAATGCCCGACCACGGCGACTACGTTGGCGACCCTGTACCCGCGAGAGCTCCCTCGAATGTGTAGGTACTCTGCGAGCGCGGAGACGACCTGCCCCCGCGCCCCCTCGGTGTTCGCGAAGCACTTGATCTCGAAGTGGGCTGGGTTCCGAACCATCCGTTCCGACAGGTCAGCCGTCAAGAGTGGCTTGAATGTGCCGTGTTCATAGATCGCGATGTCGTCACACCTCACTAGAAGCGCGACGGTCAGGAAAACGGGAATAACCCCGGCCTTCATTCCGATTGGCGGCGACAGAAGGTCGCTATAGAGGTTGCGGAGGTTGATGCGCTGGGTCTGGGCTCGCTCGAACCCCCGCTGAACGGAATGCCACGCCCGCCCGAGCGATTTCTCGGAGGGTTCGCGGAAGCCTCGCTCTTCCGCGTCCGGTGCGAACCCGTGAAGGCCGGTCCTCTCCAGGACCGCCCGATACATCGCCACCTCCGGCCCGTATCCCTTGAAGCCAAGATCCGGCTCCGAACCGTGCTCGATCATCGCCTGGAGCACTATCCGCCGGGCCTTCGCACCCTGAGAGGTGAGTTCCGTCCGATTGAGCATTTCGTTGGAGATCACCGGGGTGTACTCGTAGGCGAGGTCGGCGGCCTCCGACAGTGGAGCGCTCCCCCGGCCTGGGTGCAGCTCCCTTGCGGTCGATCGCTTGAGGCACATCGTCCAGCGGCAAGCATCCGCCCGAAACGCGATGCCGAAGGCGTGGTCGAAGGCTGCACGGGCTTGGGCGAGTCGTTCGGCGAGTTCCGCGCGAGCTACCGGATCGTCGGCGACGACCGGATCTTTGAGTACTGCCAAGACCGCTGCCACTTCGCGTGCGGCGCGGTCCAAGTCTGTCGTGCTACTTGGCGTTGCCGCGATCGTGGGCTTAACGCCCGGACCGGGTACCGGCAAGGTCGGAACCAAGGGGCCGACGTTGAGCAGGACCTCACCGTCGAATGGCGAAGAGGGGGCAAGCGGCTCGACTGGTTCTCCTGCCTCGAAGTACCGTCGCTTGAAGACGCGCAGCACATGATTCTGGGCGCTGTGGCGTGCCGCAACCACCGGGGGAGGCACCTCCATTTCGGAAAGGATGTCGAACAGAGATCGGTGATGGAGCCGCTCGTACGCCGCATCCAAGAGACGGCGAAGGTCAGTGTCCGTGCCCTGCCAGATCCGGTACTCGTCCGCGAACGCGCGGTAGGTGATGATGCCCCGTGCTTCCAGCGCCCGAAGGTCCTGCTCCGGCTTCGACGCTGCCAAGGTCAGAATCTCGCGCGACGCCCGGATCGTCCCGCTGGTCGAGACAAGGTTGACGAGGGCGATGGACTTGGCGAGACGGGTCTGTGCCGGGGACAGCCCGTGGATGTCTCGCAACCGGGTGGCGATCTTGGTCCAGCGACTCGAATGCGAAAGGGCGCCATTCGAAGCCGCAGCGCCTCCGACGAAGTAGTCGTACACCAAATCCAGGCCGACCAGCGGCAGCGAGTTCGACTCCTCGATGTCCCCCGCCGCGAGGAACGACGCCGCGCTTGCCGGGTCCGCCCCAGCGAGGAAGGAGAAAAGAGTGCGTTCGTGTTGGCCGTACCGGCTGCACAGTTCGGGCAGCACCAAAGCGACAAGCGGATGCAAGGGATAACAGGAGGCGAGGACCTCCGTATCGGTTCCATTCGCTATCCCAAGTCGGCTCAGCGCTTCCGAGTAACTCTGGGCGGTGCTTCGGATGCGTACCCGTAGCGCGTCGCTCCGGATGTCGAAAACTGATCCAATGAGCCTCCGAGACTGACGGGCGGACTCCACATAGGCCACGTCTTCGAACCGCCCCTGCACCTTTGCCCATTCGCGGCGCTTCGATGCTTCCGCCCCGATCAAGTAGTCGTCGAAGGACAGATGTTGGAGGGTGATGACGAAGATCGGAAGTCCTCCGCCCTGTCCGGTCTCGGCGAGTTGCTGCAGGACGTACGGGTCGGCGTCGCCACCGTCCCTGATCGCCTCCAGGCTCTTGCCGAATTCGTCCACGATCAGCAGCAGAGGAGCGCGGTCGGCGAGAGACTTGGCAATTTCGACGATGGTTGAGGCAAATGCTCCGTTCTGCCAAATGTTCGGTGCCTCCGCGTTCCGTAGCGCCTCTTTCAACAGTCGGGAAGCCGGGAACTCGCGCGCGGAAGGGATCCGGCCCCAGGTCCCGAGGATCGCGGCGTGGAGTCCTTGCAGCAACGTCCGGGCGATCGGTTCCCGCTGCGCGGTGACTAGGCCGCGCTGGAAGCCTTTCCGACGTGTGCTGTGGCGTCGGTGCGCGTCCTGAATGGCTTCTGCCGCCGCCGGGGATGCGTCGGCGATCAGGTCCAGAGCGGTACTTCGGAGGCGCTTGCCGGGGCCGAACGCGGCATCAAGGAGAAGGGCAAGAGAGGACTTGCCCGAACCGTGAGGGCCGGTTACGGACCACGCTCCGCCGGCCCTCCCCGCGAGCGCCGCGCTCGTCAGCCGCTCGATCATGTCGAGCGCCCTGCCGGTGACGATGTAGCCGTCGAAGGGTTCCGACCGGCCCGAGTCGCGTTCCAGGTTCGCCGAGCGGGCGAACCGGGTCCGTACCGAGACGGAATCGGCGAGCGTAGGCATCAGGGACCCTCCGAGCCGTAGTAGTCGGCGAGGACAGTGCCCGCGAGATCGTCCGGGGCTCCGGACCAGGAGAGGACGTGCGCGCCGGTACTGGAGGTCAGCCCGATAATGCTTTGTCGCTGAACTGTGGGTTCGAGGGCCGCGAGCAATTCTGCCTCGTTGAGCTTGAATGCCTTGCCTGGCGAGCCCGGTTCGTGGACCAAGCGCGAGACCGCGATTGTGTTTCCTGCGCCGCCGGTCAAGCCCGCGAACTCCAGCGCGGCGGCCGTAGCGACCGCGGACGGCAGATGTGGCTTCTCGCCGAGGATGAAGCGGTACCGGCCGGGGTTTGCGGCGCGGCGGATCAGGCCGAGTTCGCGAAGCGGGCAGTCCAGCGCATCGTCAGTGCCGCTGCGTTTCTTCCGGTCCTGTGGCGCGTAGGTGCGGAGCAGCGCGCTCACGTCCTTCTTCAGTGATGAGGGGTGCGGGGACTTCCAACCGGATGTTCCTTCGATCTGGTGGACGACCACGTCTTCGAGGGTGTCGTCGGTGAACTCGATGGGGTGGAACTCGTTGAAGGCGAGCCACCAGACCGGTAGTAGGCAATGCTTTCGCAGGAGCCGCCAGTGGATCAGCCAGAGGGTTCCGGGGTCTTCCATCCACGGATCCCACCCTGATTCGCCGAAGAGCTGCTCCCCGAAGGGCGTCGGTTTCAGACGCTTCCGGCGGCGGTGTTCGGACGTGTTGGTGATCAGGCCGGCGGCAAGCCCCCAGAACCGGATCGCGCGGACCATGTTCTTTCCGACCCCGATACGGACTGGCGCGTCCTCATAGTCGAAGACGTGCGGATCCTCGGCCACTGACCGGTACGCCTTCCGGAACCAGCCGTAGCGCGGGTGGAAAGTCTCGTGGCGGGCGAAGGAGCGCTCCGCGGCGTCGGTCAGTCGCATCGGTTCTCCCCTACATCATCTCCCGGACGAACTCGACGGCGGTGACCGCCGCCTCGACCGCGACCTCGATCTCCTGCGTGGTCGTGAACCGGCCCACGCTGAACCGCACCGCCTCGAAGGCGTCGTCCCGGGGTATCCCCATCGCCACCAGCGTCGCGGACGGCTCGATGGAGCCGGAGTGGCACGCGCTGCCCAGGGAGACCGCGACCGGGTCCATGCGGGTGGCGACCGCCTGGCCGTCGGCCCCCGCGAACCGGAGGCAGGCGGTGTTCGGCAGCCTCCGGCCGGTGTCCCCGAGTTCGTGGACGCCGGGGAGGCGCTCCCGCAGGCGGGTGACGAGTTCGTCCCGGAGCCCCGCGACCTGGCGCCGCTCGGCCGTCCGTTCCTCGGTGGCGATCCGGGCGGCGGCCCCGAACCCGACGATGCCGGCGACGTTGAGCGACCCGGAACGGAGCCCGCGCTCGTGGCCCCCGCCGTGGAGCACCGGACGAAGCCGCTTGAGGGCGGCCCGGGCGCCGATCAGCGCGCCCGCGCCGGTCGGCCCGCAGATCTTGTGACTGCTGACGGACACCAGGTCGGCTCCGGCCTCCTCCATGTCGAACGGTAGCCGTCCGGCGAACTGGGTGGCGTCGCAGTGGAACAGCGCGCCGGCGGCGTGGACGCGCTCGGCGATCTCGCCCACCGGGTTGAGAACGCCTGTCTCGCTGTTGGCGGCCATGACGGATACCAACAGAACATCGGAATCTATCATCGCGCCGACCTCGTCCGGGTCCACGAAACCGCCGGGGGTCACCGGAAGGGTCCCGACCTCGGCCTGGCCCGACTCGCCGAGCCATGCCGCCGTCCGGGAGACGGAGGCGTGCTCCACCGCCGAGACGAGGATTCGGGGGCGTTCGGGCGGCCGTCCTTCGACGGCTCCGCGCAGCGCGAGGTTGTTCGCCTCGGTGGCTCCCGAGGTGAAGATGACCCCCGAGGGGCGGCCTCCGACCATGGCGGCGACGTGCTCGCGGGCCTCGTCGGCCGCCGCCGCCTGCCGGAGCCCGAAGCGGTGGGCGGAGGCGGCGTTCCCCAGCCCGTCGGTGAGGGCGCGGACCATGACCTCGGCGACGCGGGGGTCCAGCGGGGCGGACCCGTTGTAGTCGAGGTAGATGGCGTCCATGCGGTCCCCGTGGGGAGGGTACCCGCGAGCGGGGGCGGCGGGGAGCGGAAGCGGCGGGCTCATCCGTGGGCTTGACCGTGGTGGGGATTCTGCCTTGGAAGCGCGACGGAACCCGACACCCCGGGAAGGCGTGGTGTGCCGCTCGGCAGACCGCCGGCCGCCCGGGCCTGGGCTCCGGGGATGGCGAACGGGGCAGCAGCGGAACCCTCTCGATCGGTCCTGGTGCGCACCCCGCCGGGCATGAAAAGGGCGGAGACGGCTGGGGTTCGGAGCGCCGGCCTCCGGCCGGCATCGCTCCCCGCAGGGGAGCGAAACACGCATCGCCACCGACCCCTATGGCGTGGTTCCAAGCGGGAACGGCGCAACGCTGCCCGAAACAGGCCGGACGCGGGTTCCTGGTTCACGTCGAGAAGCGCCATCAGCGCGGGTTTCGCGCTCCCGCGCGATGCCAGCCGGAGGCTGGCGCTCCGAGGGGTGCGGCGGGGTTGCGCCTGCTCGACGCGGACCGGGAGCTGGTGCGGGTGATGCACTCGGACGAGATGGTGTTCCTGGATCCGCAGCGGCAGGACCGGATCGGATCGAGGTACGTATGGGGAGCGCCGCAGGAGCACCCGGACGTGGTGCTGGAGGTGGACGACACGACGGACGTGCGGCGGAACAAGCTGCTGGTGTACGCGGACTGGGGTTTTCCGGAGTTGTGGGTGGAGGTTCCAGACGCGCATGCGCCAGTTCGTCCCCGGGGGTTGCGGCCGGGGTTGACGATTTACCTGCTGGAGGATGGGGAGTACCGGGAGAGCGGGGAGAGCCGGGCGTTCCCGAGCCTCACGGCGGAGGAGGCGCACCGGGTGCTGAACGAGCGGACGCCGTCGCCGGAGATGGTGGCGGTGGCGTCCCGGGTCGGTCGGGAACTCGGGCGGCGGGAGGGAACCGATCCGGACGACGACCCGTTGCTGCGGGAGCAGCGCGCCGAGGCGCGTGCGAAGGAGCGCGCGGCGATGGCGGGCGAGTGGTTACGGCGCCGCGGCTTCGCAGTTTCCCCGGCCTTCCCGGCGGATCTGCCCGCTGCGGACCGAACGGTGCTCGCACGGGCCTCGCGGACGGCGGTGGCCGCGGCCGCCTTCACCGCCGGGAGCGTGGACGACTTCCTGAACCGGCTCCGGAACACCGAAGAGTCCTGACGAAGAACGCCGGCGTCTTGACGACATCGGGTTTGCTGTGAGAATGCGGTTTCGGCGAAACGTCAACCAGCGCAAGTTGCGCCGCCGGCCGGGAGCGCCGGCCAGTTGCTGTGAAAATGCAGTCTCGCCGAGACGTCCGTTAGCGCAGGTTGCGCCGCCGGCTGGGAGCGCCGGTCTTCAGACCGGCACCGCGGGCCGGAGGCCTGCGGATGTCGTGCCGGTGTTCAAGGTGATGATCCGAGAGCCGGGCGCCATCACGTGCGGAAGCGTTGTGCCGTGCGCTGCGCTGTCGCGCAGCGCGTGCCGGTCTGAAGACCGGCGCTCCCATCGGCCCCGTTGCTGCGAGAGGCTCGCATAGTGACGGTAGCTCCGGCGTCATCGAAGGCGTTAGTGACGGTAGCTTGGAGGCGTCCGATCCGTTTAGTGACGGTAGCTCGGGCGCTAATGACGGTAGCTGGGGCCGAATTTTCGGTTTAGTGACGGTAGCTGGGCGTCTGCGGCGGCGTTAGTGACGGTAGCTCGGAGTCACCGACGGCGTTAGTGACGGTAGCTCGGAGGCGTCCGATCCGTTTAGTGACGGTAGCTCGGGCGCTAATGACGGTAGCTGGGGCCGAATTTTCGGGTTAGTGACGGTAGCTCGGCCTCAACCGGTGCGTACAATGACGGTAGCTCGGCGTCACCGAAGCGATTAGTGACGGTAGCTCCGACGCGGGGCTCGGTAGTCCGTACGCAGTCATCGTGGCCCTCCTGAACCTGCGGGAAACGCGGCCCTCGGAGTCTCCCGGCGGCGAGACCGGGACCAGGGAGGAGGTCGAATCCGTCCGCGAACTGCTGGAGTCCGGGGAGCCGCCCGGTCTCGACCGCCTGCGGCGGTTCGTGGTGAAGCCCCGCCCGCGGCTCTGGAAATTCGGCGTGGGGATCTGGCTCTGGATGGTGCGGATCGCCCAGTGGTTCGCGCGTGCGGTGCGGTGGATCGGCAAGCAGAGCGTGCGCCTCATGCGCGCCGCGCGGCTCGCCGCGTTCGCCGGCCGGCGGGCGCAGAACTTTGGAGCGCGGCTCGGCGCGGTGGGCCGGAACTGGAGTTCGGCGGAAGGACGGCTCGGGGCGCTGGGCGAGCGGCTGGTGCGTCTCGGCGGCTGGCTGATCGCGGGCGGCGCGGCCCTTGCCGAGGTCGAGGCCGGGGTGACCGAACTGACGAAGCTGGCGGCCCGGTTCATGGCCGAGGCGTCCGACTTCGATAACGCGACCCCGACGCCGGAACCCGCCGCTCCGGCCCCGACGCCGCGTCCGCCGCGGCGGCGCGGGCGACGGGCGGCCGGTTCCGCGCCGGGTCCGCGACAGTCGCCGGGGCCGCCCTCGTCTCCGACCCGGGAACCCAACCGGTCCCGGCCGGCCGCGCGAGCGGCGGCCGCGCCGGCCCCGCCGCCGGGCGAACCCGGTCCGGCGCCCGCCCCGGCTGATCCGGCCCCCGCCGCGCCCGCCCGGGCGCCGCTTCCCGACGACCTGCCGTTCTACCTGCGGAACCAGGTCGAACATCTCGGCCGGCGCGCGCGCCGGGAAACGGTCGAGCACCTGATCCTGGAGTTGACCGAACATCGCGGATGGCTGGAGCCGGGCCAGCTCGCGGCGTGGTTCGGCATGACGGCGGAGTACCTGACGCGCCGGTACCTGGGGCCGATGACAGAGGCGGGCCAACTCGTGCGCCTCTACCCGGACCGGCCGACGCACCCGGACCAGGCGTATCGCCCGGCCCGCACCGCCGAAGCGCCGCGCCGCTGACGGTTCCCCGACGCATCCCGCACCTCCGGCTCCGACCGGCCGGGGGTGGCCCGGCTTCAACAGCCTGTGGCAAAACCCACGCGGCGTTCGAGCGGCGATGCATCCCGCCTGAACCGCGCCTCTCCGAGGCGCTCTGCGTTGCGTTTCGGTCGGAATACACCCGGTATTCCTCCCTCACGCGCCTTGTCAGCCGGGCGCCTCGCCGCTCTCGGCGCTCACGTGGGTTTCACCACAGGCTGTTATCTGTCGCCAGGCGGCCTGGCGCCGGATGTCGCGTGCCCGTCGAGTTCCGGTCGCGCGGCGAACTGGTTGATCCAGGCGACGACGTTGCCGAAGCGGGCCTCCGAGAGGTGAATGGCGCGGGCGACCTGGTAGATCGAGAGTCCGCCCCGCGCGAGCAGGCGAACGAGATTCTTCGTATGGATGCAGGCGAAGACGTGCCAGAGCTGGTCGCGCTCGACCGGAGTCAGGTCGGCCGCGCGGAAGATGCGGCCGAGCGCGGCCCCGCTGGGGCGCTTCGGGTAACCCGCGAGACAGCCGGCGGACAACCCGGCAAAGAAAAGGTCCGGGTCTTCCGGTGGGTCGGGTGGCAAGGCGTGGGCGCGACGGTGATCGAACCAGCTCAGGGGAAGAGGGTTGCGGGGAAGGCGTTTCTCGGGGTTGAAGCCGAAGCAGCGGGCGGGCTTGTCCGGCCCGCCGATGAGGGAACCATGTTCGCCGAGGCCCTCGGCTTTCGGGTCGCCGGCCCGGAGCAGACATCCCTCGACCGCCTGGCGTTCGGCGGCGGCCCACAGCTCTTCGGGGGTCGTCTCGTGCTCCGGGTCATCGCTCGGGGGATGGAAGTAGAAGGTTCGGATCTTCGCGACATCGAGCATTGGTCGCGGGCTCAGCGTTCCCGGGAAGTGTCCGCGCGGAACGGTCGGTAGGGCGCCCGGGACCGGAGGGCGTCCGCGATGATCTCTTTCGTGATGCGGACAGCGCTGGACGCGGCGCGTTGGCTCTCCGGCCTGATGAGTGGCTGGCGGTGATTCGCCAACCATCGCTCGGGCAACGAATGCAGTTGCGTGTGGATTTCCTGGAGGTCGGAAGTATCGACAACGCTCAACGCGGAGCGGAGCGGGCCGGGGTCCCGGTCGCTGGCGATTGCCAGGTCGTAGAGGTCACGCGGGACGAGCCGCCCCTGCAGGAACATGCGGTAGTGGAGTTTCTTGGCAAGGATTTCGGCGGTTGCTTCCAGGTGAACGACGGTGTTTCGGACCGTATCGGAAGATGCCGGAAGCCGGGTGAGCGGGGGACTGGTGGCGAGGGTCACTTCACCGAGCCGATCCTCCTGGAGGAAGTGGATTGTCGCGATACCGGAGTCGATGTCGACGGCGTGAGCTCCCAGATGGCGCTGGAGTTGGTCGCGGAACGCCAGCCGTTCCTGGAAGAGGCGCTCGTAGGGTGCGGGTTTAACAGCCTGTGGCAAAACCCACGCGGCGTTCGACGGGCGATGCATCCCGGCTGAACCGCGCCTCTCCGAGGCGCTCTGCGTTGCGTTTCGGTCGGAATACACCCGGTATTCCTCCCTCACGCGCCTTGTCAGCCGGGCGCCTCACCCGTCTCGGCGCTCACGTGGGTTTCACCACAGGCTGTTAACGAAGAGGTCCACATCCGTGCTGTGGCGGTGCGCCCATCGGGCAGCGAGCGCCGTTCCGCCGCCGAGCCGCATGTGGTGCTGGCCGCCAAGGTAGTCGCCAAGGGCGCCGCGCACGGCCTCGAAGAGTTCGGCCGGACCGGCAGGAAGGTCGTATTCGGCCATCAGACCGAGATCCGCTCGGCGATGTTGCGGCTGCCGGATCGGCTCCGGGCGTTGTCGAAGCGCTGCTCGGTGGCCACGCGTTCGGCCGCCGGGCGGCGGCCGGGTTTGCCGAGCGGATCTGCCGAGGTCAGAGGGTTGCGTCCTCCTTGAGGGCGGAGAGGATTCTATGGATGAGGCCGAAGACTTGGCAGCCGGTGGCAAAACCCTCGCGGCGGTCGAGCGGCGAGGCATCCCGCCTGAACCGCGCCTCTACGAGGTGCTCATCGTTGCGTTTCGGTCGGAATACACCCGGTATTCCTCCCTCACGCGCCTTGTCAGCGGGGCGCCTCGCCGGCCTCTCGCGGCACGGAAGAAGGCGGCCCGGAATGGGCGGAACTGAAGATCCCGAGGCCGGGCGGCAAGCGGCAGGAGTTCGGGTGGCCCGGTTCGTGGCTCACCGGTGAACCGCAACGGGCCTTGCGTCTCACTTTCGGCGAAAAGTGATCCACAAGCGGCTTTGTGGCTCACCGGTGATCCACAACGGGCCTTGCGTCTCACTTTTGGCCAAAAGTGAGACACAATACGGAATGCTTGGCCCGGATTCCGGATCCCGGCTGACTCCGCCATGAGCCCTCCCCGCTACCGTCCGGGCTTCTACCCGCCACGTTCGTTCGATTGGCCGACGCTGCTCCCGTTGATCGGCCGCGCTCAGCGCGCCATCGCCGGATACGAGGGTGTCCTGCACGGGGTCCCGAATCCGGATGTCCTGCTCTCGCCGCTGTCGGTTCAGGAGGCCGTGCTCTCCAGCCGCATCGAAGGGACCCAGTCCTCGCTGAGCGAGGTCCTGGCGCTCGGCGCGAACGGTGATGGTCGAGACGAGTCCCCGCAGACCGGGGCGGACGCTCGGGAAGTTCTCAATTACCGCGTCGCACTCACGGTGGCGACCGAGTTGATGGCGAGCCTTCCGCTCTCCCAGCGGGTGATCCGTCGGGCCCACGAGGTCCTGATGAAGGGAACTGGGGGTCAGACGGCCGATCCCGGTGACTATCGCCGCATCCAGAACTGGATCGGGCCGCCGGGCTCGAAGGAGGAGACCGCGACCCTCGTCACCTGTCCCGTTCCCGAGATCCCTGACGCCATGGAGGCCTGGGAGCGCTATCTCCACGAGGAAACGCCCGATGCGCTGGTCCAGCTCGGGGTCGCCCACGTGTGGTTCGAGGCGATTCATCCGTTCCTCGACGGGAACGGCCGGCTGGGGCGCCTGATGGTGCCGCTCTTTCTGATGGCGAAGGGCCTGCTGCAACGGCCGAACTTCTACCTGAGCGAGTACCTGGAACGGTTTCGCGAGGACTACTACCGGAATCTGCTGGCTGCCCAGAGCGGAGGGGATTGGGCCCCGTGGCTTCGATTCTTCCTCACCGCCCTCGAGAAGCAGGCGGTCGCCAATACCGAGAAAGCGAGACGGATTCTCGCGCTCTACGCCGCCAGGAAGGACTGGGTGGCGAAGACGACCCGCTCGCAGCACGCGGTGCGGTCCCTGGACTTCATGTTCGATCAGCCGGTTTTTTGGACCTCGGATCTTGCTGCGAGGTCGGGAGTCCCGAGACCCACGGCCCTGCGCATCCTTCGGGTTCTCAGGGATCGCGGGATGCTGCGGGAACTGGCGCCGAGCCGGGGTCGCCACCCCGCGATCCTGGCGTTCGGAGAGCTGATCGAGATCGCAGAGAGCCCGTCCAGCTACCGGTGACCGGCAGCCGCCGCCGGGGGTTGCCGGTCGCGGATCTGCCCAGCGATCACCAACCCGCCTTGCGTCTCACCGGTGATCCACAACGAGCCTTGCGTCTCACGTTCGGCGAAAAGTGATCCACAAAGGGTTTTGTGTCTCACCGGTGATCCACAACGGGCCTTGCGTCTCACGTTCGGCGGAGAGTGATCCACAAACGGCGTTGTGTCTCACGGGTGATCCACGAGGGGCGCCGTTGTCGCGGAGGACGCGTCGCCGGGCGGCGGTCTCGGGGCGGCGAGACGCCGGACGAGGTCGCGGCAGCGGAGGAGCGCACCGGGAGTCCGGCGACCGGACCCCCGGCCTGCGGTACGCTGGCCGTCCTTCCGGCGTAGCCCGGGTGAGTCCCTGAAGCGTCCGTTGATTCCTGCCCGAGGCGATACCGCATGAAAGTTCCCGGCGGCGCGCGCGCCGTTGACAACCTCCTTCGCTGGGCGGACTCGGACGAATGGGAGTCGCGGCGGCGACTCGTGTTCGACGCCCACTTCGGAATGTTGCTGGAAGACCTCGACATGTCCGCGGAGGAGCTGTTCGAGGGCCTCGGGAACCACGGCGAGACGATCCTCCAGTTCATCATTGAGGACTTCCTCGCCGCGTGGTTCGGCGATGACGAAGACGAGAACGTCGTGGACGAGTACCTCAAGCGCCGCGGCTGGCTCGAAAAGCGGCCCGCGACGCAGTACCTCCGCGGGCTGCGGGACGCGGCGCCCTCGCTCTACGAAGTGCAGGGGCTCGACCCCGGCCGGTCGCTGACGGTCCGCGACCTGCTCCGGGGAGGCGATCCGGTGCGGGTGGACGAGCAGCTCGGCTCCGAGAGCCTGGCGCCATGGGATTGCCTGGTCGCGCGGATCGTCCGGGTGGGCCACAGCCGGTGTTTCACGGCCGCCGTGCTGCACTTTCCGCGCGAACTGGCTGAGGACTGCGCCCGCAAGTTCGGGTTGCTGGCGAAGGACCTGCGCAAGCGGTTCCGGGCGGCGGCGAAAAAGGAGGGGCGGAGCGAGGAAGTCACCGACGACCACTTGCGAGCATTCCTGCTCGAAAGCCCCCAGGCGTCGCCCTTCTTCACGGTCTGCTTCGTGAGCTGGACCCTGGACCGGCTGGCCGCGCCGTTGCCCGAAATGCGCAACACGGACGGCGAGATGCTGGTGCTCTCCATCGTGCGCTTCCCCATCGCGGGGAGCGAGGCGGAGGTCGTCGCCGCGCTGGACGGGCTCGAGGACCTCGATCGGTCCAGCGACGGCGGGTGCGGGTGGACCTGGATGAGCAGCCTCTCGCCGCCCCCGGCGCGGGGGGAGAGAGCCGGTCGCGCGGATCCGGACGCGGCGCTCAGCACGCTGAGCCTGGGAGAGGTCGAGATCGCGGACGGAGCGCTGCTCCTGCGGGTCAACTCCGTCGAGCGCGCCGAACGCGGGCGCGACCTGCTGGCCTCCCGTCTCGGTCCCCTGCTGGGAACCCCGCTGACCTCGCACGAAGACCCCGCCGAATCGCTGCGGAAGGCTTGGGAGAAGCCGCCGGCGGAGGCCGAGGAAGCGGCGCCGCCTCCGGAAGTCGTGGAGGCCGTCCGGAACTACCTCGCGGACCACTACCGGCGGGTACTCGACGAGCCCATCCCCATGCTCGGCAACCGGTCGCCGCGGCGCGCGGCGAAGACCAAGAAGGGGCGGGTCGCCGTGATCGAGTGGCTCAAGGGGCTCGAGAACCACGAGTCCCGGAGCGCCGTCGAGCAGGGCCGGCCCCCGCTGGACACCGCGTGGTTGTGGGAGGAACTGGAGATCCCGCGACCCGGGGGGGACCGGTAGCGAGGCGGCTGCGCCCGGAGCGCCGGCCGGTCCTTTCGGCGGGGCCGTTCCGGACGAACGCGGGCCGCCCGGACCCGGCCGCGGGAATGCGCTTACCCTCCGGCCGATGGAAACGGCGCCGGGCGCGGATTCGGAGCCGCGGGCGCTCGTCGCGGAACGGACGCCGGGAGGCCGGATCCTCGTCGTCGCTGCCGGCGAACCGGGGCCGGAACTCCCCGCGGCGGCGGAGCGGCGCATCCTGGACGCCTTCGCCGCCGGGCCGGCGGCCGGGGTGCTGCACCTCGGGGTGGCGGAACCCGGGACGGACCTCCACCCGTCGCTCGAGTTCTGGCGCGACCTCGGGCGGACGTTCGTGGCCGCCGCCTGCGCGGCGCTCGACCCGCTGGCGCCCGAGACCTTCATCCAACCCGAGCCCGATCCGGAAGCGCTCGCCGCGCACGCCGAATCGGTTCCCCCGATGCGCGGCGCGGAACTCATCACCGCCGAGGTCCTCGACGACCTCTGGCGCGATCTCGGGACCGTGCTCGCCGAGCGCGCGGGATCGGCGCCCGGCGGGCTCCCGGGCTGGCTGCGGCAGGAGAACCGCCTGTGGAACGTGGTCGGGCGCGTCTGCCTCCATCTCGCCGAGAACCGGCGCGACCCGCGCCACCCCTTCGCCTTCATGGCGACCTACGTGCACCGGGTGACCGGGCGCGCCGAACCCTCCCATCTGCCGCTCCATCGGGCGCTCCGCGAGTACGCGGGCCAGCGGAACCGCCGGAAGCTGCTCGCGCTGCTCGCCCCGCTGCACCGCGCCGCGGAGGAAAGCGGGTTCCTGCGCGAGCTGCTGGCTTCGGGGCGTATCTACCGGCCGCTCCCGTGGAGCGCGGCGGACGCCCATCGCTTCCTCCGCGAGACCCCCGTCTATGAGCGCGCCGGGCTCGTGACCCGGACTCCCGACTGGTGGAACCCGAAGGCGCCGCCCCGGCCGCGGGTCTCGGTGACCGTGGGCTCGCGCGAGCCGTCGCGGCTCGGGGCGGACGCCCTCCTCGACTTCGACCTCGCGCTCACCCTCGACGGCGAAGCGCTCAGCGACGCCGAGCGCCGGGAACTCCTGGGGGCTTCGGAAGGGCTCGCGCTCGTCCGGGGCAAGTGGGTCGAGGTGGACGCGGAGAAGCTGCGCGAGGTCCTCGGCCGGTGGGAGGAGGCGCAAAAGCACGCCGAGGCGCTCGGCATCCCGCTCGGGGAGGCGATGCGGCTGCTCGCCGGCGTCAACCTCCGGGACGAGTCCGACGAAGTGGAGGGCGCCGCCACCCCCGACTGGTCGGACGTGGTCGCCGGTCCCTGGCTCGGGGAGCAGCTCCGGGCGCTCCGGAACGCCCCGCCGCCGGCCGAAGCGCTTACGACCGCCGGGCTGCGGGCGGTCCTCCGTCCCTACCAGGAGCGCGGGGTGGCCTGGCTGCTCGCCCTGCGGGGTCTCCGGCTCGGCGGCTGCCTCGCCGACGACATGGGGCTCGGGAAGACGATCCAGGCGCTCGCCGTCTTCTGCGTCGCCGCGCGGGACGGCGAGCCGGGCCCGGACCTGCTCGTCGCGCCGGCCTCGCTGCTCGAGAACTGGCGGCGGGAAGCGGCGCGCTTCGCGCCCGGGCTGCGTCTGCTGATCGCCCATCCGTCCCGGATTCCGGCGGCGCGCCTCAGAAAGCTGCCGGAGGCCGAACTCGCCGCCGCCGATCTGGTGGTGACGACCTACGGCGCCGTGTTGCGCACCCCGTGGATGCGGAAGCGGCGCTGGCGCAGCGTGGTGCTGGACGAGGCGCAGGCGGTGAAGAACCCGGCCGCCAAACAGACGCGCGCGGTCAAGGCGATCCCGGCCGGCTGGAGGCTGGCGCTCACCGGGACCCCGGTGGAGAACCGCCTGGGGGATCTCTGGTCGCTCTTCGACTTCCTGAACCCGGGTCTCCTCGGGAACGCGAAGGAGTTCCAGCGCGCCGCCCGGTCCATGGCGCGGGACCGGAAAGCGGGCTACGCGCCGCTCCGCCGGCTGCTCCGGCCCTACGTCCTCCGGAGGCTCAAGACCGACCGCAGCATCATCGCGGACCTGCCGGACAAGACGGAGGTCACCGCCTACTGCGGCCTCAGCCGGAAGCAGGCGGCGCTTTACGAGCGGGCCGTCGCCGAGATGGAGGCTGCCCTGAAGGCGGAAGAGGGCATCAAGCGCCGGGGCGTGGTCCTCGCGTTTCTGACCCGCTTCAAGCAGATCTGCAACCACCCCTCGCATTGGCTCGGCGACGGCGGCTTCGATCCGGCGGAAAGCGGCAAGTTCTCGCGGCTCGGGGAGATCTGCGAATCGGTTGCCGGGCGGCAGGACAAGGCGCTCGTCTTCACCCAGTTCCGCTCCCTGCTCGCGCCGCTCGCCGCCTTCCTCGACCGCGTGTTCGGCCGGCGGGGCCTGGTCCTCCACGGCGGAACCCCGGTGAAGAAACGCCCCGGGATCGTCCGGCGTTTCCAGGAGGACGAGCGGACGCCGTTCCTCGCGCTCTCGCTGAAGGCCGGCGGCGTCGGCCTGAACCTGACGGCGGCCTCCCATGTGATCCACTTCGACCGCTGGTGGAATCCGGCGGTGGAGGACCAGGCGACCGACCGGGCGTTCCGTATCGGCCAGCACCGCAACGTCCTCGTCCACAAATTCGTCTGCCGGGGCACCCTCGAAGAACGGATTGACGCGATGATCCAGGACAAGCGCCAGCTCTCCGCCGAGGTGCTCTCCACCGGGACGGAGGCGGCCCTCACCGAAATGAGCGACGATGACCTCGTGGAACTCGTGCGGCTCGACCTCGGACGCGCCGTCGAGGGTGAGGCCGCGTGAGCCGTTCGCGGCGCGCGAGGCGCCGGCTCCGGACACGCCGGCCCCGGCCCGCTCCGCCTCCTTCCCGCGACGAGCTCCTCCGCCGCGCGGCGGCGGGGGCGCGGGAGCGCCAACGGGCCCTCCGGCCCGTTCGGGGTAGTGAAGGCCCGTTGCCCGACGCGGGCCTCTGGGGAACGGCCTGGCTCGACCACCTCGAACGCCGCTACGCCTGCCCGGAACTCCTCGCGCGCGGCCGCGAAACCGTCGAACGCGACGGGGTGATCCATCTCGAGATCCGGCGGGGCGGTGTCCGGGCGCGGGTGCGGGCGGGGGCGGAGTACGGGGTGGCGGTGGACATCGCCCTCCTCTCCGCCCCCCGCTGGAAGGCCCTGCGGGAGCTGTGCGCGCGCCGGGGGTGGTTGCGGTGGGAGATCGTCGGGCAGCCCCCGGCCGTCTTCCGGAAGGCCGCCGTCCTTGGCGGCCTGCTGCCCTCGCCGGCCGAGATCTCCTTTCGCTGCGTATGTCTCGACCGGCGCTTCGCGCTGTGCGAGCACGCGGCGGCCGCGCTCTACGGCGTGGGGTTCCGGCTGGATGAGGAGCCGGAAGCGCTCTTCGAACTGCGCGGCGCACACCTCGGCGCCGTGCCGAACTCCGCGCTCGGGGGCCTGCCCGATCCCGCGCCGGGGAAGACCCTCCCCCTGGACGCGCAAGGGCTCGCGGACCTCTTCGGCGTCGAGGTCGAGCCCGAACCGGACCCGGATGCGGATCTGGCGGGGCTGGACGCGCTGCCGCCCGCAGAGGACGGAAAAGCCGTACGGCCCCCACGGACGCTGTTCGGTGGACCGTGAGGTGCGGACGGGAGGAATTCCTTCGCCGAGATGAAGGTGCTCTCCGACGGCCACCTCCGAGGCCCGATCCGCCTGCGCGAAGCGGCGGCGATGTACCGCATCGGGGCGCGGCTCGACCGGTCCCCGGGGGATCTCTTCCGCCTGCGGAGACTCGATCCCGATCCGTCGGCAGTGCACGCCGTCGAGGCCGCCGGCCAGGCGGCGGAGCGCGAGGCGCCGGACGCGGCCGACCTCCCCGCGATCTTCGGCGTCTCCGTCGAGCCCGAATCCGGGCCGGCGCACCTCGGCCGCAGACGGCCGCGGACCTGCTGAGCGGGGGACTCCGGGACCGTGTACTACCGCCGCTGGTACTCGCCTCCGACGGTGGGCGAGCTGCGGTTCCGCGCCTCTGAGCAGCTCCGGAGCCTCAGGAAGGAGGGGAAGGAAGTCGCCCCGGTGGCGCCGATCTCCGGCAACCGGATCGCGACCACGTTCTGGGGCAGGGCCTGGTGCGACAACCTGCTCCGCTACAGCGACTTCGCCAACCGGATGCCGCGGGGCCGCAAGTACGTGCGCAGCGGTTCGGTCGTCCATCTGGCGGTCGAGGCGGGTCGGGTCCGCGCGCTGGTGAGCGGGACGGATCTCTACGAGATCGAGATCGGCATCCGGCCGGTGCCCGCCGGGCGTTGGGCAGCGCTCCGGACCGCGTGCAGCGGCGAGGTCGGATCGCTGGTGGCGCTCCTTTCCGGAGAGCCGCCGGAGCGCGTCATGGACATCGTGAGCCGGCCCGGCGAAGGGCTCTTCCCGGCGCCCGACGAGATCGCGCTGGACTGCTCCTGCCCCGACTGGGCGGCGATGTGCAAGCACGCGGCGGCCGCGCTCTACGGCGTCGGCGCGCGGCTGGACCACGCCCCGGAGCAGCTCTTCCGGCTACGCGGGGTGAGCGCGGACGAACTGGTGGGGGCGGCGGTGGAGGCGGCTTCCGAGGCGGCCGCGGGTGAGGCGCTCGCCTCGGACGACCTCTCCGCGCTCTTCGGCGTCGAGATCGAGCCGGACCCGTCCGCAGCGGAGTCCGGTTCGGCAAGGAA
The DNA here is from genome assembly GCA_963555995.3 of Vicinamibacteria bacterium. Classification (GTDB taxonomy): domain Bacteria; phylum Acidobacteriota; class Vicinamibacteria; order Marinacidobacterales; family Marinacidobacteraceae; genus Marinacidobacterium. The sequence continues at coordinate 3,184,429 of OY821641.1, read as the reverse complement.
GGCGGTGCGGAAGAAGGCCGTCCGGAAGAAGGGGGCGCGGAAGAAGGCCGTCCGGAAGCAGGCGGTGCGGAAGAAGGTCGCCCGGAAGAAGGCCGCCCGGAAGCGGATCGCGCCCCGTCGAGCCTGATCGAGGCCGCGAAACGCGACGCGCCGGGAGGGGGGCGGCCCGAACGGACCCTCCGGGACGGCGGCGCGCGGCGACCGGGCCGGCCACCGGCGGTCCGCAGTTCCCGCGCAAGAATGCCGGGAACAAGGAGGTTGTGACCCCATGGGGAACACCACGCATTGGACCGGGCCGGAGCCCCCGGCGTCCCGGTACCCCGGCCTCGGCCTGACGGCGGCGGCGCTCTTCGCGCTGGCGCTCGCCGGGTGCGACGGCGGCTCCGACGCGCCGACCACGCCGGCCCCGGCGCCCGCTCCCGCCCCGGCGCCCGCGCCGGAACCGGAACCGGAACCCACGAAGGACGACCCCGCCGCCTTCACCCAGGCGTTCGTGCAGCGTGCGGTGGACCTCTACGGGGCGGAGGGGTTCGACGCGCTGCTCGACACCTACAACGACCCGGCGAGCGTGGACGGAGCGTGGTACGTCTTCGTCGCGGACGAGGGCAACCTCATCATCGCGCACGCGACGGTGCCGGCGAACCTCGGAAAGAGCATCCTCGGCCCGCTCGGGGTGGACTCCGCCGGGCACAACTTCGGCCCGGCGCTGGCGGCGGCGACCGAGGACGGCGTGTGGGTGGACTACAACTACTTCAACCCCGAGACCGGCGACGAGGGCATCAAGCACACCTGGGTGGTGCGGCACGCCGGGCTGCTCTTCGCCTCCGGCTGGTACGAGGGCGCCCCGACCGATTCGAGCCCGGCGGCGCAGGCGCAGGGGGTGGTCCGCCAGGCGGTGGAACGGGTCCGGGAGCGGGGGCTGGACGAGGCGGCCGCCTTCTACGGCACGACCGCCGCGACGAGCGGTCCCTGGTACGTGGTCTTCGCGGATGCGCAGGGGACCATCGTGAGCCACGGCACCACCCCGGCGCTCGTGGGAAAGAACGCGTACGGAGCGATCGGCGTGGACGTGACCGGCAAGGTGTACGGCCCCGAGTTCCTCCAGCTTCCGCCCGAGGGCGGCTGGGTGGACTACGCCAGCCTGAACCCGGTGACCGGCGAGCAGGGGATGAAGCACTCGTGGGCCCAGTTCGAAGCGGGCCACTGGATCCTCAGCGGCTGGTACGAGCCCGGGGCCGTGGAGGCGGACCCCGCCGCCCAGGCGGTCGGCCTGGTGGAGGGGGCGATCGAGTTCGCCCGCATCTACGGCGAGGAGGCCTCCGTCGCTTTCTTCAACCACGAGGCGAGCTGGGTCGGGTCCTGGTACGTCTTCATCCTTGACGAGGCCGGGATCCTGGTCGCCATCGCGCCCGCGCCGGACAAGCTCGGTCTCAACGCCCACGACCGCGAGGAAGGCAGCGACATCACGGGCCACTTCTACGCCCCGAAGCTGGCGGGCGCCACCGAGGAGGGGGTCTGGGTGACCTACTGGCAACCGGACCCGGGGGCCGGGGGAGAGCAGCGGTTGAAGCACACCTTCGCCCGGCGCTCCGGCAACCTGGTCTTCTGCGCCGGCTGGTACGAGGAGTAGCCGGCGCGGGGCGTCCGGCGGTCAGCCGCTGGCGGGGGCGTCGTTCCGGCGGGCCGGCCTCCGGGGCCGAGCGGGGGTCTCGCCCTCCGCCGGCTGCTCCCCGCGGAGGTGGGCGTCCCGGTGGGCGTCCACGCGCGTCTCCAACCGGGTCATCCGGTCTCCGAGGGCGCTGATCTGCCCCTCGACGTCGCTCCGCAGGGCGTCCCGTTCGGTCCGCAGCACGTCCCGGAACTCGACCCGCATGGCGCCCATCTGCCGCTGCAGTTCGCCGAACTGCCGCTGCATGGTGAACATCTGCGCCTGGATGCTGACGACCAGCGGGATGAGGACCGCCGCCAGGGGGATCCAGATCCGGGCGGCTTCGCGCCACCTCCCGGGTCTCTCGTCGCGCACGATTTCAGTGTAGGGCGGAGTCGGGGCGGGAGCGCCGGTCTTCAGACCGGCATCGCACCCCGGAGGGGTGCGAAACACCCCCGTTTCTGCGGCCATTTGGCGAACCGGTACACAACATGGCGTCACGCCACCTGGCCCACTGGCAAAGGGAGTTTCGCTGCGCTGCGCGCAGCGGTGCCGGTCTGAAGACCGGCGCTCCCGGGCCCTCGCCTTGTGCCAGAATTCCCGGTTGCCCGGAAACGGATGAGAAGCGGCTCCGGCCTCCCTCGGATCCCGCCCCTCCGGTTCGCCCGGCGGGGTCCCGGTCCGCGCCCCCTCTGAACAGCCTCCGATGAGTCTCCACACCGTACGCCGCGGGTTCGACGTACGGGTGCTGGGGGCCCCCGCGGCGGACGGGCGCGCCCCGGAACTCCGGGTCCCGTCCCGGATCGCGCTGCTTGGGGCCGACTACCCGGGCATGCGGCCCACCATGCGGGTCCGGGAGGGTGACGCGGTCTCGCGGGGCGACGTCCTCTTCGAGGACAAGAAGACGCCCGGCGTCCGTTTCGCCGCCCCGCTCGGCGGGCGGGTCGCCGCGGTGCACCGGGGTGAGCGCCGGGCCTTCCTCTCGCTCGTGATCGAGGTGGACCCGGACGAGCGCTCCGGCGGCGCCGGTTCGGGACACGTGGCGAGCGCCTGGTCGGGACGGCACCCGGAGGCGCTCGGCGGCGATGCGGTCCGGGACCTCCTGCTCGAGTCCGGGGAGTGGACCGCGATCCGCACCCGCCCCTTCGGCCGGGTGGCCAACCCGGAGACCCGGCCCCGGGCGATCTTCGTGACCGCGACGGACTCCGCGCCGCTCGCCCCCGATCCGGTGACCGCCGTCGCCGGCCGGGACACGGACCTCGAGTGGGGCCTCGCGGCCCTCGCGCGCCTCACCGACGGTCCCGTCTTCGTCTGCTCCCGGGCCGGCCGGCGCCTGCCGGTGGACGGAACCGACCGGATCCGCCACGAGGAGTTCCGGGGACCCCACCCCGCCGGGACCGCGGGACTCCACATCCACCGGCTGGCCCCCGTGCACCGCGGCGTGGAGGCATGGCATCTGGACGTCCAGGACCTCGCCTCCATCGGCGGCCTGTTCCGCACCGGCGCCGGCGACGCGCTCCGGGTAGTGGCGCTCGGAGGTCCGCCGGTAAGGAGTCCCGGCCTCCTGCGCATGCCCATCGGCGCGCTGCTCACGGAGTTCGGGACGGCGGAGCCCGCGCCGGGACGCGACGCGGGCGAACGCCGGGTCATCTCCGGGTCCCTCCTCGCGGGACGGACCGCCGCGGACGACGCGACGGGCTATCTCGGCCGCTACCACCGGCAGGTGACGGTGCTCGAAGAGGACCGCCGCCGCCGCCTGCTGGGCTGGCTCGCGCCCGGCGCGGGAGCGGTCTCGGTGAGCCGCGCCTATCTCTCCGCCCTGCTGCCCGCGAGGCCCCGCCCGATCACCACCGGGACGAACGGCTCCCGCCGCGCCATCGTTCCCATCGGGACCTATGACCGGGTGATGGCCTTCGACATCCCGGCGGCGATGCTGTGCCGCGCCCTGCTCATGGAGGACGTCGAGCGGGCGGAGGAACTCGGCGCGCTCGAGCTGATCGAAGAGGACGTGGGCCTCCTGACCTTCGCCTGTCCCGCCAAGAACGACTACGGCCCCGCGCTCCGGCGCGTCCTCGACACCCTGGAGAAGGAGGGTTAGGTCCTCGTGCTCCGCGGCCTCCTCGACCGCCTCGGCGCGCCGTTCGAGCAGGGAGGACGCCTCCACCGCCTCTGGCCGCTCTGGGACGCCCAGGACACCTTCCTCTACACCCCGGGAAAGACCACCGCCGGGCCGTCCCACGGCCGCGACCGCCTGGACATGAAGCGCCTCATGTTCACCGTGGTCATCGCGCTGGCGGGCACGGTGGCGATGGCGTTCTACAACACCGGCCTCCAGGCGAACCTCGCGATTTCCCACGGCGCCACGCCGCTGCCCGGCTGGCGCACCGCGGTCATCGAAGCGCTGGGCATCGGGTTCTCGCCCGACAGCGTGCTGGCCGCCGTCGTCCACGGCGGCCTCTGGTACCTCCCGGTCCTGGTCGTGACCTTCGCGGTCGGGGGCGCGTGGGAGATGCTCTTCGCGATCATCCGGCGCCACGAGGTGAGCGAAGGCTTCCTGGTGACCGGGATGCTCTTCCCGCTCATCCTGCCGCCCACCGTGCCCCTCTGGCAGGTGGCGCTCGGCATCAGCTTCGGGGTGGTGGTCGGGAAGGAGATCTTCGGCGGCAGCGGCTTCAACATCCTCAACCCGGCGCTCACCGCGCGGGCGTTCCTCTTCTTCGCGTATCCGAGCGACCTGACCGGGGACCGCATCTGGATCGCCGCCGACACCGCCCCGGACGCGGTCAGCGGCGCCACCTGGCTCGCCCGCTTCAGCCTCACCGGCAACGAGGCGTTCGCGGAGACCTTCCACCCGGCGGGCGGCCCCGGGATCACCGCCTGGGACGCCTTCATCGGTTTCCTCCCCGGCTCGATGGGCGAGACCTCGGTGCTCGCCTGCCTCTTCGGCGCGGTGGTGCTCGCCGCCACCGGGATCGGCTCGCTCCGCATCATGCTCGCGGTCGCGGCCGGCACCCTGTTGATGGGCGGCCTCCTGAACCTCGTCGGGTCGGACACCAACCCTTTCTTCGCGGTCCCCTTCTGGTGGCACTACCTGATGGGCGGCTGGGCCTTCGGCACCGTCTTCATGGCCACCGAACCCGTCACCGCCCCCTCCACCGACGGCGGCCGGGTGGTCTACGGCTTCCTTATCGGGGTCCTCGTGGTCCTGATCCGCGTAGTCAACCCCGCCTACCCCGAAGGCATGATGCTCTCCATCCTCCTGATGAACGTCTTCGCCCCCCTCATTGACCACTTCGCCCTCCGCGCCAACATCCGCCGGAGGGCAGCGGCCGGGACCGCCGGTCTTCAGACCGGCACCGCCGCCACCGGCGGCGAGAGCGAGTCGTGACCACCGCCTCGGAACGCCCCACCGCCGGGAGCGCCGGTCTTCAGACCGGCATCGCCCGCGAAGCGGGTGAAACTTCCGTGGCTACGCTGCCGGGTGGCGTGACGCCATGCCGTGGGTTGTCTGGCCATCCCGGGTGAACTTGCGCCACCGCCGCAGAGTGGCCGGGGGAGTTTCGTCCCCCTCCGGGGGCCGATGCCGGTCTGAAGACCGGCGCTCCCAGCCGTCTCCGTTGCTAGCATTTGCCCGATGCAGCGGGCGGCGACGAGAGCAGACGCGGTCATGCCGCGACGTGACCCGGCGCCGGACTCCGGGCCGAGCGCCTACCGCCGGCCGGAGTCCCCCTGGCCGGCGTTTTCGGGATTGGAGTTCCCCGGCTGCTACGCGCGGCCGATGACCCCGGCGCAGTACGACGAGCTCGAGGGCCGGGTCGAGTACTTCGACTGGCAGGCGGGGATCGCGTTCATGGCGTGCGAGCCGGCGCACGCCCCGCACGAGGGTCCGCGAGAGCGCCTCGGACAGTTGCTGCAGACGGTCTCGCACGTCCGGGGCTCGCCGATCCTCTGTCTTGGCGAGACGGAGATCCGCTACACCGACCCGGATACCGGCGGCAACCACTCCGCGCACCCGGACGAGGCGGTGTATCTGGACCCGAAGGCGCGCGAACTCGCGGGTCCGCTGTATCTGGGTGCCAGTGGCGAGCCGAAGCCGGACGTGGTGCTGGAGGTGGACTCGACGACGGATGTCCGCCGGAACCGTCTGAAGCTGTATGAGCGGTGGGGGTATCCGGAGGTTTGGGTGGATGTTCCGGACGCCTACGCTCCGAGCCGCCGCCGCGGAATGCGGTCGGGGCTGCGGATTTACCTCCTGGAGGCGGGGCGCTACGCGCTGGCGGAGGAGAGCCGGGCGTTGCCGACGTGGCGGGCGGCGGAGATCCACCGGGGGCTGAACGAGCCGGTCGTCTCGGAGGAGACCGTGCGCGTTCTGATGCGGGTGGGCCGGGCGCTCGGGGATCGGGAGGGGACGGGTCCCGAGGACGATCCCCTACTCCGCGAACAGCGCGCGGAGGGCCGTGCGGTGGGCCGGGTGGAGGACGTGACGGTTCTTCTCGCGTCGCGGGGAATCGCGATTCCGGCGCAGTTCCCGTCGGAGACCGAACGGGACCTCATCGCCGGGGCGCCCTTCGCGGTGATCCTCTCCGCCGCGGGAGCTGCCCAGAGCCTCGCCGACTTCCTCGTCCGCCTCGAAACACCGGACGGTTGACGCGCCGGCGATGACCGCGGAAGCCGAACTCCACGGTTCGTTGGCAGAGCGTCAGTCCGCCGAATCGTCGCCCGCCGGGTCCGCCCGAGCGCCGCGGGAGTGCGGCGAGCCCGCGCTGTCCGAACTGGAATTCTACGGTTGCTACTCCCGGCCGATGACGCTCGCGGAGTACGAGGAATACGAGGGCAAGGTCGAGTTCTTCGACTCGGATGAGGAGATCGCCTGGATCGCCAAGGTGCAGAACGACCCGGTGAAGGAGGCGATTCTCGCGAGGTTCACCGAACTGATGGAAGGGGTCGCCCAGGCGCGAGGTGCGCCGATCGCTCTTGGCGGTGGGTTGGTGGTCGGCCCACGTTCCCGGCAGAGGAAGCTGCCCGAGGACGACCCCCTGCTTCGGGCACAGATCGCGGAGGATCGCGCCGAATTTGTCCGCGTGCTCCTCGCTTCGCGCGGAATCGCGGTCCCGCCGTCCTTCCCCTCGCCGCGTGAAACGGACCTGGTCGGAAGTGCGACCGCGGTCGAGATCGTCGCCGCCGCGGACGCGGCCGAGAGCGTCGCGGACTTCTTCTCCCGTCTCGCCGATCCGGGTTCCTGACGCGGCGCGGCCGCGCCCCGGCCAGGGTGGCGCCACCGACCGGCTCCAGGCCATACGGCTGTCGGACGTCGTGCTGTGCCGGCTGAAGCCGGCGTTCCAAGCCGTTTCCGCCGTTTTTGTGAAGGGCGGGGTGTGCCGAAGGGACCCGACCCATATGTCAGGCTGGGATGAATATGGCGTGTCGCGAGCCCCATATATCGCTCTGGCGATACTATGGCTCCGATTTCCGGCCATATGTTCGTGAGAGTGCACTAAGACCCATGGACTCCACTCCCGGGAACCGGGCCGGGACCTGGCGACTTCAGCCGGAGGGCTACCGCGCCTTTCTGCCTCGTCCGCTGCCGCCCAGCCCGCCGGTTCGACTCGACGGGGACCTCCAGAACCTGCTCTCCGAAGCCGACCGGGCGCTCGGCCGGCTTGATGGCTCGATCGCGGTCCTCCCGGACCCCGATCTGTTCCTGCTGACCTACATCAAGCACGAGGCCGTGCTTTCCAGCCGGATCGAGGGAACCGAGAGCTCGCTCGAGGACGTCCTCGCCGCCGAGGCGAGAGTCCTGGCCCCGGAACGGCCGGGCGACGCCGGCGAGGTCCTCAACTACGCGGCGGCCATGCGCGAGGGCATCGCGGCCGTGCGGGAGGAACCGATCTCGGTCGCGCTCATCTGCCGGCTGCACCGTCGCCTGCTCGAGGACACCCGCGGCGCGGCTCTCGATCCCGGACAACTCCGAGACAACCAGGTCTGGATCGGCGCTCCCGGTTCGAACATCGCGCGGGCCGTCTTCGTTCCGCCTCCGCCCGCCGACGTCGCCGGTCTCCTCGGAGATCTTGAGACCTTCCTCCGCGCGGATGCGCCGCAGGCGCCGCCGCTGGTCCGCATCGGGCTCGCCCACGCCCAGTTCGAGACCATCCACCCGTTCCGCGACGGCAACGGCCGGATCGGCCGGCTTCTCATCACCCTCCTGCTCTGCCGCGACCGGATCCTGACGAAGCCGGTCCTCTACCTGTCCTGGTTCTTCATGCGGCATCGCGCCGAGTACTACGACCGGCTGCAGGGCGTTCGCGACCGGGGCGACTGGGAGGGCTGGATCGCCTTCTTCCTGCGCGCGGTCGCGGTGGTGAGCGCCGACGCCGCGGCGACGACCCGCCGCATCCTGACCCTCCGCGAGCGTCACCGGGCACGGATCACGGAGAGACTGGGGCGCGCTGCCGGGAACGGACACCGGGTTCTGGAGAGCCTGTTCCGGCAACCGCTGGTCACCGTCGCGGGGGTTCGACGACAGGTTGGAACCAGCTATGCCAACGCGAACGTCCTGGTATCCCGGATGGTGGAGGCCGGAATCCTGGAGGAAACTACGGGCCGTCGGCGCAACCGGGTCTTCGCGTATCGCGCTTATCTGCGCCTGTTCGCCGAAGGTCCGGGCGCTCCGGGGCCGGGTGGCTGATCCTCCCGCCCCGCGCCTCGCGCCGGACTAGAATTTTCGACCGCTCCCGGACCGCAGAAATGACCACCGCCCGCTACATCCTGACGTTCGCGGCGGCGGTCTGCCTCGTCTGCGCCGTGTTGGTCTCCGGCTCGGCGGTGGCGCTCCGGGACCTCCAGGCGGCGAACGCCGAGCAGGAGCGCCAGCGGAACGTCCTCTTCGCCGCCGGGCTCGCCGATCCGGGGGAGGAACTGTCCGAAGCGGACATGGCCGAGCGCTTCGCCGCGGTCCGGGCGGTGGTGGTGGATCTGGAAACCGGAGAGGAACTTCCGGAGGTGGACCCGGCGAGCGTGGACCCGCTGGTGGAGGCCGGCATCACCGACTCCTCCCGCGCGGCGCCCGAGAACCTGGCGCGGATCCGCCGGGTGGAAAGGCGTTCCGTCGTTTACCTGGTGGAGGCGGAGGGTGCGCTGGACGCCGTGGTGCTCCCGGTCCGGGGGCAGGGACTCTGGTCGGTCCTCTACGGCTACCTGGCCCTCGACGCGGACCTCGACACGGTGCGCGGGCTCACCTTCTACGAGCACAAGGAGACCCCCGGCCTCGGCGGCGAGGTGGACAACCCGAACTGGAAGGCCCTCTGGCCGGGGCGGCGGGTGTTCGGCACCGCCGGCGAGCCGATCATCGAGGTGGCGCGGGCCGCCGCCGGCCCCGTCGCGGAGGACCCGCACCGGGTGGACGGGCTCGCCGGGGCCACCATGACCAGCCGCGGGGTCACGAACCTCCTCCGCTTCTGGCTCGCCGAGAACGGCTTCGGGCCGTTCCTCGCGCGGCTGGCCGGGGAAGCCGGCGGTTAGGAAGCGATGGCCACCGAGACGCGGCGGATCCTGATGGACCCGCTCATCCACAACAACCCGATCGCGCTCCAGGTGCTCGGGATCTGCTCCGCCCTCGCGGTCACCACCGGGATGCAGACCTCGGTGGTGATGAGCGCCGCGGTGGTCGCGGTGATCGCGCTCTCGAACCTGTCGGTCAGCCTGCTGCGGAACATGATCCCGACGAACATCCGGATCATCGTCCAGCTCACCATCATCGCCTCGCTGGTCATCGTCACCGACCAGATCCTGAAGGCGTACGTCTATGAGATCTCGAAGCAGCTCAGCGTCTTCGTGGGTCTCATCATCACGAACTGCATCATCATGGGCCGCGCGGAGGCGTTCGCGATGCAGAACCCGCCGCTGAAGAGCCTGATGGACGGGATCGGGAACGGGCTGGGCTACGCGGCCATCCTGCTGGTGGTCGGCGCGGCGCGCGAGGTGTTCGGCGCCGGCACCTTCTGGGGCATCCCGGTGCTGCCGCTCGCGTCCGAGGGCGGCTGGTTCACCCCGAACGGGCTGATGAGCCTGTCGCCGGGCGCGTTCTTCGTGATCGGCTTCCTGATCTGGATCCTGCGGACCTTCCGGCCCGAGCAGAACGAGGCCGAGTGATGCTCGAGGACTATCTCAACATCGCGGTCAAGGCGATCTTCGTCGAGAACATGGCCCTGACCTTCTTCCTCGGGATGTGCTCGTTCCTCGCGGTCTCGAAGCGGGTCAGCACGGCAATCGGCCTCGGACTGGCGGTGGTTTTCGTGCTCACCGTGACGGTGCCGCTGAACCACGCCATCAACGACTACCTGCTCCGTCCCGGCGCGCTCGGCTGGGCGCACGCGTCGCTGACGGGGCAGGACCTGTCCTTCCTCCGCTTCCTGACCTTCATCGGGACGATCGCGGCCACGGTGCAGATCGTCGAGATGGCGCTCGACCGGTTCTTCCCGACGCTCCACGCCGCCCTCGGGGTGTTCCTGCCGCTGATCGCGGTCAACTGCGCCATCCTGGGGGCGTCGCTGCTGATGGTGGAGCGGGGGCTCACCCTGCCCGAGGCGGCGGTCTTCGGCTTCGGGTCCGGGGTCGGGTGGCTGCTCGCCATCGCCGCCCTCGCCGGGATCCGGGAACGGCTGCGCTACCACCACATCCCGGCGGGGCTGCGTGGTCTGGGCATCACCTTCCTGCTCACCGGGCTGATGGCCATCGGCTTCCTGGCGTTCGGCGGCATCCAGTTGTGAGCACGGTCCTGCTGGGCGTCGCCGGCTTCACGGGGGTCATCCTCGCCCTGGTGGTGGTGCTGCTCTACGCCCGGAAGCGGCTGGTCGCCACCGGCGAGGTCACGATCCGCATCAACGACGACCCGGAACACGACATCTGCACCCCGGCCGGCGGCACGCTGCTCGGGACACTGGCGGCGAACGGCCTTTTCATCCCGTCCGCGTGCGGCGGCAAGGGGAGCTGCGGGGTCTGCACCCTCAAGGTGCTCGACGGCGGCGGCGCCGTCCTCCCCACCGAGCGCAGCCACCTCACCCGCGGCGAGGAGCGCGAGGGCGTCCGCCTCTCGTGCCAGGTCAAGGTGAAGCAGGACGTCGCGATCGAGGTGGCGCCGGAACTGTTCAGCGTCCGCCAGTGGAAGTGCCGGGTCCGGTCGAACCACAACGTGGCGACCTTCATCAAGGAGCTGGTGCTGGAGCTGCCCGCCGGGGAGGAGGTCCCCTTCCGGGCGGGCGGCTACATCCAGATTGACTGCCCGCCCTACGCGCTGAGCTACCAGGACTTCGACATCGAGGAGGAGTACCGGGACGACTGGGACCGCTTCAACATGTGGCAGTACCGGGCCACGGTGGCCGACGGCGAGGACGTGGTGCGCGCCTACTCGATGGCGAACTATCCCGAGGAGCGGGGGGTCATCCTGCTGAACGTGCGGATCGCGTCACCGCCGCCCCGGATGCCGGACGTCCCGCCCGGCAAGATGACCTCGTGGCTCTTCGGGCTGAAGCCCGGCGACGAGGTGACGATCTCGGGTCCCTTCGGCGAGTTCTTCGCGAAGGAGACCGGCAACGAGATGGTCTTCGTGGGCGGCGGGGCGGGGATGGCGCCGATGCGCTCGCACATCTTCGACCAGTTCCGCCGGCTGAAGACCGGCCGCAGGGTCTCGTTCTGGTACGGCGCGCGGAGCCTCCGGGAGGCGTTCTACCAGGACGATTTCGACGCCATCGCGGCGGAGAACGAGAACTTCGACTGGAAGCTGGCGCTCTCCGAGCCGCTCCCCGAGGACAACTGGACCGGCTACACCGGCTTCATCCACCAGGTCCTCTATGACAACTACCTGAAAGACCACCCGAACCCGGAGGACGCCGAGTACTACCTCTGCGGCCCGCCGCTGATGCTCAAGGCCTGCCTCCAGATGCTCGACGGCCTCGGCGTCGAGCCCGAGAACATCGCCTTCGACGACTTCGGATAGGGACGGGAAGAAGTGGGGATTCTAGGGGCCGCGGGTCTAAGAGCGGCATCGCACAAAGGCGCGAAATCGTCGCCAATGGCGCGGCTCTCTGTCAACGTGAGTGCTTAGAGTGCGTGAAAGTAGGGAACCTGTCGCACTGGGTCCATCCGGGTTGCTGGCAAGAATCACAGCGCTGGGTGACGATGGTCGGCGCGTATATATCCGTTTCCAAAACGGCAAGACGGGATTCTTCGACGTTGTGGCCCATGAGTGCGCGATCGGTGACGTGCTACTTGTTACCGGTGACTTAGATTCCAACTCAGCCCAGGTTCAACAGGTTCCGCCCTCGACGTGGCCTGACGACCTCTGGGTCGGCATCGTAAAGATAAAGCTCAGTGATGTCACGGTTGTCGAGTCGAGCGGCCAGTTTCGACGTATTCCGACAGTTGCCGATCCCGATTATGAGGTGGGTAACACGGTCCTCGCGGGTGAAGTGCAAGGTGTGACACGAATCCTTTCGCCGAAGCCGATCAAATACACGATCCTGCCGGAGCTAGATGAGTCCGCGATTGATCACTATCGGCTATCGGACTCGGGAGAACCTAACCTTGGGTTCGACGATTTCGGAGGACTCCCCGACGTCGTCGCGAGGGCCCGAGAGTTGATTGAGCTACCGCTGAAGGAAAGTGAACGTTTGTCCGCCATTGGCGCACGCCCAATAAGAGGCGTGCTCTTTACTGGAGCCCCAGGAACGGGCAAGACGATGCTGGCACGAATCATCGCTGCCCGCGCGGGGGCCGAATTCTACGAAATATCCGGACCAGAGATCTTCAGCAAGTGGTACGGACAGAGCGAAGAGGTGTTGAGAAAACTGTTTGCAGCCGCTGCCAAGCATGACAAGGCCATCGTCTTTTTTGATGAAATTGACAGTGTGGCGGCCCAGCGTGGGGACGAGTCTCACGAGGCATCAAAGCGTGTCGTTGCTCAACTCCTGACACTCTTGGATGGTTTTCAGTCTGACACAAACGTGGTCGTCATCGCAACAACCAACCGGCCGCAGGATCTCGATGTTGCGCTTAGACGACCTGGCCGATTTGATTGGGAGATCGAATTCCCCCTCCCAAACGAGAGCGACCGTTTAGACATCCTCAACACGACGGAACGTCGGCTTTCGACCTTTGGTTCACTGCCCCATGAGATGGTGGCAACGCATACCGCCGGATGGTCGGCCGCAGAACTGACACAGATTTGGAATGAAGCTGCACTTCTCGCCGCGTCAGATGAGAGAACGGCCATTCGTGAGGAGGACTACGTAGGTGGTTTCGAGCGTGTAGCTGACTACCGGAACCGCTCGGAGGAAACCGGCGTGGATGGAACCGAGCGATGAGTATTCTGGGTCGGCTACGCAAACGGTTTCGGCGCTCTCACGCGCCGAGGAAACGGGTGGGTGAACCGGAAGGCCTACGTGAGTTCGTTTATTTGGATGACGTATCTGTCTACAGTCTACTTGCCTCGCGGAGAGGCAACATCGTGAGTGAATTCACGGAGGCCCGAACAACTTCCGAGGACGCCTCCGTCGATACTTCGCTGAGTCTGGGCTTGGGCGTGGCAACGGGGAAGACGGGCTCGACTATACGGGAGAGTCAAGTTCAGAGTGCGCAGGTTCTGAGTAAGGCGATCATCCAGACGCACTTTAGGGAGTTGTACGAACTGGAGCGGGACTCCCTTCTATTGAGACCGTCAAACCCCGGTGACCAACCGGGGGTGGGAAACATTACCGACCTCGAAGAGGACCGAGACAGCCTGATGGAGGCCGGGTGGCTTATCGACGCACAGAGCATTCGTCGCGGAAGCCTTTTGGAGCTCGACGTAGAGTTGGAGGCGGACCCGATCTTTAGAGGCTCTTCACGGTTTCGTGTGGAAACAGGCCGCAGCCGGGCTGAGATCCAGCCCGCCCAGGGGAAGTAGATCGCCTCCCGGAAGCGGGCGCGGTTTCGGGAGGGTGCTCGGGAGGCGTCGTTTTATGCTGGCGTGATGACGTACATCACCCAGCATTACCAATCGCTTCTCGGCTTGCGTCCCCCGTGGCAGGTGTCGGAGGTCCTGGTGCGCCACGAGACGGAGGAGGTTGAGGTGATGGTGGTGTGGACGGGAGGCCGCCTGGCGTGCCCGGAGTGCGGCGAGGCGGGTCAGCGGCACGACGGGCGGCGGCGGCGCTGGCGGCATCTGGACACGATGCAGTATCAGACCTGGTTGGTGGCGGAGATCCCGCGGGTGCGCTGCACGGTGCATGGGGTGCGACAGGTGGTTCCCCCGTGGGCGGATGCGAACTCCCGATTCACGGCCCGTTTCGAGGGGCTGGTGATCGCCTGGCTTCTGGAAGCGAGCGCCTCGGCGGTCGCGCGGCAGTTCGGTCTTTCGTGGGGTCAGGTGGCGGGTATCCAGCACCGGGCGGTGCGGCGGGGGCTGGCGCGCCGGGAGCTCCGTCCGCCCCGTCGGATCGGGGTGGATGAGACCTCCTTCCAGAAGCGGCACGAGTATGTGACGGTGGTGAACGATCTGGCAGGCAGCGTCCTGTATGTCGCTGACGGGCGGAGCCAAACGGCTCTTGACGGCTTCTTCGAGGAACTGGGGTCGGAAGGGTGTGCCGAGCTTGAGCAGGTGGCGATGGACATGGCGCAGCCGTACATCCGGTCGGTCCGGGAGAACACCGAAGCGGAGATCGTGTTCGACAAGTTCCACGTGTTTCAGCACCTGGGACAGGCGGTGGACCGGGTGCGCCGGGAGGAGCATCGGGAGTTGCTGCGCTCCGGGGACGACCGGCTCAACAAGAGCAGGTACCTGTGGCAGATGAAGCCGGGGACGCTGAATCGCCGGCAGCAGTTGAAATTCGCCACCCTGCGGAACAGTGAACTCCGGGTGGCGCGCGCCTGGGCGATCAAGCAGTTGGCCGCAACCCTGTGGGGATACCGGGTCCGGGGCTGGGCCGAACGCCGGTGGAAGCAGTGGTACGGCTGGGCCATCCGCTCACGCCTGGAACCCATCAAGCGTGTCGCTCGGATGATCAAGCGACACTGGGATGGCGTGATCAACGCCGCCACCTCCACCGTCACCAATGCACGCGCCGAGGCCATCAACTCGCGCATCCAGTGGCTCAAGAAGATGGCCTGCGGTTACCGAAACCGCGCCCGCTTCCGGGAGGCGATCTACTTCCACCTGGGCGGGCTGGACCTCAGCCCGGCTGCGGCCTGTTTCCACACGAAACCGTGAAGCGCCTCTTTAGAATGGCTTCTGTGATCGCAACCGCCCGCGAAATCATGGAGGACAATGATCTCTTCTTCGGCTCTACGACCAAGGCGCAAGTCGACCAAATGAGGTCGATAAGCAAGTTGTTGGAGGGCTTACTCGTTGGACTAGTCCCCATTCGGGGGTGGCTTGTTGACTTTGTGTCTGTGCAGAGTGGAGGCCGCGAATTCCTTGTTCACAAGCGACTCTTGGAGACGGTGCCGGAAGGGGAGAGGCCAATCGGATCGCCGGTGCTGGTTGTAGGCGTGGCGCAGCGTGATCTGTTTTGGAAGGACATTAGGCGGATACTGTTTTCCCGGTCAAAGTACCGTGTCTTTTGTCGCCTCGCTACGGACGGCGTGTCGGATGGTTGGAGCCCAGTAAAAGTTGCCGACGTCTTGGCCGGAATAGCACCCGAATTCGACGAGGCCATCACAGAGTTTGGGCAAACAGCCCTTCAGGCGATGAAAGATGGGGCTGCAGCGTCGAGATCTCCGGCCATCGGTTTCGACGGTGTGGGGGAGAACATGGTTATAGAGTTCGCGCAGGAGTTGGTTGGTCACCACGATGGCGAGCTAGACATGGCCACGATCAAGGCTCTAGTGCAGGACATTCCGTTTAGGCAGGGGTGGTTCAAGACTGTCGATAGTCGGAGACCTGTGCTGGCCGAGGTGATTCGCAGGGTCGACAACGCCCTAGGTGTGAAGACGCCGTCCGAACTAGCTGCTGATTTGCGCATGGGGTTCACGCGAAAGATCGGGGCAAGTGATTCTCCTGGTTTGGGCACGCCGACTGGATTCCGGCCAAGATCCGGCTCGGTGTCCAATCGAAGGGAACGCTTCCTAGATGCGGAGATCATCGCCGTATACTGGTGAACCCTCGGGTAATGTTGGCTAGCGTGTTCGCACACCGGTGCCGAAAGGGCATCGTGGAGCCGTTGGTACTGTGAGTCCGGCGAGTATGTGCGCGGCTCGCGGATGACCGATCGGGCCGCAACATCACGAAGGGGGTATCTCCGGCGGATCCACCCCGCGAGCCAAACGAACCTACCGGTCTTCATCCCGGTCCGCAGAGTTCCGGAACCACCGGATTACAATCTGGCTTTTCCAGCCCATTCGCGCGAGGGGAACAGCATGGCCAAGTACATGTTTCGCACCAACTACACGCAGTCCGGCCTCAAGGGGCTGCTCGCCGAGGGCGGCAGCGGCCGGGAGGCGGCCCTGCGCCAGACCGTCGAGAGCGTCGGGGGTAGCCTCGAAGGCTTCTACTACGCCTTCGGCGACTGCGACCTCTACCTGATCGCCGACGTGCCCGACGAGACGGCCGCGACGGCGCTCGCGCTGAACATCGCCTCGGCGGGCGCGCTCACGGTCCAGACCATCGTTCTCCTCACCGCGCAGGACATTGACGCGGCGGTAGCGAAGTCTGTCCAGTACCGTCCACCCGGCGCCTGACGGGAGCGCCCCGGAGCGCCGGCCTCCCGACCGGCACGGTCGCGCGGAGGCCGGGAGCGCCGGTCTTCAGACCGGCACCGCTCGCCCCCGGCGAGCGAAACGCCTACCGCGGTTCGCGCTGGCGGCGGCGGTCTGCACCGCCGCCTGCGCCCCACCCGCCGACCCCGCCTGGACCCTCGACGGGGAAGCCTTCGGCACCCGCTGGACCGCCCGCATCCGCGGCTCTGAGCGGGATGCCGCACCCGTCCGGGCGGCCATCGAGACCGAACTCGACGCCGTGGACCGCAGCATGTCCAACTGGCGGGACGACTCGGAACTCTCGCGCCTGAACGCGTCGGACGCCACGGACCCGCAACCGATCTCGGCTCCGCTGGCCCGGGTCATCGAAACGGCCCTCCGCATCCACGACGAATCCGGCGGCGCCTTCGACATCACCGTCGGCCCGCTGCTCCGGCTCTTCGGCTTCGGCCCCGGCGGCGACCCGGCGCGCGCCGCACCTGATCCCGCGGCGGTCGAAGCCTCCCGGAGCCGGACCGGCAGCCATCTGCTCTCGCTGGCGCTGGAGAACGGCGGGGCGACTCTCCATAGCCAGGTCCCCGGCATCGAATTGGACCTCTCCGGAATCGCCAAGGGCTACGCGGTGGACCGGGTCTCCGCCGCCCTCACAGACCTCGGTTTCGCCGAGCACCTCGTCGAGATCGGCGGCGAGATCCGGGCAGGAGGCGAATGGACGGTCGGTATCCAGCACCCGGCGGGCGGCATCGCAACCCGGGTCCATCGCTCGTTCCCGATCCGGGGTCTCGCGCTCGCCACCTCCGGCGGCTACCGCGACTTCCGGCCCAGCGACGATGCGGCCGACCGCTTCTGGACCCACATCCTCGACCCGCGCACCGGCCGCCCCGTCGAGCGCCGCACCGGCTCGGTTACGGTGCTTGCCGACTCCTGCCTCGAAGCCGACGCCTGGGCGACGGCGCTCTACGTGCTGGGCCCGGAGGAGGGCCTCGAACTCGCCGGGGAAAGGGGCATCGCGGCCCTCTTCCTGACCGCGGCCCCGGAGGGTGCGATCAGGGAAGCCGCGACCCCCGCCTTCACCAACCTGACGCGCGACGGGAACCGCTGAAGGCCGCGCCCCTCCCCGGCATCCGGGAGCCGAATTGCCAAGGGTGCCTCAACCCCGATCCTCTCGGTCCTCGATGACCGCCTCCGAGAGCCGGGCTCCCGGAATCTTGAGCGGCGGATTCCGGAGCGCTACCGATCCGTCTCCCGTGCCGGGTCTCGGGACCCCCGCCTCAATCGGTCGCTGCCGGTCGTCTTTCGCACTCGGCGCGAGCGGTACGAGCCGCGCCACGAGTTTGCCCCGACGAAGCACCTCGATTTCCTCTCCCCGCCGCACTTCGCGGATGTACCGGGAAAGGTTCGTCCTGAATTCCGACATGGACGCGGTCTGCATGGGACCATTGTGCTCGCTCGCGCACGACCCATCAAGGCACGTAGCGCCGCCTCACGGTCGAGCGCCCCGCGCGAGGCCGCCCGGCACCGGCGGTAGGATGAACCCGGAATGCTTCAGGCGCTCGGGATCGTCCTCCTCTCCCTCGCGGTGGTCGCGCTGTCCATCTTCCTCCTCGGGCTCGGCTCGATTCTGAAGGGCCGCTGCGTCCTCCGCCGCTGCGGTGTGGATGGGCCGGTGGGAGACGCCTGCGACGGCTGTCCGCGCGCGGAACAGCCGGCGCCGCATCCGCCGATGGACGTCTGAGTCGGCCGGCTCCGAACGCCGGTCGCCGGCGCGGATGCCTCCCGTCGTCCCGCTCAGGCGACCGCCGCCATTCCAAACGGACCCGATGTCCCCGCGGTTGGCGGCTCAATCGTCCGCATGCAGATCGGCGAAGAGCGCCGGCACGCTGGAGCACCGAGGGAGGCCGCCCTTCCGGGCTTCCTCGATTGCCTCGATGGTCGCATCGTTCAGAATCAGGGGCGCGAACGGCAGCGCCTTCTCGTGCGCCACCCTGGTCAGCAGCAGTCGGATGGCATCGGAGACAGTGAGTCCCATCCCCGCCAGCACGGCGACGGCTTCCTTCTTCACGGCTCGGTCAATGCGGACCTGGACGAGTTCCTTCACGGTGACCGAAACCCAAGCCCGTCCCGCTACCGGCCGGACGCGATGGACGCGTCCACGTAGATCCCCGATCCAAGGAGCATGGGCGTTTCGCCGACGGTGATCGGGACCGCGTAGGCCAGCTTGGGCGACCCGCCCTCTTCGTCCCCCTCGACCGCCGGGTTGTCCCAGTGGTACTCCACGAACCCACCGCCCGCGCGGGCCGCCTCGAGGAGTCCCTGGCCCAGCCTCACCCCGTTCAGGTCCACCTGGTCGGACACGTCCGTCCCCTCCCAGTCAGGGTCGGGCGCCTGGAAGAAGTTGATCCCTTCCATGGTGAGAACGAACACGTAGATGTCCTCGTGCCGCCACTCCCCCTCGTCGCGGAAGTTCCCGTCGAGGAACGCGTAGGCGGTCTCCCGGTCGGCGGCGTGCTCGGAGAGCGCCGCCGCCGCGCGCTCCACGAACTGCATGAGGTTCCCGCGGTTCAGCACGTCCGGAGCCGTGACCGGGGTGTAGATGCCCGCTCCGACCGACAGCTTCAGGTCGCCGATCGTCAGCGGCAGTCCGTAGCTCACCTTCGGCGAGCCGCCGTCCTCGTCCCCCTCGACCGCCGGGTTCGGCCAGCGGTACTCGACGTATCCCCCGCCTTCCGCGACGGCGGCCAGCAGCTCCTGGATCAGCTTCACGCCGTTCACGTCCTCGAGGCCCCAGCGGTCCGTCCCCTCGTTCTCCGGGGTGACGCCGTGGAAGAACAGGTGCGCCCGCAGGTCGCCCTCCCGGTAGTGCGAGAAGAGGTAGATGGACCCCTGGAGCCAGCGCTCCTCCCGGAACGTGGTGTCGAAGAAGTCGTACGCCGCGTCCGCCGACGCGATGTTCGCCGAAGCCTCGCCGACCGCGGCCTCCACGAAGCGCTTCAGGGTGTCGCGGTCCACCACCTCCTCCGCCCGGATCGGGTCCGGTTCCGGCTCGGGTGGCGGCGCGGGCGCCGGGGCCGGCGGCGGCGCGGGAGCCGGGGTCGTCGGGCTCGCATCGTCGTCGCAGGCGGCGACCGCGAGGGCGAGCAGCGCCACGGCGAAGGCCGCCACCGCGAACCGGGTCCGGGAAGAGGAGGGCATCACGTTCCGCATGCCCCCGATGGTAGCGCCGCGCGCGGTGCGCGAGCGCCGCCGGCTGGGAGCGCCGGTCTTCAGACCGGCACCGCGCCGCGCGGAGCGCAGCGGACGGCGCGGCGCTGATCCGCGCGATGGCGTTCCGCTCTCGGTCCATCACTGCGAGCAGCGGCACGACATCCGCGGGCCTTCGGCCCGCGGTGCCGGCTGAAGCCGGCGTTCCGGGCGGTTTCCGCCGTCTTCATGACCGGCGGGGCGAGCAGGTGGACCGAACATGAGGGTTTGCTGTGAAAACGGCGCCCCGGCGAGACGAACCCCAGCGCCACCGCCGCCGCCGGCTGGGAGCGCCGGTCTTCAGACCGGCACCGTCGCGCGAAGCGCGACGATCCCGGGCCGAAACGCCCGTACGCTGACACGTTCTGTCACGGTGCGCCGGCAGACTTCCAACGTCGCGCGCGACGCGGGGAGGACATGGCGGTGGCCAGTGCAGGGAATCGCGAAGCCCCGTGCCTCGACGACCGGCTGGACGCATACGCCGCGAGCATCCCGGAGACCAAGGGCACCCTGTCCCTGTTCCTCGTGGTGACCGACCACGCCCGCGAGAGGGGACTACCGCTGGATGCCGACAGCCTCATCGTGGAGGGCGGGGGTCAGGTCCGGCGGCTCGGCCGTCCGGCAGTGCAGCAGATTCTCGCCCGCCACGGGATCACCGAGGAGCTCGCGCGGGAGGGCGGGCGGACGAGCATGGGCAGCGTCCAGAGGATGCGAGGCTATGTGGATCTGCTGAACCGGCTCCACGAGGAGGGGCTGGCCGACCCCGACGCCATCGAAGCGTTCTGGATCACCCGCGTACGGGACTTCCTCGCCCGCCGCCGGATGGCTCCGGTGCCGCGACCGCATCGGCCCCGCCCACGGCTGGTCCTCGACGCGAACCGAAGCCCGACCCGTGCCTTCCGGGAGTTGTGCCGGCAGGCGGAAGCGCGGGATCCGGAAAGAGGCGCGGGGTACAGCGATGCGGTTCTCACTCACCTCGTGGCGGCGGCGCTCGACCCGGTACGGCCGTCCGGGTCCCCAGCCGCGCCGCCTTCTCCCGGACACGCCATCCTGCATGTCGCGGCGTCACCCGGCGAGGCGGTGATCGCCGCCTGTCGGGATTCACTCGAACACGGCCACCGGCCCGTGCTGATCACCGCGCCCCGCGCCGCTGCCTTCGCCGCTGTCCTGGCCGAACAGGCGGGCATCGGGGAACGCCTCGACGTGTTGGACATCGCCGATCTCCTCGCGACCCACCTTTACCTGCGGAGCGGATTCCGCGCCGCCCGGTTGCCCCACGACCTGCGCCGCCTGGTTGCCCGCTACAACGAAATCGTGGACCGGGAGGAGGCGGACCCCAGCCTCAGGATCCGGTTCCGGAAGGCTCCCGCGCGTCCGTCCGCCGGCTCCGGCGGGCTCCATCCCATTGGTACCATGGCCAGCGCACGGCGGAGGTGATCGCCGTGCGTCCCCAAGGTGTTCCCGGCCCGTTTCGACGACCATGCGATCCGCGTCGCGGCGGGCACCTGGTTGCGCGAACAGACGGATCTGCACGGGCCCGAACTGGACTGGGGCCTGCTGATGCACGGATTCGCGTTCCGGAACGAGCGCATCCCGCTCGTCAACCAGCGTGGCATCTGGAAGCCCCGGCAGATGGAGATGCCGCTGTCCATCCGGACTTCCTGGGAGAACCCCTACGGCGACAGCTTCGACAAGAGAACGGGCCGGCTGCACTACCTCTACTACGGGAGCAACCCCAGCCACGCCGACAATGTGGGGCTCCGGCGGCTCATGGAACAGCAGCGGCCGGTTCTCTACTTCCACGGGATCGGCCGGTCGCGGTATTTCCCGGTCTGGCCGGCGTTCATCGTCGGCGACGATCCCCCGAACCGGACGGTTACCGTCGTTGCGGATCACGCGGACTACGCAGTGCAACGGCTAGCCGCCGAGCAGGCGGGCGTTTCGCTGGCTGCCGGCGGAAATCGCGAGCTCGAGCGCCGCTACGCGACCCGAAGCACCGTCGCGCGCATTCACCAGCGGGTCTTCCGCCACCGCGTCCTCAGCGCCTATCGGAGCCGGTGCTCGTTCTGCCGCCTTCGCCGGGAGCCGCTCCTCGACGCCGCGCATATCGTCCCCGACCGCGACCCGACCGGGGATCCCGTCGTGCCGAACGGACTCTCCCTCTGCAAGATCCACCACGCGGCCTTCGATCAGTTCTTTCTCGGTGTGACGCCCAAAGGCGTCATCGAGGTCCGCCCCGACCTCCTCCGCGAGGAGGACGGCCCCATGCTGCGCCACGGGCTCCAGGGCCTGCACGACCAGCGCATCCATCGCCCGCGCCGCCCGGCGGACCACCCCGACCCGGACCGGCTGGAACTCCGCTACCAGCAGTTCCGCCAAGCCTCCTGAGCAGCCGCGCGATCCGCGTGGGTCCGGAGGACTCAGGGGTTGTGTTTGCTGGAATGACTTCCGGGTTGGTCAGCGTATATCGGAATATACTCCGAAATCATCATGTATTCGCGTACCCTGCGGATCGATCTCCCGCCACGTCAGTCCGTCTTCCTCTGGGGACCCCGGAAGACCGGGAAATCCACGCTCCTCCGACAGCAATTCCCCGATTCGGCGCGTTTCGATCTGCTGGACACGCGGCTCCTGCTGGAGTTCACCCGTGCGCCTTGGCGCCTTGCGGAGCGGGTGCAGGCGCTCGACCAAGCCGTGCGGGAGCGCCCGATCATCCTCGACGAAGTCCAGAAGGTTCCGGCTCTGCTCGACGAGGTCCACCGTCTGATCGAGGATCAGGGACTTCGATTCATCCTCTGTGGTTCCAGCACCCGGAAGCTCAAGCGGGGCCGCGCCAACCTGCTCGGCGGGCGCGCCTGGGGCTTCGCGCTGCATCCCTTGACGTCGCAGGAGATCCCGGAATTCGACCTCCTGCCGACGCTGGGCCGTGGCCTGCTGCCGCAGCACCACGAGGCGCCCAACCCTCGGCCGGTGCTGCGCCGCTATGTGGACGACTACCTGAAGGAGGAGATCTTCGACGAGGGGCTCACGAGAAATGCCCCCGCGTTCTTGCGGTTCTTCGAGGCACTCTCGTTCTCCCACGGTGAACTCGTGAACTGCAGCAACATCGCCCGCGAGTGTGGGGTGGACTCGAAGACCGTCCGCGAGTACTTCCAGATCCTCGCGGACACGCTGATCGGGGTCTTCGTCGAACCGTTCCGCCGTCGGCGCTCCCGCGCGGTCCTCACACGGACGCCCAAGTTCTATCTGTGCGATGTGGGACTCGCAGGCTACGTGACCCATCGCCACCTGGAAGTGGCCACCGGCCCGGACTTCGGCCGGGCGCTGGAACACTTCGTCCTGATGGAACTCCTCGCCTACCGCAGCTACCGCGAGCGGGACTTCCCGATCCGCTTCTGGCGCACCAAGACGGGCCTGGAATGCGACTTCGTGCTCGGTCCCCACGGCGAGACCGCAGTCGAGGTCAGGGGCAGCCGCAACGTCCAGCCACGCGATCTGACGGGCCTCCGGGCCTACCGCGAGGAACACCGCCCCCGGCACGCGCTCGTCGTTTGCAACGAGGCTGCCCCCCGGGAAACGGACGACGGCCTCCTGATCCTGCCGTGGCGGGAATTCCTGGAACGGCTCTGGTCGGACGAGTGGATGTGACAAGTCCTGTCATGACAAGCGTATAGACTGAGCGTTTCAACCAATACTGCGAGGAGGGCATGAACATGCCGTGCGAAACACATCAGGAGACGGGTTCGGAGAGTGGTTCTGGTGGCGTACCCATCGCAGCGCCTGCTTCGGCCAAACGAAGGAGCCGATTGCGCCTGACGCTCGATCCGACACGCAGCCTACGTGGCATCTTTCGGGAGTTGTTGCGGCAAGCCGAAAACCGGGATTCGGACTATCGGGGACCGTACTTCAACGTAGTCCTCACACACTTGGTGGCGGCGACGCTCGATTCGATGGGACTGCCGGGTGTCGCCGAGCCAGGTAGCGATCGGCTGGGTGATCCCCGATCATCGCATGCGCCCTTCGAGGTCGGGGACACGCACTTCCATGTTGCCGGAACACCCACAACGGCGACGTTCACGGCCTGTCGGGAATCCCTTGGCCGGGGCTACCGCTGTGTCTTGATCACTGTGCCGCCTTGGGGTGCATTGGATACGGTCATAGCCCAGGAGACCGGCTTCGACGACCAACTTGATGTGGTGGACTTCGAGCACTTCGTCACGGTCCACCTTGGCATTCGGTCTCGGTTCCGCGCCGCCCTACTGCCGGCGGAACTCCGCCGCCTCGTCACCCGTTACAACGAGATCGTGGACCGGGAGAGGGCCGACCCCAGCCTCAAGATCCAGTTCCGAACGCCCCGGCGCGCCGTTCGGCCAAGCCGCAGCGAACCCACACACTTGCCGCCAGAGGCGTCCGAAGCGCCGTAAGATCGACTTGGTAGCATGGCGAACCGATGGCGGGACTTCGGGGAACAGGCCGAGACGCCGCCCTTTCGCTGATGACTGCGTCCGATTCCGGAACGAATTCCGAAAAGGCCTGACCGTTTCAGATTTCGACCTGAAATGGGCATGCACATCCTCTTCTCTCCGTGGGAGGAGCAGTTCCTCAGCCTCGCGCGGTCGGTGCGCCTGCGGGCGACTGTCGCTGCACCGTTTATCACCCGGGGTCCACTTGAGCGATTCGTTGCAGAACTTCCATCGCCCGGTGCCGTAGAGATCGAAGTCCTGACGGATCTGGCGCCCGCCAGCCTCTTGGGTGGTTTCGTGGACTGCCAGGCGCTTGCCATGATCGGGGAAGCGGTCGCTTGCGCAACGATTCACCACGTCCCAGGGCTCCATGCGAAGGCATATGTCGCGGACGAACACACCGCCATCGTGACTTCCGCCAATTGCACGTACAGCGGCATACGCTGGAATCGTGAGCTTGGTGTCAAGGTTTCCGAGCCGGTCGCAGTGCAGGAGATCACCGCGGACCTCGGTGAGTATGCGAGGCTCGGCAAATCCGTATCCACCGACCTGCTCGAGGAAATCGGCGTTCGCGTTCAAGAGGAGCGGCAGAGGTTCCCCGACCTGACCACGACAGTCGTGCGAGAGGGAGAGGCCGAACTGGAGCGCTGGATCTCCCAGGCACACGGCCCCCTCGCTGACTCTGTGCTCGGTCTCCGTGGCGGGGAATCCACCACGGCGATTTTCGGACGCGCCGTCCACTACGCGTTGCGGCGGCACGGGTCGCTCACCACGACCGACCTGCATGCCGTCGTCAAGAACCTGCTCCCCGACTTGTGTGACGACCGGATGGATCGGATCATTAATGGCGTCTCGTTCGGAAGGAAGTGGAAGCACCACGTCCGGAACGCGCAGCAACAGCTAAAGCGGCAGCAAGTCATCACGCTATCGGAAGGCAGGTGGCAGGTGGCGTGATACAGCATTGACCGCGAGCGCACCCCGCCGGTCATGAAAGTCGCGGACACGGCTGGTTGACGTTCCGCGGGAAACTGCAATCTCACAGCACTGGCCGGGGGTCCCAGCCGTTTCCGCGCTGTTGCGCGGTGGGGGTTCCCGCCGGGTTGCTGCTGCGCGACGTTGACGGCGGGTGGTTTGCCCGGCGTCAGCGTTCGAACACCGTCTCCCCGCCCACGACGGTCATCTCCACCTGGATCTCGTCCGCCGGGACCTCGCGGGGGTCGTCCGACAACACCGTGAAGTCGGCGAGCTTGCCGGGTTCGAGGGTGCCCTTGAGGTCCTCCTCGAAGTTCAGGTACGCGACGGCGTGGGTGATCAGCCGGAGGCCCTCTTCGACGCTCACCCGCTGGTCCTCCCCGAAGACGCCGCCGCTGATCGTCTCGCGGGTGACGAAGTGGTGGAGGACCCAGAGCGGCGGGTAGGGGATGACCGACGCGTCGGTGCCCCCGGAGACCATCACCCCGGCGTCGAGATAGGCGCGCATCGGGGTCGTCCACTCGGCCCGTTCCCGGCCCCAGTACTTCTCGAGGCTGGGGCCGGCGACGTAGAGGTGATGCTGGCCGGCCACCAGGAGCCCCAGGCGGTTCATCGTCGGGAACTGGTCCTCGCGGGGGATGAAGCCGTGTTCGATCACCCAGCGCTCGCCGGCGATGGGCGTGACCTCGTTCGCGGCCTCGTAACCCTCGAGGACCTGGTCAATCGCCAAATCCCCCACCGCGTGGGTGGCCACCCGCCAGCCGCGGCGGCCGAGTTGGGTCGCGACCTCGCCAAAGACGTCCTGCGGCATCGTGCGCAGGCCGTGGTACGTGCCCCCCTGACCCCACGGCTCCTCGTACGGCTCGCGCAGCAGGCCGCCCTCGAAACCGCCGTCCACGCCCAGCTTCACCCCGCCCAGGCGCAGCCACTCGTCGCCGGCCTGCGGCTCAAGGCCCCACTCGTCAATCGCCGCGTCCACGTCCGCCGCGGTGCGCGCGCGCATCCGCATCAGGAACGTGACACGCATGGTGAAGAGCCCCCGCCGCTTCATCTCCTCCAGCAGGCGGAAGTGTTCGAGGCTGCTGCCGGGATGCCGGATGCTCGTGAGGCCGGCCGCGTGGAGCGTCCGGTATTCCTCGACCTGGTCCTGGATGCGTTCCTCGAGGTTCCGGGGGGGCCGCTCCGGCAGGGTGACCAGCCGTTTGGCGGTGTCCACCAGCTCCCCGTTCAGTTCGCCGTCGGGGTAGCGGGTGATCCGGCCTCCCGCCGGGACCGGCGTGTCGGTGGTGATCTCCCACTTCTCGAGCGCCTGCGAGTTCAGGATGTATTCGTGGCCGCCGCGGACCACGACCACGGGGTTGCCGGGCGCGGCCCGGTCGAGGTCCCGCCGCAGGGGGAGACGCTGTTCCCGAAGCTGTCCCTCGTGCCAGTCGGAGTTGGTCGTCACCAGCTCGCCGGGGCCCTCCGCCCGAGCGCGTTCCGTGATGGCTCCGAGCAGTTCTTCCATGGTCCGGACGCGGGACAGGTCCACGCCGTCGCCGCCCCCGACCCGGTGCAGGTGGTTGTCGGCGAGTCCGGGGACGACCGTCTTGCCCGGGATTTCAACGACGTGCGTGTCCGGGCCGATGAGCGCCCGGATCTCGGCGTCGGACCCGACGGCCTGGATGCGGCCGTTGCGGACCGCCATCGCCTCGGCGACGCTGAAGTCGGCGTCCACGGTCAGGACGGTGCCGCCCACCACGACGAGGTCGGCGTCCCCGTCCCCACCCGGGGCGCACGACCACCCGGCGGCGACGGCCAGAAGCGAGAGACGGAGCAGCACTCGCCGGTCGAAACTGCTCATTTGCTATGGCAGCGCGTCCAGCACTTCGGCAGGTTTGCGCTCCGGCGACCGGAACGGGTCAATCACGCGGACATCGTCCAGCAGTTGATTGTGCTGGAGATCCTCCGTGAGCAGGACCGAGCATCCACTCGACTGCGCCGCCGCCACGATCAGCGCGTCCCACCACGAGAGCGCGTAGCGTTGCTGGAGAAGCCACGCGCGTTCGATCAACGGGAGGTCCCGGGCCACCGGTTGCCAGGCAGCGACGCCGCGAACAATCCGCTGCGCCTTGTCGATGCGGAAACCCTCCAGTTTGCGGGTCAGCGACGAATAGAGCTCCACGAGGACCTGGGAACTCGTTCGTGCGGACCGATTCCGGGAAAGCAGCGTGACCCAGTCCGCCGCGCGGGATTGCTTCGCCGGGTCCGACGTGTCCTGCCAGTACACGAGGACATTCGTGTCAATGAAGACCGGACGGGTCGCGGAAATCACGCCGCGTCGGACTCCGGCGCCGGCGCGCTTGCGGATTCGGCGGCGGCATCGGCAACCGGAGCCCGGTCACGTTGGAGAACGGGCCGGTCATAGATCTCCTCCCGCGTGGGCCGCCGTCCGTCAATCCAGCGCAGCTTCTGGGGCTTGATCGCCAGCAGGCGGTCCATGGCGGCGTCGTAGTCGTCCTCACGGCGGCGCATCCCTTCGAGCAACTCCGCGAGCCAGCGCGAGACGCTGCGGTCCTCCTGGGCGGCACGGACTCGCACCCAGCGGGCGCATTCCTCGGGTAACGTGACGGTAATGTTTTTCATGGCACGAGAATAGGAAAACACGAACTTCGTGTCAATTGGTTTCGACCGCCTCTCGGCGGTCGGTGCCGGTCTGAAGACCGGCGCTCCCAGCCGTTCGGTCCCCTATTCCGGGTCGGCGATGCGGGCCGAGATGACGACGCCCTCGTGGTCGGCGATGGCGGCGATGAGGGTCGCCAGGTGCACCGCGCGGGGGTTCCCCGCCGGGCCGAGCATGCGCATCAGGCTCTTCTCGGGGATGCCGGTGCGGGCGGCGAGGGCGGCGAAGCCCAGGGTGGCGTTGACGTAGGCGCGGACGCCGTCGCGGAAACCGGGGAGGTCCCCGGCGAGCAGGGCGTCGAACCCGTCCGCAAGGAGGGAGGCCCGGAACGCCGGGTCCCGGACGGCGCGGGCGCGCACCGACTTGCGGAACGTGCGCCGGATCGTCACGGCGCATTATGGTAACGAATACGTTACTCCGATAGGAAATCCGTATCGGTAACGTATTCGTTACTGGATCAGCCGGCCGCCGTCAATCACCAGCGGCAGTCCGGTCACGAAGCCGGACTCGTCGGACGCGAGGAACAGCATCGCCTGCGCCACGTCGCGGGGCGTCCCCAGCCGGCCGAGCGGGGTGATCTCGTACCAGGAACGGCGCATGGCCTCGGGGTCCTCGCTCCGGGCCAGGTTGCGCTCGTTCATGGGGGTGTCAATGACCCCGGGGCACACCGCGTTCACCCGGATGCCGTAGGGCGCGCCCTCGAGCGCCAGGCTCCGGGCCAGCGCCATCATCCCGGCCTTCGAGGCCCCGTAGGCGGAGCTCTTCGTCGCGGCGATGAAGTTCCCGACCGAGGAGTTCATCACGATGACCCCGCGGCGGCGGTCCTTCATGCCCCGGATCACCCGCCGCGACATCAGGAAGGCCGAGGTGAGGTTGGTCGTCAGCACCCGCTCCCACTCGGCGAGGCTCGTGTCCTCGACCAGCTTCTTGAGCTCGACGCCGGCGTTGTTCACGAGCACGTCCACCGGGCCGAACTCGTCCTCGGCCGTCCCGATCACCGCTTCCACACCGTCCTCGGACGAAACGTCCGCCACCACCGCTGTCGCGGCGCCGCCGGCGTCCCGGATTCCGGCCGCGACCTCCCGCACCGCGTCCCCGGCGACATCCGCCGCCACCACCCGGGCCCCCTCCTCGGCGAAGAGCTCCGCGGTGGCCTGGCCGATCCCGGCGGCGGCCCCGGAGACCACCGCCACCCGTCCCGCCAGCCGGGTCATGCGCGGATCCGCCTTCCCCGCCGGCAGGACAACCCCATCCGGCCGATTCTATGAGCGAAAATGCCCCTCGGGATGGTCCTTTCTCGCCGGCTGCTCGTTTGCGTGGCGCTGGCGGTGACGCTCGCCGGTGCGGCCACGGCCGCGGCCGCGCAGTCGCTCTCGTCGGTGCACGGGTTCGTGAGCGACGACACCGGCGCCGCGCTGCCGGGGGTGACGGTCGAGCTCCTGGACCGCGAGCGCGGCCACCGCCGGACGGTGACCTCCAACGACCGGGGTTACTTCGCGCTGCGGGCTGTCCTGAGCGGCGAGTACGACCTCACCGCCTCGCTGCCGGGGTTCCGGACCGTGCGCCGGGAAGACCTCCATCTCCACGTCGGCCAGAGCGTGGAAATGGACCTGCGGCTCGGGCTCGCTTCCGTCGAGGAGACGGTGACCGTGAACGCCGAAGCGCCCCTGCTGGAGGTCGGCAGGTCGGGGGCGGCGGGCTACGTGGACGAGGAGGAGATCGCGGCGCTCCCGATCTCGGGCCGCGACTTCGTCCGGTTCGCGCTGCTGAAGCCCACCGTGCAGGTGGACCCGAGCCGGGGCACGCTCTCCCTCAGCGGGCAGCGGGCGGTCAACTCCGGCCTCACCATTGACGGCGCGAACGCGAAGAGCGCCTTCTTCGGGTTCGGGCGCGGCGGGCTCGCGCGGGAAGGCGGCGGCGCGCTGGTGGCGCAGGAGTCCGTCAAGGAGTTCCAGGTGGTCACCAGCGCCTATTCGGCCGAGGCGGGCCGCTCCGGCGGCGGCGCCCTGAACGTGGTGACCCGCTCCGGGACCAACGAGTTCGCGGGGTCCGCGTTCTGGTTCCTCCGGAACGACCGGATGGTCGCCCGGCTCCCGCAGTCGCCGCTCGACGCGTTCCGCGGCGTCTCGCCGGACGACGACCGCTACCAGGCGGACGCCTTCCGCCGCGCCAACTGGGGCGCCTCGCTCGGGGGTCCGATCCGGCGCGACCGCACCCACTTCTTCCTGTCCTACGACCAGACCTCCCAGAACCAGCCCTTCCTGCGCAACATCCGGGGCCGCGGCCACTACGACGCCGTGCTCGCCGCCTTCCCCGAACTCGTCGCCGGCTACCGCCCGAACGACGACGGGATCGCCGCCCCCGACCCGGAGCGGGGCCGCACCGCGAGCGGCCGGTTCCTGCGCGAGACCGGCAACCTCATCCTCTTCGGCAAGCTGAACCACCGGGTGAACGACCGGCACTCGCTCACCCTCCGCTACAACTTCACCGACTACGACCGGGTCTCCGACTACGTTGGGGAAGAGTCCCGGCGGTTCGTCGAGAGCCACTCGCTGGTGGGATCGCTCGTCTCGCTCGTCGGGGACGCGGGCGTCAA
This sequence comes from Vicinamibacteria bacterium, assembly GCA_963555995.3. Lineage (GTDB taxonomy): Bacteria > Acidobacteriota > Vicinamibacteria > Marinacidobacterales > Marinacidobacteraceae > Marinacidobacterium. The sequence continues at coordinate 3,154,121 of OY821641.1, read as the reverse complement.
CGAGCTCCGGCTCCAGTACGCCTACGACCACTTCGACCGGAGTTCGCACCTGCCCGAGAGCGCGCTCCAGGCGCACTTCCGCATCTTCTCGCCCTCCGCCGGCTCGTTCGGCAAGCCCTGGTGGCTGCCCGTCTTCAACCACGAGCGGAAGTTCGAGGTCCGGGAACGGTTCTCCCTCCTGCTGGGGAGCCACGAGCTCCGCGCCGGCTTCACCCTCAGCCACGACACCCTGAACGAGTACTTCGTGGGGAACGCCGACGGCGGCTACGACTTCGACACGCTGGAGGACTTCGTCGCCGGGAACCCCGCCCGCGCCGTCATCTGGTTCGGGAGCACGGCGAAGCCCAACTTTCGCACCGCCCAGCAGATCCTCGGCGTCTATCTCCAGGACTCGTGGAGTCCGAACCCGCGGCTCACCCTCCACTTCGGCGCGCGCTGGGACGGGACGTTCAACCCCGGCGGCATCGAGCACGTGCTGCCGGAGGGACGGCGCATCCCCGATGATCTCGACAACGTCTCGCCGCGGGGCGGGCTCGTCTGGGCGCTCGATTCGAGGAGCGTGGTGCGCGCCGGGGGCGGGGTCTTCCACGCCCGGACGCCCACCCTGCTGTTCTCGACCGCGCACAGCGACACCGGCGTCTTCCCCCGCTTCGGCAACGCGATCCTCGCCCCTGGGGACACGGGCTTCGTCCCGCTCGGCGACCCCATCGACAACGAGAACCCGCCCGCCGGGATGATCCCGGCGCTCAGCCACTTTGACCCCGCCTTCGAGGACCCCCGGACCGAACGCTTCAACCTCGGGTACGAGCGCGAGATCGGGCGGGGGCTCGCCGTCTCGCTCGACCTGCTGGCGGCGCGGAGCCGTTTCCTCCAGTCGAACTGGGACGCGAACGTCCCGGCGCCGGGCCGGGACGCCTTCGGCCGGCCGGTGTACTCCGGCGAGCGGATCAACCCGGCCTACGGCCCAGTCCTGGTGCGGGCCGCGCTCGGGCGCTCGGACTACCTGGCGGTCACCGCCGCGCTGCGCCGCCGCTTCTCGGACGGCGTCCAGTTCCAGGCCCACTACACCTGGTCGCGCGACCGCTCGAACGACGACAGCGAGCGCTCGGGGCGGCTGACGCTCACCGATCCCACGGACCCCGACTACGACTGGGGGCTCTCGGACCGGGACACGCCCCACCGGCTGGTGGCGAGCGGGGTCTTCCATCTGCCGGCCGGGTTCCAGGCGAGCGGCATCTTCACCGCGCAGTCCGGCTCGCCCTGGACCGCCCTCGACCCCGCGGTGGGCTTCCACAACCACCCCGGCTTCGCGGTCGGGCCGTCGGGCGCCCAGGCGCGGGCGGTGGTCGGGGGCGCGCTCGTCCCGGTGAACGGCGAGCGGAACGAACCCTGGACGAACCTCGACCTGCGGCTCACGAAGCGCTTCGGCCTCGGCCCCGCCCGGATCGAGGCGCTCTTCGAGGTCTTCAACGTCCTGAACGGCGCCGCCTTCCGGGTGGGGAACGCGGACCAGCGGGAGGTCTTCCTCGACGACGGCGCGACCCCGAACCCGGAGTTCGGGCTCGCCGGCGCACTCGCCGGCGCCCAGCGCCAGGCGCAACTTGGGGTGCGGGTCGTTTTCTGAACCGTCGCGTGTTCGTCTTGCGGATTTCTCCACTTGTTCCTTGAACGGGAGTGAATCCGCGTCAAGGATTCCGGCGTCCGGGGGGCCGGATGGCCCCTCCCCTTCCTCCGCTTCGCCAGGGAGCAACGAACGTGTCGAACTCCAGGTCACTGCCGGCCGGCGTCCTGCTGGCCCTCCTCTTCGCGGTTCCGGCCGCCGCCATCCAGACCCTCGGGACGGTGCAGGGCTTCGTCACCGACGCGAGCGGCGGGGCGCTGCCGGGCGTGACCATCGAGCTCCTCGACACCGAGCGGGGACAGCTCCGGGCCGCGGTCACGAACGGCCGAGGCTTCTTCGCGGTGCGGTCCGTTCCGAGCGGCGAGTACGACCTGACCGCGTCGCTCGCCGGATTCCAGACCACCCGCCGCGAGGGGATCCGGCTCCTCGTCGGCCAGATCCTCGAGACCGACCTCCAGCTCGCGCTGTCGGGGGTCGCGGAGGCCGTGCTGGTGACCGCCGAGGCGCCGCTGCTCGAGGTGGGCCGGGGCGGGGCCGCCGGCTACGTGGACGAGGACGAGATCTCCACGCTGCCGATCCAGGGGCGCGACTACGTGCAGTTCGCGCTGCTGAAGCCGACCGTGAAGGTGGAGCCGCAGCGGGGCGGGATCTCGCTCAGCGGCCAGCGCGGCATCAACTCCGGCCTGACGATTGACGGCGCGGACGCGAAGAGCGCCTTCTTCGGCTACGGCCGGGGCGGCGAGGCCACCGAGAACGGCGGCCTCGTGGTGGCGCAGGAATCGGTCCAGGAGTTCCAGGTGGTCACGAGCGGCTACTCCGCCGAGGCCGGGCGCTCCGGCGGCGGCTACATCAACGTGGTCACGAAGGCCGGGACGAACGACTTCGCGGGCTCGGGCTTCCTCTTCTTCCGCGACCAGCGCATGGTCGCCCGGCTGGCGCAGTCGCCGCTCGACGCCCACCGGGGGATCGCCGCGGACGACGGGCGCTACGAGGTGGACGAGTTCGAGCGCACCAACTGGGGCGCGTCGTTCGGCGGCCCCATCGTGCGCGACCGGACGCACTTCTTCCTCTCCTACGACCAGACCGCCCGCAGCCAGCCCTTCCTTCGCGACATCCGGGGGGCCGGGCAGTACGACGCGGTGCGCGCCCGCTATCCCGACCTGCTGGCCGGGTTCAGCCCGAACGGGGACGGCACCGCCAGCGGCCAGTTCGTGCGCGAGACCGACAACCTGATCCTGTTCGGCAAGCTGAACCACCGGCTGAACGACGACCACTCGCTCACCCTCCGCTACAACGTCACCGACTACGCCCGGACCTCGGACTACGTGGCCGAGGAGTCGCGGAAGCTGGAGCGGACCCACGCCCTCGTCGGTTCCGTGGTCTCGCTGCTCGGCGAGACCGGCGTCAACGAGTTCCGCGTCCAGTACGCCTACGACGACCTCGACCGGCTGGCGAACCTGCCCGACAGCGCGCTCCAGGCGAACTTCCGCATCTTCGCGCCCTCCTACGGCTCCTTCGGGAAGCCGTGGTGGCTGCCCATCTACGTGGACGAGGCGAAGTTCCAGGTCCAGGAGCGGTTCTCGTTCCTCTCGGGGAACCACGAGATCCGTCTCGGCGTGGACTTCAGCCGGGACGACCTGAGCGAGTACTTCGCCGGAAACGCCGACGGCCGCTACGACTTCAACGACGTGGCCGCCTTCGAGAACGGGGAAGCCGCCCGCGCCCGGATCTTCTTCGGGGACGTGAGCAACCCGAACTTCGACGTGACCCAGCAGACCCTCGGGTTCTACGTCCAGGACAACTGGAGCCCGAGCGCCCGGCTCACCCTGAACGTCGGCGCGCGCTGGGACGGCACCTTCAACCCGGACGGGATTCCGCACGTCCTGCCGGAGGGGACCGCGATCCCGGACGACCTCGACAACGTCTCGCCGCGCGCCGGGTTCGTGTACTCGCTGGACGAGGGCAGCATCCTGCGCGGCGGGGCCGGGATCTTCTACGGCCGCACCCCGACGCTGCTGTTCTTCTCCGCCTACAGCGACACCGGCGTCTTCCCCCGCTACGGGAACGCGGTGGTGTCGCCCGGACAGACCGGGTTCGTCCCGCTCGGGTCGGCGATCGACAACGGGAACCCGCCCGCCGGCCTCACGCCGTCGCTCAGCTACGTCCACCCGGACTTCGAGGACCCCCGCACCACCCGCGTCAACCTCGGCTACGAGCGCGAGGTCGCCCGCGACGTCGCCGCCTCGCTCGACGTGGTGTACGCGCGGGGCGATCTGCTGGCCTCGAACGTGGACGCGAACGCCCCCGCCCCGTCACGCGACGCCCACGGCCGCCCGCTCTACTCCGGCGAGCGGATCAACCCGAACTACGGGACGGTCCTGGTCCGGCAGTCGCTGGCGCGCTCCGACTACGTCGCGGTCACCGCCGCGCTCCGGCGGCGCTTCCGGGACGGCATCCAGTTCCAGGCCCACTACACCTGGTCCCGCGACCGCTCGAACGACGACAACGAGCGCTCCTCCGGCAGCCTCACCCTCACCGACCCCGCGGACCCGGACTACGACTGGGGCGTCTCCAGCCGGGACATCCCGCACCGCTTCGTGGCGAGCGGCGTCTTCACGCTCCCGTTCGACATCCTGGCGAGTGGCATCCTCACGGCCCAGTCCGGATCTCCGTTCACGGCGCTCGACCCGCGGGTGGGCTACCACAACCACCCGGACTTCTACGTCGGCCCCTACGGCCCCCAGACCCGCGCGGTCGTGGGCGGCGAGCTCGTCCCGGTGAACGGCGAGCGGAACGACGCCTGGACGAACCTCGACCTCCGGATCACGAAGCGCTTCCAGGTCGCCGGCGCCCAGCTCGAAGCCCTCTTCGAGGTGTTCAACGTCCTGAACGCGAAGACCTTCCGGGTCTCCGGCGCCGACCAGCAGGAGCCGACGCTCGATGACGGCCGGTCGAACCCGGAGTTCGGCCTCGGGGCCGCCCGCGTCGGCGCCCAGCGCCAGGCCCAACTCGGCCTCCGGGTCATCTTCTGATCGCCGCTACCGCGGTGTCCCGGAAACGGCTGGGAGCGCCGGTCTTCAGACCGGCATCGCTCCCCAACGGGGAGCGAAACTCCCATCGCTGATTCGCCGCATGGTGGAACGACACGCCGCATGGCGCAACGCCACACGGCGACGGTACACCGGGAGTTTCGCCCGCGGCGCGGGCGATGCCGGTCTGAAGACCGGCGCTCCCAGCGGGCGGCGCAACCTTGGGGGGACCGCGTTCACACAGCAAACCCGCGCCGGTGCCGCGGCGCCTCGCTCACTTGGGGAGCGTCGCTCAGCTCGTTCTGATCGTGCGGGGCTGTTCCCGGTGGGGCCCTCGGTACTCACGTCATTCCACCCACCGATGGTCCGGCCGGACCGGGAGCGCGGACGGTGAAGACGCACCCCGCGCGCCGGATTCGGTAGGGCTCCTTCACCGCCGGTGAGGCAAGGAAGTTCTCCCCCGCCGGATACAGCCGGCGGAACGCGCGAACGGCGTTCCCGTCGAGTTCGTCCGGGTCCAGCTTGCATTCCACGAGGTCCACGCGGTCCCGGGTGCGCCGGATGACGAAGTCCACCTCCCGACCGGCCTTGTCGCGCCAGTAGAAGATGCGGTCGTCCGACAGTCGGAAGCGCAGCGAGTCGAGCACGAGGTGCTCCCAGAGGATCCCGCGATCCTCCGGCCGCAGCGTGTCCCATCCTTTCTCGAAAGTGACGAATCCGGTATCGAAGGCGTAGCACTTCGGCCGGGCCACGAGTTCGCGCGTTCCGCCGCCGTGGAACGGGCGGAGGAGGTGGATGGCATGCGCGGTCTGGAGCGCTTCGAGATACGTCCTCACGGTCGCGCGGTTCAACTCGCACTGCCGGGCCAGCCGGGCGATGTCGAGCAGACCGCCGCTCCAACGCAGCAGGAGCCGGAACAGCGACAGGAAACCCTGGCGGTTCCGGACGTCGAACAGCTCCAGGATGTCCCGGGCGTAGAAGCTGTCAATCCACTCGCCGAACGACGAGGGGCGTTTCTCGTCCCGCAACAGCGCCTCCGGCAGCCCGCCGTGCAGCAACCGGCGGTCGAGATCGCCGACCCCGAAGGGCTCCGCGCACTCTTCCCAGAGCACCGGGCACAGATGGACCGCCTCCTTGCGGCCGGTCAGGGAATCGCGGAACTTGCGGGTGGCGGCCAGCGTGGAGGAGCCGGTAGCCAGCACCCGGAGTTCCGGATACTCGTCCGCGGCGATCTTCAGCAGCAGGCTCGGGTCCGGAAGACGGTGGATCTCGTCGAAGACGAGGGTCGAGCCGGACGGTTGGCCTCCGAGAAAGAGCTCCGGATCAGCCAGCGCCCGCGCGGTGGCGGGGAGTTCGCAGTTCAGGTGCTTCGCACCGGGCAGCATCCGGGCCAGGGTCGTCTTCCCCACCCTCCGGACGCCCGACAGCCACACGATCGGGCGGTGCAACCAGGCCCGGCGGATCCGATCCAGCCACAATGGGCGACTGAACATGCATCGTATTATACATTTGGACAGTCCAAATGACTAATAGACTGACGTACTGGAACCGTGAGCCAGCCGGCGGTTACCCCGCGCTGTCGTCGAAGGTGGCGAGGATCGCGGAGACGGTGGCGTTCAGGTAGGGACCGAACTCGCCCGGGCTGGGGCCCAGACGGACGATCACCACGTCCCGCGACGGGATCACCATGGTGGTCTGTCCCATGAACCCGGACGCCCAGTAGGCGTCGCGCGGGATGTCGGCGTAGCGCCCCCCGAGGTTCAGCCACCAGAGGCCGCCGTATTCGTCTTCCTTCGCGCCGGGCGAGGGGCTGCTCACGAACTCCGACCAGCCCTCGGGGAGGATGCGGTCGCCCTCGAAGACGCCGTCCCAGAGGTGGAGGAGCCCGAAGCGCATCCAGTCGGCGGCGCTCCCGTACTCGTAGCCGCTCAGGATGAAGTTGCCCCAGGGGTCCGGCTCCAGCACGAAGTCGCGGGAGCCGATCCGGTCGAAGAGCATCCGCTGCGGGTGGGTCAGGTATTCCCGGTCGTTGTTCTCGACGGTCTCGCGCACGATGCGCCCCAGGGTCAGCGGGTCGGAGTTGCGGTAGCGGTACTCGGTGCCCGGCGGGATGCCGTAGGGCTGTCCCGACGCGTGTTCGAAGACGTTCAGCGCGTCGAAATAGACGCGCATGTGCTCGTTCTCGGGAATCAGGGAGGACGCGCCCTCGAGTCCGAGGTTCGTCATGTCGAGCCCGCTGCTCATGGTGAGCAGGTGCCGCATCGTGATGACGCCGCGGGGGTCGCCCTCCTCCCGCCACTCGGCGACCGGGGCCGGGTCGTCGAGCCCGAAGTGGCCCTTCTGCATGAGCACGCCGATCAGGGTCGCCGTGACGCTCTTGCCCTCCGACCAACTGATCTGCGGGGTGTTCCGGGTGAACCCGGGGGCGTAGCGTTCCCCCACGATCTTCCCGCGCCGGACCACGGCGAGGGCGCGGGTGTTCTGCTCGGTCCCCATCGCGGCGTCGAGCGCCGCGTCGAGCGCGGCCCGGTCCACGCCGGCCTGGTCCGGTTCCTCCGCGCCGACGTCCCCGAGCGGCCAGTCCTGCTCGTCCGCGGGAGGCTGGTCTCGCGGGACGGGCACCGGGGTGAACCGCACCGAGTCGGCGCCGTCCTCCAGCAGGGTGCAGCCCTGGTCCCCGTGATACTTCGCCGTCCGTGGGGCCACGTCGGCGGCCCAGACGGTGGCGCTCTTCGCCTCCATGTCCACTTCCCACTCGAAGTCGTCCTGCCAGGCGAACCCGACGAACGGTGCGATGTCCTCGGCCAGCACCGTCTCCGGCGACCGCTCGGTGACCCGCCCCACCACGAAGGTGCCGGAGCAGAGATGGTGCGCGCCCATTCCGGCGGCGTACTTCCGGAAGCGATCGTCGTCCGCCTCCCCGGCGGGTTCACCGCCTCCGCGGCCGCAGGCGGCCAGAATCGCCAGGGCGATCCCCAGAGCGAGCATCAAGCGCCAGTTCCGTGGTTCCGTCATCGGGCGTCCCTCCCGTCGCTTCGATTCTACGGGAGGCGGAACACCCTGCCTCGGCGACGACGCGTCGAACGGGAATTCGGAAGAACGAGCGTTGCGCCCCGGGACAGGAAAGCACGCAAGATCCTTCACGACGGTCTCGCAACCCCGGGCGAGCTACTGCGAATGGAAAGACTCGGTCCCGGCGCCAGTCTGCCGATTCCGATTGGTGGGTGCGGTGAGGCGTAGTGGCGTTGCGACATGCGCGGCGCGGAGCGCCGCGGTGCCGGTCTGGAGACCGGCGTTCCAAGCCGTCGCGCCGCCAGGCCGGTCTGGCGACCGACCGTGCGGCCGCCGTCCCCTACAGCGCGGCGGCGCGGGGGTCGAAGCTCGCCATCCGCTCCAGCGCTTCGCCGATCCGCTCCTCCGACTGGAGCATGGAGACCCGGGCGTAGCGGTCCCAGCGCTCGCCGAAGGCGGTGCCGGGGAAGATCAGCACGCGCGCCTCGGTGAGGAGGCGGCGGCAGAACGCTTCCGCGGAGAGACCGAAGCGGGAGATGTCCGCCCAGACGAAGAATCCGCCGCCCTGCGCGGCGGTGGGGATGCCGAGCCGGGCGAACCCGTCGAGCAGCAGTTGCCTGCGGGGCGCGTAGATTTCGCGGAGCCGGGCCGGGAACGCATCGCCGCCGGCGAGCGCGGCCGCCGCCGCCCGCTGGGAGAAGAGCGGCCCCGGGCCGGAGAGCGCCGCCTTGGCGCGGGCGCAGGCGGCGATGGCGTCGGCGGGGCCGGTCAGGTAGCCGACGCGGAAGCCGGTCATGGCGTAGCTCTTGGAGACGCTTCCCATGGTCAGCGTCCGGTTCCGCATCCCCGGGAGCGTGGACGGCGAGAGGACCGGTCCCTCGCCGTCGAGCGCCATGTCGGCGTACACCTCGTCGGACAGCACCCAGAGGTGGTGGCGGTCGGCGAGCCCGCACAGGTTCTCGACTTCTTCCGCGCGGGTGCGGGCGCCGGTGGGGTTGGAGAAGTTCACGATCGTGAGGAGCCGGGGCCGCTCGGTCTGGCGGAGGACTTCCTCGGTGGCCGCGGCGCGCATCCCGAAGTCCTCGCCGCCGTCGCCGGGGACTCCTCCGCAGGGAACCGGCGCCATCCGGCCGCGCGCGAGCGCGATGGCCTGGACGTACGAGGTGTAGCGCGGATCGGCGAGCAGCACTTCCTCCCGCTCGCCCACGAGCGCCAGCATCGCGAGGGTGATGCCCTCCTGGGCGCCGCCGGTGACCAGGGTCTCGGTGTCCGGGTCCCAGCGGATGCCGGTGCGGGCCTCCTCCCGCTCGACGATCCGTTCGCGGAGCCAGCGCTGGCCGAGCGGGTCCAGCGGTTCCGTCTCCCTGATCCGGGCGCAGGCGGCTTCGAGCACCGGTTCCGGGGCGTCGGCGTCGGGATCGCCGCGGCCGAGGCTGACCACGCCCTCGAGACGCGCGGCGAGCTCCATCAGGGAGTAGCGCGAGTCGTCTCTGCCGGGTTTGGCCAGCGTGGGCCGCGGCTGCGGTTTCGCCGGCCCGGCTCCCAGCAGGAGCGCGGCGGTCCGCTGCGAGGGGGCCGCGGTGCAGATCGAGACCGCCTGCTTCAGGCTCCGGAGCCGGCCCAGCAGCCGGGGCGGCGCCCGGAAGAAGCCGACCCGGAACGGGGCGAGTTCGGGGAGGCCGTCGAGCGAGCCGACGAGCACCGCTTCGTCTCCCACCCCGGCGAGGAAGGTGTTCTCCGCGTCGTCGGGGAGGAGCCGGTCGCCGCAGTCCACGATTTCGACCGGCCCGGCGCCGCCGGCCTCCTCCGGGGTGACGACCCGCGCGACCGCGTCGTCCCCGGCCGCCTCGGTCACCGGAACCAGATCGAGGAGGGCGCAGGCGGCGAGCACTCCGGGATCGCCGTCGGTCGCCGGGGAGAGCGCCACGCCGCCGGGTTTGTCACCGGCTCCCGCCCGCGCCCCGGCGAGTGCGACGAAAAGCGCTTCCTGCCGCCCGCCGGTGACGACCACCGTCCCTCCGGGCGGCGCCCCGGCCGCCTCGAGCCGCCGGCCGATCGCCTGCTGCAGTTCCGGAAGGCCCGGGCGAGGGGTGTAGTGCGTCTCGCCGCCGAGGAGGGCCGACCGGAGCGCGGCGGCGGGCTCGGGAGCGAGCGCGACCCCGGGGTCGGGAAGGGTCCGGGCCGCTCCGAGCGCGTGCGAGCGGTCGGAGACCGGAATGGGGCAGAAGTGGGTCATGGGGCGAGTTCCTTCCACCCGTCGCCGGGAAGCGGAATGCCTCGGCTCCGCACCATGTCCGCCACCCGGTCGGCCTCGAAACGGCGCCCGTTCGGGGCGCCCTCGAAGCCGGGCAGCAGGGCGAAGGCCGCGAATGCCGGACCCAGCGCTTCCGAAGACCCCCAGGTCCGCTCCGCCTCCGGAATTGCGGCTTCGTCGGCTCGCGAGAGGCCGGTGGGCTTGATGCGCCCCGCCCCCGGCGTGATCGTGTTGGCCAGGATCCCGGCGCCGCCGCACTCTTCGGCGAGCGCCTTCGCGAGGCCCTCGGTCCCGAACTTGGTCGCGCAGTACCCGGCCTCGTCGGCGAATCCGGAGATTCCCGCGCGCGAGCTGGTCAGCAGGACCGAACCGCCGTCCCCGGCCCGGAGTTCGGGCATGAACTCCCGGACGAGCAGGAAGGCGGCAGCGAGGTTCACGGCCACCATCTCGTCCCACTGGGCGTCCGTCGTCTCCTCGACGGGCCGGACGTGGAACACCGCCGCGCAGTGAACGAGCAGCGTGAGGTCCCCCCGCGCGGCCTCCCGGGCGCGGGCCGCCGCGTCGAGCGTCGCCTCCCGGCTGGCGAGATCGCACACCAGGGGGTGGAAGGGACCGGGCCCCCGCCGCGCCGCCGCCTCGACCGTCGCCCGGAGCTCGTCGCCCGAGCGGTCGAGCAGGATGCACTCGGCCCCCTCCGCGGCCAGCCCCCAGGCCGCCGAGGCCCCCAGCCCGCGCGCCGCCCCGGTGACCAGCACCCGGCGCCCCCGGAGTCTTCCGCCCATCAGCCCGGCGCCACCCTCCCGGAGCGCCGGCCTCCGGCCCGCATCGCCGTCCGAAGGGAGGCGAAACGCTCCTGACCGGGTCCTCCTCCCACTCCGCGGGCACAAGAACGGCGGCGACAGCCGGGAGCGCCGCTCTTCAGAGCGGCACAGCGGGCCGAAGGCCCGCGGATGTCGTGTCGCTGTCGGCGGTGATGCACCGGGAGCAGAGCGCCACCGCGCCGGCCAGCGTCGTGCCGTGCGCTGCGCGCTCGCGCAGCGCGTGCCGGTCTGAAGACCGGCGCTCCCAGTCGGCGGCGCAACCTCGCTGGTTGACCTGGCCGAACGTGCGCCTCGCGCTCACGGGGAGGGGCGCCGACAGCGCGGGTTTCGCGCTTCCGCGCGGCCCCCACCGGGAGGACTGGGCCAGCCGGAGGCTGGCGCTCCGAGACGGATCGGCGATCCTGGATTCTCACGGCAGCACTCCCCGGAGCAGGTAGGCCGTGCCAAACCCCAGGTAGTTCCCGAACCCGTAGCCGAAGATCCCCATGATGACCGCCGGGGCGATCCGGTGCTTCCACTTGAGCGCCATCCCGAGGGCGAGCGCCGATCCCGGTCCGCCCACCGCGGCCTGGCTCGACAGGGTGATGGTCGCCAGGTCGAAGCGGAGGAGCCAGCCGAGCCCGTAGAGCACGGCGGCGTGGATCAGGATGATCAGGATCATGTAGAAGAACAGCCACGGCCCCGCCGCCACCACCTCCCGCACGTCGGAGCCGGCGCCGATCACGATGAAGAAGAGGTGGAGGGCGAAATAGGAGAGCATCGCGGAACCGCTCAGACGCTGGATGGCCGGCACCTGCCCCAGGACCAGCGCGATCGTCGTCAGCCAGAGCACTTCCGGCACGCCGGGAAGCACCCGGGCGAACTGCCCGGCGGCGACCAGCGCGAGCAGGGGGATGGCCGCCAGGATGGCGAGATGGGTGATCGAGATCGAGCCCTCGGTCCAGGTGCGCCGCAGCGCGTCGGTGTCCACCTCGGAGTCGTCGGCCGCGGCGTCCAGCGCGTCGGGTTTCGCCCGCCGCAGGAAGACCCCCGCAAGCGCCGAGGCGAGCGCGACCTGCCCGAGCATCCAGGGCACCGTCGAGAGGTTGTCCACCACGAAGGCGCCCGCGAAGAGGCTGGGGGTCATCTCGAGCCCCTGGCCGACCGCCGCGAAGTTGAGGCCGCCGCCCCAGAAGGCGCCGGCGAAGGTGCCGCCGAGCTTCCAGGTCTCGGGCCCGAGGAGCCCGGCGAAGAGCAGGCTGGCGGTGAAGGCGCCCACGAAGGTGCCGAACCCCGCGATCCCGAAGCCCACCACCATGCGGGGTCCGGCGGTCTTCAGGTCGGCCAGCCGGGTCGAGAGCACGAAGAGCACGATCGCGTAGGGGATCGCGTAGCGCGACAGCGAACCCATGAACTCGCCGCCGCGCGGGATGAGCCCGACGTTCGCGAGCAGGATGCCGAGCAGCGTGCAGACGACGGCGGAGCTGATCTTCTGGATGACGGGAAAGCGCTCCTCCGCCTGCCGCGCCGCCGCGATGATCAGCAGCAGGAAGGCGAGCAGCAGCAGCGGCTGGGCGATCATGGGGCGCTCCCCGGCTCGCGCGACCTTTGTTTCCGGCTTTGGGGCGGTTCGACCGCCACGAACTCAGCCTCCCCGCAGAAGAGCGTCCAGTCTCCCGCGGTCGTCGAGGGATGGGTGCGGAACCCGAAGAGCACGCCGTCGCAGGGGGCGTTCAGGTCCTCGACCGGGTTCCCGAGCAGGTCATGGATGCGCAGCAGGGTCTGCCCCTTGCGGATGGGCCGCTTCAGGTGGTCGCCCGCCTCGCCGGCCGCCGGGCTCAGGATCCCGCTGCGGCTGGCGCGCAGCACGTTCTGCCGCCCGCGCCAGAGCTTCGGCGCGAACGCGGCTGCGCCTTCCAGCATCCCGTAGTGGCGGCAGACGTTCCCGATGGCGCGCTTCAGGATGTCCACGTTCTCGCGGAACACCCCCGGCATCGTCCCGGCGCTCCCCCCGAGTTCCACCGTGATGGCCGGCTTGCCGTTCGGGGTCATGGCCGCCATCGGGGAGCCGGCGGGATGCGGGGTGTCCAGCACGATGGTCCAGTCCGGCCCCATCGCCTGGGCGAGCTCCAGCCCGAGCGGGTCGTTCGAGGTCGTGAAGATCGTCTCGCCGAGGTAGCAGATGTTGCCGCCGGAGTGGAAGGTGATCTCGATGTCGGCGACCGCGGCGGCCGTCTCCGCGTGGGTGGCGGCGATGCGGTCGGTGAGGTACCCGCTCGGGTTCCCCGGGTAGATCCGGTTCATGTCGTGGCTGTGGGTGTCGCGGGGGTTGCCGCGCGCCATCGCCTCGAAGGCGCCGACGTTCATCAGCGGCACCGCGACCACCGCGCCGGTCAGGGCGCCCGGGTCGAGTTCGTTGACGAACTCGGCCACCGCCAGCGTCCCTTCCTGTTCGTCGCCGTGGATGCCGCCGTCAACGAGCAGCACCGGACCCGGCCGGGCGCCGTTCGCGATGAGGACCGGAAACCCGAGCGGGGTCCCGTCCACCCGCTCGACGGCGGGAACGAACCCGGTGGCGCGTTCGCCCGGCGGACAGGCGACCGGCCCGACGGTGAGTGGCTGGTGTTGGTTGGTCATGGGGTCTGCTCTTTCCCGGTTTCCGTCCGACCGGTTCCGTCCGTGCGGGCAGCGTGTTCCCGGATCGCGGCGGCGACCCGGACGAAGAGTTCCCGCTGGCCGCCCGCGCCCGCCCCGCCGGTGTGGGGGGCGAGCACGAGCCGCGGGGTGTTCACGAAGGGATGGTCGTGGGGCAGGGGCTCCTCCCGGAACACGTCGAGCCCGGCGCCGCCGAGCCGGCCGTCCCGGAGCCGCTCCGCGAGCGCCGCCTCGTCCACGAGGCCGCCCCGCGCGGTGTTGACGAGGATCGCCCCCGGCTTCATCCGGTCGAGCCGCGCGCCGTCGAGCAGATCCTCGGTCTGGGGGGTGTGGGGGATGTGGAGGCTGAGGACGTCGCTGGTCTCCAGCAGCTCTTCGAAGAAGGAGACCGCCTCCACCCCGAGCCGCCGGTTCCACCCCGCCTGCAGCAACTGGCGCTGGTGGTAGCGGACCCGCATCCCGAAGCCGAGCGCGCGGCGCGCCACCTCCTGGCCGATCGCCCCGAACCCGACGAGCCCCAGTTCGAGGCCGTCGAGGATGAAGGCGTCCTTCCGGCCCAGCCAGTTGAAGGCGAAGAGGCGTTCCGTGGTGACCGCCGGTTCGAGGCCCCGTTCCCGGTAGGCCCCGGCCCGTACGCCGTCGTCGCCCTCCACGATGCGGCGGGCCACCGCCAGCAGGAGCCCCAGGGTGTGGTCGGCGACCGCGATGGCGCCGGGATGGGGGATGGCGGTCACCGGGATGGAGCGTTTCGCCGCCGCCCGGAGGCTCACCGAGATCGGGTTCCGGCCGAGCGCGATGATGAGCGACGGCTGGGCGCAGTCCATTTCGCGGGAGCCGATGCGCCGTTTTCTGGCGATCAGCACGTCACCGCCGGCGACGGCCGCCTCGACGTCCCGGCGCGCGTCGCTCTCGGGGATCCGCAGGTCGAATCCCGCAAGCGCCTGGGACGCCATCTGGCGGACGAAGTCGGGAGGGTGTTCGCAGAAAGCCACCGTGACGGGGCGGGGCGGTGTCGCGTTCGTAGGCATGGGTTCAGAGCACCACCAGGATCAGGTACGCCGCGTAGCCGGCCAGCAGGATCACGCCCTCCGTCCGCGCGATGCGGCGGCCGGTGAGCATGAAGACGCCGGCGAGCAGGGTGAGCAGGACGACGCCCGGCACCTCGGCGGACGCGAGGCGGGACTCGATGGCGACCGGCGTCACGGCGGCGGAGAGCCCCAGCGCGCCGAGGACGTTGAACAGGTTGCTCCCGATCACGTTGCCGGCGACGATCTGGACCTGTCCCCGCCGCCCGGCGGCCACCGAGGTCGCGAGTTCCGGCAGCGAGGTCCCGATCGCCACCAGGGTGAACCCGATGACCGTCTCGGAGGCGCCGAGCGCGCGGGCGATGTCGCCGGCGCCCCGGACCAGCAATTCCGCGCCGATCAGCAGCGCGACCAGCCCCACCCCGGTGGTCGCCAGGCTCCGCCCGAGGGACGGCTCGTCTCCCTCCCGGTCCGACTCCGCGGCAGCTCCCGTTTCCGCGCGGCCCCAGCGGACGGAGAGGACGTTGAACGCCACCAGCAGCGCGACGAGCGCCAGCCCGACCGGCTGCGAGACCACTCCGGCGGCGGCGAGCGGCCACAGGGCCAGGGTGGCCGCCAGCATGAACCAGAACTCGCGCCGCAGCAGGCCGCGCGGGATCGCGAAGGGCGTCATGACCGCGGTGAGCCCCAGGATCAGCCCCAGGTTGGCGGCGTTGCTCCCGATGACGTTCCCCACCGCGAGCCCGGGACTGTCCCCGAGCACGGCCACCAGGCAGGTGCCGATCTCCGGCGCGGAGGTGCCGTAGGCGACCACGGTGAGCCCGATGACCAGCGGGCTGATCCGGAACCGGCGCGCCAGACCCGAGGCCCCGTCCACGAACCAGTCGGCCCCGTAGGCGAGTCCGGCGAATCCGAGGGCGGCGAAAACGCAGGCGAGGAGAGTCAAGCAGGGACGCCGGCACGGGGCCGGCTACGCGCTGCGCCAGAGGACCGGGCCTTGTGGGCGCGCGACTGTAGCAGAGGGAAATGCCCCGTACAGCCTGGAACGCCGGCCCGCAAAGCGCGCAGGGCCGTACGCCCGGATGTCGCACCGGCTTGGAACGCCGGTCTCCAGACCGGCACCGCGGCGCTCCGCGCCGCGCACGTCGAAACCCCCATCCATCCTGACGACGCGCACGGCCCGGTCCACCGTGGCCGCGGGCCCGCCAAGCGCGTAGGGCTGTATGCCCCGATGTCGCACCCGGCTTGGAACGCCGGTCTCCAGACCGGCACCGCGGCGCTCCGCGCCGCGCACGTCGAAACCCCCATCCATCCTGACGACGCGCACGGCCCGGTCCACCGGGGCCGTGTAACGCAGTCAACCCTGATGTCGCACCGGCGGGACCGCCGGCTTCACGCGGCGCCCGCTGCGCAGAGCGCAGCGGAACGGCGCAACGTCTCCCGTGATCACGAGGGCGTAGAGGTTGGTGTCTTCGGACTGCGTGAATCCGGGTGTCTCTCGATGCGGGGCCTTCGAAAGCTACATGTCGCAGTAGCCGGAATTCACGTGAACATGTAGCAGTAGCGAGTCGGATCGCGGGGAACCTGTCGCAGTGACCAGATCTCCGGGAGGAACAGGTCGCCGTGGCGGGTCCGGTGTCCAGGCCGGTGGCGCCGCTCGGCCGCCCGGCGTTGCGCCGTGCGCGGCGCGGAGCGCCGCGGTGCCGGTCTGGAGACCGGCGTTCCAAGGCGGGGGCGCCATCAGGGCGTGCAGCCCGCCGCGCTTTGCGGGCCTGCGGGGCGTGTGCCGGTCTGGAGGGCGGGGTTCCAAGGCGGGGGCGCCATCGGGGAGGCTTAACAGCCTGTGGATAAAGTGACGTGAGCACCGAGAACGCCGAGGCGCCCGGCTGACAAGGCGCGTGAGGGAGGAATACCGGGTGTATTCCGACCGAAACGCAACGCAGAGCGCCTCGTAGAGGCGCGGTTCAGGCGGGATGCATCGGCGTTCGATTGCCGCGTGACTTTGTCCACAGGCTGTTAAGGCGGGCTAGAGTTTCGGTGGAACACGCGGACGGTCTGGATCGTTGATGCCGAGTACCTGATCGTGCGTGGCTCTGATGGCTGGTGGGGTCCGGGCCGGGGGAACCGGCCGCGGCCGGACAGGGAGGAGATCTCCTGCCGCCCCCGGAGCGTGCCCGATCCGGCCCGGCGGAAGGACGGAAACCGTCGAAAGGAGAACCGATGAAATCTCTCGATGCGCGTGGCGGCCGCCGGTGGAAAGCGTGGGGCGTCACGACGTTGCTGATCGCCCTCGCGCCGGTGGCGGCCGTCGCGCAGACCGCGGGAGAGCAACGGGAAACCGCCATTGCCGACCGGGTGCTCGACCAGTACCGGGACCTGCTGGCGCAGGAGACGCTCGCCTTCACCATCGCCCAGGCGGTGGAGGTGGCTTCCGAACTGCACCCCGAGGTGCGGCTCCAGCGCGAGCGGCTGGGCGAGTTTCCCAGCCTGGTGCGGGAGGCGCGTTCGCCCTACCTGCCGCAGTTGAATTTGAACCTGCAGGCCGCCCAGACCCGCGACCCCGGATTCCGCAACAGCCCCTTCTTCTCGCGGCTCATTGACGATCCCGACGCCGCGCCCTTCGGCGGCGGGGACGTGGGCGACTTCGGCGGCGCCTTCACCTTTGGCACCTACCTGTGGAACCTCCAGCTCTCGCAGGTGGTGTGGAGCTTCGGCCTGCGCCCCGCGCTCCGCGGAGTCGAGGTGGGACGCCAGCGCGTCGAAGCCGACCTCCAGGAGACGCAGAACCGGATCGCGCGGGACACCGTGAACCGCCTCCACGCCTACCTCCTCGGACTGCGCACCCGCGACGTGCTGCGGCAGGCGGTCGAGACCGGCGAACGAGGGCTGGAAATCGCCCGCGACCGGCTCGAACTCGGGGCGGGGGCGCGGCTCGACGTGCTGCGCGCGCGGGTGCAGGTCTCCCGGCTGCGGCGCCAACTGGCGGACGCGGAGGACGTGCTGACCGTGGAGCGCGCCGGCATCAACGCGCTGGTGGGCCGCGAGCAGTCGAAGGCCATCGAGGTCCTCGACGCGCTGGAGCTGCCCGATCCGCTGCCGCGGGTGCTGCCCGCCGAGGCGCTCATGGAGCTGGCGGGCCAGCAGCGCCCGACGCTCCGCCAGTTCGGGCTCGACCGCGAGCTGCTCGACGCCCAGACGAGCCTGGCGCTCGCCGACGCGCGCCCGGAGGTCCGGGCGAACGCCTCCTACGGGATCAACACCTTCGCCTTCGAGAACACCTACGACCTTGAACTCCACAACTGGAACGCCGGGGTCTCGCTGACCTGGAACCTCTTCGACGGGTTCGGCAGCGGCTCGCGGGTGGCGAGCCTCCGGTCGCAGCGCACCCAGAACGACTGGGAGCAGAACGAGTACGAGGCCACCCTCGAAGTGACGCTGCGGAACGCCACCGCGAACTGGGAGGCGGCGCTCACCGCCATCGAGGAGGCGACGCTCGCGCTCGAAGAGGCCGTCGAAGCGGAACGGGTCGCGGGCGAGGAGCTGACGGCCGGAGCGGCCACCGCCTACCTCGTGATGGAGACCGCGCAGGCCCGCCGCGACGTGGAGCTGGAGCGGGCGCGCCACACCCACGACGCGCTGAACGCGCTGGCGGAGCTCAAGTATCTCGTCGGCTACTCCGCGAACGCTCCGCACGCGGTGATCGCGGACCGGGCGCCCGCCCGCGCGGCGGACGCTGCGGACGCCGGGGACGCTACCCCCGGACAGGAGGAAGAACGGTGAACCGCACCGCCCACCGGAAGGCGCCGTCCGGCGCCCGGCCTTTCCGCCGCCGCGAGGGGCTGCCTGTCCTTGCCGCCGCGGCGCTGCTCGCGCTCGCCGCCGCCGGCTGCGGCCAGGACGACGGCTACGCCGCCGAGCCGGGGGCCGCTGCCACAGAGGCCGCCGACATGCGGCCGGTGGTGGCGACCGCGCCCATCGTCGCCGACTCCCTGACCGACGTGCTGGAGATCTCCGGGCGGCTGGAGCCGCGCGCGGAGGTGCTGGTCTCCTCCGAACTCGGAGGCGCGGTCGAGGAGGTGCGCTTCGACAAGGGCGACCGGGTGGCGGCGGGGGCGCTGCTGGCCCGGGTCGGTTCGGACCTGCTGCGGTCGGCGCTGGCCGAGTCCGAGGCGGAACTCGAAGGGGCGCAACTGGACTACACGCAGGCGAAGATGCTCGTCGAGCGCGAGGCGAGTCCGAAGCAGGACTTCCTGGGGGCGGAGGTGAACCTCAAGCGCTTCGAGGCCCGCGTCGAGACGGCGCGGCTGCGCCTCGCCCGCTCGGAGATCCACGCCCCGGCGTCCGGGGTGATCGTGCGGCGGGACATCGAACCGGGCGAGATCCTGGGCCCCGGGAGTCCGGTGGCCGTGCTCCACGACACCTCGGTGCTGCGCGCCACCATCGGCATCCCGGAGACCGACATCGCCTTCTTCGCCGTGGGCAGTCCGGCGGAGATCAGCATGGACGCCTATCCCGACCGGTCCTTCGCGGGCCGGATCTCCTACATCGCGCCGAGCGCGACCAGCCCCGGACGGAACTTCCAGGCCGAGGTCGAAGTCGCCAACCCGGACGGCGTGCTGCGCTCCGGGCTGATCGTGCGGACGCGGCTGCAACGGCGGGTGTTCGAGGACGCGGTGGTGGTCGCCCGCGACGCGCTGGTGGAGCGCGACGGGTTCCTGCACGCCTTCGTGCTGGAGGACGGGAGCGCGGCCATGCGGGCGGTGACGCTCGGGCCGGACGAGGGCGACCGGGTGGTGATCGTCTCCGGCATCGAGATCGGGGAAACGCTCATTACCGACGGGCACCGGAACCTGCTGGACGGCCAGCCGGTGCGGGTGGTGGCCGGGACCGCCGACAACTGACCCAAACGCCGTGAACATCACCAAGTACGCGATCCGGCACCGGCTGTCGGTCTATTTCCTGATCCTCATCCTCTGTCTCGGCGGGACGGGGGTGTACGTCTCCATGCCGCGGGAGTCCTTCCCCGAGGTGAAGGTCCCCTTCATCGTCGTGTACACGGTCTATCCCGGGGTCAGTCCGACCGACATGGAGACGCTGGTGACCCGGCCGATCGAGACGGAGCTGCAGGCGGTCTCGGGGATCAAGGAGATCAGCTCCACGACCAGCGAGGGGTTCTCGAACATCTCGGTGGAGTTCAACCCGGAGACAGACCTCGAGACGGCGCTGGCGAGCGTGCGCGAGAAGGTGGACCTCGCCAAACCGGATCTGCCCCCCGAAGCGGAGGACCCCCGCGTCCAGGACGTTGATTTCTCCCAGGTCCCGATCATGATGATCACGCTTTCGGGTCCGGTGGGGAGCCAGCGGCTCACCGAGGTCGCCGAGGACATCCAGGAAGACCTGGAGACGATCCCCGGGGTCAACCGGGCGAACGTGATCGGCGGCCGCGTGCGCGAGGTCCACGTGCAGGTGGACCCCAAGCGGCTCGCGTTCTTCGAGCTCAGCCTGTCGGACGTCGTCGTCGCGGTGGCGCGGGAGAACCGCAACGTCCCCGGCGGCGAGGTCGCGGTCGGCGGGCTCGAATACCTGGTCCGCCTCCCCGCCGAGGTGCGGCAGCCCTCGGAGATCGAGGACTTCGTGATCAAGGTCCGGGACGGCGAGCCGGTCTTCGTCCGCGACGTGGCCGACGTGGTCTTCGGCTTCGAGGACCAGACCAGCCGCTCGCGGGTGGACCGGGAACCGTCGGTCACCCTCAGCGTCGAGAAGCGCACCGGGGCCAACCTCGTAGGGGTGGCGGACCTCGTGAACGCCGAGCTCGACCGCTGGGACGAGATGCTGCCGGAGGGGATCAGCACCGCGGTGGTCGGCGACATCTCGGTCGAGATCCGGCGGATGGTCAACGAGCTCGAGAACAACGTCATCTCGGGTCTGCTGCTCGTCGTCGGCTGCCTGATGGCGTTCGTGGGCCTCCGCAACTCGTTCTTCGTGGGGGTCGCCATCCCGCTCTCGATGCTGGCGTCCTTCCTGGTGCTGGGCTGGATCGGCTACACCCTGAACATGATGGTGCTGTTCAGCCTCATCCTCATGCTGGGGATGCTGGTGGACAACGCGGTGGTGATCGTCGAGAACATCTACCGGCACCGCGAGCACGGCGACGCGGGGCCGGACGCGGCCTACGAAGCCACCGCGGAGGTGGCCCGCCCGGTCATCGCGTCCACCATCACGACCCTGTGCGCGTTCTCCCCGTTGCTGATCTGGCCGGGGATCATCGGCGACTTCATGTCCTACCTGCCGGTGACGCTCATCATCGGCCTGTCCATGTCGCTGGTGGTCGCGCTGATCATCAACCCGACGCTCTGCGCCCACCTGATGAAGCCGCCCCGGCGCGCGGCGCCGCGGGACCGCAGCCGGGAACATCCCTTCCGCCGCGCCTACCGGCGCCTGCTCGAGTGGTCGCTCCGGCCGGGCCGCGATGCGGGGACCCGGTCCTGGTTCCTGCGGAACTGGGCTCTCCCCGCGGCCTTCGTGGTCTTCCTGGGCCTCGGGATGGGGCTCGCGCTCGCCGGCATGTTCTTCCAGACGAACGCCCTGCTTCCGGTGGTGGCTGGCCTCGCCGGCATCGGGGTGCTGGCGTTCGCGCTCCAGGGAGTCGCCTGGTTCGTGTGGAGCCTGGTCCGGCGCCCCTTCGGCTGGACGCCGTACCTCACCGACCACCGTTCCGGCTGGATCTGGATGATGTGCGCGGTCCTGGTGGCGACGGTCGGGGTCTATTCCGTGGTGGGCAAGGGGGTGGAGCTCTTTCCGGAGGTCGAACCGCGGCAGATCACCATTGACGTGGAGACGCCCGGCGGCTCCAGCCTCGACTCCTCGGACGCGGTCGTCCGGCGCATCGAGGAGCTGACCACGGGGACCGTGGACATGAAGCACCAGGTCGCGAACGTGGGGTCCACCGGGGTCAGCATGGGTCCGGGTGGCGGCGGCGGCGGCAGTCCGAACCGGAGCCAGGTGTCGCTGTACCTCGAAGAGCGCTCGGACCGCGAGGTCCGGAACACCTTCACCACCATGGAGGTCGTGCGGAGGGGGCTCGCCGACATCGTCGGGGCCAACATCAAGGTGGACGCCCCGCAGGACGGCCCGCCGACCGGCGCTCCCGTTTCGGTGCGGATCCTCGGGGAGGAGCTCGACGAGATCGAGCGGCTGGCCGATGAGGTGAAGACCCGCATCCGCGGGATCCCGGGGCTCGTGAACCTCGATGACGACCTCGAGGGAGGGAAGCCGGAACTGCGGGTCGAGGTGGACCGCGAGGAGGCGATGCGCTCGGGTGTGAACACCCAGGTCATCGCGGCCACCGTGCAGACGGGCATCCTGGGCGCGGAGGCGTCCAAGTACCGGGTCGGCGAGGACGAGCACGACATCCGGGTCCGGCTCGCGCCGGAGGCGCGGCGTTCGCTGGACGACATCGGCGAACTCACGGTGCCGGACGAGGACGGGATCCCGGTGCCCATCCGCACGGTCGCCGAGCTGAAGCACGGCGTCGGCCCCGCGGCGGTGCGGCGGGTGGACCTGAACCGGGTGGCGACCATCGAGGGGGACGTCGTGCGCGATTCCGGGCGGACGGAAGCGAGCGTCCGCGAGGAAGTCGCCGCCGAACTCGACCAGGTGGTCTGGCCGCCCGGCTACCGGTGGGAGTTCTCGGGGGCCAACGAGGAGGAGCTCCAGGCGACCGCCTTCCTCTCGCGGGCCTTCGTGATCGCGCTGCTGCTGATCCTGATGGTGCTGGTCACCCAGTTCGACTCGCTGATCCTGCCGCTCACGATCATCACTTCGGTGGCGCTCTCGGTGATCGGGGTGCTCTGGGGGCTGATGCTCACCGGCACGGCGTTCGGGATCATCATGACCGGCATCGGAGTGATCTCCCTCGCCGGGATCGTGGTCAACAACGCGATCGTTTTGTGCGACTTCGTCCGGCAGCTCCGGGAGCGGGGCCTGAGCCGGCACGACGCGGTGGTGGAGGCCGGGTCCATCCGGCTGCGTCCGGTGCTGCTGACAGCGGTGACCACCGTTTTGGGCCTCGTTCCCCTGACGCTCGGACTCAACATTGACTTCTTCAACCTCTCCGTCTCCACCGGCGGCGAGAGCTCCCAGTTCTGGGCCTCGATGGGCGTGGCGGTGATCTTCGGCCTCACCGTCGCGACGGTCCTCACCCTGGTGGTGGTCCCCGTCACCTACGACAGCCTCGACGGCCTCTCCGAAGCCATCGCCAACTACCGCGCGAAGCGCCACCGCACCCTCCAACCGGCGGAAAGGGGCGCCCTCCACCCCGCCGGCCCCTAACCGCACACCCGCCTCGGAACGCCGGCTTCAGCCGGCACGCGGGCCACAGTTGCGCGCCGGCTTGGAACGCCGGTCTCCAGACCGGCACGCGCGGCGCTCCGCGCGGCGCACGTCGTGACCTTGCTCGTCCTCATGGCACCCGCTGCGCGCCGCGCAGCGGTGTCAGGCGACACCCGAGACCGGGCCACTTCGCCGAATCGCCCCGCTCGTCAACCGCCCTTCTGCAACGATCCCAGCAGCACTTTTGCAACGGCCTGGGCAGTGAATTCGCAAGTGGCAGCGAGCCGATTCCGCCGGGCGTTATTCGAAGCCGGGACCGCAACCCCGCGCCTGACGGGGCCGCCACCGGAGTAGCATTCCCGGTTCCACCAGACCCGGAGGGGTGCAAGAGTGGCTGAATTGGCCAGCCCGGAAAGCTGGTGTACCGGCAACGGTACCGTGGGTTCGAATCCCACCCCCTCCGCCGGCGGGGGTCTGCTGACGGGGCCTTGGTTGGGCAGGGAGTCGTGCTTTGGCGTCCGGGGTTCGCTCTCACCCCGGTGGCGGAGCCTGTTGATTCGGAGGCAAGGCGACGGACTTGATGGTCGGAACGGCCCCAACGAGGCAGGTGCGCTTTATGGACTGGACGATCTGTGCCACTATGCGCGTTGGGGTCATCCCGATCTTGGCGACGTGCTCGCGGAGATCTCGATAATCGAGGAGGAAGAGCAAATGAAGGTGAGAGGCCAACCCCGGTTCATCCGGACGGCGGCGATTCCCGTCGTCGGCCTGCTCGTGCTGGCCGGCCTCGTTTTCGATGCACGCCCCACCTTGGCGCAGTCACAGGGAGATTGT
Source organism: Vicinamibacteria bacterium (assembly GCA_963555995.3). GTDB lineage: Bacteria > Acidobacteriota > Vicinamibacteria > Marinacidobacterales > Marinacidobacteraceae > Marinacidobacterium. The sequence continues at coordinate 3,130,560 of OY821641.1, read as the reverse complement.
GTGCTCCCTGAAGGTGTGACTCCACCCAAGGATCCGCGAGTGACGGCGCAGCAGGTGGAAGACGGCAGTGCCAGCCTGGTGGACTTTGGGTTGGCCGTGAAACGTCATTTCTTGAGCGAGAGCCTGACACCGGAACAGGGGTACTACCTTGGATGTCTCATCAGGCAAGAAGGGAGCCCCTGGCGTTCCGGCTCCACCTACCTGGTAGAGCTGACGGCCGACGGCAGGGTGTTTCTTCATGCGAAGGACATGTCCTTGTCGGGCGGGCTGCTCAACCCCGTGGTTTATGGAGCGATCCTGCAGGCCGCGGGAATCAATCCCGCCGACCTGGCCGACCCTGCGACGGCCGTTTCCGCCTTCGGCGCCGCCGCTGCCGGGGATGGCGGTCTGTTCGCTGTCCCCGATTTCCCGGGCGCCTCAGGCTATGCCACCGTCTATCTCCATGGTTCGGGCGCCCCCATCGTGCTGCTCGCGGGATTCGACCTCAACTCGTCCCACCTGGTCGAGGAAGACATTGACTACGGCGACCCGACCATCACTGCCCGTGACGTGGTGGACCGGGAAACCTTGAAGGCATTCGTCACGCAAGCGGGGGAGTGGGCTCTCGAACTCATGAGAAGCGGCGATCTGGTCGCGGTCTCGAAAGCCAGGACCGCCCTGCGGGATCCGAGCGGGCCCTGGAGACACGGTTCCGTTTATCTCTACGTCATAGATCGCGCGACCAACCTCATCCTGGTTCACGGCGGGTTTCCGGACAGATACGAGCTTCGACCGCTGGTAGGGACTGTCCGTGACGCCGTTACCGGTGAACTCGTTGCGCCGCAGATCATCACTGCGGCGACCAGTAGCCCGGAGGGAGGCTTCGTTCAGTACCACTTCGACGATCCCGCGGACGACACGGACAGCGCCGACATTCCCAAGGTCGGATACGCCCGCGAGTTCTCCGATCAGGTCATGGGCACGGACGGAAGCGTCATCCCGATCAACCTCATCGTCGGGTCAGGCTTTTATTTGAGTGCACCCAATGTGGTCGCCGCACGCCAGAACGCGGTCATCGAGTCCGTGCTGCCCCAGGTCATGCGGGCCATGACCGCCAACACGGTCGACGCCATCTCGAGCCGCATCCAACAGGCAATGTCCGGCACGCCGGGGGCGACGACGGGGCTCAGTCTCGGCGGTGCTTCCACGCTCTCCGATGTACTGCTGGCGAACGGGCGGGCGCTCGGGGACGGCACGTTCGATGCCGGGCGGCTACTTGGGGGATCATCTTTCAGCCTGCCGCTCGACGTTGCGGGTACCGCGGGGAGTGGTCCCCCCGAGGTCGGAAACCTGATGCTCTGGGGAAGCGGGAGCTACCGCGACTTCGCCGGCGGCGACCCGGCGACCGTGGGCTACGACGGCAGCGTGCTGAGTGCCAACGTCGGGCTCGATATGAGGCTGAGCACCCGGTTGCTGGTGGGGCTGTCGGTGGCGCGGGCGCAGGGGACGGTGGATTACACAGCCTCCGACGCGGTGACAGGGAAGTTGACGACCCCCCTTACCAGCATCAACCCCTACCTGGGCTGGCAGGCGCCAGGCGGAGTGACCTTGTGGACCACTGTCGGCTATGGTCGGGGCGAGGTAGAGGTCAACGATGAATCGGCGGACACGCAAGCGAGTGACCTGACGCAGCAGATGGTCGCGGCGGGCGTGAGCAGGGAGCTCGTCGCCAGCGAGCGACTGATTCGAGGCGGCACCACGAGCTTGAGACTCAAGGGCGAAACGGCCTTCACAAAGGCCGACCTCGACGGGGCCGGATCCCTCCAGAGCACCATGTTGAACGCCAGTCGGCACCGCATGATGTTCGAGGCGTCGCATGCGCGGAGGCTTGCTTCGGAGGCGACACTCACGCCATCCATCGAGGTCGGCGTCCGGTACGATGGCGGAGACGGCGAGACGGGCGCGGGTGTGGATATCGCCGCTGGCCTGAGCGCCTCCAACGTGTTGAGAGGGTTGTCCGTTGATGCACGGGTGCGGACACTGCTGGTGCACGAGGCCGAAGGGTACGAGGAACGGGGTGTGGCCGTGTCGTTGATCTACGACCCCACGCCTTCGACGCCGCTCGGGCTCACGGCGCGGGTGTCACCGTCGTGGGGCGGTCAGGCGATGAGCGGGGCCCGGGCGCTCTGGGATCGGCAGACGATGGTCGGGCTCAGGCCTGGGACCCTGGGATCGGACAACCGACTGGACGCCGAGCTTGGCTACGCGTCGCCCGTCGGGAGCGGCCTCGTAGGAACGCCAAGATTCGGCATCACATCCTCCGGGTTTGGCAGGGACTACCGGTTGGGCTACAGCCTGGGTGTGCTGCCGGGCGCGGCCATGAACCTCCACTGCAGTCTCGACGCACAGCGCCGGGAAAGCCTGTTTCTCCAGCAGCCGGACCACCGCCTGAGCGGTCGACTTCAACTGACTTGGTAGTTCGATGCGGGGACCGACGAGCTGTTCCGGCCGACGACATCACCCGCCACACCGGCGCGGGACGTTTTTCCCGGCTCAGGCCGAATCCGGCTCTTGTCGTTCTCGAGTTCCTCCTCCCTGCGCTTCTCGCGGGGTGCGCCCCCGAAGCCGACCCGGCGGACACGATCTTCCACGGCGACCACATCGTCACCATGGACCCGGAGCGGCCCACCGTGGAAGCGGTCGCGGTGCGCGACGAGACCATCGTGGCCGCGGGACCGCTGGACGAGGTGATGGCGCTCGAAGGGCCGTCCACGCGGGTGGTGGACCTGGGGAACCACGCGCTGCTGCCGGGCTTCATTGATGCCCACGGCCACTTCCTGGGAGCGGGCCGCGACCAGCACTTGATGGTGGGGCTGCACCCGCCGCCGGTGGGAGACGTGGACAACATCGAAGACATCGTGCGCAAGGTCCGGGCGTGGATCGAGGAGCACGACATCCCTCCCGGAGAGCCGGTGACCGGACGCGGCTACGACGACTCGTTGCTCGAGGAGGGCCGGCATCCCACGCGCGCGGACCTGGACCGGGCGTCCACCGAGCATCCCATCATCCTCACCCACGTCTCGGGACACCTGGTCGCGACCAACTCCGCGCTGCTCGCGGCCAGCAACATCACCGCCGAGACGCCGGATCCGCCCGGCGGCCTGATCCGCCGCATCGAGGGCTCGATGGAGCCCGACGGGGTGCTGGAGGAGACTGCCCGCGGACTGCTGGCATTCGAGCGGAGGCCCACGCCGTCCGGGGAGGAACTCGACGACCTCATCCGCCGGTCCATTGACATCTACCTGAGCCACGGCACGACCACCATCCAGGACGGCGGCATCACCCCGGAGCACGCGGCGGTCCTCCAGGAGGCCGCTGACCGGGAGCCGTTCAAGGCGGATGTCGCGGCCTTCATCCGCAAGAACGGTCCGCCCGACGAGGTTCCCGGCGTGCCCTACCGGCGCGGATACCAGGGCGGGTTCCGGGTGGCCGGGGTGAAACTCATGCTGGACGGCTCTCCGCAGGGACGCACGGCGTGGGTCACGGTCCCGTACGAGGAGGGCCCGCCGGGCGCGCCGCCGGACTACGTGGCCTACGGCACGATGGATCCCGCGGATTACAAGGCGCAGGCGGACCAGTTGATCGAGGCGGGCATCCCGATCATCGTGCACGCCAACGGCGACGCGGCGATGGACCTGATGATGGACGGCGTGGACGAGGCGGTCGCGGACCTGGATCCCATGCCCGACCACCGCGCTGTCATCATCCACGCCCAGCTCATGCGCGCGGACCAGATCGATCGCGCCGGGGATCTGAACGTCGTGCCCTCGTTCTTCTCGGCGCACGCGTTCTTCTGGGGCGACTGGCACCGGCTGAGCTTCGGCGAGGAGCGGGGCAACAACGTCAGCCCGGTGGGTTGGGCGCTCGAACGGGGGGTGCCGTTCACGGTCCACAACGACGCCTCGGTGGTCCCGCCGCACATGATGCGCCTGGTCTCGATCACCGTGAACCGCAAGACCCGTAGCGGGCACATCCTCGGGCCGCACCAGCGGGCGACGGTGATGCAGGCGCTCCACGCGGTCACGCTCGGAGGCGCCTACCAGTACTTCGAGGAGGACACCAAGGGCTCGATCACCGTCGGGAAGCAGGCGGACCTGGTGATCCTGGGGGAGAACCCGCTGACCGCGGACCCGGAGGACCTGGAGTTCATCCCGATTCTGGAGACGTTCTCGCGGGGGCGGTCGGTCTTCACGATCTCGGCGGAGCCGGGATCGTAGCCACCGGCCGCGACCTCGCGGTCCTTCCCGCCGCGGGTCTGCGGCCCGCGGTGCCGGCTGAAGCCGGCGTTCCAGGTCGTGGGCGCCAACCGGCCGGTGTGGAAGGAGGCCGCTACCCCGGATGTACGGACGATCTGAGTGCCTGATTGACACTCACGCGAGCGCAGCTACTATCCCACTGGTATGGCGATGGATCCCGAAACCCGGAAGTTTCTGGAGGAGTTCCGGGCGGAAGTAAACAACCGCTTTGACGAGGCGTCTGCGGAGAGGGAACTGATGTGGGGCGTGCTGGTCGAGAACACCCGGGAGCAGTACCGAACGCTCAAGGAGGTGAGGGAGGCAGCTTCCGGGGAGGCCCCGAAGACCCCCGCCAGGAAGCGCGGGAGACCAAGAGGCGGCCGTTCCGCTTCCGGTCCGCCGTTGGCGGCGCGGGATAGCTGACGCGAGCCGCTTCACAAGTGACCCTCCTGAAGTAGCGGCTTCCCGCCACCTGCGGCGGGCTGTGCCGGCTGAAGCCGGCGCTCCAAGCCGCTGCGCCGTTTACTCCTGCCGTTCGAAAATCAGGTCGCGCACTCTCGTGCCGGTCACGGTGAAGCCGGTGATCCGGCCCGCGCCGTCGCGGACGAAGCGGACCTCGGGCAGGAACCATTGGTCGCCCTTGAAGGTGTCGGCGCCGGTGGGTGCGAGGACGCTCGGGTCGTTGCGCCAGTGAGTGGCCACCAGCCGGCCCTCCGCATCCACTTCGAGATCGAAGGTGCTGTCCAGTTCCGGGCTGCGATAGCTGCCCGCGTACTCCTGCAACTGCTCGGCGGTCAGTGCGGGGCCCTCGGGGTCGGGCTCGGGCTCGGAGGACTCCGGCGCGGGGCCCATGAGGTCGCCGATGAAAACCTCGGCCACCCGGCGCGCCCGGCTGGCGGGGTCGCAGTCCGCGACGTTGCAGAAGACGGCGATGGACAGGTTCTGCTCCGGGAAGCGCACGAAGTTCGTGCGGTACCCCACCCACGAACCCCCGTGTCCGAACGCGGGCAGCCCCCGGTAGTCCGCCACCGACAGGCCGTGGCCGTAGTCGAGGGTGTCGCCGTTCGTCAGCACGCCCGGCTGCACCATCGTGCGGAGCATCGCCTCGCCGCCGACCTGCCCGGTCTCGTAGTTGCGCATCCAGCGGATGAAGTCGTCCATGGTGGTGTGCAGCGACGAGGAAGCCAGCGCGGTGAGCTGGTTGGGCATCCGCCGGAAGCCTTCAGCACCTTCGACCGGCGCGTAGGACTCCGCCCGGCCGGGCACGACCTCGAGGTAGTCGTCCGAGAAGTGGGTGCGGGTCATCCCGAGGGGCCCGAAGATCCGCGACTCGGTGTACTCGCGGAACGTCATCCCCGACCGCGCCTCGATCACGCGCGCCAGCAGGTTGTAGCCGGTGTTCGAATAGGCGTACTCCGAGCCGGGCGGGAAGTTGATCGCCTGCTGCTGGTAGAGCATCCGCAGGATCTTCTCGAACGAGATGACGTCGGTGAACCCGATCCCGCCGAGCGCCATGGTGTGCGGCCAGTCGCGGATCCCGCTCGTGTGGTGGATCAGGTGGCGCGCGGTGATCACCGCGCCGAAGTCGGGCAGTTCGGGGACGGCGCCGCGCACGTCCGCATCGAGGTCGAGGTCGCCTTCGGCTTCGAGCAGCAGTGCGGCCATCGCGCCGAACTGTTTCGATATGGACGCGATGTCGAAGACCGTTTCCGGCGTGATGGGGACGCCGTGATCGAGGTGCGCGGTCCCGTACCCGGCGCGATGGACCACATCGCCGTTCCACACGACCCCCACCGCCGCCCCGGGCCGGTCGCCCTGAAGGTCGCTGAAGATCGCGTCCACCTCCGGATTGGCCGGGCCGGCCGACCCGGTCGCGGCCGGCCCGCAGGCCGTAACGATCAGGAGGCTGAGCGCGGCCGCGGCGGCGCGCGCGATCAAGGTTCTCCGCTTCATGGCTTCGTCCCCTTTCCGTGAGCTTCCCAGGTTGGTTTACTGTCTTTCGGACGATTCCCGAACATATCCCACCCGAACGGGAGGATGAGGTGATGAAGCACCTGACCTGGCTGGCTGCGGCCCTCGCCCTGACACTCGCCGCGTGCGGCGCCCCCGCGACCGATGTTCCGGAAGAACCCGCGCCCGCCGCGGAGGGCGTCTTCGCCACCATCGCCCCGTTCGGGAGCTACGGCCACGTCCACGACGGCGACAACGTCGAGGCGATGCGGCCGCGCGTCATGGGGACGAACGGGGTGATCTCCTCCGGGCACTACCTCGCCACCCAGGCCGGGTACGAGGTGCTCCGGGCCGGGGGCAACGCGTTCGACGCCGGGGTGGCCGCGGGGATGGCGCTCAAGGTGGTCAAGATGGACTACGCGGGATGGACCGGGGTCGCGCCGCTCCTCGTGTACAGCGCCGCCGAGGATCGCGTGCTCACCCGGGTCGGGGCGGGGACCTCGCCCGCGCTCGCCACCCTCGACTATTTCCTCGAACACGGCAAGTCGCCGATCAACAACGCGCTGATTCCCGCGGACGTGGATGTGTGGCTGGCCGCGCTGGACCGCTTCGGCACCATCAGCTTCAGCGAGGCGGCCCAGCTGGCGCTCCGCATCGCGGAGGAGGGCTACCACCTCTACAAGATGCAGAAGCGGATGATCGAGGACCACCGGGACGGCATCCTCGCCTTCCCCTACAACCGCGACTTCTGGTTCCCGAACGGGGTCGGCGAGCAGCGGCTCGGCGACCTCATGGTGAACGCCGACCTGGGGCGGCTCATCCGCCACCTGATGGAGGCCGAACGGCAGGCGCTGGCGGCGGGCGGAAGCCGGTCCGACGGGATCCGCGCCGCCCGCGACGCCTTCTACCAGGGCGAGCCGGCGCGCGCCGTGGACCGTTTCTTCCGGGAGCAGGAGGGCATCGTCCGCTACGAGGACCTCGCGAACTACGAGAGCCGCTGGGAGGAGCCGCTCGGAACCGACTTCCACGGCTACGACGTGCACGCCGCCGCCGGCTGGAGCCAGGGGCCGCGCATCGTCCTGATGCTCAACATGCTGGAGAACTACGACCTGCGCGCGCTCGGCTACAACACGCCGGAATACATCCACCTCGTCTCGCAGGTGATCAACCTGGCGATGGCGGACGCCCACCGCTACGTCGCGGACCCGGACTTCGCGCCTCCTCCGGAGAACCTCTACGGCAAGGAGTACGCGCGGCAGCGCATCGAGCTCATTGACGAGGCGCGCGCGTTTCCGGACATGCCTCCGTGGGGCGATCCGGAGCGGATGGCGGCGGTGGCGGACGACGCGCCGGCGGGCTTCGTGGAGCCGCTCTCGACGGACGCCGCCGCGGGCCGCCCGGGGGCGGACGACAGCGACCACGCGGCCCTCTACGGGGACACCTCCTCCCTGAACGTCATGGACGGGGAGGGCAACGTGTTCTCCCTCACCGAGAGCGACGGCCACACCTCCACCCCCATGATCCCGGGCTGGGGGTTCGGGCTGGGCGGCCGGATGTACCAGTTCAACCTCGACCCCGAGCTGGCCAACGTGATGGCGCCCGGCAAGCGCCCCCGCAACACCAACTCGCCGCTGCTGGTGATGAAGGACGGCCAGCCGTACATGGGGCTCTCCACCCCCGGCGGCGACCAGCAGTTGCAGTCGCTCCTGCAGGTCTTCCTGAACGTGGTGGTGTGGGGGATGTCCCCGGAGCAGGCCCTCGACCAGCCCCGCTTCGGCAGCTACAACTTCCCCGGCACCGGGAGCGAGGTGAACGACAACCCCGCCGTCCTCAACCTCGAGGACCGGATCCCGGCGGCGACGGCCGCGGCGCTCCGCGCCCTGGGCCACGACGTGCGCTCGTGGGGCCGGTGGAACTGGCGCGCGTGCGCTCCCACGGTGACCTGGCGCGACCCGGAAACCGGGGTGATGATCGCGGCGGGCGACGTGCGGCGGGAGACCGCGTCGCTCGGATTCTGAACGGCAGGATTTGGTCGCTGCGAACCCGGGTCGCTGCGGCTAGTCTCCCCGTCTCATGAGCCCTCCCGGGAGCCTGTTCGGCGCTCCGCCGACCCCGCCGCCGGAACCGTCCGCCGACGTGGAACCGGCCGCGCCCGATCCCGGCAGCGACGGACGGGACGAACCGCAGGGCGCCGCGGACGCGGCTTCCGCGGCCGACGCGCCCGCCGGCGAGCCCGAGAGTCCTGCGCCCGCCGCCGTCCCCGCCGAGCCGGAGAGTGCGGCGCCCGCCACCCCCGCCGAGCCGGAGAGTGCGGCGCCCGCCGCCCCCTCCGCCGCGCCGACGCCGGCGCCGGACGCCGCGGGCGCGGAGGACTACCAGGTGCTCGCGCTCCGCTACCGGCCCCAGACGTTCGCGGACCTGGTGGGGCAGGAGGCGATCGCCCGCACGCTCCAGAACGCGATCCGGAAGAACCGCGTCTGGCACGCCTTCCTCTTCGCCGGACCGCGGGGCGTGGGCAAGACGACGACCGCCCGGATCCTCGCGAAGGCGCTCAACTGCGCGGCGGGCGAGGGACCGAACCCGGAGCCCTGCGGCGGGTGTCCGTCCTGCCGCGAGGTCGCCGGCGGCTACTCGCGGGACGTGCCCGAGATTGACGGCGCGAGCAACAACAGCGTGGAGAAGGCGCGCGAGATCATCGAGACCGCGCACTACACCCCGGCGCGCGACCGGTTCAAGATCTTCCTCGTGGACGAGGTCCACATGCTGAGCGGCGGCGCCTTCAACGCGCTCCTGAAGACGCTTGAAGAACCTCCCCCCCACGTCAAGTTCATCTTCGCGACCACCGAGATCCACCGGATCCCGGACACCATCCTCTCGCGCTGCCAGGAGTTCGAGTTCCGGGCCGTGACCCAGCGCGCCGTGGTCGAACGGTTGCAGCACGTCGTGGACGATCAGGGTCTCGACGTCGCGCCGGAAGCCCTCGCCCAGGTCGCCCGGTTCGGGCAGGGGAGCCTCCGGGACGCCCTGTCGGCGCTCGACCAGGTGATCGCGGCGGTGGACGGCGCGGTCACGGCAGCGGACGTCAGCGAGGTGATCGGGGTTCCGGACGTCCAGATCTGCCGCCGGGCCGCCACCGCGATCGTCGAGGGGGACCGCCGGGCGGTCTTCGAGATCGTCGAGGAGCTGGTGAGCGAGGGCCGCGACCTGAAGCACTTCGTGACCCTGCTGATGCACTACCTGCGCGACCTGACGGTGGTGCGGGCGGCGCCCGACCGGCCCGACCTGCTGGAGTGGCCGCAGGAGAAGGAGCGGCTCGCCGAGTTCGCCAACCGCTTCAGCGAGGAGGACCTGCTCCGCAGCCTCGATGTCCTGACGAAGATCGAAGAGGGTCTGCGCTGGTCGCCCGAGCCGCGGTTCCACCTGGAGATGGCGCTCCTGCGGCTCGTCGAAATGCCGCGGCTGGCCGCGTTCGACCGGCTGCTCGAACAGCTCGACCGGCCGGGAGCAGCGACCCCGGCCCCGGCTGCCGGCGGAAGCGGCTCGCCCCCCGCCAGGACGCGTCCGCCCGATCCGCCGCCCCCCGCCGAGGGGCGTCCACCCGATCCCCCGCCCCCGTCCGAGGCATCCGCCGAAACGGAGGACGCCGGCGCCAGCCGCCTCCTCGACCTGGATCCCCCCCCGATCATCAAGCAGTACCAGGAGACGTTCGGAGGCACTATCGTTTCGGCGAAGGCCCGGCCGGGGCACCCCCCGCCGCCATCGGAGCACTGACAGCCCGCAACAATTTGGTCGCCCGGGACGCCACCCCAGGTTCCGGCGCGAAGGAGGAAACGAGCGATGCTCTCGAAGATTCACCAGGTCACCCAGCAGATGGGACAGCTCCGCAAGCTGAAGCGGCAGATCGAGTCCCTCGAGGGTGAGGGAGCCGCCGGCGGCGGGATGGTCAAGGTGCGGATGAACGGCGCCCGCCAGATCCGGCGGGTGACGATCGACCCGGAAGCGGTCCGTTCCGGCGACGTCGAACTCCTCGAGGACCTCGTGAAGGCGGCGGTGAACGACGCCTCGCGGAAGATCGAGCAGCAGATGCAGGAGCGGCTCGGTTCGCTCGAAGGACTCGGACAGCTCGCCGGCGGCCGATGACCGGCCTGCCGGAACCGCTCTCACGACTCATCGGTGAGTTGAAGCGGCTCCCGGGGATCGGGGAGAAGTCCGCGCAGCGGATCGCCTTCCACTTGCTCCAGGGCGGCCCGGAGCGCGCCGCGGCGCTCGGGGCGGCGACCTCCACCCTGCACGAGCAGGTCTCCCGTTGCGGCGTGTGCGGCAACTTCACCGACGCCCAGCCGTGCGGGTTCTGCCGGAACCCGGGCCGCGGCGACACCATGCTCTGTGTCGTCGAGGACCCGGCCGACATCGCCGCCATCGAGAAGGCGAAGATCTTCAACGGTCGCTACCACGTGCTGGGAGGAGTCACGTTCCCCCCGCAGGGGGACCCGGAGGAGGAACGCAGCCTCGCCAGCCTGCTGCAGCGCGTCCGCGACGGCCGTTTCGAGGAAGTCATCGTCGCCACGAACCCCACCCACGACGGGGAGGCGGCCGCCGCCTGGCTGGCGCATCTCCTGAAGCCTCACGACATCCGGGTGACGCGCATCGGAATCGGCGTCCCCATGGGAAGCGAACTGGTCCACACCGACGAGACCACGATGGCGGAGGCGCTCCAGCACCGCAGCGCGCTTTGACGCCGCGGTGGCGGCAACGGCTTGGAACGCCGGCTTCAGCCGGCACGGCGGGCCGGAGGCCCGCGGATGTTGTGTCGCTGCCTGCCCTCACGGGACGCCTTGGGGCAAGTCCAGTGCTTTCCGATAGACGGAGAGGAGAGAACCATTCCGCCCATCGATGCCGCGCCATGCGCTGCGCTGTCGCGCAGCGCGTGCCGGCTGTTTCCGGAGCAGAGCGATAGCTCTGCGGAGACCCCTTGAGCACGAGGGATGGAAGTCGGCGGCAGCCGGCGTCCATTCCTCGTAGCTCGGGAACCCGGCGTTCCAAGCCGTTCCGCGCCGGACGCGCTGCTAAACTCACCCGCCTTTGTGGTGAGCGCCTCCCCGAATCCACGGTAGCTCAATGGCAGAGCAGCGGACTGTTAATCCGTTGGTTGTAGGTTCAAGTCCTACCCGTGGAGCCAGGCGCTTCGCCGTTCGACCCGGAGGTCGGTCCGCATGACGAGGGCGCTCTTGCCGGGGCTGGTCTTCGGTTTCCTTGCGGCGCCGGCACTTGCGGAACCTCGCCCCGAGCCCGACGAGAAACCCGAGGCGGCGGTCGCGGCGGCCCAGGACGACGCCGACGACGCCCCGGCGGTGGATTACACCTTCCGGCTCCGCGGGCGGTTCATAGACAACCTCTCGGACCTCGGGGACGTCACCGTCCAGCGGCTTTCCGTCTGGTCCGACTTCCGGATCGGCGACCGCGTCCAGGCGCGCGCCTCCTACGACGTGGGGGCGACCCGGGTCCACGACCTCTACGTGCAGTACGACCTGGGCGGCGGGGTACGGCTCCGGGCCGGCCGCAGCGCTCCGCTCTGGATGGCCGAGTACACCGACGCTCCCTTCGCCTTCCAGATGATCGGGGCCGCCCCCGGCGCGGCGCTCACCCAGATCCGCGAGAACGGGGTGTTCCTGTTCGTGGACCGCGGGGGCTACAGCGGGCGGCTCCACGTGGTGCGGGGGTCCGGCTGGGCGGAGGACCCCAACGGGTTCAAGGACGTCATCGCGGGCGTCGGCCGCAGCTTCGAGGGACTCGGAGGTCGCTGGAAGGTGGACGTGGGCCACTACGAGGGGCGCGACGGGACCGGGGACGACCTGATTCCGCGGCGCCAGACCGCCGCCCACCTCGACGGCACGATCGGGCCCGACCGGACCTTCCGCAGCGCCGTCTACCAGCGGGACCAGAACGAGCGGAAATACGTCGGCGGTTTCGCGCGTTTCCGCCAGCGCTTCGCGCCGCGGGTCTGGACCGGGATCGAGTTCGGCGGGGAATCGAACAACGGCCCGATCGAGGATCCGGGCCACCTGAGCTACGTGCGGATGGGAGTGCGGTACGAGCTCCCCTGGACGCTGACCCACATCGAGGCCGACTACCGCCGGCGGTTCGGGGCCATCTCGGACAACGAGGTGTTCGTGAACCTCCAGTGGATCCTGGACTTCAAGAACCCGACGCGGAACTGAGCGACGGCGCCGCGAGAGCGGTTGGTGTTGCGCCGTGCGCAGCGCGGAGCGCTGCGCGCGCCGGTCTGGAGACCGGCGGTCCAAGCTGCTCTGTCACCCGCGCGGTGTGCCTGGCCCGGACAGGGCCGGGGCGGCGTAGTCGCGGAAGCCGCCGGCGGCGATCAGCGCGGCGACGGCGTTGATGTCCGGGGCGAGGGAGCGGTCCTCGGTGTAGGGGGCGGAGATCTCCCGGACGGCGGTGATGGCCTCCTCGAGCGGTCCGGAGCTTTGGGCGGGGCGGTGGAACTCGATTCCCTGCACCGCCGCGAGCAGCTCGATGGCGACGATGTGCCCGAGGTTGTCCAGCATGTCGTGGAGCCTTCGGGCGCCGTGGGTCGCCATGCTGACGTGGTCCTCCTGATTGGCGGAGGTGGGGATGCTGTCCACGCTCGCCGGGTGGGCGAGCCCCTTGTTTTCCGAGGTGAGGGCGGCGGCGGTGATCCCGGCCATCATGAAACCGCTGTTCAGGCCGCTGTCGTGGACGAGGAACGCCGGCAGCCGGCTCAGGTGGGGGTCCACCAGCAGCGCGGTGCGCCGTTCCGAGAGCGATCCGATCTCGGCGATGGCGAGCGCCAGGATGTCCGCGGCGAAGGCCACGGGTTCCGCGTGGAAATTGCCGCCGGAGAGCACCTCGCCCGCGTCGGGGAACACCAGCGGGTTGTCGGTGACCGCGTTCGCCTCGGTCTCGAGGAGCGACGCGGCGTGGCGCAGGTTGTCGAGGCAGGCGCCCATCACCTGCGGCTGGCAGCGGACCGAGTAGGGGTCCTGCACCCGGTCGCAGTCGAGGTGCGAGGCGCGGATCTCGCTGCCGCGTATCAGGTCCCGCAGCACTTCGGCGACGGTGATCTGGCCGCGGTGGCCGCGGATCGCGTGGATGCGCGGATCGAACGGGACGTCGCTTCCCTTGATGGCGTCGGTGGACATGGCGCCCGCCACCAGCGCGGCGGCCAGCACGTTCTCGGCGCGAAACGCGGCGGCGAGCGCGAGGGCGGTGGAGACCTGGGTCCCGTTCAGGAGCGCCAGCCCCTCCTTCGGCGCGAGGCGGAGCGGCGTGAGGCCGGCCCGGCGGAGCGCTTCGCCTCCGCTCAGGGTCTCGTTCCCGATCCGGGCCTCGCCCTCCCCGATGAGCACCCCGGCGAGATGGGCCAGCGGCGCCAGGTCCCCCGACGCCCCGGCGGAGCCCTGGGCCGGAATCCGGGGGACGATCCCGTGTTCGAGGAGCGCGCCGAGCGCCTCGACGAGCTCGAGGCGGACGCCCGAGTGCCCGCGGGCGAGCGCCATCACCTTCATCAGGACCACAAGGCGGACGACCTCGTCGCCGAGGTCCTCGCCCACCCCCGCAGCGTGCGAGCGGACGATGTTCTCCTGCAGCTTCCGCAGTTCGGCTTCGCCGATCCGCACGTGGACGAGATGCCCGCAGCCGGTGTTGACCCCGTACACCGGACCGCCCGCCGCGATCGCCGCCTCGATCGCGCCGGCCGCGGCGGCGACCCTCCGGCGGGCGTCCTCGCCGAGCGCGACCGTCACCCGGTCCCGCCAGGCCGCGCGGAGGGTGGCGAGGGAGATCCCCGCTTCCCCGATCTCGATCCTCACCGAGCCTCGCCGCCGGGGACCATCGGCAGGTTCAACCGGTGTTCGCGGGCGCAGGCGATGGCCTCCTCGTAGCCGGCGTCGGCGTGGCGCATGACCCCCGTCGCCGGGTCGTTCCACAGCACCCGCTCGATGCGGCGATCCGCCGCCTCGCTGCCGTCGCAGACGATGACGAACCCGGCGTGCTGCGCGTACCCCATCCCGACCCCGCCGCCGTGATGGACGGAGACCCAGGTCGCCCCGCTGGCGACGTTCAGCAGGGCGTTCAGGAACGCCCAGTCGGACACCGCGTCCGAGCCGTCGCGCATGGCCTCGGTCTCGCGGTTGGGGCTCGCCACCGAGCCGCTGTCGAGGTGGTCGCGGCCGATGACGATGGGGGCTTCGAGTTCCCCCCGGCGGACCATCTCGTTGAACGCGAGGCCGAGCCGGTGCCGCTGCCCGAGGCCGACCCAGCAAATCCGCGCCGGCAGCCCCTGGAACCGGATGTTCTCGCGGGCCGAATCGAGCCAGTTGTGGAGGTGCGGGTCGTCGGGGATCAGCTCCTTGACCCGGGCGTCGGTCCGGTAGATGTCCTCGGGATCGCCGGACAGCGCCGCCCAGCGGAACGGGCCGACGCCGCGGCAGAACAGGGGCCGCACGTAGGCGGGCACGAAGCCGGGGAAGTCGAAGGCGCGGTCCACCCCGGCGCCGAGCGCCTCCTGGCGGATGTTGTTGCCGTAGTCGAAGGTCGGGACGCCCGCGTCGTGGAAGCCGAGCATGGCGCGGACGTGGTCGGCGATGGACCGGACCGCTTCCGCCGCCACCGCGTCGGGATCGCTTTCGCGGCGCACGCGCCACTGCTCGACGGTCCAACCGGCCGGCAGGTAGCCGTTCGCCGGGTCGTGGGCCGAGGTCTGGTCGGTGAGGGCGTCGGGACGGACGCCGCGCGCGAGCAGCTCCGGGAGGATCTCCGCGGCGTTGCCGAGCAGGCCCACGGTGAGCGGGGTGCGGGCGCGGACCGATCCCTCGATCAGCGAGAGCGCCTCGTCCACCGTCGCGGCCCGCGTGTCGAGGTAGCCGGTCGCGAGCCGCTTTTCGATGCGGTCCGCCCGGCACTCGATGGCGATCAGCGAGGCGCCCGCCATCTTCGCCGCGAGCGGCTGTGCGCCTCCCATCCCCCCGAGCCCGGCGGTCAGGATCCAGCGGCCCGCGAGGTTCCCGCCGTAGTGCTGGCGGCCCATCTCCACGAAGGTCTCGTAGGTGCCCTGCACGATGCCCTGGCTGCCGATGTAGATCCAGGACCCGGCGGTCATCTGGCCGAACATCATCAGGCCCTTCCGGTCGAGTTCCCGGAAGTGCTCCCAGTTGGCCCAGGCCGGCACCAGGTTGGAGTTGGCGATGAGGACGCGCGGGGCGTCCGGGTGGGTGCGGAAGACGCCGACGGGCTTGCCGGACTGGACCACCAGGGTCTCGTCCGTCTCCAGTTCCCTGAGCGCCGTGACGAGGGCCTCGTAGGCCTCCCAGTTCCGGGCGGCCTTGCCGATCCCGCCGTAGACCACGAGATCCTCGGGCCGTTCGGCAACCTCCGGATCGAGGTTGTTCATCAGCATCCGCAGCGGCGCCTCGGTGAGCCAGCTCTTCGCCGACCGGACGGGGCCGGTCGGGGCCTTGATGGTTGGTGTCCGGACGGTTTGCATGGCGTTCCGTTCCTCAGGGATGGGCGCTGAAACCCTTCAGGGCGGCGGCGAAGTCCTTCGCGGTCGCGGCGCGGTCCACGTGTTCGCCGCCTGCCACTCTCCATTCGCCGTGGACCATGACGCGCTGTATCGGTACCCGATACCCCGAGAATAGCAGCGCGTCCAGCAGGGTGGCGGGGCCGTGGCCGGCGAGCATCGGGTCCTGATCGTCCAGCACCACGAGGTCGGCGGGCGCCCCGGGCGCCAGCCCGAATTCACGCTGCCTGGCGGCCTGCGCGCCGCCCGCGAGCGCGCGCCGGAAGAGTTCCTGCCCCACGTGCGGATCCTCGATGGAAGCGACGTTCCGGGATTCCGAGTGCAGGCGCTGGCCGTATTCGAGCCAGCGCAGTTCCTCGAAGGGATTGATCGTCGCCTGGCTGTCGGAGCCGATCGCGATCCGGCCGCCGGCGCGCAGGAAGCGCTCCAGCGGGAAGAGTCCGTCGCCGAGGTTCCCCTCGGTGCTGGGGCAGAGGCAGACGACCGCGCCGGAGGCCGCGAGATCACGGGCCTCCCCGTCGCCGACGTGGGTGGCGTGGACCAGGCACCACCGCTCGTCCACGTCGAAGCGGTCGAGCAGCCAGCGGACCGGGCGGGAGCCGTGCGCCGCCTGGCAGTCCTCGACCTCCCGGCGCTGCTCGGCGATGTGGAGGTGCAGGGGCGCGCCGCTCACGGCGGCGCGGGCCGCCACCCGGCGCAGCGAGGCCTCGCTGACCGCGCGCAGGCTGTGGGCGCCGATCCCGACGGTCACCCGCCCGGAAGCCGCGCCGGCGGCGCGTTCCTGGTGGGCGAGAAAGCTCTCGACGTCCATCGCGAACCGCCGTTGCCGCGCCTCGGGAGCCGGACGGTCGAAACCCGCGCGCTCGTAAAGCACCGGGAGGTAGATCAGCCGGATGCCGCTGTCCGTGGCGGCGCGCCGGAGTGCCCGGAACATGGCGTCCGCGTCGTCCCGTCCCGCGCGGTCCCGGAACAGGTAGTGGAACTCGACGACCGACGTGTAACCGGCGGCGAGCATCTCCGCGTACGCCTGGCGGGCGACGGCGGTCAGGCTCGCGGCATCGAGGCGGCCGGTGAGTTCGTACATGCGCTCGCGCCAGGTCCAGAACGAATCGCGCCCGGCGGCCGAGCGATGCTCGGTCCTCCCGGCCAGCGCCCGCTGGAACGCGTGGCTGTGGGCGTTCGTCAGGCCGGGGATCACGATCCCGGCGGCCAGGTCGGCCGCAGGGGCGGCGGGAGGTCCCACCGAGACATCCGCGATGGCGCCGTCCCGGACGGTCAGCAGGACGTCCTCCGCCCACCCGCTCCCGAGCAGGGCGCGCCGCGCCCGGATCCGTTGCACCACCGCTCCCGAAGCTTCGCACACGCTATCTTGGGGTGCATGGACCGCTGGGACCTCCTGCTCACCGATGCCCGCATCGCGACGATGCGCGCCGACGCTCCCGATCCCTACGGCGCGGTCGAGGGCGGGGCGCTCGCGATTCGGGACGGGGAGATCGCCTGGGCCGGGCCGGAAGCGGACCTTCCCTCCCGTCGGGCGGAAGAGGTCCGTACGCTCGAAGGACGCTGGGTCACGCCAGCGCTGGTGGACTGTCATACCCACCTCGTCTTCGGCGGCGACCGGGGCGGCGAGTTCGAAGCGCGGCTCGGAGGCGCGAGTTACCAGGAGCTGGCGGCGGCGGGCGGCGGGATCATGGCCACGGTGCGCGCCACCCGGGCGGCGACCGTGGAAGAGCTCTACGAAAGCGCGCTCTCCCGCCTGGAGACGATGGCCGCCGAGGGGGCCGCCACCGTCGAGATCAAGTCCGGGTACGGACTGGATCTGGACACCGAGATCCGGATGCTGGAAGTGGCGCGCCGCCTGGGCCGCGCGTCCGGGCTCACGGTGCGCACGACGCTGCTCGCCGCGCACGCCGTCCCCCGCGAGTTCCGGGACCGGCCCGACGGCTATCTGGACTTCGTCGTCCAGGATCTGCTGCCGGAAGTGGCGCGCCGCGGCCTCGCGGATGCGGTGGACGCCTTCTGCGAACGGATCGCGTTCAGCGCCGCGCAGCTCGAACGGCTCTTCGAACGCGCCCGCGAACTGGGTCTGCCCGTCAAGGCGCACGCCGACCAGCTCAGCGACGCGGGAGGCGCCCACCTCGCCGCCCGGTTCGGGGCGCTCTCCGCCGATCACCTGGAGTACTCGTCCCCGGCCGGGGTTGAGGCGCTGGCGCGTTCGGGAACGGTGGCGGTGCTCCTGCCCGGCGCGTTCGTCACCCTCGACGAGGACCGCCGCCCTCCGGTCTCCGAACTCCGGCGGCACGGGGCGCCGATCGCGGTCGCCACGGACTGCAATCCGGGTACCTCACCGCTCTGCTCGCTGCCCGAGGCGATGGCGCTCGCCGGCCGCCTCTTCGGTCTGACGCCGGAGGAGTGTCTCGCCGGCGCGACCCGGAACGCCGCGCGGGCGCTGGGCCTCGAGGGCGACCGCGGCACGCTGGAGGTGGGGAAGCGCGCCGACATCGCGATCTGGGACATCGCCCACCCGCGCGACCTCTCCTACTGGCTCGGCCGCCGGCAGCTCGCGGGGCTGCTGGTGGCGGGGCGGGACCGCTCGTAGCGGCGCCCGCCTTCCGGCAACCGATCCGGCACTCCAACCGTCAGAATCCGCACCTTGATGGAACCTTCCGGACGCTCGGACGTTCGGCAGGAGAACGGCGCCATTCCGGACTCACAGCAAAGGAGCAGCGATCTCGTCATGGCCAAGGCCACGCACTACATCCCGAACCGCGCGAACGCGGTCACCCCGTATCTCGTCGTCCGCGACGGGCAGGCGGCGCTCGCCTGGTACCAGGAGGTGCTCGGCGCCACCGTGGACTCCTCGATGGAGGGCGAGGGCGGCGCCGTCATGCACGCGGAGCTCCGTTTCGGAGAGAGCCAGATCTACATGGCGCAGGAGTTCCCCGGACCGCCGGCGGAGGCGGGCTTCGTCTCCCCGGACACCCTGGGGGGGACGAGCACCACGATCCACCTCTACGTGCCGGACGTGGACGCGGTGCACGCGAAGGCGATGGCGGAAGGCGCCCGCGAGATCCGTCCCCCGGAGGACCAGTTCTGGGGCGACCGCATGTCGAACGTCGTGGATCCCTTCGGGCATCGCTGGAGCCTGGCGACCCACATCGAGGACCTCACGGAAGCGGAACTCGAAGCCCGCGCCGCGGCGGCTGCCGCCGAATTCGAAGCCCAGCAGTAGGCGCCGCCATCACCCGTGGCGGGACGCCGAGAGCCTCGGCCGCACCCCCGGCTTGGAACGCCGGTCTCCAGACCGGCACAGCCCGCCGCCGGCGGGCGGCGGGACGGACGCCATCCCCCGGGATGACGCGAGAGGGTCCGAAGCATCGGGCGGCCGGTTCTTCCGGTGGGCTCTGCCCGCGGGCCATGCCGGAAGGTGCTGTACGACGTGCGCGGCGCGGAGCGCCGCGGGTGCCGGTCTGGAGACCGGCGTTCCTAGCCTAGAGCGTCCGCAGGAACGCGATGAGGGCGGGGAGGTCGTCGGGGTTGACCTCGACGCCGAGGCCCGGATGCACCTTGAAGACCTCTTCGAGGGACCGGGCGGAGCCGTCGTGGAGGAGCGCCCGCCGGAACCGGACTCCCCGGAGCGACGGCGGGTTGAACCGGTCGCGTCCGAGTTCGTCGGTCAGGCCCACGTTGTGGACCCCCGGCGAGGTGTAGGCCGGAGCGGTGTGGCACCGGTTGCAGGCGTAGCGGTCGAACGCTTCCTGTCCCGCCGCGAGGAGCGCCGACTGCGGCGCCGCGGCGACCTCCGGGAGTTCGAGGGTGCGGAGGTAGGCGGCGAGGTCGCTCACCTCGCGGTCCTCGAGCCGCCGGCCGCGGAGGGTGGTGCGGACGGACTTGACCACCTGGTCCTCGAGCCGGCGGATCTGCCCGTCCCAGGCCCACGGCTTCGTGTCCGCCACCCCGAGCAGCGAGAGGACCCGCTTGGGCGCGCCGTAGGTGCCGTCGCCCAGCGTGTCCGAGAGGCGGTGGTTCGTGTGTCCCTGGGTGTGGCAGCTCGCGCAACTCATCCAGCCGCGCAGCGAGAGCGACGCGTCGTGGAAGAGCAGTTCCCCGCGTTCGGCGGCGGTGAGCGGCGCCGCCGGCCCGAGGGGGACCCGGGCCACCTCGGTCTGCTCGGCGAGCGAGACCACCGAGATCTCGTCGGACCGGGTGTTGGCCACGTAGAGGAGTCCGTCCCCGCCGGCGGCGATCGCCGACGGGCCGCGCCCCACCCGCGCGTGGCTCATCCGCCGGGCGTCGGCGCCGCCGAAGGCGAGCCGCCCGACCCCGGACAGCGCGATGACCAGCTCGCCCTCGGGCGAGACGACCATCGCCGCCGGGTCTCCCGACGGGGTGAGGACGTCGCCGAGATCCATGATCCGGGTGCGCCGCCCGAGGCGCGGGTTGCCGGAAACCAGGTCGTCGAGCGGCATCAGGCTGACGCTGTTCGTGATGAACACCCCCCAGCGGATGTCGTCCGAGGTGGTGTGCATCCCGGTGTGGAGTTCCTGGTGCGCGATCCCGAGCCGCCCGTCCGGAAGGAGCGTCAGGCCCCGGAGGTTGTGGCCGGTGAGTTCCTTCGTGCGGAGCAGCTCGCCGCCGGCGGCCGAAAGGATCGCCAGGCCCCCGCCGAAGGCGTCCGCGACCAGCAGCTTCCCGTCGCCGAGGAACAGCATTTCCTGCGGTTCGAAGGGGAGATCGGCGGTCCAGCGCGGCGCGCCCAGGTCCCCGGCGGTCGCGTCCGGACCCGTGAGGTCGTACATCCGCACCCGCCGCGACCAGAGACAGGAGACCGCCAGCGACGCGTCCCGGCGGACGGCGCGGATCGGGTAGCGGCAGGTCGGGACGGCCGCCTCCACTGCGAGGAGCGGAGCCGTGGCGGCGGCCGGGAAGGGGCCGGGAGCGGTCCAGTCCCCGTTGCCGGGACCGAGCACGAGAAGTTCGTGCGCGCCGTGGTCAACGGCGAGCACCCGGGAACCGCCGTTCGGAAGCAGCACCAGGTCGGTGATGTTGCCGCCGGCCGGGGCCTCTCCCAGCAGGGTGAGATCGCCGGTGCGGAGGACGGTGACGGTTCCGGTGCGGTTGCCGACGAGGAGCGCCTCGCCGGCCGGGGTGTCCGGCGCCAGGACGACCGCCTGCGGGCGGCGCGGTTCGGCTTGTACGGCGCTCCCGAGGCTCAGCCAGACGGTTCCCGCGACAAGGCCGAAGCGGGCGATCCGGCGGCCCGGGAGCCGACTCTGCATGGTCCGCATTCTATGTCCGGGCCCGGACGCCGTGGCGGCGGCCTGCTAAGAATTGGCTTCCGCGCGCAGCACGGGTGGAGGGCATCGCATGTTTCTCAGGAACACTTGGTACGTCGCCGCCTGGAGCAGCGAGATTGACCACGAGCCGCGCCCGTTCCGGATTCTGGGAGAGAAGATCTGCCTCTACCGCCCCCGGAAGGACGCGGTGGTGGCGCTCGAAGACGCCTGCCCGCACCGGAAGCTGCCGCTCTCGAAGGGCCGGGTCCGGGACGGCAACCTGGAATGCGGCTACCACGGTCTGACCTTCGACGCTTCCGGGCACTGTGTCTGGGCGCCGGGCGGCGGGCGCATTCCGCCGGGCGCGAACGTCCGCCCGTACCCGGTGCACGAAAAGTACGGCCTGGCGTGGATCTGGATGGGCGCCCCCGAACTGGCCGACCCCGCGAAGATCATCGCCATCCCCAACTTCGACGACCCGGCCTGGGGCATCAACCGGGGTCCGGCGCTGGAACTCGCGTGCAACTATCTGTTCGTGTGCGACAACCTGCTCGACCCGACCCACGTCGCCTGGGTGCATGCGACGTCCTTCGCCCAGGACGCCGCGAAGGACGCTCCCCTCCAGGTGACCGGAACGGAGGACGGCGTCATCGTGCATCGCTGGATGCTGGACGTGGAGCCGGCCCCCTTCTACCGGAAGATCGTCGCGTTCGAGGGCAACTGCGACCGGCTGCAGCACTACGAGGTCCGCTACCCGTCGCTCGCGTTCATCCGGGCGGTCTTCACCCCCGCGGGCACCGGCGGACCCGAGGGACGGCTGGCCGACAGCACCTTCATCATGGACAGCTACAACTTCATGACCCCCGTCACGGAGAAGGAGACCCGCTACTACTGGTTCCAGCTTCGCAACATCCGGCCCGGCGACGAAGACCTGAGCGAGATGATGAGCGAGGACGTGCGCGAGGCCTTCGAGGAGGATCGCGCCGTGTTGAACGAAGTGCAGATCGGCATGGACACGGCGGCCTCATCGCACATCAATCTGCCGATCGACGCCGGGCCGCTGCGGTTCCGGCGACGACTGGAGGCGATGATCGCCGAGGAAGCGGCGGCGGGGGCCGGGACCGGCGCCTGACCGCCTGTGGCTAGAATTCCGCGCCTTTTCAGGAGGGAGCAGAGGTACCCCGAATGACCGAACCGATCATGATCGAGGCGCGCGATCTCAGCAAGTTCTATGGGCCCTTCGTGGCCGTCGAGAGCGTCCGCTTCGCGATTCCCCGCGGGCAGATCGTCGCCTTCCTGGGGCCGAACGGCGCCGGGAAGACCACCACGATGAAGATGCTCACCGGCTATCTCGCCCCCAGCGGGGGCGCTGCCGAGATTGCGGGGCTCGACGTCCACCGGCAGCGCCTCGACGCGACCCGCCGGCTGGGCTACCTGCCCGAGAACGGCCCGCTCTACCCGGACATGACCCCGGCGGAACTGCTCCGCTTCTTCGGGGAGGCCCGCGAGATCCCGCCGGGCCGGCTGACCTCCCGCATCAGGGAAGTGGCCGCGCTCTGCGCGCTGGACGAGGTGATGGAAAAGCCCATCGGCAAGCTGTCGCGGGGCTTCCGCCAGCGGGTCGGGGTGGCGCAGGCGCTGCTCCACGACCCCGACGTGCTCATCATGGACGAGCCGACGGCGGGCCTCGATCCCAACCAGATCCGGGACTTCCGCCGGAACATCCGCCGGCTGGGCGCCGGCAAGACCGTCCTCATCTCCACCCACATCCTCCGCGAGGTGGAAGCGGTGGCGGATCGGGTGCTCGTGGTGAACGGGGGCCGGCTCGTGTTCGACGGGGTCCCGTCGGACCTCCAGCGCGACGGTTCGATGGAGGACAGCTTCTATGAACTCACCGGAACGGGTGGGAGCGACGGAGCGGCCGGGAACGGCGCGGCGGGCGGCTCGGCGGCGCCCACCTCCGAGGAGGCCGCGTGATGCCCGGCTTGGTCGAAATCCCGAACGTCCGCCGCCCGGTGGTGGCGGCGCTCATGCGGAGGGACCTCCGTATGTACTTCTCCAACCCGTCGGGCTACGTCTTCCTGACGCTCTTCATCCTGCTGAGCGCCGCCGCGGCTTTCTGGCAGGACCGCTTCTTCCTGAACAACCTGGCGAACCTCGACCAGTTGAACGGGCTCTTCCCCTACATCCTGATCTTCTTCATCCCTGCGCTCACCATGTCGGTGTGGGCCGAGGAGAAGAAGCTCGGGACCGATGAGCTGCTGCTCACCCTCCCGGCGACCGACCTGGAGATCGTGCTCGGCAAGTACACGGCGGTGCTGGGCATCTACGGCGCGGCGCTGGCGCTCTCGCTCAGCCACGCGCTGGTCCTGATGTTCCTCGGAAGCCCCGACTGGGGCCTGCTGCTGGCCAACTACGTCGGCTACGCGCTGCTCGGCGCGGCGCTCGCGGCGGCCGGCATGGCGGCGTCCCTCCTCACCTCCATCCCCACGGTGGCGTTCATCCTGGGAGCGGTGGCGGCGGGGGTGCTGGTGCTGCCCGACCTCTTCCTCGGCAGCTTCAGCCCGTGGCTGGCGCGGGTGGTGGAGCCCGTTTCGGCGATCCACCACTTCGACGAGTTCGGCCGCGGCGTGATCCCGTTCACCTCGGTGCTCTATTTCGCGGCGGTCGCCGGTTTCTTCCTCTACCTGAACGTCCTGCTCATCGGGAAGCGCCACTGGCCCGCCGCCGCCGACGGCTACCGGATGTCCAACCACCACGCGGTGCGGGCGGTCTCCGTGGCGCTGGCGCTGCTGAGCGCCATCGTGCTCATCTCGCGGCTGGGGTTCCGCCTCGACACCACCGCCGAGCGGCTCCATTCGCTTTCCGCCGAGACCCGCGAGCTGCTGCGGGCGCTGCCCGACGACCGGCCGGTCTTCGTGCAGGCGTACCTGAGCCCCGAGGTCCCCGAACCGCTCGTCCAGACCCGCGCGACCCTGATGAGCGTGCTCCGCGAGATGGAGTCGGTGAGCGGCGGCCGGGTCCAGGTGCTCGTCGAGGACACGGAGCCGTTCACCGAGTCCGCCCGCGAGGCCCGCGAGAAGTTCGGGATCATGCCGCGGGAGATCCCCAGCGTGACCTCGGCGCGGACCGGGGTGAGCGACGTCTTCATGGGGGTCGCCTTCACCTGCGCTGCCGAGGAGCAGGTGATCCCGTTCTTCGACCGCGGCCTGCCCGTCGAGTACGAGCTCGCCCGCAGCATCCGGGTGGTGGCGAACACCGACAAGAAGCGGATCGGGGTGATCTCCAAGGAGCTCCGGATCTTCGGCGGCCTCGACTTCCAGACCATGCGGAGCTCGCCGGAATGGTCGGTGGTGGACGAACTGCGCAAGCAGTACGAGGTGGTGCAGATCCAGCCGAACGCGATGATCACCGAGGCGGTGGACGGGCTGCTGGTGGTGCTGCCGTCCACGCTCGCGGACGACGAGATGGCGAACGTCACCGACTTCATCCGCACCGGGGTCCCGGCGGTCCTGCTCGTGGACCCGCTGCCGGTGGTGAACATCGGCCTCGCCCCCTCGGAGCCGCCGGGCGCCTCGCAGAACCCCTTCATGCGGCAGGGCCAGCCGCCGCCGACTCCGAAGGGGAACATCCAGTCCTTCCTGGCGAACCTCGGGATCTCGTGGGACCCCGGCGGGATCGTCTGGGACGCCTACAACCCGCATCCCGACCTCGGCCACCTGCCGCCGGAGGTCGTGTTCCTCGGCGAGGGGAACGGCAACCCGGAGGTCTTCGCCGACGCTTCGGCGGCCAGCGCCGGGCTCCAGCAGGTGGTGCTCATCTATCCCGGGTACTTCGAACCCCTCCCCGGAGCGGTGGCCGATTTCCAGCCGCTCCTCACCACCGGGGACGTGTCCGGCGTCCTTCCCTACTTCCAGATGGTGCAGCGGAACTTCCTGGGCTCGCAGTTGAACCCCAACCTGCCGCACCGCCCGGACCCGATGCACTACGTGGTGGCCGCCGAGGCGCGCACCTTCCGCCCCGAATCGGACGAGGCCACCGGTGACGAGGACCCGTCCGCGACGGTCGAGGCGGACAGCACCCGCGTCATCGCGATCGCCGACCTCGATTTCATTTCGGAGCAGTTCTTCGAGCTGCGCCGGATCGGGCCTCCCAACCTCAACTTCGACAACGTTTCGTTCTTCTTGAACGCCATGGACATGCTCGTCGGGGACGAGTCCTTCGTGGCGCTCCGGAACCGCCGGGTGCGCCACCGGACCCTCGAAGCGGTGGAGTCCCGGGTCCGCGAGTTCACCGAGCAGCGCAGCCTTGAGGAGGACGAAGCGGAATCCAGCGCCCAGGAGGCGCTCCGCCAGGCGCAGGAGCGGCTCGACCGGCGGGTCGCGGCGGTGGAGGAGCGCGACGACCTCGATGCGCAGGCGAAGGCGATCATGGCCCGCAACCTCCAGGAGGTGGAGAACCGCCGGTTCAGCGTGCTGGAGGCGAACATCAACGCCGACAAGGACGCGCAGATCCGCGCCAGCGAGGAGCGCATGGAGGCGCAGATCCGCCGCATCCAGAGCGGCATCCGCACCGCCGCGGTGCTGCTGCCGCCGATCCCGGTGTTCCTGCTCGGCGTCTGGACCTTCGTGCGCCGGCGGAAGGCCGAAGTCGAAGGGGCGGCCGCCGCGCGGCGTCTCCGCCAGCAGTGACCGGTGAGGAGAGAGGAGCCATGAGCGAGACGACGAACACGGCCGCAACCCCGGAGACCCGCAAGACGGGCGGGCCCGAACTCCGCCGCACCCAGACCATCGCGGGGGCGGCGCTGCTGCTCACCGTGCTGGCCGCGGTCAGCGCCCCGCGCAACCCCGAGCCGAGCGACTTCGTGGATCTCGGGGAACGCTTCTTCCCGAGCTTCGAGGACCCCGAAGAGGCGATGTCGCTCGAGATCATCGAGTTCGACGAGGCGACCGCCGAAGCGATCCCGTTCCGGGTGCAGAACGAGAACGGGATCTGGACCATCCCCAGCCACCACGACTATCCCGCCGACGGCGAGGACCGGCTGGCGCAGACCGCCGCCGGCATCATGCTTCTCGAAAAGGACGACTTCCGCTCCGAGAACGTGGCCGACCACCCCGCGCTCGGGGTGGTGGACCCGCTGGACGAGGGGGCGGTCTCGCTCATCGGGCGGGGACGCCGGGTGACGGTCAAGGCCTCGGGCGACCGGGTGCTGGCGGACCTCGTCATCGGCCGTGAGGTACCGGACCGCGAGGGGTCCTACTTCGTCCGCGTCCCGGGCCAGAAGCGCGTTTACGTCTCGCAGCTCGGGGTGGACATCTCGGCGCAGTTCGGGGACTGGATCGAGCGTGACCTGCTGCTCATGGACCGGGACCGGGTGGACGAGGCCGTCCTCGAGGACTACACCATCAACGAACGGACCCTCCAGGTGGACCGGCGCGGACGCCTCGCGCTCAGCAAGGCCGACGGCGACTGGACCGCCGAGGGCCTCGGCTCCAGCGAGGAAGTGGACTCCTTCGAGGTGAACGAAATCCTCCGCGCCGCCGACGAACTCGAGATCGTGGGCGTCCGCCCGAAGCCCGAGGGCATCGCGGCGACCCTGACCGGCGACGCGGCCGGCGTCTCGAACGCCGACATCCTCTCGCTCCAGAGCCGGGGCTACTACCTGACCCAGGGCGGCAGCCTGCTCTCCAACGAGGGAGAGGTCCGGCTCGAGACCGACGAGGGCATCCGCTACACGCTCCGCTTCGGCGAGGTGGTTTACGGCCGGGACGAGGACGTGAGCGCCGGCAGCGCGGCCGAGGACACCGCGGAGGCGGCCTCATCCGGCCCCGCCGAGAACCGCTACCTCTTCGTGACCGCGGAGTTCCGCCCCGAGCGTTTCCCCGAGCCGCCCCGCCCGGCGAACCGCGACTACCAAGACAAGCCGTCCGACGAGCTCACCGACGCGGACCGCGAGAACCGCGACCTCGCCCGCGCCTGGGACCGCTGGGAGGACGACGTCGACAAGGGCCGGGAACTGGAGGAAACCCTCACCCGCCGCTTCGCCGCCTGGTACTACGTCATCTCCCAGGACAGCTTCGAGAACATCCGCAAAACCCGCGACGACGTACTCCGCGAGTCAAGCTGAGACGACGCCTCCGGCTTGGAACGCCGGTCTCCAGACCGGCACGCGCGGCGCTCCGCGCCGCGCACGGCGCGATCTTGACCTGCGGGATGGTTCTTTGCCCCGGCCTTCCACTGCCTCTACGGGACGTTCCCGGACCTCTGTTGCCCAAGGGGTCTGGCGGCGCGTCGTCCGCGGGCCTGCGGCCCGCTGTGCCGGTCTGGAGACCGGCGTTCCAAGCCGTTCCGCCCTACGGCGCGGCGCCAGCCCCGACCAGCACCACGTAATCCCGCTCGATCTCGGCGTGGCAGCTCTCCGGCAGCCGGCGGACGCTGCGGCCCCGTCCCGGATTACTCCGCCCCGGGTTGGTCGGGATAGATCCCGGCGCCGATCGCGAGTTCCCGGCCTCCGAACGTCGCAAGGATCCCATAGCTGACCTTTCGAGACCCGGTCTCTTCGTCACCTTCGACCGCCGGGTTGGGCCACAGGTATTCCACGTACCCACCGCCGGAAGCTGCTGCGGCCAGCAGTTTTTCGGTGATCCGGACCCCCTCGACATCCTCGATGTCCGAGATGTCCTGGCCCTCGATCTCGGGAAATGCGGCGTTGAAGAAACTCGTTCCGTTCGGCTCGATGGCGCCGAGGTAGACCTCACCGTGCCGCCACTGCCCCTCGGGCCGGAATGTGGTGTCGAAGAAGGGATAGATCTCGTCCTCCGAGGCAATCTCGGCGGAAGCGATTCGGACAGCTTCCTCCACGAACAGGCGCAGCGTCTCGCGATCCACCACCTCGTCCGCGCGGATCTGCGGCGGTTCGGGTGTCGCGGCTGGTGGCGGCGCGGAGGCGGGCGGTGCCGGAGCGGGTGTCGTCGGGCTCGCTTCGTCGTCGCACCCCGCGGCCAGGAATGAGGCCAGGGCCAGGGTGAACCCGATCGCCGCGAATCGGCGGGTGACAGCCGAATCCATGACGGCGTACCTCCTTGCGCCGTGATTCTAGAGACGGGGCCCGACGCGCCGGGTCTCGTCAGCGGCGGGCCGCGGCGAGCGCCGCCTCGCAGCGTGCGACGTCTTCGCTTCGCTCGGCCTCCGCCAGCACGCCGCAGGCATCCTCGAGCGCCGGCCGCACGATGGGTGCGAGTGCCTCCCCCGCCTCGATCGCGGCCTCCCAACCCCGCACCGCCTCGATCAGGTGGACCAGCGCCTCCCGTTCGCCGAAGCGGTGGAGCGCGCGTCCCAGGCGATAGCGGATCAGCGGATCCTCCGGATCCTGTTCGAGCGCCAGCCGGTAGGACTCGATGGCGCGCCGGATGTCGCCGGCATCGTCATAGGCCACCCCGGTGCGGTGATGGGTATTGGCTCGCGAGGAGCGCCGGTCGGCCGCGGCCTCGCGCTCGGTGCGCACGGTCTCCGGATCTTCCGAGAGGAGGGCCACGATGTCGCGGTGCTCCTTCTGGCGGGCGAGGCTGAGCGCCGTCTCGCCGTTCGCCGCCGTCACCGTGGGATCGGCGCCCGCCAAGAGCAGCATCCGCACCGCCTCCGTCCGGCCGCGGTCCACGGCGCTCAGCAGCGGGGTCGCCCCCCAGCGCGCCGCGGCGTTCACGTCCGCTCCGGCTTCCAGCAGGAGCCGCATCGTCCCGAGGTGACCCCCCATCGAGGCCCGGTTCAAGGGGGTGATCCCGTTCTGCGCCGGATCGTTGACCGCGGCGCCTCTTTCGAGGAGCCAGGAGACGAAACGCTCCCGCCCGAGCACCGCGGCCACATGAAGCGCCGTCATGCCGTTCGGCGCCTTGGCGTCCACCGCCATCCCGGCCTCGATCGCGGCCGCCATGATCTCGAACTCGCCGTCCCGGACGGCGTTCAGGACCTCTTCGAGCTGCGGGTCGAGCCGGGGCGGCTGTGCGAGAGCGAGAGACGCGACGATGGCGAGCACCGGAACCAGTCCCCGACCCGCCGCCGGTGCAGCAGACGTCCTCGGTGGCCACCGCATGTCGGAGCGCGTCAGGCAGGCGCCAGCGTTCGAAGGCCGGCGGCGCTCGCGGCGTCGAGCAGGCGTTGGTCGTAGGCCACCAGCGCGTCGAGGCCGAACAGGGACAGCGCGGTGGCGAGGTGGATCGCGTCGAGGCTCCGCAGCCCGGGTGGATCGAGCTCCGCCGCGGTGCTCAGCACGCGATCGTCCAGCGGCATCATGGCGATCCGCTCGAGGACCGCCTCCGCCCGTTCCAGAGTCTCGAACGAAGGGTTCGCGCGACGTACCGCGCGGAGCACCTCGACCCGGACGAGGGCGCTGGAACACCGCTCACGGTTCCTGGCCAGCTCGCGGCGTAGCGCCGCCGATTCCGGCTCCGGCAACACGAGCTTCACGATCGCCGATGAATCGAGGTAGATCACGGCGACCGCAGCCGGCTAGAAGCGGTGTTCCCGGCGGTCCCGGATCAGGTCCTCGCTGACCTCGTTGCTCGGCTCACCCTCCGGGGCCGGCAGGTCCAGCACATCGCCCACCGGCGCCCGCACCCGTCCCTCGGCGATCAGCCGCTGAAGCGGCGAAAGCCCGCTCGGGAGCGGTATGAGCAGGGCCACCGGCCGACCCCGATCCGTCACCTCGAACCGCTCGCCGCGGTCAATGCGGCGCAGATAGACGCTGAGGTTCTGGCGAAGTTCGCGGACACCAACCCGCGAGGCGGCGGCAGGGTTTCCGGCCATGGTGACGCACATGGTAGCACCTTGTTGCGCCGATCCCTCCCGATATGATCGGACCTCGTGATGGAAGGTGAGAACCGGAGCACCCGCCGGAAGTTCCTGAAGACCTCCGGGGCTGCGGTGGCCGCGGTGGCGGCGCCAACGGGAGCGGCCGCCAAAGCCGGGCAGGAGTCCCAGTCCCAGTCCCTTTCACTGGATCTCCCCCTGCTCCACGCCTTCGCCGAGGCGGTGCTGCCGGAGGAGATCGGGGCGGACGGCGTGCGGGACGCGCTCCGGGATTTCGTCACCTGGATGAACGGCTTCGAGCCGGTCGCGGAGTTGCCGCATCCCTACCTGTCGTCCGTCGAGGTGCAGTACGGGCCGCCGCACCCGGCGCCCCGCTGGGCGTCGCAACTCCAGGCGCTCGACCTGCTGGCGCAGAAGGAGCACGGCGCGGGGCTGGCCGAGCTTCCCGTCGGGAAGCGGCGCGACCTGATCGCCGCCGATCTCGAACGCCACGACGCCGGGGAGAGCTTCCCGCGGCCAGCCCACGCCGGGCACGTCGCCACAGGGCTGCTGGCGCGCTTCTATTCCCGGCCGCGGGCGGCCGATCTGGCCTATGGCGCCCGCATCAACGCCCGGGCCTGCCGCGACCTCGCCTCCGGCGCGGTCATGCCGCCGCCGCTGGCTACCAACGGGGCGCAAGGCTGACCATGCCGAGAACCATCGAAGCCGACGTCGTCATCATCGGTGGCGGGATCAGTTCCGCGATGGTGGCGGAGCGGGTTGCGGAGGACACCGACGCCTCCATCGCGGTGATCGAGGCCGGGAACCGGATCTTCGACTTCGAGAACCGCTTCAACACCCGGCGCCGTTTCCTCGACTACGGGGAGAACCCCTACCAGGGAGACCACATCCCCGGGCATTCCTGCAAGAACGCCCAGTCGCGCGCCATGTCGGTGGGCGGGCTCGCGATGCACTGGGGTGGCACCACCCCGCGGTATTCCCCCGAGGACTTCCGGCTCCGGAGCCTCTTCGGGGTCGGCGCCGACTGGCCGATTTCCTACGACGACCTCGATCCGTTCTACCAGGAGGCCGAAGAGCGGATCGGGGTGGCCGGGGAACAGGGACCGCCCGAGTACGACCCCCGCTCCGGCGGCTACCCGATGGACCCGCTGCCGACCTCCTACAACCTGGGCCTCGCCAAGGAGTGGGCCGAGAAATCCGGCATTCCCTACTGGCGGAACCCGGTCTCCAAGAACTCCCGTCCCTGGCGGGGACGGCGCGAGTGCATCCGCTGCGACACCTGCTCGATCTGCCCCACCGGCGCCAAGTACAGCCCGGACTTCACCTTCCGCAGCCTCCTCGACGCGGGACGGATCACGCTCCACGACCGCACCATGGTGCGGCGGCTCGTCCCGAAGAGCGATTCGGACGCCATCGGACAGGCCGACGCCTTCCACCGGGACGACCCGGACGATGCGATCACCATCCGCGCCCGGCACTTCGTG
The DNA here is from genome assembly GCA_963555995.3 of Vicinamibacteria bacterium. Taxonomy (GTDB): domain Bacteria; phylum Acidobacteriota; class Vicinamibacteria; order Marinacidobacterales; family Marinacidobacteraceae; genus Marinacidobacterium. The sequence continues at coordinate 3,099,212 of OY821641.1, read as the reverse complement.
CTCGCCGCCGGCTACGCCTGGTCGTCCCACCTGCTGCTGATGAGCGCGGGAGGCCGCTTCCCGGACGGCATCGCGAACCGTTCCGGGACCGTGGGGCGCTTCATCACGGGCCACCGCTGGGTGAACGCCTTCGTGTCCGTCCCGATGCGGCTATACCCCGGGATCTACGGCTCGGACAGCCTCCTCTCCAAGCGCTTCCAGCACCAGGACGACGAGGCCCAGCCCGACGGCAAGTACATCCGCCACGACCTCCGGATCTGGGAATCGGACATGGGCAAACGGGCGCGCCTCCGGGACGACCACGGGAACCTGCTGCTCGGCGACGCCGCGCTGAACGACTGGCGCCGGCGTATCGAGACCGGCTCGCTGCGGATGCGCGGCTACTACGACGTGATCCCGGCGCGGGAGAGCGCCCTGACCCTGGAACCGAACCGGAAGAACCCCTGGGGCGACCCGCTCCCCCGGATTGATTTCGTGGACGATCCCGTCTCGGCGGAGCTCCGCGGCTACACCGAGGCGAAGATCGAGGAGCGCTTCCGCCGGATCCTCACCGCCGGCGGCGGGACGATGCTGAACATCACCTTCGCCTCCGACTACGACCACCCGGGCGGCGGCTGCCGCATGGGGGACGACCCGGACGACAGCGTGGTGGACGCCTGGGGCCGCGCCCACGACCACGCGAACCTCTGGATCGCCGGCGCCCCCACCATCGTGGGATCGGGGTGCAACAACGGCACCCTCACCTTCGCCGCGCTCTCGCTCCGCACCGCCTCGCGCCTCGCCGGCGAGTTGTGACCCGCCGCGCAGGGTCGCGTTCGCGGGGGTACAGTTGGCGCGTCCGGTGTCTTCTTCCGACGCGCCATCCGATGGCCATCACGCGCTGCGGGCCGCCGGGCTTGAGCCTGATCCGGTGATCGAGGCCTACAAGGCCGGGGTTGACCGCACCCTGTTGCGAGAGAACCTCCGTCTTTCGCCCACGGAGCGGGTCCGGAAACTCATCGCGTTGCAGGAGTTGGCCGAAGAGGCGAGGCGGGCGGGGGCCGCTGCGCATCGCGGCCGGTGACGGACTTCGGAGCGCTGGTCAAGGCGCTCAACGAGGGCGACGTTGACTTCGTCATCGTTGGCGGTCTGGCGGCGGCGGTTCATGGATCGGCGCGTCTCACCCAGGACGTGGATTGCGTGTACTCGAGAACGCCGGCCAACCTGGAACGGCTGGTCGCTGCGCTCCGCGGACACGGGCCGTACCTGCGCGGCGCGCCGCCCGGCCTCCCGTTCGAGTGGAGCGTTGCGACTATCGAGCGGGGCCTCAACTTCACCCTGACGACGGACATGGGCGATCTGGATCTCCTCGGCGAAATCCCCGGTGGCGGCGACTACGACGCGCTGCGGCCACAGGCGGTGGAGGTGGTCCTCTTTGGCCACCGCTGTCTCTGTCTCGACCTGGCGCCCCTGATCCGCGCGAAGCGGGCGGCCGGCCGGCCGAAAGACCTGGAGGCGCTCGCGGAACTGGAAGCGCTGCTGGCCGCCCGCGGCCCCTCCCGTGACCTGGCGTAAATGCGAACTCGGCCCCTGCTCCCGCTCCCTGCCGTGGTGGCGGTGCTCGCGTCCGCCTGCGCGTCCGCGCCGTCGCCGCAGCGGGACCCGTCGCCCGACGCCACGGTGGTGCTGGTGGCCGACCGGGTGTTCGACGGACGCGGCGGCCGCTTGGAGAACCACGGCGTCGTGGTGCGCGAGGGCCGGATCACGGCGGTCCTGCCGGTGGCGGAACTGCCGGCCGGTGACCAACGGCTCGACTTCCCCGGCGGCGCGATCCTCCCCGGGTTCATTGACACCCATGTCCATCTGCACTGGCACTTCGGCGAGGATGGCCGGTTCGCCCGCGACGACCCGCCCGAGGTGAACGCGCTCCACGCCCTCGAGAACGGCATCCGGATGCTGGAGGCCGGCTTCACCACCGTGCAGAGCCTCGGCGCGGCGGTGGACGGGCCGGTGCGGGACGCCGTGAATCGCGGCGTCGTCCCCGGCCCCCGGATCATCACCTCGCTGGGCTCACTCAACGCCCGCACGGGCGGACCGGAAGAAATGGCAGCCGAAGTGCGCCGCCTCGCGGACGCCGGAGCGGACGCCATCAAGATCTTCGCCTCCGAGAGCAGCCGGGACGGGGGAGGGCCGACGCTGTCGCAGGCGCAGCTCGACGCCGCCTGCGGGGCGGCGAACGAACGCGGTCTGCGGACGCTCGTCCACGCCCACGGCCCGGTCAGCGCGACCCGCGCGGCGAACGCCGGCTGCACCACCATCGAGCACGGCTCGCTGCTCGATCAGGCCACCCTGGACGTCCTGGCCGAAAAGGGACTCTTCTACGACCCGAACACCTACCTGATCGTCGCCAACTACCTCGAGAACAAGGACCGCTATCTCGGCATCGGCAACTACACCGAGGAGGGGTTCCGGCTGATGTCCGAGAACTCGGAAGGCCGGATGGGGATCTTCGCGAAGGCTCTCGCCACCGAAGGACTCCGCGTGGTCTTCGGCACCGACGCGGTCGCGGGCGCCCACGGCCAGAACATCCGGGAAGCGGTGGCGCGGGTGGAGCAGGGCGGGCAGGCCCCGGCGGACCTGATCGTGAGCCTCACCTCGCTGGCCGCCGAGTCACTCGGCCTCGGCGACGAGATCGGGACCATCGCCGAGGGCTACGCCGCCGACCTGGTGGTGGTGGACGGCGACCCGACCCGGGACGTCACCGCGCTCGGGGCCGTACGGCTGGTGCTGAAGGGCGGCCGGCTCCACCGCCCGCGCGACTGACAGCGACTTCGGCGGGCTCCTTCAGGCTGCGGAACTGCTCGCGGAGCCAGTCCGCCAGGATTGTTTCCACCAGCGACTGATACGACACGTCCCGACGGTTGGCCTCCCGCTTGAGTTCGGCGAGCATCCAAGCCGGGACTCGCAACGTGACTCGTGTGGCGGAAGGCCTGAGGTTCGGAAACGCAGCTCGACTCGGTCGGCTGAAATCCACGAACCGTTCCAACCGGTCCGCCTGGCTCTCGAAGGTTTCCGGTCCGTTCTGATCCTTTGTCATCGCAGCCACATACTCGATGTTAGCCTCCCGCGCGAGACGCTGGCTCCGGCCTGCCCTCCTTCCGAGGCCCGCGCTTCGGCGCGGGCTTTCGTGCGTACGGCAGGTGTCCATTGCGTCTCCGGCCTGCCTGGATCCGTGGCAGAGCGAGGTTCGAGTCTTCCGTGGCGGGTCTGGCTGCGCCTTACACTCCGATTCACGATGACCGAGAACCCTCTCCTTCGCCGTGTGTTGATGCTGGCCGCCGCCGGACTCTTCGCGGCCTGTGGCGGGGGTGGAGCGCCGGCGGCCGAGACGGCCGACGACGGCACGGTCGTGCTCACCGCCGACCGGGTCCTCGACGGGCGCGGGGGTGCGTTCGAGGGGCACGGAGTCGCAGTCCGGGACGGGCGGATCGTGGCGGTGGCCTCGGTCGCCGACCTGCCGGCCGGCGAACGGCATGACTTCTCCGGCGGGACGATCCTTCCGGGGCTCATAGACACCCACGTCCACCTGGGGTGGCACTTCGGCGAGGACGGGAAGCTGGCGCGGGGCGCCGCTCCCGAGACGGAGGCCATGCACGCGGTGGAGAACGGCATCCGGATGCTGGAGGCCGGGTTCACCACCGTCCAGAGCCTCGGCGCGGCGGTGGACGGCCCGGTTCGGGATGCGGTGAACCGGGGCGTGGTGCCCGGTCCCCGGATCATCACCACGCTCGGTCAGCTCTCCGCCCGCACCGGCGGCGCACAGGAACTGGTCGCCGAAGTGAACCGGCTGGCGGACGCGGGCGCGGACGCCATCAAGATCTTCGCGTCCGAGAGCATCCGGGTGGGCGGCGGTCCCACGCTCTCCCAGGAGGAACTCGACGCCGCCTGCGGGGCCGCCAACGAGCGCGGGCTGCGCACGCTCGTCCACGCCCACGGGCCGGTCAGCGCGACCCGCGCCTCGCGGGCGGGTTGCACCACCATCGAGCACGGCGCGCTCCTCGACCAGGAGACCCTCGACCTGCTGGCCGCGAACGGCACCTTCTACGACCCGAACACCTACCTCATCTTCCAGAACTACTTCGAGAACAAAGGCCGCTACCTCGGGATCGGGAACTACACCGAGGAGGGCTTCGCGGCCATGGAGTCCGGCCGGGTGCGGGCGATGGAGACCTTCGGGATGGCGCTCGCCACCGAGGGTCTGAAGATCGTCTTCGGGACCGATGCGGTGGCCGGGGCCCACGGGCAGAACGCCCGCGAGGCGGTCGCCCGGGTCGAGCAGGGCGGACAGGACCCGGCGGACGCGGTCATCGGCCTTACCTCGCTAGCGGCCGAGTCGCTCGGACTGGCCGACGAGATCGGGACGGCCGCCGCGGGCTACGCCGCCGACCTGGTGGTGGTGGACGGCGACCCGGCGACCGACATCACCGCCCTCCAGCGGGTGCGCCTCGTGATGAAGGACGGCCGCATCCACAGCCCCGGCCACTAGGCGGATCTCATGTTCTTCACTCTGCTGATCGTCACCTTCCTCATCGCCCTGGCCGTCTCGTTCGGGGCGGTGCGGCTCTTCGACAAGCCCATCGCCTCCATCCTGCGGCGGATCATCGCCGAGGAGCTGAGCGGGGCGTGGCACCGCTACGTCAAGTTCGCGGCGTACGTGGTGGGCGTCTCGGCGGGCGTCCGCATCCACGAGCTGGAGCGCTACATCTCGGCGCCCGACAGGGACGCGGAGATCCTGGTCCTCACCGCGGAGCGCTGGACGCTCGAGGTGTATCGGACTGTCATCGGGACGCTCCAGGGGATCGCCTGGATGCTGCTCCTGGTCTTCGTGGTGGCGCTACTGGCGTACGTCCTCGCCCGCGGGTTCGAGCTGCGTCGCTAACAGCCTCCCGATCAGGGGGGCGCCGCATTCGGTTCCCGCGGCCACCAGGGGAAGAAGGCGTTCGTCCGCGCGACGTAGTTGCGGTAGCCCGGCCGGCTCTCCCGGAGTCCCTTCTCCAGCAGCGTCACCCCCGACACGCGCCGGAGCAGAAAGGTCATCAGCGCGGGCCCCGCCAGGGTCCAGACCCCGCCCGGGGTCGCGAGCGCCAGACAGCCGAGGCCCCACCACAGCGCGGCGTCGCCGAAATAGTTGGGATGGCGCGTGTAGCGCCACAGTCCCCGGTCCAGCACCCGGCCGGCGTTCGCGGGGTCCGCCCGGAACCGGCGCAGTTGCAGATCGCCGACCGCCTCGAAGGCGAACCCCGCGGCGAAGAGCGCCAACCCCAGACCATCGAGCCGGGACCAGGGCGCCGCGGCCGTCTGCACCTGCAGGAGGGGCAGCGCCACGATCCACAGCACCACCGCCTGGAGCCAGAAGACGGTGAACAGCGAGACCGCCGGGAAGCGCGCTCCCCACCGCCTCCGCATCGCCGCGTAGCGCGGGTCTTCACCCCGTCCGCGGCCGCGCACCAGAATGTGGGCCGCGAGCCGCACTCCCCAGATCGTGACCAGGACGGGGACCAGCGCGGCGCGGAACGACGCCGCGCCGCCGAGGTCCCGGTAGAGCCACGCCAGGACCACGAACCCGAGGCCCCAGGCCACGTCCGCGATGGACGCGTCGCGCCGGGCGAGGCTGACCAGCCACACGAGGGCGGCGAGGGCCAGGACCGCCAGGAGTCCGGGCAGGCCCGCGGCGACGAACGCGCCGGTCATCCGGCGTTCCGCGCGCGCAGCAGCAGGTCTTCCGCCGAACCGCCCGGAGGCAGGCGGTAGAGCCGGATCAGGAGATAGACCGAAACCGCCATGGTCCCGAGCGTCATGACCAGCACGAACCACAGCCCCCGCCGGCCCCACGACGCCTCCCGGTAGAAGATCCAGCAGTACGCGATCAGGAAACCGAAGTAGGCGTCGGCGAGGGTGGCCCGGAACCACGCGTCGGGCCAGAGCGCGGCGCCGGCGTCGAACAGGCCTCGCTCGGCTCCGGCCGCGACGGTGAGCCCGGCCATCCCCAGCAGGATGGCCCACGAAACGGTCTTCAGGATGCCCATGACTCCTCCTCAGCGCGGAGGTCCGCGCCGCCTCCACCGCGAGTGCGACACGAACCACTCGCGTCCGCCGCGGTAGCCGAACGTTTCGGCGCACGCCAGGAAGAACAGCCGCCACCGGCGCCGCAGCCGGTCGGCGCCGGCGCCGGGCGCCGACCCCAGGACGGTGCGGACCTCGTCCCGCCGCCGGTCCAGGTTGGCCAGCCACGCCTCGGCGGTCCGCCGGTAGTGCGTCCCGCTCAGCCGCCATCGCGCTTCCACCTGCAGGGGTCCCGCGCAGTGGTCCAGCAGCCTCTCCGACGGCATCAGCCCGCCGGTGAAGAAGTGGCGCGCGATCCAGTCGCCCGGACCCCGGTCCTCAAAGAAGTAGGGCCGGGAACGGTGGCAGAAATGGTGGACGAAGAGGCGCCCCCCGGGCGCCAGCCAGCGGTCCACCCGCTCCAGCAGGAGGGCATGGTTCCGCACGTGCTCGAACATCTCGATCGAGATTACGCGGTCGAACGCCTCCTCCGAATCGAAGCCGTTGACGTCGGCGGTCCGGACCGTGACGCCCGGGAGGCCGCGCCGCCGCTTCGCCTGTTCGATGAATCTTCCCTGCGACCGGGAGTTCGAAACGGCGAGGACGCGGCAGTCGGGATAGTGCTCCGCGATCCACAGCGCCAGCGATCCCCAGCCGCAGCCGAGGTCCAGCACGCTCATCCCGTTCCGGACCCCGGCGCGCCGGCACGCGAGGTCCAGCGCGGCGGCCTCCGCGTCGTCCAGCGACGCAACCCCCTCGGGCCAGTAGGCGCAACTGTATTTCCGGTGGCGGCCCAGGACGGCCTCGAAGAACGCCGCCGGCACTTCGTAGTGCTGCGCGTTGGCGGCGTGGGCGCCGGTCGCGAGCGGCTCCCCCCGCATCCGCGCCACGAGGACGTCTTCCGGCTCCGGCGCCGCGTGGACTTGGCGCAGGCGCTCGCGCAACAGGCGGCGGATGCCCTGACGGACCAGGCCGTCGGGGACGAGGCCCCGTTCGGCGAGTTCGATCGCCCACTTCACCGCGGCCTTCGCTCCACCGGCGCCGGTCCGCGGAACCCGGGCTTCGCGTACAGGAGCTGCGCGCTCGCGATCGTGCGCTCGCGGAAGCCTCCCTCGCAGTACGCGAAATAGAAGCGCCACTTCCGCCGCTCGGCCGGAGACAGTCCCAGCGCGGCGACCCGGTCTTCGTGCGCATCGAACCGCGTCCGCCAGGCCGCGAGCGTCCGCGCGTAGTGCGGGGTGAGGTCCTCCAGATCCAGCAGGCGCAGATCGCCCGCCTCGGCGGCGCACGCCTGGATGCGCGCCAGGGAGGGCAGGAGCCCGCCGGGGAAGATGTGGCGCTGGATGAAGTCCACCGAGCGGCGGTACTCCTCGTAGCGCCGGTCCGGGATGAGGATGGCCTGTAGCAGGCCGAGCCCGTCCGGAGCCAGCAGCGCGTCCACGGTCCGGAGGTACGCCGGCAGGTAGTGGTGGCCGACCGCCTCGATCATCTCGATGGAGGCCAGCTTGTTGAAGCGGCCGGGGAAACGGGCGGCGAGGGCGCGGTAGTCCTCGTTCAGCACCGTCACCCGGTTCGCGAGTCCCGCGTCGGCGACCGCGCGGGCGGTGTGGTGGAACTGTTGTTCCGAAATGGTGGTGGTGACCACGCGGCAGCCGTGGTTCCGGGCCGCATGGATCGCGAAGGACCCCCACCCGGAGCCGATCTCGACGAGCCGGTCGCCGGGGCCGAGGTCCAGTTTGTGGCAGACGAGGTCCAGCTTGGCGCGCTGCGCGGCTTCCAGCGATGCGTCCTCGGGATCGAAGACCGCGCCGGAGTAGGTCATGGTCGGATCGAGGAAGGTGGCGAAGAAGGCGTTGCCGGAGTCGTAGTGCGCGGCGATGTTGCGCCGGCTGCCGGCCCGCGTGTTCCGGCGCCACCGGTGGAGGAGCCGCCGGAGGGGCTTCAGCACGGAGGCCGTGCCGCCGTCCACGCGTTCGAGCGCGTCCCGGTTCCTGGCGAGCACCCGCACCACGGCGGTCAGGTCCGGCGTGGACCACCAGCCCTGGCAGTACGCCTCGGCGGCGCCGATCGAGCCCCCCCAGGCGAGCGCCCGCCAGCAGGCGGGGTCGGTAACCGTCATCCGGGCCGCGAGCGGCGGATCGCCGGCCGGGGCTCCGAACACGTGGCGGGCGCCGTTCTCCCGCACCTCGAGGCGTCCCGACCCGATCCACCGCAGGCGGTCCAGCACCAGGCGGCGGGCCAGCCGCTCCGTCCACGGCCGGCCGGGCGCCCCGGCTGCCGGGTTCAGGAGGGCCGCCGCCGGTCCGGATGCGGATGGAACGGGGTTCTCTTCAGCCATAGCTTCAGGGCTTCCCAGTGGATCCAGGCGACCACCCGGGCGGTCATCAGCGGAAAGCGGGTGAGCGCCCAGGCGAGTCGCGGGCCGGTGATCTCCCGCCGTTCGAGCCGCAGGGTGGCGTCGAAGACGGTGGCCCCGCCGGCGTGGTTTTCGATGTGCACGGCGAGCCGCGCCGCCGGGAGGGTCGTGTTCCAGACGTATTCCATGTCCATCCCCAGGAACGGGGACACGTGGAAACGCTTCCGCGCGCGGTAGCGCAGGCCGGTTCCGGCGGTTTCGGCGCCGCGTCCGTCCAGGACGTAGCAGTACCGCTCCCCCCACGGCGTGTTGCTGACCTCGGCCACGATCGCTTCCGGGCGTTCGCCGGCCGGATCGAAGCAGTAGTAGAGGCTCACCGGGTTGAAGCAGTGCCCGAAGGTGCGCAGGTGGGTGAGCAGCCGGATGGGGCCGGCCGGCCGCCGGCCGGTCTCCGACGCCACCAGGCCGCGGACCGCGTCGTCGAGCGGCGTCGCCGGGTCGCCGAAATGATCGCGGCGGTCGAACCAGGCGAGGTTCGGGCGCCGCGCGGACCAGAACCAGCGACCCTCGAAGACCGTGTCGAGTTCGGCGAGGTCCAGGTACATGAGGAACAGCGGGTACTCGAACGCGTGGGGGCGCGGCTGGAAGCGGCGATGCCGCACCCGCCCCACGTAGAGCGCGCTGTGCCCGTTGACGCCGCTCATGCCGCCACCCCCAGCCGGCGGGCCACCGCCAGGGCGCTCACCACGCCGTCCTCGTGGAAGCCGTGTCCCCAGTAGGCCCCGCAGTAGTGGATCCGGTCGGCGCCGCTCACCTCGGCGCGCCGCGCCTGCGCCGCCACCGCGGCGCGGTCGAACAGCGGATGCCGGAAGTCGAAGCGGGCGATCACCTGGCGCTCGTCGATCGCGTCCTCCAGGTTCAGCGACACGCAGTAGGCGGTCGCGGTCGGCAGGCTCTGGAGCCGGGTCATGTTGTAGGTGACGGCCACCGGACGGCCGGCCGCGGCTGGCGCCCGGTAGTTCCAGCTCGCCCAGGCGCGCCGCCGCCGGGGGAGCACCGAAACGTCCGTGTGGAGGACCGCGCGGTTCGGCTGGTAGCGGATCGCCCCCAGCACCGCCGACTCCGGGCGGGTGGGCCGGTCGAGCATGGCGAGCGCCTGATCGCTGTGGGTGGCCACCACCACCTGGTCGAAGAGGTCCCGGCCGGAGTCCGTCGCCACCTCCACGCCGTCCGCGCGGCGGCGAAGCCGCCGGACCGGGGCGCCGACGAAGATGCGGTCGCGGAAGGGCCGGGTCAACCGCTCGACGTACTGCTGCGAGCCGCCGCGGATCACCCGCCAGACGGGACGTCCGGCGAGGTCCAGCAGACGGTGGTTGTCGAGGAACCGGAGCAGGAACAGCGCCGGCGCCTCGAGGATCCGCCGGGGATCGGTGGACCAGATGGCGGCGGTCAGCGGGATCACGTACTGCTCGGCGAGGGCCGGGCCGAGCCGGTGCGCCGACAGGAACTCGCCCAGCGTTCCGCCGGACCGGGCGGCGATCAGGCGCTTGGCCTCCCGGTTGAAGCGCAGGATTCCCGCGAGGAAACGGTAGTGGCGGGGACGGAGCAGGTTGCCGCGCTGCGCGAAGAACGTGTTGAGGTCCGTCCCGGCGTACTCGACCCCCGTCCGCTCGCTGACGACGCTGAAGCTCATCGAGGTGGTCCGGGTGGCAACCCCGAGGTCGCGCAGCAGCCGCACGAAGTTCGGGTAGTTGGGTTCGTTGTAGACGATGAAGCCGGCATCCACCGCCAGCGGCCCCGCCGGCGTGCGGACCTCGGTCGTGACGGTGTGTCCGCCGATCCGGCCGGCGGCTTCGAAGACGGTGACCTGATAGCGGGTTCGCAGGAGGCGCGCCGCCACCAGACCGGCGATTCCGGTACCGATGACGGCGACCCGGGCGCCCGGGGTGGACGGGTTCACGGTGATGGTTGAAACCGTCAAAACGTCTATCCAGGTACCTTATGGTCGAACCGGTCGTTTCGGAAGTCTGCTGCGTTTCTGCTCGTATTGTCAAGTAAGTTTCGTATCCATTTGACTTGGAGGGCGATCGCGACATACCATCACAAAACGGTCAAAACATGCAACCAGGTCTGACCACGGCGCAATTGGCGGACGCCGTCGGAGTCAGCGAGTCCTCGGTGAAACGATGGATTGACGCCGGGCGAATCGCGGCCAGCCGCACCGCCGGCGGCCACCGCCGCGTGAGCGTCGAGGAAGCGACCCGCTACATCCGCTCCGCGGGTCTGGCCCTCGAACGGCCGGAGCGTCTCGGTCTGGCGGACCTTCCGGCCCGCGTCGCCGGCGGGAGGACGGATGCGGACCTGGGCGAAGCGCTCTTCGATTGCCTGACCCGGGGTGAGGCCGCCGCGGCCGCCGCCCTCCTGCAGGCGCGGTTCCTGGCCGGCGCCGGCGTCGCCCAGCTCGTGGACGGTCCGCTGGCGGGGGCGATGACGCGGGCCGGTACGTTGTGGCGCTCCGGTTCCGAGGGCATCCTCACCGAACACCGCGCCACCGAAACCGCGATCCAGGCCGTCGTCCGGCTGCGGGCGCTGCTCCCGCCGGCATTCGACGGACCGGTGGCCATCGGCTGTGCGCCGTCGGGTGACCCCTACGTGCTCGCTTCGCTCTCGGCGGCCGCGGTCGTCGAGGACGAGGGTTTTCGCGCCGTGAACCTGGGTCCCCAGACCCCGCTGGACACGCTCGCGGAAGGGGCGCGGGCGTTCGGGGCGCGCCTGGTCTGGATCAGTTGCAGCGCGGTCGAGGATGCGCGCGGCCTGCGGCGGAACGTGCTGAAGCTGGCGAGCCGCCTGCGCGCCCTTGACACGGTGGTGGTGGTCGGCGGCGCCCAGGTGGAGCGGTTGTCGCTCGGCCGGGAGAAGGCAGTGTGCGTGGGCCACACCATGGCCGAACTGCGAGCCGTCGCGCAGGGCCTGATGCTCGGGGGCCACGCGCCCCGCGGCGCGGCGGAGGTGCCCTCGTGAGCGCCCTGGCCCGGTGGCCCGGCACGGTGGCGGTGTGGCTCGACAGTTGGGCCTACCGCCCGGAGCCGGGCGCGGACTCCCTGCGGGTGGATTGGGCGCGGGTCGCGCCGTTCCTCTTCCTCCACCTGATGTGCCTCGCTCCCCTCTGGGTCGGCTGGAGCTGGACCGCGGTGGCTGTCGCGGCGGCGCTCTACTGGATGCGCGCGTTCGCCCTCACCGCCTTCTACCACCGCTACTTCTCGCACCGGGCCTTCCGGACCTCGCGGCCCTGGCAGTTCCTGTTCGCCCTGCTCGGAGCCTCGGCCGTGCAACGGGGACCGCTCTGGTGGTCGGCGCACCACCGGTTGCACCACCGCCACGCGGACGGCCCGGAAGACGTCCACTCGCCGCACCAGCACGGCTTCTGGTGGAGCCACATGGGCTGGATCACCGCGCCGGCCAACTTTCCGACCCGCCTCGACGTGGTGCCCGACCTCGCGCGCTATCCGGAACTGCGGCTGCTGGACCGCTTCGACATGGCGGTGCCCGCGCTGCTGGCCGGGGGCCTGTTCCTGCTCGGTGGGGCGCTCGAAGGCGCGGGGGTGAACACCAGCGGCCCGCAGTTGCTGGTCTGGGGGTTTTTCATCTCCACGGTGGCGCTCTTTCACGCCACCTGCCTGATCAACTCGGCGGCGCACCGGATCGGCCGCCGCCGCTACGCGACGCGCGACCACAGCGGCAACAGCCTGATGCTGGCGCTCCTGACGCTGGGCGAGGGCTGGCACAACAACCACCACCGCTACCCCGCCGCCGCGCGGCAGGGCTTCTTCTGGTGGGAGATTGACGTGACCTACTACGTGCTGGTCGTGCTGTCCTGGCTCGGCATCGTCCGGGACCTGCGCCCGGTGCCGGCGCCGGTGAAGTTCGGCGCGGCCGCGCCGCGCGGCGGCCGGGAGGCCGGCGTTTCCAGCTAGCAGCCTGTGGACAAAGTCACGCGGCATTCCCGAGCCAAGAGGGATAGGAGCCGGGTGAACCCGTCCCCTATCCCTCTCGCTCCGGGGTCTGCGCGGGGCTCACGCCCCGCTAACGACGCGAACGCCGATGCATCCCGGCTGAACCGCGCCTCTACGAGGCGCTCTGCGTTGCGTTTCGGTCGGAAGACACTCGGTATTCCTCCCTCACGCGCCTTGTCAGCCGGGCGCCTCGGCGTTCTCGGTGCTCACGTCACTTTATCCACAGGCTGCTAGCGGGTCCGGCTCCGCAGGCGCTCCACCGCGAAGAGGAAGAGCAGCGCGAAGGCGATCAGGAAGGTCGCCGCCGCCAGGATGGTGGGGCTGATCTCCTCGCGGATCCCCGACCACATCTGGCGGGGGATGGTGCGCTGGTTCAGCCCGCCCATGAAGAGGACGATCACCACCTCGTCGAAGGAGGCGGCGAAGGCGAAGAGCGCGCCCGAGAGCACTCCCGGCGCGATCAGCGGCAACTGGACCCGCCGGAAGGTAGTGAGCGGCCCGGCGCCGAGGCTCTGGGAGGCGCGGACCAGGTTGCGGTCGAACCCCGACAGGGTGGCGGTGACGGTGATGACCACGAACGGGGTGCCGAGCGCCGCGTGGGCGAGGATGAGCCCGAAGTGCGACTGGGTGAGGCGGAGGTCGGAGTAGAAGAAGAACATCCCCGCCGCCGCGATGATCACCGGGATCACCATTGGGGAGATCAGGATGCCGGTCACCAGCCGCCGGAGGGGCATCGCCGGGCTGGAGAGCCCGAGCGCCGCCACCGTGCCGAGGACGGTCGCGAGGAGGGCGGCGGCGACCCCGATCCCCAGGCTGTTGATGAGCGCCCGGGACCAGCGGGCGTCGTCCACGAGCGCCTCGTACCAGCGGAGCGACCAGGCGTCGGGATCGAGCCGCAGCATCCCCTCGGTGAAGGTGAAGTAGGGCTCGGCGTTGAAGCTGAGCGGGACGATCACCAGGATCGGCGCGACGAGGAAGACGAAGACGAAGGCGCACAGCGCCAGGTAGGCGGCCCGGGAAACGGCGCCGTCCTTGAGACCGAACATCACCGGTTACCCGAGCCGCAGGCTCGCTGCCCCGACGAGCCGGTCGTAGACCACGTAGAGCGCGCCGACCACCAGGAACAGGATGCCGCCGAGCGCCGCCGCGAGACCCCAGTTGAGCGAGGTCTGCATGTGGAAGGCGATCATGTTGGAGAAGAGCTGCCCGCTCGACCCGCCGACCAGCGCCGGGGTGATGTAGTAGCCAATGGCCAGGATGAACACGAGCAGCGAGCCGGCCGCCGTCCCCGGCAGGGTGAGCGGCCAATAGACCCGGAAGAACGACTGCCGGCGGTTCGCGCCCAGCGAGGACGCGGCGCGCAGGAAGTGCGGCGGAATGGTCCGCATCACCGAGTAGAGCGGCAGCACCATGAACGGCAGCAGCACGTGGGTCATCGCGACCAGCGTGCCGGTCATGTTGAAGATCATGGCGATCCGCCCGTCGTCGGCGACGATCCCGAAAGCGACCAGCAGGCTGTTGAGCACTCCGTGGGTCTGGAGCAGCACGATCCAGGCGGTGGTCCGCACCAGCAGCGAGGTCCAGAACGGGACCAGCACCAGCAGGAGCAGCCAGCGGGCGCGGCGCGGCGCCGCGTTCGCGATCAGGTGGGCGATCGGATACCCGAGCAGCAGGCAGAGCAGGGTGACCGCCCCGCTGACCAGGAGCGTCCGGAGCAGCAGCGGGACGTAGATGCGGAGTTCCTCGGGCTGGCGGACGATGGCGCCGGCGGCGTCCCGGTCGAGGTCCAGCGCCCGCAGGTAGTGGCGGAGGGTGAACCGCTCGCCGGCGGTGCGGATCGCCCGCCAGGTGGCCGGTTCGCCCCAGGCGGGATGTCCGGCGATCAGGGTCTCCCGGGCGCTGGCCGCCGGCGCCTCCGCCGCCGCCCGCGCCCCGCGCACGATCACGCTCCGCATCCCGCTCGCCACCCGGTTCACCCGCCCACCCAGCCGCCCGGCGAGCCGGCCCTCGAGCGCCGCCTCCAGTTCGCGGGCGGCCGCCGCGAACGCCGGCTCTCCGGGCAGGGTCTCCCCGTCCCACTCCTCGAGGAGGGCCAGCGTTTCCGGGAGCGTGTCGGCGACGAGGGGGTCATGGACGCTGCGGGACAGCATCGTCCCGAGCGGGAACAGGAACGAGAACCCCACGAACGCGACGAGGGGCAGGGTGAGCCCGGCGGCGCGGAGCCGGGTCCGGGCCGGCGGGCCGACCCTCCGCCGCTCCGTCATCGGGCGAGCCAGGCGCTGAACCGCTCGTTCACCTCGTCGAGGTGGTCGCTCCACCAGAGCGTGTCGCTGGTCAGCACCCGGCCGAGGTTCTGCGGGCTGGTGGGCAGGTGCGGCAGCATCTCGACGCCGGTCTCGCGGTGGGTGGTGACCAGCGGCAGCGCCGAGCGGCGGGTGGGGCTGTAGGCGATCTCCCCGGCGAGCCGCGCCATGGACTCGGCCGTGGACGCGAAGCGGACGAACTCGAGCGCCGCCTCCAGGTTCGGGGTCCCGGCGACGATGCCGGCCTGTCCGACGTCGAGCACCTGACCGTCCCAGATGATGACGAACGGCTGGTCCTCGACGACCTGGGCGTTGAAGATCCTCCCGTTGTAGGCGGTGGACATGACCACCTCGGCGTCCGCGAGCATCTGCGGCGGCTGCGCGCCCGCTTCCCACCAGACCACCTGCTCGCGGATCGTGTCCAGCTTCCGGAACGCCCGGTCCATGCCGGCCTCGGTGTCCAGCGCGGCGTAGACCCCCTCCGGGGGCACGCCGTCGGCCATGAGCGCGAACTCCAGGTTCACGAGCGGGCTGCGGCGCATGCCCCGCCGGCCGGGGAACCGCTCCAGATCGAAGAAATCGCCGAGCGTCGAGGGCGCTTCGCCGGGAAACCGGTCCGGGTGGTAGGCGACCACCGTGGAGTAGAAGACGTTCCCGACCCCGCAGTCGGTGAGCGTTTCGGGCCAGAAGTCGTCGGCCGCCGGCGACCCGTCCGCGCCGGGCGTGAGGAGGTCGTCGGGGATGAGTTCGAGGAGCCCCTCGTCGCAGCCCCGGACGGCGTCGAAGGTCTCCAGATCCACGACGTCCCAGTGGACGTTCCCGGTGTCCACCTGGGTGCGGATCTCGGCGAGTCCGCCGTTGTAGTCCTCGCGGGCGAGGGTCCTGCCGGTGGCGGCCTCGAACGGTTCGTAATGCGCCTTCGTGACCGCCCGCGCGAACGCTCCGCCCCACGAGACCATCGTCAGCGAGCCGTCGGGAGAGTCTCCGGAGCAGGCGATGCCGCTCGCCAGCGCGATCACGGCGAACGCCCGGGGCGCCCGGCCGGTGGTCTTCACGGCGCCGCCGGATCGGGCTCGTGGTCGAGCGCCCGGCAGTCGGTGGGGGTCCAGCCGATGCGGACCCGGTCCCCGGGGATCACGGCGCCGTGGCCCACGACGTTCGGGATCTTCACGATGAAGTCGTTCGTCCCGAGCACGCTGACCACCACCCGCAGGTGGTCGCCGAGGAAGGTCAGGTCGAGCACCTCGGCCTCGAATTCGTTGTGGTAGAGCCCGGGCTCGGGCGCCAGCCCCACCCGTTCGGGACGGATAGAAAGCGTGGTCGGATCTCCGACCTCGGCCGGGACCACCCGGAGGGCCTGGATCAGCGCGTCGCCGACCCGGACGTCGCAGACCGCGCCGTCGATGTTCTCGATGCGGCCGGCGAGCCGGTTGTTCTCGCCGATGAAGCGCGCCACGAAGTTCCGCATCGGTTCCTCGTAGAGCCCTTCGGGAGAGGCGATCTGCTGCAGCCGGCCGTCGTGGAACACCGCGACCCGGTCCGAGAGCACCATCGCCTCCTGCTGGTCGTGGGTCACGTAGATGCAGGTGATCCCGAGCGTGCGCTGGATGCGCCGGATCTCGTACTGCATCTCCTCGCGGAGCCGGCGGTCGAGGGCGCCGAGCGGCTCGTCCATGAGCACGAGGTCCGGCTCGAAGACGAGGGCGCGGGCGATCGCGACGCGCTGCTGCTGGCCGCCGGAGAGCTGCGTGGTCCGGCGGTTCTCGTATCCCTCCAGGCGGACCAGGCCGAGGGCGCGCGCCACCCGCCGGCGCCGGTCCTCCGGATCCACCCCGCGCACCTCCAGCGGGAAGGACAGGTTCTGCCCCACCGTCAGGTGCGGGAAGAGCGCGTAGTTCTGGAACACCATCCCGATGCCCCGCTTCCGCGGCGGCAGGTCGCCGATCGGACGGCCGCGGATCCGGATGGCGCCGGCGGTCGGCGCCTCGAAGCCCGCCAGCATCATCAGGCAGGTGGTCTTGCCGGAACCCGAAGGGCCGAGCAGGGTCAGGAACTCGCCCTTGCGGACCTGCAGGTCGAGACCGTCCACGACCGGAGTCACCCCGTCGTAGGTCTTCGAGACCCCCTCGAACTCCACGTAGGTTGCGTCGTCCGGTCCCACGAGCACCTCCTTGGCCTTCTCGCGCCGACGCGGGCCACGATACCGCACGGGTGTCCATCGGCGGCGCGCCTCGGCCCTCCGCTCGGGCGACAATAGGGAGATGAAACCCCGCACCCGGTTCGGAGACGTCTTCGAGTCGGTCGCCCGGAGCCTGCGCGCGAATCCGGAGGCCCGGGAGCTGGCCCCGGAACTTCGCCGGCTCAGCGACGAAATCCAGGCGCTCTCGCCCTCGCAGCCCTTCGTCGAAGGCTTCGAGCGCGCCTACCGCGTGACCGACGGCGCTCACGCCGGGGGTACGCCGCTCATCGGTCTGGCCGCGGAGATGGTCGCGGACCACGCCCCGGACTCGGGCTGGAGCCGGGAACAGCTCGATGCCTACCTGGAGGGGCTCGGTCCGGCGCGCGCCGCGGATTTCCTCGAAGAACTCGCGTCCGCGGTCATCCGATGAGAAACCTCGTTCCCGTCGGGCTTCTGGCGACGCTTGCCGCCGGCTGCGGCGACGGCCCCTCCACGACCCCGAGAGCGCCCACCGCGCCCCCGCCGCCGATGACGGTGCCGCCGCCGACCGATCCGGTGGATCCAAGCGCACCGGATTGGCTGGATTGGCCGTTCTGGAACGCGCTCGCATTCAACGCCCACCAGTGTCCTGAAGCGGGGGAGTGCAGCAGCACGACGCTCCGGTCCGTGGAGTTCCGCACGCTCTGGATCCTGTCGAGCGGCGACTCCACGGACTTCCACATCCGGACAGGAGGGCTCATGGATCCGGATACGGTCGAAGTGGCGCGAGATGCGATCCGCACGGCGATGTTGACGCTCATCGGCGCCTTTCGCGGCCGCATCACCGAAGGTCCGCAGCCCGGGACCGGCGCGAACACCATCACCATCGAGGCGCTGGCCGGGCGGGAATTCGAGGATCGTTTCGGCAGCTTCTGTGCGTGGGCACGGATCGGCAGTGCGCCGGGAAACATCTACCTGCACGCGGGCCGCGTGAGCATGCACCCGACCGGCAACCAGTGCGCTCTCTACCCGTTACTGCTCCACGAGATCGGCCATGCCTTGGGCTTCTACCACGTTCCGGCGGGGAACGTGATGCACCGGAGCGCTCGGCACGGGGCGTTCACCCGGATCGAGGAACAGCACGCCCAATTCGCCTATCGGCAGCAACGGGGATCTCGCTACCCCGGATTCGGCGGGACGACCGCCGCGCTCCCACCGGGGCCGCCACGCGGTGCGCCGATCGGTGTGGGATGCGGAGAGAACGGACTGTGATCGGGCCTGACCGGCGGGCCGCTGAGCGTATCGGGACAGCCCGTTCCCTTGAAGTTACCGGCCCGGTGGGCGCATGCTCCGCACCGGCTGCGGGTCGTCGCCCGCCGGCGTGTTGTGCTGCATGATGATCTGCCAGCGGCCGTCCACGTTGATGTAGGTCATCGTGTAGCGGCCTTCGTGGACCGTCATCCGCTCCTTGCCGTCGTAGAGGACCGAGAGCGCGTACTCGCCGTAGGCGATCCCGGTGCCGCCGATCACCCGGTACTGCTCTCTGCTGGTCCGGAATTCCGCCCCGGTGGTGTTGTTGAAGAACAGGTTCCAGTCGATGGCGCAGGCTTCCCGGCCCTGCTTTCCCGAGGTGGGCCCGCAGGCGTAGAAGGAGAGCGCCTCCTCGTGGACGGTGTCCAGAAAGCCGTCGAGGTCCCCGCCGTTCAGCGCCGCGACCGCGGTCTCGAAGGTGGTCTGGAGCGAGGCGACATCGGCGACGTCGCTCTCGGCGGCGGCGGGGGCGGCGATCAGGGCCAGAACGGCGAGTGACCGCGCCAGCGAACGAGTGGAAGTCATGGTCCTTCCTCCGGGGGAGAAGAATCGTACGTCAGCGGGATTTGCGCCGGGTCTTCACAGGTGCGCGGATGATGGTGACATACTGATGCATAAAGAATATGCTCTGATGTCATGAGAACGACGATACGGCTGGATGATCCTCTCCTCCGTGAGGCCAAGCGCGAAGCATCCCGCTCCGGAATGACGCTCACGGCCATGATCGAGGAGGCGCTGCGGGAACGGCTGGCGCGAACGGCAAACGCCGCCGAGCCGCGAAGTCGCGTGCGGCTGCCGACCTTTCATGGGCAGGGCCTCGCTCCCGGCGTGGATCTTGACGACTCCGCGGCACTGCTCGACCTGATGGACGAAACCCGGTGATCCTTCCCGATGTCAACGTGCTCGTCTATGCGTATCGCGATGAGACGGCCAGGCACGGCGAATACCGGGAGTGGCTGGAATCGGCGATCAACGCGGACTCCGCCTTCGGACTGAGCGATCTGGTCCTCAGCGGTTTCCTGCGCGTCGTCACCCACCCGCGCGCTCTCGTGCCGCCGAGCCCTCGGGCGCACGCCACGCGGTTCGTCGAGGTGCTCCGAGGGCGTCCCAATCGGGTC
The DNA here is from genome assembly GCA_963555995.3 of Vicinamibacteria bacterium. Taxonomy (GTDB): domain Bacteria; phylum Acidobacteriota; class Vicinamibacteria; order Marinacidobacterales; family Marinacidobacteraceae; genus Marinacidobacterium. Next base: position 3,079,872 of record OY821641.1, on the reverse strand, counting down.
GCGGTGACTCCGGGTCCCGACCACTGGCGCATCTTCCGCCGGCTGTGCGACGAGGCCGGCGCGAAGGGGAACCTCGTGCCGGATGCCTTCCTTGCCGCCATGGCCATCGAACGCGGGTGCGAGTGGATTACCACCGACCGGGATTTCTCCCGATTCCGCGGCCTCCGCTGGCGTCATCCGTTGCAGGCTCCCTGACCGTCGGGGAGGCCCCGGGATTCGCGCTACGCGACATCAGAACGCCTTCAGCCAGGTCAGCTTGGCGACCGCGGTCCGGCGGGTCCAGGGGTCGAGCCGGGGGTCGAGACTGTCGTCGGTGATGTAGCCGGTGTCGAGGACCAGGAAGAGGTCGCTCCCCGGCGTGTGGATCCAGTCCACCCGGATGTTGGCCTGGAGTTCCTTCGAGAGGTTGTCCCACTGGATGAAGGCCCCGGCGAACAGCTTGCGGCTGACCGCGCCCTCGACGTTCACGGCGATCAGGGTGGTGGCGAAGTCGCCGTCCGGCACCGGCAGGGAAATCTGGTTCCGGGAGACCTCTCCCCCGATGGTGAGATGCGGCCCGGTCTTGAGGCTGACCCCGCCCCGGACCTCGCTCCGGTCCCCGCCCCAGAAGGTCCCGGTGGACCCGAAGACCGTGCCGGAGAACACCCGGCTGTCGTTGGTGCGGGCGCCCAGCGCGTAGGAGGTGAACCGGTAGTCGCCCGGGCTCAGCAACCGCCCGCTGATCGAGGCCGGGCCGTGCAGCCGTTCGAACCGGCTGGTCCAGTCGAACGCGACGGTTTCTCCCGACTCGAACTGGAACCCCAGGCTGGACCCCGCCCGGCGGGACTGCAGTGCGCCGTCCGTCCCCAGGATCCGCTCCCCGCCGACCCGGATCCAGGAGCTTCGCGCCCAATCGCTCGCCTCGAAGCGGGGCGTGAAGGCGGTCCAGACGTTCCACTGGTCCTGGTCGCGCCGCCGGACGAAGCCGAGCGCAGGGTCGAACGCCTTGCCGACGTGGGTGCGCCGGATCCGCAGGCCGTAGCGGTCGTTCTGCAGTTCCAGTTCGGCACGCGCGGCGCCCGTCCCCTCCCGGGCGCCGCGGTCCTCCGAGTCCCAGACCCGCGCGCCCCACATCCGGAACTGGGAGCTACCCCAGAACCGGGTGACGAAGTCGGCGCCGGCGGTGCGGCTGCTCGATCCGCCGGCGTCGAGGCTGGTGGCGATCGCCCCCACCGTGGTGCGTTCGCGGAGGTTCGCCTGGAGCCGCACCACCGAGTTCCAGGCGCCGGCGTCCGCTTCGGGAACGCGGCTCTCGGTCCGGAGGGCCAGCGCTCCGATCGAGATGGGTCCGGCCTGTCCCGTCAACCGGCCCCCGCCGAGAATGTCATCCTCGAGTCCGATCCGGCGGCTGAAGAACACTTCCGTCTCCTGGGTGGTGCCGAACTCGAAGAGTCCTGCCCGTTCGAGGAAGAACTCGCGCTTCTCCGGGAAGAAGAGGTCGAACCGAGTCAGGTTGATCTGGACGTTGTCGGTCTCCACCTGGGCGAAATCGGTGTTCCAGGTGAGGTCGAGGGTGAGGTTCGAGGTCAGCCCGTACTTCAGGTCGAGGCCGCCCTTCGACTCCCCTTCGAACCCGCTCTGGCCGGAGACCTGTTGGGTCCCGAGGTTCGCGTAGGGCTTCACCTCGAGGCGGTGGCCCCGGCGGACGTCCTGCAGCCCGGTCAGCGTCGCGTATTGCGATGCCTGGGCGATGTGCCCCTTGAAGTCCTGGCCGATGTGCGGCCAGATGACGGTCTCGTTCTTCCGCCGGATCGAGCGCTGGAAGGCGATCCCCATGAGCGGCTCCTCCACGTCCGCGAACCGGATGGTGGTGAAGGGGATCTCCATCTCCAGCACCCAGCCGTCCTCGTTGACGGTGGTTTCGGTGGTGAAGACGCCGTCCCAGTTCCAGTCGGGCCGGTCAAGACTCTCATCGGCGAAGAGGGCGTCGTCCTGGGTGCCGGGTGCGCCGACCTCGAAGATGTACCCGTTCCGCCGATCGTGGTAGGTGTCGAGCCCGATGATCACCCGGTCGTCCTTGTCGATCCGCCCGCCCCGATGCAGGATGTCCCGCCGGATCCGGTCGGGTTCCGAATCGAAGAACAGGAAGCCGAAGTAGAGCGCGTCCTCGTCGTAGGCGATCCGCACCTCGGTGCGCTCGCTGGCGGGAGCGCCGTCCACGGGGTCCCGCTGCCGGAACCCCGTCACCGGCGGGATGTCCGCCCAGAAGGGCTCGTCGAGGACACCGTCGATCCGGGGGGGAGTCTCGATCCGCACCGCCCGGGCGGTGCGGTCCTGGGCCGGCGCCGGAGATCCGATCACCAGGCCGGCGAGCAGCAGGGCTGCCGCTGCTCCGCGCGGGGTGACGGACGGGTAGGTCAGTCGGCCCCCCCGGCCATCTCGTGCACCTCGATCTCGCAGTCCGGGGACCAGGCGAGGTGCGGGTGGTCGGCCAGCAGGGCCTCGGCCGCTTCCGTGCTCTCCGCCTGAACGATCGAGTAGCAGACGACGTTCCGCTGGCTGGGCGAACTGCCGGAGGCGGTCAGTCGCCGTCCCCCGGAGAGCTGCGTTCCCATCTCCACGAGCCGGTCGTCGCAGCGTGCGAACCAGGCCATCCACGCCTCCATCCCGGCCTTCATCGCCGCCGGATCGGCATCCTTCGCCATTTCCATGAACGACACCGGCATGTGGTAGAGCACCAGAAACTTCTTCACTTGGGTCCCTCGATTCGCTCCGGTCCGGCCGGGAGCCACGCGAAGATAGGCGGGCGCGGCGAGCGCGTCAACGGGCGGAACGGGGACGGTCAGGCGCTTGCTTCCTGTTCGATGTACCGGAGCGCCGCGCGCGTGAGAAACCCGGATCGCGTCTCGCCTTGGCGAGCGGCCGCCTCGTCCACGATGGCAAGTACCCGCGCGGGAACCGTAATGTTGATTCTCTTGGCCTTGCTGGAAAGCTGGGAGAGGTCCACGGCAATGAGCGCCCAGAGTCCATCTCGGTACTCCGGGGCAGATTGGTGCTCTTCAAGCGGTCTCGCCGCCGGGATCGGTTCGCCGGCCATCAGGAGGCCTTCGATGTGGCACAGCGCCGCTTCTCCCGCTGCCTGCATGGCCTCCGCCAGGGTTTCGCCCCCCGAAAAACACCCGGGGAGATCCGGCACGGTTACGCCGTAGTCGCTGTCCTCGTCCTTGTGGATCACGATGGGGAGTTGCATCAAGGTCTCCATTCCCACCCGGCTTGGCGGAAGATGTTTCGGAGGGTGCCGGTCGGAATTCGCTTGACGGGGTGTGGGACCGTGACCCTTCCGGCTTCGGTGGGGTGAACAAAATGGTGATGGCTGCCACGGGAGTTCCGGAGGATCCATCCGTCACGCTTGAGCCCGCGGATAACCTCGGCACTGCCCACTGATGTGTATTGTACACATCCATAGGCGCGGGGTTCTCAGAACGCCTTCAGCCAGGTCAGTTTGGCGACCGCGGTGCGCCGGGTCCAGGGGTCGAGCCGGGGATCGAGGGTGTCGTCGGTGATGTAGCCGGTATCCAGGACGAGGAAGAGATCGCTGCCGGGCGTGTGGATCCAGTCCACCCGCACGTTCGCCTGGAGTTCCCGCGAGAGGCTGTCCCACTGCACGAGGGCGGCGGCGAAGAGCTTGCGGCTGACCGCGCCCACCAGGTCCACCGCGATCAGCGTGGTCGTGAAGTCGCCTTCGGTCACCGGCAGCGACACCTCGTTGCGGGCCAGCCGGACGCCGACCGTGAGGTGCGGCCCGGTCTTGACGACCCCGCGGCCGCCGTAGCCGGTGCGGCGCCCGCTCCAGAACCCGCCCCGGGACCCTTCGAGCGAAACGGAGAACATCCGGCTCTCGTTGGTGCTGGCGCTGCCCTCCCAGAAACGGAAGCGGTAGTCCCCGGGAGGGAGGATGCGCCCGCTGATGGAAGCCGGACCGTGGAGGCGCTCGAAACGGTCGTCCACCACGAGCGAGACCCGTTCGCCGGACTCGAAGCGGAAGTCCGCGTTCGAGGAGAGGCGTTCCGACTGGAGTTCGCCGCCGGTGCCGCGGGTGCGGACGCCGCCTCCCCACACCGAGAACCGGCGCGCCCAGCCGCTTCGCTCGAACCGGGGCCGGAACCCGCCCCAGAGCTGCCACTCGTCTATGTCGCGGCGGCGGACGAAACCGAGCGCGGGGTCGAAGTCCTTCCCGACATGGACGCGGTCGAGGGACAGGGCGTAGCGGTCGTTCTCCAGGTCCAGTTCGGCGCGCGCCGCCTGCCGTCCCGGACCCGATCCGTCCGTCGCTGAATCCCACAGGCGCGCTCCCCAGACCCGGAAGGACGAGCTGCTCCAGAACCTCGTGTGGAAGTCGGCGCCGGCCACCTGGTTCGAACGCCCGCCGGCGCGGTCGAGGCTCGTGGCGATCACCCCGGCGGTGGTGCGCTCGCGCAGGTTCGCCTGCAGGCGCAGGACCGAGTTCCAGGCCGCCGGAACGCCGCCGCCGTCCGCCGCGGAGCCGGCGTCCGGCGTCCCCCCGGTCCTGAGGGCGAGCGCTCCGACGGAGATCGGCCCGGCCTGCCCGGTCAGCCGGGCGCCCCCCCGGATGTCGCCGTCGAGACCCACGCGGCGGCTGAAGAAGACCTCCGTCTCGCGGGTGGTGCCGAACTCGAAGAGGCCGGCCCGTTCGAGGAAGAACTCCCGTTTCTCCGGGAAGAAGAGATCGAAGCGGGTGAGGTTGATCTGGACGTTGTCGGTCTCCACCTGGGCGAAGTCGGTGTTCCAGGTGAGATCGAGCGTCAGGTTGGAGGTCAGTCCGTACTTCAGGTCCAGCCCGGCCTTCGACTGCCGCTCGAAGTCGGGCTCGCCGGCGAGCTGCTGGCCGCCGAGGGACGCGTAGGGCTTGACTTCGAGGCGATGGCCGCGCCGCACATCCCGGAGCCCGGTCAGGGTCGCGTACTGCGACGCCTGGGCGATCCCCCCCACGAAGTCCTGGCCGATGTGGGGCCAGAAGACGTTCTCGTTCTTCCGCCGGATGGAGCGCTGGATGGCGATCCCCATCACCGGCTCCTCCACGTCGGCGAAACGGATGGTGGTGAACGGGATCGCCATCTCGAGCACCCAGCCCTCGGCGTTCATGGTGGTCTCGGTGGTGAAGACCCCGTCCCAGTTCCAGTCGGGACGTTCGAGGCGTTCGTCGGTGAACAGCGCGTCGTCCTGGGTGCCGAGCGACCCGACCTCGAAGATGTAGCCGTTCCGGCGGTCGAGGTAGGTGTCGAGGGCGATGACGACCCGGTCGTCCTTGCTGATCCGGCCGCCGCGGTCGAGGATCGCCCGGTTGATGCGGTGGGGCTCGGAATCGAAGAACGTGAAGCCGAAGTAGAGGTTGTCCCGGTCGTAGGCGATCCGCACTTCCGTCCGTTCGCTGGCGGGCGCCCCGTCCACCGGGTCGCGCTGCCGGAACCCCGTGACCGGCCGGATCCCCGCCCAGAGCGGTTCATCGAGCACCCCGTCAATCCGGGGCGGCGTCTCGATGCGGACCGCCCGCGCTTCCGGGGTCTGGGCGGCCGCCGGGGACCCCAGGCAGAGAGCGGTCAGGAAGAAGCCGGCGAGGGAGGTGGGCGTCTTCACGAGGTCTGCGGACCGGTGCGGTCGGCGCCGGGTATTCTCCGGCCCCGGGTCCTTCCACCCGGAGCGCGCCATGTCCCAGATCACCGCTTTTCCCGTTTTCCTGCTTGCCGTTCTTCTCGCCGGGTGCGGCGCGAATGCCCCCGACGAACCCGCCGAGGCGCCCCCGGCGGAGCCCGCCGCCGAGATGACCGTGGGCGTTGTGATCGAGACCACCCTGGGCGAGATCGGGGTGGAGCTCTATCCCGAGCGGGCGCCGCTCTCGGCCGCGCACTTCCTCCGCTACGTGGACGGCGGCCACTACGACGGCGCGGCGACGTTCTACCGCGCCACCCACACGGCGAACGGGGACGCGCACGACGTGGTGCAGGGTGGGATGCGGACCCTGCCGATGCTGGTCCGGGACGGCGGCGAGGCCGAGGCGGAGCCGCCGTTCCCTCCCGTCCCGCACGAGCTGACGCACGACACCGGAATCCGCAACGAACGCGGGACGCTCGCCTACGCCCGGAACGAACCCGGCACCGCGAACACCGAGATCTTCTTCAACGTCGGCGACAACTTCGTGCTGGACACCGGCGCCGGCGACCCGACGCGGGACGGCTTCGGCTACGCCACCTTCGGCCGGGTGGTCCGGGGCATGGAGGTGCTCGACGCGATCCACCGCCTGCCGACCGACGCGCCGGCCGCCCGCGAGGTCGTCCAGGGCCAGATCCTGAACGAGCCGGTGCCGATCCTCAGCGTCCGCCGCGTGGAGTAGCAGGCGCGACGCCGGCGCCCGGGTTCGTCGCGGCGACCGGTACCGTGTTCACGCTGGCGTTCCCCTCCGACGGTGCGAGAGCGTCCGACGCATGCACGCAACGGGGGTCCCCCGTCGTTGATCGTGCCGGCGTCAATCCGGTATCTTCCAGTGAACAGTTGTCGGATACGTGGTGGAAGGGCATAACCCTTCGATCAGTCCTCATTGCGGGTGCGTTGCTCGCCAGTGTGGCGGTCACTCCGTGGTACCTGTCGAGAGCGACAGCGAGGCTCGATTTGCCGATCCCGGACGTGGGTGCGTCCGGCGTTCCCGAGCCAGCCCTCCCGCTCTCGTCGGTCACGGTCCCCATCTTCGTGCCGATGGAGGTCGTGCGCTCGTTCCTCGATGGCGAGATCCCGGCGGCTTTCGCAGAGGGCGAAACCACGGAACTCATCGAGCGCCCGGGTTTGTCGGCGTCGGCAAACTGGAACCTGACCAGGTCTCCGCTCCAGTTGTCGGGTGACGACGGAGTCCTGGCCGGCAGCCTTGACCTTGCGGGTTCGGCGGACATCGGGGTGGATCTCGGTCCTGCGGGCATCAGCAAGAACGTGGACCTTCGGGGACGCATCTCACTGCTCGCCCGTCCTCGACTCCAGTCCGATTGGCGATTGACCGTCCCTGACTTTCAGATACGCGATGAACTGCAAGAGGCCACGATGGAGCTCGCACTACCGGCTGCCGGCACGGCTCCCGGCGAAGAGACCGAGGAGAATCCGATTCTCGAAGACATGCCGCGCCTCGGAGCATTCGTACGCGGCGTCAGGAACGTCGTTTCGGCGGTCGCGACGTCCATCGGGGAGCGCACGGTCTCCATCAGTGTCCGGAGCATCCTGAGCCGGTACCTGGAGCCGGAGATCGAGGCCCTGCGCAGCAACATCGTGGAGGACATCGCGGCTTCCGACTTCCTCGAGGAATCGGCGCGGGAAATCTGGAGCCGGCTCTGCACGAGCGTCCCGGTGGAGTCCGGCTACTGGCTGCGGGTCAAGCCAGTTCGCGCCCGGGCGGCGCAGCCTTCGGTGACCACCGAAGGAATCCTCGTGCATCTTGGAGTCGAGGCCGAAACGCAACTGTCGTCGAGCAGTACCGAGCTGGATTGCCCGTTTCCCGATTCCCTGACGGTGGAACCCGCGGAAGGGGGACAGTTCGAGATCCGGCTTCCCATGGAGCTGGACTACAAGGTTGTACGCAGGGAGCTTTCGGGTTTCCTGGTTGGCGAGACTTCCGAAAGTCCGTTCTCGATCGGCGTGGATGAAGTGACCTATTTCGGGGCGCACGGCAGGTCGCTGCTCCTGGGGATGGCCGTCAGAACGCATACGGCTTCGTGGCTCGATTCCTTTGCCGTCGGAACGGTGTACGTCGCCCTGGATCCCTATCTGGACGTCGGGTCGGACACGCTCCGCTTTCGGGAGGTCCGCATGGACACCGCCTCGCGCAACGCGCTGGTGGCAGCCGTTGCCGAACTCGGCGAACCGTTCTTCGAGCGCGCCATCGAGCGCCATGCGTTTGATCTGGGACCGACCTATGGGCAACTCCTGAGCGCCGCGAACGACGCGATCGAGGACCTTTCATCCGATCCGTTCGAAGTGCGCGGAACGATGGACGAGCTGGGCTTGATGGGCATCCAGCTCGGCGCGGAATCCCTGCGCCTCGAGGGATTCGCGCGTGGTGACCTGTCCGTCGTGGTCGCCGAAATCCCATAGACGGGGTACTGGAGACCTTCGTCCCGGCCCGACGGTCGGCGTCTCGCTGGCGGCGAGACGGACCTCATGCGCCGGGATGGCTCGGCTGCGCGTGCCAACGCGCCCGGGGTAGCGAGGAACCGCCCGCGGCCCTGCGGGCCGCGGTGCCGGCTGAAGCCGGCGTTCCCGGCCGGCGGCGCCGTCACGGCTGTTGGCCAACCCCGCAGGACTGCATTTTCACAGCAACTGGGCCTCGCCCGTCTCGGCGCTCACGGGGTCTCACCACAGGCTGTTAACCTGTCCATGAGGGATCACCTCAGTCCGGCGTCTCCGGTATGTACGTTTCCAGCACCCGACACCAGCGACATCCTGAAGGAACCGGAGATGGCTGACGCTCCGGCGGCTGCCTGGTCGGCCTTCCTGGAAGACGTCGCCGCCAGTCGCGCCAAGCTCCTCGGGGAGCTGGCCGATCTCCACCGCAACGTGCGGGACATCACCGCCGAACTCGGCAAGCGCCGCGCGGTGGCGGAACTCGACTGGCCGCGGGGGCAAACCGCCACGCTGAGGACGATCTTCGAGACGAACGCGACGGCGCTGCTGCTGGACCCTCTGGAGCGCCATACGCAATCACGCATCCACGACCGGCTGCCGGGCAGTTTCGAGGACTTCCGGTCCGAGTTGGCGGAGGCCACCCGGAAACTGCCCGGCCGCACCGAACTCGCTCCCGTCTCCCTGATCGAAACGTTGCCCGCGAGCGCGAAACTGCCGTTTCTTGCGCGTTGGGCCGGGCGGCGGAAACGGGTGCGCACCGTCGAGGTCCGGCGGTCCGTACGGGGCGGCCTCCACCTGCTGGCCTTCCGGACCGGGCCTCTGGAAGGTCGCATCTACCTGGCTTTCGCGCAGGCGACGCTGGCCCTGCTCGATCCCTGGCAGGCCCTCCGCGACGCGGCTCTCCTTCGCCTGCAGGGCGACGACGCCGCGACTGACCCACGAGGGGGCCATGCCGCCTGGAAACAGCAGGCCGAAGCGCGGGAGGCAGGTCTCCAGCGAGCCCTTGCATCGCTGGATGCGGCGCTGAGCGGAATCGAGGTGCGGCTGCTGGGCGCGGTTCTCGGGCCGGAGCGCTACCGGCGGCTCGGCGGCAAGCGCGCCCGGCGCCACGCGGCCTGGGAGGACTATTGGGAGCGCCAGCAGCGCTCGGTCCGGGCTCTCGTGGAGACCGAACACAGCCTGGTCCGCCTCGGCAAACGGACGATCGTCGCGGTCGAACGGAGCGCCCGCGCCCTCGGGGAGGAACGCGGGGCGGTCGTCGCCGAACTGGGGGCGGGCCTCGAGGCGCTCGAGCGTTGGCAGCCCGGCCGGGAGAATCCGCTGCCACCGGGTTCCGCGCAGCTCACTCCCGCCAGCCAGCACCTGCGGCAATGGAAGCGGCTGCTGGGCGGGCACGCGCGAACTCTGCTGCCGGCCGAGATCGAGGCGGTGGATCCGCGGCGGGCGCTACCGGGATGGCGGGTCCCGTGGCGTACCGTGCGACCGGCGCAGACCTTCCTCGCCGCGCTCGACCTGGCCGCGAAGCCCGTCGCCGCGGTGCTCGATGACGTGGGCGGGGATCACAAGGCCGTGCTGCGCGACATCGAACGGGCGCGTGAGGTGGTGACCTTCGGCATCCGGACGGCGGCCGGCCGCGCGTCACGTGAGGTGATGGTGCGGGAAAGCGTCGGCAATGCCGCCCTGCTCCTGGGGCGCACCCAGCGGACCCTGCCGGAACGCGGGGGCGTGGTCGAAGCCGCCTACGTCGAGGCCACGGCGGCGTGCTTTCACCGGTATCACGTCGGGGTCGAACAGGGCCGCCTCACCCTGCTGACCTATCTGGCGCGCGAGGGCATCGCCCGGGCGGCGCGGCGGGCCTCCCGGCTGGCGGTGGAGCAGGCGCGGCGCATCGGATCGGCGACCCGGGTGGCCAGCGCGCGGTTCTACCACGCGGCCCTCATCAAGATCGGCCTGGAAGCGCCACCGGAGACGGTGGAATCGCCCGTCGTACGCTGGCGCGCGTTCCCGGACGCCGCCGACGTGGATGTCGAAGCACGCCGCCTGCCGCTGATCTACCACCGGCTGTTCCGCTCCGAACCGGTCGAGGATCTCCGTTTTCTGGTCGGTCGCGAGGCCGAGATGGCGGCCCTGGCCGACGCCCGCGCTCTCTGGGACGCCGGGCGCAGTACGGCCGTTGTCATCTACGGCCAGCGGGGCAGCGGCAAGACCAGTCTGATCAACTGCGCCGTCGCCCGGTCGTTCACGGGCCTGGACGTGGTTCGGGGCAGTTTCCGCGACCGCGTCCTGACCCGGCAGGCCGTGCGGTCCTTCCTTGCCGAGCTGCTCGGTACGGGATCCGGCGACCTCGACGGCCTGGTCGCGGACCTCTCGTCCCGGCGGCGCGTCATCGTCATCGAAGAGCTGGAGCGCACCTTCCTGAGAGCGGTGGGAGGCCTCGAGGCGCTGAAGGAACTGTTGCGGATCATGACGCGCAGCGTCCCCTCCACCGTCTGGATCGTCAGTCTGGCCAGCGAGGCGTTCCACTTTCTCGACGCGGCGGTGGATCTGGGACAGCACTTCTCGCACCGCATCAACGCTTCGGCCGTCCCGCCCGCCGATCTGCGGGAAGCCATCCTCCAGCGGCACCACCTGTCGGGGTTGCGGCTCAAGTTCGAGGGACATCCGGCCGGCCAGCGTTTCGGCGCCCGGTTCCATGCCTGGGCCGGCGCCGGCGACGACGAATCCGAAGCCGCGTTCTTCGCCGCGCTCTACCGGCAGTCCGGAGGGATCTTCCGGTCCGCGTTCGGGCTCTGGCGACACAACATTGACCGCGCCGCGGGCGGCGTGCTGTACATGCGCTTTCCCGACGTCGTGGACCACGCCGAGATTACGGGCGAGTTCAGCCGCGACGAGCTGTTCACGCTGCACCTGCTGCAGCAGCACGGCAGCCTCACCCTGGACGAGCACGCCGAGATCTTCGGTTGGCGCCGGGAGGTCAGCCGCGCGGTGGTCGAGCGTCTGCTGGGACGCCACATGATCGAAGCCGATCCCGGAGCGCCCGGCGTCCGGATCCATGCACCTGCGGCGATGCTCGCGCGAGCGGCGTTGAGCGCGCGCAACCTGGTGTGAGGCCGGCGTGAGCCGTATGGACTCTGCCAGAACCGGGGTAACGCCCCTGAGTTCGCGGCGGTAATCGTGCTTCAGGCAGACACGCAGTCCCTGCTGGACTATCTGACCCCGGCGCGCATCGTCTTCGTCGCGCTCACGATCGTCGCGGCGTGGGTCGCCATCCGCAGCGCCCGGTTCGGGCTCGCGCTGCTCGGGAACCGGGTGCGGCGGGCGCGTTTCTTCTTCAAACGTCTCGAACCCTTCGTCAGTACGGGCATCTGGTTCGTCGCAGCGTTCCTGATCCTGAGCACGTTGTCGCCGACGCGCGACACCTTCCTCGCCGGCATCGGCTCCATCGCGATCGCGCTCGGGCTCGGCGCCCAGGATCTGATCAAGAACGTCATCGGCGGGATCGTCCTGCTTGCGGACCAGCCTTTCCAGTTGGGCGACCGGGTGCGGATCGGCAACGCCTTCGGCGAGATCGTCCGCATCGGGTTGCACAGCATCACGCTGACCACGACCGACGACGCCCGCGTGACCGTCCCGAACGCGGCCGTCCTGACCGGTCAGATCGCCAATACCAATTCGGGGGTTCCCGAAGGTCAGGTCGTGACCGAACTGATCCTGCCCTTCCACGTGGATGCCGAGAGGGCGCTGCGTATCGGCCGGGAAGCCGCGCTCGCGTCGCCGTATCTGCTCCTGCGCAAACCGGTCGTGTGCCTGATCAGCGACGAGATTCGGGATCAGCCATACGTCCTCCTGAAGATCAAGGCGTACGTCCACGATCACCGGTTCGAGCCGCACATGAAGAGCGACATCACCATCCGGGCCCGACGGCATTTCGCCCGGCGCGGGCTGGTGACGCCGGCGCCGGAATCCGGGAGCGGCGGCAACCCGGCCCAGGAGTCCGGAGCCCATCCCTGATGGACCGGACGCCGGGCCTGCGGACCGGGTGAGGTGGGCGCCGAGGCCCCTCCGGAAGAAAGCGGCCGCGCGACTGGTCCCCGGCCGCGCCGTCAGGCCGGGCCGTCCGCGCGCACCCCGTGCTGCGTTCCCGACGCCACCCGGATCCCGGCCGCCCAGCGCTGCTCGTCCGTCTTCTCCTCGACGGTCGGTACGAAGTACCAGTCGTTCTGGATGCGGTCGGGCCGGAGGTCGAGGATGCAGTAGCCGCGGTGGAACGCCTCCCCGAACTTCTTGTGCGGGTTGTGGGCGAGTTCCTCCCGCACCTCGGCGGCGACGGCCTCCTCGGTCCCGAGCCGGCGCAGCTTCGAACTGGGTGAGGACACCGCGGTGGTCACGAAGTCCACGCCGTAGGACCCGGCGCCGGTGTCCGGGTCGTAGCCGGCGAGCGGGTTCCGCGGGACGTCCATCCCCCACGACTGGTGGACGTCGCCGGTGAGCACCACCAGGTTGCCGATCCGCTCGCTCTCGAGGAAGTCGAAGAGCCGGTTGCGGCTCGCCTCGTAGCCGTCCCACTGGTCCGGATTCTGGGGGTTCCCGTCCGCGTCCAGCATCGGTCCCATCATCACCTGCTGGCCGAGCACCGGCCAGCGGACTCCCGCCGCCTTCGCCGCCGCGAGCTCGCCGTAGAGCCAGCGTTCCTGCCGCTCGCCGAGGAGGGTGCGGTCGGGATGCCGCATTCCCTCGACGTCGCCCCACTCCGCCTGCCGGGACCGGCCGACGAGCCGGGTGTCCAGCATGATGAGGTCGAGGAGCTTGCCGAAGCGGAAGGTCCGCCAGGTGCGCTGGCTGGGCCACGGCTCGGGCTCGCGGATGGGCATCCACTCGAAGTAGGCCTTCACCGCCGCCGTCCGGCGCACGAACCAGTCGCCCTCCTCGTCCTCGATCTGGTGGTTCTGCGCCCCGTCGGTGTAGGCGTTGTTCGTGATCTCGTGGTCGTCCCAGACGCAGACGAACGGGTGGAGCCGGTGGACCTCCTGGAGGTCGGGGTCCGACTTGTACTGGGCGTGCCGGATCCGGTAGTCGGAGAGGGTGGTGATCTCCTTGTCCGGCCGCGGCGCGTGTCCGAAGCGGGTCCCGTCGCCGTAGCCGCGGTTCGGGTACTCGTAGAGGTAGTCCCCGAGGTGGAGGACGGCGTTCAGGTCGTCCCGCTCCGCGATCCGCCGGTACACGTTGAAGTAGCCGAACGGCAGGTTGGAGCAGGAGGCGAAGGCCAGCCGGACATGGTCGGTGTTCCGGGGCAGGGTCCGCGTCCGGCCCACCGGCGACCGCTCCCCGAGCGCCTCGAAGCGGTAGTGGTACGTCGTTCCCGGCCGCAGGCCGGGAGCGGTGACCTTGAACGTGTAGTCCCGCTCCGGTCCGGTCGCCGCTACGCCCTCCGCGACGATTTCCCGCATCCCGGGATCGCGCGCCACCTGCCAGCGGACGGGAACCCGGTCGTCCGACGATCCGGACACGCGGGTCCAGAGCAGCACCCGGTCCGCCAGCGGGTCTCCGCTCGCCACCCCGTGCCGGAAGACGGTGTCCTGGCCCAGGACGGGCAGCGCCCGCGCGAACGGGATCGCGGCCCCCGCCCGCGCCGATTGCCGAAGGAAGAGTCGCCGGTGCATCCACATGGGAAACACCTTATCCGACCACCGGGAATCACCGGCGAGTCCACCGGGTCAACCCGGGGAAAAACGCGGAACGCCGCGCCCGGAGGGACCGTGCGGAGGCGCGCTACATTGCCGAAGTGATGGCCGAACAGCGAACGCATTCCTCTCTTTTGCGGCGGATCGTCCCGAGCGCCGCGCTGGCCGCCGCGCTGGCCCTCGGCGCCTGCGGCGGGGGTTCGGACGCGCCGACCGTGCCGCCCGCCCCGACGCCCCCGCCAAGTCCCCCGCCGCCGCCGGCCCTGAACCTGCCCGACGATCCCGAGGCGGTGATCCTCGAGGTCTGGGTCCACGGCGGCCCCGAGGTGATGCCCGAGTTCCAGTTCGGCAGGCCGCCGCTCTACTGGCTCACCGCCGGCGGGGACCTGTACGCGGAGGGGCCGGTGATGGAGATCTGGCCCCAGCGGTTGCTCCCGAACCTGCTGGCGACCGCGCTCAACGAAGCCGATTTCAACGCGGTGCTCGAAGACATCGCCGTCTCCACCCTGCCGGAAGTGGACGACCTGCAGATCACGGAGCCCACCGGCCTGCTGATGGACGCGTCGTTCACCGAGTTCTCTTTCAACGACACCGCCGGGACGCATGTGATCGGGGTGGAGGGACTATGGGCCGTTGAGCACCTGGACCCCCGCGCGGTGAGCCTCAAGGCGCTCGTGGACAAGCTCGAGACCGCCGCCTCGATGGCCGGAGCCTACCGGGGCGACCGGGTGCAGGTGATCGTGGGCTTCGATCTCCCCCCGCCGGAGGAAGAGGATCGCGACGATCAGGAGTGGCCCCTGCCGGACCCGCCCACCCGCAACGACGACGGTTCCTTTCCCTGCCACGTCTTCGACGGCGCGACCGCCACCCGGCTGCTGGAACTCTTCGGCAACGCGCACATCGCCACTCGCTGGGTGTACGACGACGAACGGATCTTCCTCTACGCCCGCGAACTCTTCCCCGGCGAGAAGGGCTGCCAGGAGCCGTAACGGCCCACCGCCCATCGCACGCAAGGAGCGCCAAGGGAGCGCCGATCTTCAGATCGGCGCCATCCCCCGCAGCGGGACGAAACTCCCGTCGCTATCCGGCCGTATGGCGCGACGTCAGGAGCGCCGGTTGAAGGCCCCCACCGGGAGAATTGGCCGGCGCTCCCTGTCCCGCGGGGCTACCGCCGACCGCTCTCCTGGGTCGTCTCCAGGCGCGGCGCGGCCTGCTTGACGTGGCGCTCCAGCCACTGGTGCTGCTCCCAGAGGGTGTGCATCACCGACTCGCGGGCGACGTAGCCGTGGCTCTCGTGGGGGAGCATCACGAGCCGCGCGATCGCGCCGTGGCCCTTGAGGGCGTGGTAGAAGCGGCGGCTCTGCACCGGGAAAGTGCCCGAGTTGTTGTCCACGATGCCGTGGATCAGCAGGATCGGCTCGTTCACCTGGTGGGCGTGCATGAACGGGGACATCCGGAAGTAGATCTCCGGGGCCTCCCAGAAGGTCCGCGGCTCGCTCTGGAAGCCGAAGGGGGTCAGGCTGCGGTTGAAGGCGCCGCTGCGGGCGATGCCCGCCCGGAAGATGTCCGAGTGCGCCAGCAGGTTCGCGGTCATGAACGCCCCGTAGGAGTGTCCCGCGATCGCGGTCCGCTCCGGATCGGCGACGCCGCGCCGGACCGCCTCGTCCACCGCCGCCTGGGCGCTCCCCACGAGCTGCTCGACGTAGCTGTCGTTCGGTTCCTCGTCGCCCTCGCCGATGATCGGGATGGTCGCGTTCTCCATGACCGCGTATCCCTGGGTCAGCCAGTAGAGCGCCGAACCCCAACTGACGAAGCTGAACCGCTGCGGTGAATCCCGCACCTGGGCGGCGGCCGCCGCGCTCTTGTACTCGCGGGGGTAGGCCCAGACGATCAACGGCAGGCGTCCGTCGCGGGCCGCGTCGTAGCCCGGCGGGGTGTGGAGGAGGGCGTTCAGTTCGACGCCGTCGTTCCGCTGGTAGCGGATGAGTTCGCGTCCCGCGCCCTCAAGACCGGGGTACGGGTGGGCGATGTCGGTGATGGCGCTCGCCTCGCCGCCGTTACCGAGGTCGCGGACGTAGTAGTTGGGAGGCGTGGTCCGGGTCTCCTTCCGGGTCAGGAGCAGCCCGGCCTCCGGATCGAGGAGCGCCAGCGGCGTCTCGTAGGAGTCGGCGTCCGACTGGAAGAGGCGGCGGGTCTCGCCGGTCGCGAGATCCCACTCGTCCACGAAGGGCCGGTTGCCCTCCGGCGACGCGCCCTCCGCGGTCAGGTACGCCTTCGAGCCGTCCGCCGAGGTGAGCAGCACCCGCGCGCCCCGCTCGTTCCGGGTGGTCAGCGGCGTCCCCGGCGCGGCGTAGCGATCCTCGTAGGAGGTGTCGAAGGCCAGCATCGGTTCCCCGTCGCCTGCGGTCGGAATGCTCCAGATCTGCTCGGCGCGGGTGATCCACCAGCGGGTGATCGCCACCCCGCGCCCGCCGCCGAAGGTCGCGCCGCTCATGCGCAGCGGCACCTGGAGCAGCACCTCGGGATCGCCCTCGAAGGGGGCGGAGAGCTGCACCAGCACGTCGCGGACCGACGCCTCGGCGTGCGGGTCGCCGCCGTCGCGGGCCTCGGTCCAGACCAGGCTGGCGTCGTGGTCGCCGCGCCAGTTGATGGACCGCGGGCCGGTCGGCGCCGAGTCGCGTCCGATCGGGATCTCCTCGTGGAGCGGCAGGTCCACGATCTCGCGCACCACCGCCCCGCTGCGGTCCCGGATCTCGATCCGGTGCGGGAACCGCGAGTACGGAACGAGCCACGAGAAGGGCTCGTGGATGGTGCTGACGAGCAGGTAGTTCCCGTCCGGGGACGGCGCGAAGCGGTCCAGGATGCCCGGCCCGGCGATCTCGGTGGCGGCTCCGGAGAGATCCACGACGACCGCGCGGGCCGCTCCGTAGTAGGAGAAGAGCGCGTTGTCGTGGGGGCTCGTGAGCAGGTCCTGGTAGGTCCGCGCCGGCGCGACGCGTCCGGTGGTCTCCTGGATCACCGGCGTCTCGGGAACCGCCGGGGCCTCCGGCGGCATACCGCGGTCCGCGTCCACGATCCGGACGGCGAGATGGGCGCTGTCGCTCAGCCAGTGGAACGGGGTGTTCCGGAAGATCGCGTTCACGCCCGCGAGGACCCGGCTCGCCGTGCCGCTCGCCGCGTCCACGGTCCACAGCTCCACACCGTCGTCCCCGGTGTGGGTGAAGGCGAAGCGCGAGCCGTCCGGCGCCCAGCTCAGGTGGTCGCCGCGGAGCGGGTCCGGCAGCCCGGTGATCGCCGTTTCCGCGCCGCCGTCGAGCGCCTCGAGGGTGAGACCCCGGAACATCCGCCGCCGGCTCGCCGCGTTGGCCGCCGGATCAATCCGGAGCCCCGCAATCCGCAGTTCGGCCCGCGACAGCTCGGCGAGCGGGACCAGGCTCTCGCGGTGGGTGAGCACCACGTGGGCCTTGTCGGGGGACACCGAGATCCCGGGCGTCGGGGGCGCCTCCGCGATCCGCACGATGTCTTCGGGCGGCAGTTGGTAGCCGTCCTGCGCGGCGGCGAGGCCGGCCAGGGCAACGGCCGGAACGATCAGCAGACGAAACAACGGAAGCCGCATGACGGTCCCTCCTCCCCGGTCGGGGGAACCCCCCATCTTACGCGAGCCCGAGGCCGCCGCGAGGTCCACGCCAGCCGGGATGGCGCACCGGCTTGGAACGCCGGTCTCCAGACCGGCACGCGCGGCGCTCCGCACCGCGCACGTCGCAACCCCACCCAGGAAAGTCGGTGCCCACCTCGGCACGGAACTCAACAGCCGAGGCGCCACACCGGCTTGGAACGCCGGTCTCCAGACCGGCACGCGCGGTGCTCCGCACCGCGCACGTCGCACCCCCACCCAGGAAAGTGGCGCCCAACGCGGCGCGGACCTCAACAGCAGAGGCGACACACCGGCCTGGAACGCCGACCTCCGGCCAGTCCTCCCGGTGACGGCCGGCACAGCGGGCCGGAGGCCCGCGGACGACGTACCGCTCTCCGCCCCGGGCGACGGAGGTCCGGGTACCTGTCCCCGGCCGGCGGCAGCTCCGGCCGCGAGCGGGCATCCGTCAGAAGCGGTACTTGAAGGCGAGCGACGCCCCGACCGAGGACAGGTCGAGGGGTGGCGCCGCTCCCCGGAAGCCACGCCCGAAGAACGGACCATGCTCTGACGAGCGCCCCGCGTACGACCACCCGATCGGTCCGTCGTCGAACGCCCCGTCTCCACGCGCCTGACCGAAGTGGCTCCAGCGCAACCTCGTCTCGACCGAGAAGCGGTTTCCGAGGGCGATATCCAGACCCGCGAGGAGCTGCACTCCCGGCACCGTGTCCGAAACCTCGATCTCCGCACCGCCGAAGCCGCCGCCCCGCGGGAAACCGCTCCTCCCCGGCCCGCCCCGGCCCGGAACGTCCGGAATCGCCGCAAACCACTCGCCGGCTCCCACCGCGTACTCCAGTTCCGTGGCGGCCCAGCCGCCGCCGGCCCCGATCCAGGGCGTGAACCGCGAACTGTTGTGGAAGTCGTAGTAGAAGTTGACGAAGACCTGTCCGATTTCCAGTTCGGCCTGCTCTCCGCCGAACGCCCACCGCCCGGGGAACCTCCCGAACCCGCCGCGGGAAATGCTGACCGCCCCATCCGGGCCGTGGCGCTCCCCGCCACCTGCGCCCCGGCCGACGAGTTCGAGTTCGAACCGCAGCGACCCGCGCGCGTAGCCCACGGCGGCGCCGACGGCGCCGGCCTCGTCGAGGCCGTAGCGGTCGTCGTTGAAGAGAAAGTCTCCGCCGCCCCCGACACTCACGTAGAAACCGCGCAGGCCCGCCCGCGGTTCGGTATCGCAGCCCTGCCCCGCATCGTCCGGGCACGGCGCGGGGTTTCCGCCCCCCGGGTCGAGCGGGGGCTGTTCCGCTGCCCCGCTCCCCGCGCCGAGAAGCGTCAGGCCGAGCGAAAGCGCCAGTAGCGGCGCCGGCCGGCGCGCTGCGGACAAGTGTTTGCGTGGGTTCGTCATGGGGTTCTCCCGGGACCGTCCCCGGTCCGTTCAGGGGGCCGGCGCCCGCCGAGATCGCGGGCGGACCGACCAGTTTCGGAATCTCGCGCCGGTTGCGCAAGCGGCGTACCGGCGACCCCGCATCAACGCCGAGGGAACGGGTACGCTCCGGTTGCTCGGTGACGCGCCGTCCGGCGCGCGGAGCGAGGGAGGCTGGTTGTGCTTCGTGATTTGCTGACGATGTCGCTTTGCGCGCTGGGGTTGTTGGCCTGCGGCGCTCCGGAACCGGCGCCCGCCCCGGAGCCCGAAGCCGAGGCGCCCGAGGTTCCCGCCCGCACCGCCGACCCCTTCCAACGCGGCCTGACCGAGGCGGACTTCCCCCGGATCCAGGAACTCGCGCCCGGCGTCTATTCCTACGAACAGCTCCGCGCCGCCGGCGAGGAACTTTTCACCACCGTCAGCATGTTCGTGGTGACGGGCGAGGGGGTGCTGGTCGCCGACGGGCAGGGGAACTTCGAGGAGACCGCCCGGATGGTCGAGGAGATCGGCAAGCTCACCGACCAGCCGATCACCCACGTGGTGGTCTGCTCCGACCACGGGGACCACACCGCCGGCAACGGCGCGTTCCCCGAGGGCGTCGAGTACATCGTCCACGAGAACTCGGTGGCCGCGATGGAGCGGATGAGCGAGCGGATTCCCGAGATCCCGAAGCCGGAGACCGTGATCTCCGACCGGATGGACCTGACGCTAGGCGGCAGGGCGATCGAGATCCTGTTCCTCGGCCGCGCCCACACCGGCGGCGACCTGGTCGTCCACCTGCCGGAGGAGAGCGTCCTCTTCCTGACCGAGGCGTATCTCCACCGGGTCTATCCCGCGATGCGCTCCGCCTACCCCACCGAGTGGGTCGCGATGCTGCGCCGCGCCCAGGAGATGAACGCCCGCGTCAACATTCCCGGACACGGCTTCGTGGACAGCGCGGAGGTGCTCCGGGACGAGCTCCAGGTCGCCATCGAGGCGCTCGAGACGGTCATCGCCGAGTCCACCCGGCTCCACGGGATGGGGCTCAGCCCCGAGGAAGCCGATGCCGATGCCGACTTCAGCGACCTCGAGACCTGGTCGCTCCGGGAGAGCCAACGCGGGATGGCGCTCCGCCGGGTGTATATGGAGCTGAACGGCGAACTGCCGTAGGGGCCACGGGTAACCGCGCATGAAACCATCGAGCCGCGCGTCTGGAGGCTGCAAAAGCGGCGGCGCAGATGCCATTTCTGCTGTCGTTCTGGCGGAACGACTGCCGAAACGGCTTGGAACGCCGGCTTCAGCCGGCACAGCGGGCCGAACGCCCGCGGACGTCGTGTCGTATTTCGCAGTCGTGTCCCGCAAGCCGAGCGCTAGCGGGCAGGTCAGTGTTGTGCCGCGCGCTGCGCTTCGCGCAGCGGGTGCCGGCTGAAGCCGGCGTTCCAAGTCGGCGGCGCCATCACGGCTGCTGGCCAACCCCGCACGACTGCATTTTCACAGCAAAGCGACGGCATCGGGTCCCGGAGCGGTCGTGGGCGGGTCTGCCGCCGGAGTCTTTGGGTCGGGCTCGCGTCCTCAGTCGTCATGGGCGGGGGGCGGATTCGGTTTCCCGGCCTGGAGGCTCGCGCGGACGATGCGGATCTCTTCGTAGGAGTAAGCGGAGCCCAGCCGGTCGCGGACTGGGCGCAGCGCCTCAGTGCCCATCGCGGCCAGCGCGTCCCGGATGCGGGCGGTGCGCTCCGGGGCCGGCAGGCTCGGGGAGAGATCGAGGGCGGCGCCGTCCCGGACCAGGCGTTCGAGGTGATGGAGCACGGTCTCGACGTTCACCGCGCGGAGCTCCGCGATCTCGGTGACGGAGCGGCCCGCGTCGAGGAGTTCCCGGGTGGCGGCGAGCGTCGAAGACGGCTTCGCGGTGTCGGAGGCGCGGGGTTTCGCGGGCGGACGGAGGGTCGCGGTACGGTCGGGCAGATCCTTCGCCGCGGCGTGACCGCGCACGGCTTCGAGGAGGGGCGCGCCGTACCGTTCCAGCTTCACCGGGCCGAACCCGTGGATGCGGAGCAGGCCGTCCTCGCTCTGCGGCAGGTAGGCCGCCATCTCGCGGAGCGTCCGGTCGCCGCAGACGTGGAAGGGACGGAGCCCGTCGCGCTCGGCGAGCCGGCGGCGGACGTCCCTTAGCGCCTCGAACAGGTCGGCCTCGATCTCCGGTGGTGGCGGGATGTCGGACGGGGTGTCCGGTGAACGGGCGGCGGCGGCCTTCGCGGCGCGGCTCTTCCGCGGGTCCGGCGGCGCGGCCCGCGGGCGGGTCAGGGTGATCCGCTCGCCGGTGCGCAGGAACCTCCAGCCCGCGGGCGCGATCGAGACCGTCGGGAACTCCCCGGCGGCGCGGTGGAGCAGCCCGCGGTCCACGAGCTGGTCGGCGAGGTCGCGGAGCTCCTCCGCCGCGACGTCGCGGGCGATGCCGTGGACGCTGAGCCGGTCGTGGCGGAACTGGAGCACCTTGCGGCTGCGCGACCCGCGCAGCACCTCGGTCACGTGGGCCATGCCGAACCGCGCGCCGGTGCGATGGACGGCGGAGAGGATCTTCTGGGCGATCTCGGTGCCGTCGAACTCCGCGAGGTCCGCGTCCGGATCGAGGCAGTTGTCGCAGTTGCCGCAGTTGTCCCGGCCCTCCGGGGTCGGCTCGCCGAAGTAGTCGAGCAGGTGGCGGCGGCGGCAGGAGCGCAACTGGCAGTACCCGAGCACCCGGCGTAGCCGGGCGAGCGCCCGTTCCTGTTCGTCCGGGTCCTCGATCTCCCGGATGAACTTCTCCTGGGTGCTCCGGTCGGCGGTGGTGTAGAAGAGGACGCAGTCGCTCGGCTTGCCGTCCCGGCCGGCGCGCCCGGTCTCCTGGTAGTAGCCCTCGAGGGACTTGGGCAGGTTGTAGTGGACGATGAGCCGGATGTCCGGGACGTCAATCCCCATCCCGAAGGCGATGGTCGCCACGATGACGGGGGTCGCCTTGCTGGTGAACCGGTCGTGGGTGTCGCGGCGCTCGTCGTGTTCGAGCCCGGCGTGGTACGGAAGCGCTTCGATCCCGGCGTCCCGCAGGGAGGCCGCCACGTTCTCGGTTTCCCGGCGGGAGAGGCAGTACACGATGGCGGACTCGCCGGCCCGCTCGCGAAGCATGGAGATCAGCACCGGCAGCGAACGCCGCTTCGGGCGGACCGCGTAGCGGATGTTCGGGCGGTTGAAGCTCGCGACCAGGAACTCGGGGTCGTGCATCCCGAGGCGTTCCGCGACGTCGTTGCGGACGCGCGGGGTGGCGGTGGCGGTCAGCGCCATGAAGGGGACCTCGGGCAGGTCCTCGCGGAGCGCCCCGAGGGTCAGGTAGTCGGGCCGGAACTCGTGCCCCCACTGCGAGATGCAGTGCGCCTCGTCCACGGCGACGAAGCCGACGCGGAGACGCTCGAGGAAGCCCGGGAAGCCGGGCAGCGCGATCCGTTCGGGCGCCACGTAGAGCAGCTCGAGATCGCCCCGGAGCGCCGCGCTCCGGACCGCTCCGGTTTCGTCCGCGCCCATCGAACTGTTCAGGCAGCCGGCGGCGATGCCGCGGGCGCGGAGCGCGTCCACCTGGTCCTTCATCAGCGCGATCAGCGGGGAGACCACCAGCGTCAGCCCGTCGCGCGCGAGCGCCGGAAGCTGGTAGCAGAGCGACTTGCCGCCGCCGGTGGGCATGAGCACCACAGTGTCCCGCCCGTTGAGCGCCAGGCGGATGGCCCGCTCCTGGAGCGGCCGGAAGGCGTCGTGGCCGAAGCGCCGCCGGAGCAGCGTGCGGAGCGGATCGGCGCCGGCCGGTGGCGGCTCCGCGCCACGGGCCGGAACGGATGCGCGCACGCCGGAATGCTACGCCGGGGCGCGCGCCCGACCGGGGAGGTCGGCGGCCCCGGGCGGGGCGCTACCCCGCCAGTCCGAAGAGCCGCGCCAGCTGGAACAGCGCGAGGCCGGAGATGACTGCGACGACGAGCGCGCCGAGGACGTTCGCAGTCCGCGAGTTCCGGTACTTGCCCATGATTCCGGTCTTGTTGACCACCAGGAGCAGCAGGATCAGGGCGAGCGGGAGGACCACTCCGTTCCCGGCCTGCGCCAGCAGGATGATCTGGTAGGGCGAGGCGCCGAGGAAGATCCCGAAGCCCATTCCGGTCAGGAGGACGAATCCCCACAGCAGGCGGATCCGGGTGCTCTTCAGGTCCGCTCCCCAGCCGAGCGCTCCGCCGGCGGCGTAGGCGGCGGCGAGCGGCGCGGTGATCGCGGAGGTGAGCCCGGCGGCGAAGAGGCCGATCCCGAAGAACACCGGGGCCGCCCGTCCGAGCAGCGGTTCGAGGCGCGAAGCGACGGTGGCGGCGTCGGCCGCGTCCGCGCCCTGCCCGAGCAGCGGGGTGGCGGCCACCACCACCGCCGCCGTGATCAGGCCCCCGAGCACCACCGAGAACAGGGTGTCCTGCCGGCTCTCGCGGATGCTCTCGTCGGTGCGCCCGGCGTCCGGCCACCGCTCGAGGGTGGCGCTCGTGTGGAGGAAGAGGTTGTAGGAGACGACGGTGGTGCCGATGAGCGCCATCACGGTGATGAGGCCCTGCGGGTCCGGCGGGATGCGCGGGATGAAGAACCCGCTCAGCAGGTCGCCGAGGCTCGGGGCGCTGAGGATCGCGACCAGGAAGAACACGACGCTCATCAGCCCCACGAGAAAGACCAGCGCGTTCTGGATGATCTTGTAGGTCCCGGTCATCAGCAGGCCGCCCGCGAGCGTCCCCACAATCAGGACGAGGAGCCCCGCCGGCAGCCCGGTGAGCAGGCTGAGGCCGAGCGAGGCGCCGAGCAGGTTGCCCGTCTGGAAGGCGGCGTTGCCGATCAGGATGGTGAAGGCGATGAGGCCGAGCGCTGCCACCCGGACGGCCGGGTTCGCCAGGCTGTCGCGGATGGCCTCGGCGAGGCCGCGGCGGCTGGCGAGACCCACCCGCGCCGCCATGTCCTGGAGCACGATGGTGGCGATGACGGAGAACAGGACCGCCCAGAGAAGCGTCGTTCCGTATCCGGCGCCCGCCCGGCTGGCGGTGACGACGGTGCCCGGCCCGATGAAGGCGGCGGTGACCAGGAATCCCGGTCCGGCTTTGAAGCGGGGCATTGGGGCCTCCTCGCTAGGAAAGATCCTCCGCCACGGCGCGGGCGGCGTTCCGCCCCGAGACGCCGTGGAGTCCGCCGTAAGGGTATGTCCCCGGCCCGGCGAGGTAGAGCCCGGCGACCGGCGTCCGGTGACGCGCGAAGCCGGGGACCGGACGGAGCGAGTAGAACTGGTCGAGGGTCGGCTCGCCCTGGTGGAAGCTCCCCTCGATCAGGCCGAAGCCGCGTTCGAGCGTGCGGGGCGTCAGCACCCGGGACGCGGTCACGAGATCCGAAACCCCGGGAAGGGCCCGTTCGAGGGCGGTGAGCGTCGCTTCGAGCACCGCTCCCTCGTCCGCGTCCCGGTGCACCGATTGGACGGTCGCCGCCAGCACCGCGCCGCCCGGGGGCGCCAGCTCGGGATCGTGAACCGACGGCAGCGCCGCGAACACGAGCGGCTCGTCCGCGATCCGGCCGTACTTGAAGGCGTCCGAGGCCCGCTCCAGGTCGTCCATCCGGGCGCCGATCTGAACCACCCCGCCGAGCCGCGGGTCGTGCTCCGGGGCGCCGCCGATGCGCGGCAGCGCCGAGAGCGCGAGGCCCACCCGCGCCGCCGTCCCCCGGTAGCGGATGTTCTCGACCTCGTGGACGAAGTCGGGGAACAGCTTCTCCGCTCCGGTCCAGCCGAGGAGCGTGGTTCCCGGCGCGGCGTCCGAGATCACGATGTCGCAGGCGATCGTCCGTCCGTCCAGCAACTCCACGCCCGTCACCCCGGCGCGGCCGGTCGCGATCCGGCGGACCCCTCCGGACTCCGACTCGAGGTGGGCCCCGGCGGCGCTCGCCGCCTCGCGGAGCGCCCGTCCGACGGCCGAAGAACCGCCGCGGGCGGGACGGATCCAGGCGAGCGGCTCCGGGTGGCCGAAGGCGTGGAAGTGGAGGAAGAGCCCCGCGGTTCCCGGGGCGCGGTGGCCGAGCCGCGTTCCGGTGAGCGCGGAGCCGGCGAGCGCCGCCTTCAGGGAGTCGCTCTCGAACCAGTCGTTCAGGTAGTCGGTGAGGGGCATCGGGAGCGCCCGAAGCAGCGCGTTCACCCGCTTCGCCCCGAGTCCGAGGGCCGCGAACGCCGCGGGAATGGCGTCGGGCAGGCCGGCATCGAGCTGGAGCGGCGGCTGGTCGAGCAGTTTCCGCAGGAAGCCGCCGAACGCACCGAGCTCGGCGACGAACTCCGGGAAACGCGCGGCGTCCCGCGCCGAGAGTCCGGCGATGGCGAGGCGGGCCCGTTCGGGATCGCGCGGCAGCGCGAAGGCGGCGCCGTCCGACCCGACGGCGGTCAGCACCGGATCGGAAGCCACGAGTTCGAGGCCGTGACGCCCGAGGTCGAGATCCAGCGCGACCGCGGGGTCCAGCGACGGCAGGGTCTCCGGAACACCGGGAACTGGAATCCGGGCGCGATCGGCACGTTCGCGGCGACGCCACCGGGCTGGCCCCGTTCGCCGACCACGAGGACCGAGTGCCCGGCGTCGGCCAGCCCGGCCGCCGCGACCAGGGCGTCCGGCCCCCCGCCGATGGCGGCGACGTCGTAGGAGTCCCGCATCGGATCAGGCCGCGCCCGCGGCGCGGAGCATCGCTTCCGCCCCCAGCTTGCCGGGCGCGCCCATCACCCCGCCGCCCGGATGGACGCCGGAGCCGCACTGGAAGAGCCCGCGGATGGGGGTGTGGAACTGGGCCCAGCCGGCCGCCGGCCGCAGGAAGAAGAGCTGGTCGAGACCGAGCTCGCCCTGGAAGATGTTGCCCTCGGTCAGCCCGGTGCGCCGCTCGATGTCCAGCGGGGTCAGCACCTGACGCTCGAGGATGATGTCCGGCAGGTTCGGGGCGTACTCGGCCAGCGTCCGGATCACGGCGTCCCCGAAGGCGTCGCGTTGGGCGTCCCAGTCGCCGCCCTCGCCGTTCAGGTGGTAGGGCGCGTACTGCACGAAGATGGACATGACGTGCTTCCCCGGGGGCGCCATGCCGGGATCAATGAGCGACGGGATCATCACGTCGAGGAAGGGGCGCCGGGAGAAGCACCCGTACTTGGCGTCGTCGTAGGCGCGTTCGAGGGTGGGGCTGTCGGGACTGATCGAAATGGCGCCCCGGAGATGCGGCCCGGGGCCGGGCATTGCCGTGAAGTCGGGCAGGGCGTCGAGGGCCAGGTTCACCTTGCCGGAGGAGCCCTGGAACCGGTAGCGCCGGATCGCCTCCACGAACTCGCCGGGCAGCTCATCGGCATCCAGCATCCCGAGGAAGGTGCGGCGGGGATCCACGCTCGATGCGACCTGGCCGGCGAAGACCTCCTCGCCGCCCTCGAGGACCACCCCGGCGGCCCGCCCGCCGCTCGTCAGGATGCGCTCGACGCCGGCGTTCGTGCGGATCTCGGCGCCGAAGCTCCGGGCCGCGTTCGCGAGCGTCTCGGCGACCGCGCCCATCCCGCCGCGCTGGAAGCCCCACGACCGCGAGGCGCCGTCAATCTCGCCCATGTAGTGGTGGAGGAGCACGTAGGCGGTCCCGGGCGAGGAGATGCTCAGGAAGGTGCCGACGATGCCGCTCGCCGCCATGGTGGCCTTGAGGGCGTCGGTCTCGAACCAGCGTTCGAGGTAGTCGCTGGCGCTTGCCGTCATGAGCCGCGCCAGCTCGTGGAAGCGCTGGTCTCCGAGGCCGGAGAAGTGCGCGGCCAGTTCCACGAGGCCGCGGAGTTCCCTTGGCCGCACCGAGCCCACCCGCGGGGGCGTCATGGTGAGCAGCCTCCGGATCCCCCGGCCGAGTTGGTGCATCCGCAGCCCGAAGAGCGGGTAGTTGTCCGCGTCCCGGCGGGAGAACTGGAGCAGCGACTCGCGGGTCTTGGCGGGGTCGTGCCAGCGGGTCAGCGCCCGTCCGTCCGGCAGCGGCGTGAAGGTGCCGTCGAGCGCCTGGAGTTGCAGGCCGTGCCGGGCGAGGTCGAGGTCGGCGATGATCTGCGGCCGCAGCAGGCTGACCACGTAGGAGAAGACCGTGACCGTGAAGCCCGGCAGGATCTCTTCGCTGTAGGTCGCGCCGCCCACCCGCTCGTTCTTCTCGACGAGCAGGACGTTCCGGCCCGCCCGCGCGAGGTAGGCGGCGGCGATCAGTCCGTTGTGCCCACCCCCGATGACGATGTCGTCGTAGCGGTTCAAGGATTGGATCGGGAGCTTGGAGAGGTTCGGGGCGTCGGGGGCGCCGGAAGCGCGCGATCGTACCCCGGATTCCACGGACAGCACCGTTACTGCGAGAACGGGGTCCCGCGGGTCAGCCAACGAGCCGTGATGTCGCCACCGGCTTGGAACGCCGGCTTCAGCCGGCACGGCGGCCCGCAGGGCCGCGGGCGGTTCGTTGCTACCCCGCGTGCATTGGCGCGCGCAGCCGAGCCACCCCGGGGAATGAGGTCCGTCCCGCCGCCCGCCTGCGGCGGGCTGTGCCGGCTGAAGCCGGCGTTCCAAGCCGTTTCGCCATTCTCCTGACCAGGGTTCCGTGTGTGGTGGATCTAATTTATATTGTCAAATATAATGTAAGAAACAATAACCATGCGCTTCCTCGATCGCACCGACGAACTCCACCGCCTCGACGGAGTCTTGAGGCAGCCGGGCAGTTTCACGGCGATCTGGGGACGCCGGCGGGTCGGGAAGTCCCGGTTGCTGCTCGAATGGTCAGCCCGCCACGACGGCCTCTACACGGTCGCGGACCTCTCGGCCGCGCCGGTGCAGCGGCGGTACCTGGCCGAGGCGGTGGCGCAGCGGTTCCCGGAGTTCGCGTCCGTCGAGTACCCGGACTGGCGATCGTTCCTGGACCGGTTGCGGGCCGAGGCCGCGGCCACGAACTGGCCGGGGCCGTTCATCCTTGACGAACTGCCCTATCTCCTTGCCGCCGATCCCTCGTTCGCGAGCGTTCTCCAGAACTGGCTCGACCGCCCCGGACCGCGCCCGTCGCTGGTCGTCAGCGGGTCGAGCTGGCGGATGATGCACGGCGCGCTCCTCGGCGCGGGCGCGCCGCTCTACGGTCGGGCGGTGGAGGCGTTCGCGGTGCAGCCTCTCCGCCCGGGCTATCTGGGCGACGCTTTCCCGGGCGCGAGCCCGCGCGAGCAGGTGGCGCTCTACGCGCTCTGGGGTGGGACGCCGCGGTACTGGGAACTCGCCGAGCCGTTCGGGACCGATCTGGATGCGGCGGTGGACTTCCTCGTGCTCGACCCCGCCGGGCCGCTCCACGACGAGCCCGGCCGCCTGCTCCGCGCGGAGATCCCGTCCGCCGCCACGCTGCGGCCGCTGCTGGACGTGATCGGCGCGGGCGCGCACCGGATGAGCGAGATCGCCGGACGGCTGGGCAAGCCCGCGTCGAGCCTGTCCGGCCCGCTCGCCACCCTCGGCGCGATGCGTTTCCTGCGGCGCGAGACCCCCTTCGGGAGCCCGCCGCGTTCCGGCAAGCGCAGCCTCTACCGGATCGAGGACCCGTTCCTGCGCCTCTGGTTCCGCGTGGTCGCGCCCCACCGCGCGGCGCTCGCCGCCGCTCCGCGGGAGACGCGCCTCGACTACTGGAAACGCGCCCGCACCGCCCTCGCGTCCCAGGCGTGGGAGGAACTCTGCCGGCTGGCCGTTCCCACCCTCCACCGCACCGACGCCCCGCTGGGCGCGCTCGGTCCGTGGGAACCTGCGCAGCGCTACTGGCGGCGGAACGAGCCCGAACTGGACCTGGTGGCCCGCTCCGTGGACGGCAGCCGGTTGCTGGTGGGTGAGGTCAAGTGGACGGAGGGTCCGTCGCCGGCGTCTCCGGAAATGCCCGCAACGGCCCACCTGCCCGGCGTGGGGACCGCGGAGGTGATCCAGGCCCGTTTCGTTCCGGCGCCCGCCCCGCGGCGTTCCCGGGTGACCGGCACCCACGAGATCACCGCGGAAACCGTCCTCACGGCCCTGCGGTAGGACCGGAGCGCCCGTTTTCGCGGTCGCCTCAGAGTTCCCTATCGGCCTCGCCGGCCTCCGCGAGTGCGGCGTCCAGCACCCGGTCCGACAGCCGGAATCCGCCGTCTCTGAGGCGGTGCAGCAACGGACCGACCTTGGCCACCAAGCCTTCGCGCTTTGCGGTCAGCAGGATCCCCACGACGCCCATCACGGCGATACCCGAACTTCGCGCGTGCGCTCTACCGGTGGAGTCGTCCATCAGCAATAGGGACCACTCCTCGCGATCCCGCGCAAGGGCGAGGACACTTGCCTCGCCGCGATCCGCCCTCCCGATTGGCGGGTCCTCCACACTGATTGGCTCCACCAGGATCCAACCAGCGTCAATCGCGGCTCTCATTTCGGCCGCTCCCCGGCGGCTGCCGCCGGCGCAAACTTCGTCCCGGACGACAGCGGTGACCGTGATTTGGCCGAACAGCCGGCGAAGCAGATCGAATGCGCCAGCCGACGCCAGCCCGATCAGCGGACTGGCGTCGGCAATGACGAGCGTGCGCTCCACTCGGCGAACGCTTCCAGTTCCTCGCGCAGGCTCGCGGCGTCACCGTCCACGATCGGAATCCCCAGACGGGAGACATGTTGCATGAATTCCGCAATCGGCAGGCCCGAGATTTCCGCCGCCCGGCCGAGAGACACGCTGCGGCTCCGGAAGAGCGCGGTCGCGATGGCTTCCCGGATGCCCGCTTTGGCCAGCAGCGAGTCATCGCTTAGGTGGACGATCAACGCTTCCGGATGGTTGCGCTTGAGTACCAACACCGGTTCCTTTCGAGCCTCCCGAAGGGCCTCCGAAGGGTTGTTCTTGAGTTCTCGAACGCTGACTGCTTTCATGGTTTGTGGTCCCCGCACGTAGGAACATAACGCAGGAACAACGCGGAGCGCAATTCTCGGGCGTTCCGGGTTGCCGGGTCTTCTGCTTGTGTGTCTGCGACGCAGATCGGGCTCCGTATTTCGTCACCAGAATACGGATGATGCCATGTTTGTCCTTGTATATTTGTTCTGTACGGCACAAAATACAAGAATGATCGCCCGCCGAGTCGCGATTGACGTGCGCGAGGCGCTGCGCTGGCAACCGGCCGTCGCGCTCCTCGGCCCGCGCCAAGTGGGCAAGACCACCCTCGCGCAGGCGATCGGCAGCGAATTGAACGCGGTGTACTTCGACCTTGAGGATCCGGATGACCGCGACAAGCTGCAACAGGCCCAGGCCCTCTTCGACCGGTACGAAGACCGCCTCGTCATCCTCGACGAGATCCACCGGTTTCCCGAACTGTTGCTCTCGCTGCGCGGAGCCATTGACCGGGGACGGAGCCGGGGACGGCGATCCGGACGGTTCCTGATCCTCGGCTCCGCGTCCCTCGATGTGCTGCGGGAGACCGGCGAGACGCTGGCGGGGAGGATCGCCTATCGGGACCTCCTTCCACTGGACGTATTGGAGATTCCCGATGACGCCGGGTCACGGGACGCCCTGTTCCTCCGCGGCGGGTATCCGGAGTCCTTTCTCGCTCCTACCGACGAGGTGAGTTTCGGCCGCCGGCGCGATTTCATCCGCACCTACCTGGAGCGGGAACTGGCGTGGATGAACCCGCGGATCCCCGCCGAAACACTGGGCCGGCTCTGGACGATGCTCGCCCACACGCAGGGCGCTCTCCTGAACGCCTCACGTTTCGCCGGCTCGCTCGACATCGCTGTCCGCACCGTCAACCGCTATCTGTCGGTGCTCAGCGACCTTCTGCTCGTCCGCAGGTTGCCGCCGGTCCACGTCAACATCGGAAAGCGCCTGGTCAAGTCTCCGAAGATCTACCTCCGGGACAGCGGCTTCCTGCACGCCCTCCTCGATCTGGCGTCGTTCGACACTCTTGCCGGACACGCGGTGGTCGGGGCTTCCTGGGAGGGCTTCGTGATCGAGAACCTGCTCGCGGCAGCCCCCGACCGGACCCAGGCGAGTTTCTTCCGCACCGCCGCCGGCGCCGAGATGGACCTGGTGCTCGACTTCCCGAGCGGCGAGCGCTGGGCCGTGGAGATCAAGTGGAGC
Organism: Vicinamibacteria bacterium; assembly: GCA_963555995.3. GTDB lineage: Bacteria > Acidobacteriota > Vicinamibacteria > Marinacidobacterales > Marinacidobacteraceae > Marinacidobacterium. Next base: position 3,048,851 of record OY821641.1, on the reverse strand, counting down.
CGGGTCCCCCGGACGACGAAGGGCTTCCACTTGGCGCGGGAGGCATTGGCACCGGACAGGTGCTTTTTGGTGGGTACCGGCCCGGATCGTTATCCGGTGTCCGATGAGGTCGAGGCCATCGGCCTCCGCGAACTGGCGGCGGAGTTGCTCGCGCGCCGGACGCCCCGTCCGGCTGGCTGACGAGGGCTTGGCGGCGTCGCCGCGTCAGCCGCTCCGGACCCGGAATCAGCCGGCGGGCTCGATGACGCCGCAGGCGAACCGGGCGCCGCCGCCGCCAAGCGGGGCGGGATCGTCGGAATAGTTGTCACCACCGGCGTGGATCATCAGCGCGAGTCCGGCGATCTCCGAACGATCGCTAATTCGCGGCGCGGTGACCGCCGTGGTCGCGGTCCCGTCTTCCGCCGCGGCCAGTACCGGCAGATCGCCGAGATGCCCGTTCCCGTCCGGCCCGAGATGGACCCCCGTCTCTTCCGGGTCGTAGTGGCCGCCGGCGGCGCCGCCGGGAACCACCGCCCCGTCGTCCTTCGTGGACGGACCACAGTCGCCGTTCTGGTGGACGTGGAAGCCGTGGTCGCCGGGCGTCAGTCCGGCGAGGTCGGGAGTGAAGACGGCGCCGTCATCGCTGTCTGCGATCTCCACCGTGCCCACCGGCTCCCCGTTTCCGGTCTCGGTGAGCAGGTACATCTGGACGGTCGCCGGCTCGGGCGGTGGCGGCGGGGCCGGTGCGGGGGCGGGCGCAGGCGCAGGCGCCGGAGTGGTCGGCGAATCGCCGTCGTCGCACCCGCTGGCCAGCAGCCCGACCGTGACAAGGACGACGAGCGGGACGGGGTGGCGCACGTGAGACGGAGCGCGGTTGTCGGACATGAAGGACCTCCTTGGCAAGGGCCGGAACCCCCTGCGGCCGAACGCTAACAGCCTGCGGTGGAACTGCGCGCGCACCGAGACTCCCACCGGGCGAAACGCCCCTGCGCATGGGGTGGCGCCGTGCGCGGTGCGGAGCACCGCGCGTGCCGGTCTGGAGACCGGCGTTCCAAGCCGTACCGGCCACCGGGGTCAGCGTCAGGGGACGAGGGCGAGGCCCCAGGGGCCGGCGCCGACCTCGATGCGGGTGATGATCTCCAGGGTGGTGGTGTCGAGGACCGTGATGTCGTTGGAGGGGCCGTTGGCGGTGTAGAGGTGGGCGCCGTCGAAGGAGAGGGCGAGGCCCCAGGGGCGTTCGCCGACCTCGACGTTGGCGGTGACTTCGCCGGAAGCGAGGTCAATCACCGAGACCGTCTTGGAGCGGCCGTTCGCCACGTAGAGCGTCGAGGCGTCCGGGGAGAGGGCGACGCCCATGCTGCGGGAGCCTTCGGGGAGCGGGATGGTGCGGCTGACCCGGTTCTCGGCGACCACGATCTCGGAGACCGTGCCGGAGATCTCGGCGGAGACGTAGGCGTAGGTTCCGTCGGGGGTGAAGACCAGGTCGCGGGGGCGGTGGCCGACCGTGATGCGGGTGATCTCGTCGCCGGTGGACGTGTCCAGCACGGTCACGTCGTGGTCGGTCTCGCCGGTCACGTAGGCGAGGGTGCCGTCGGGGCTGATCCGCACGCCCTCCGGTTCGACGCCCACCGGGACGGTGCGGAAGATTTCGCCCGATTCCAGGTCCACGAGGCTCGCCTCGTCGGTGTCCTCGTTGGAGACCACGATCCGGGCGCCGTCGGGGGTGATGTCGAAGCTCTCGGGGTCGGAGCCGCCGGGGAGCATCCGGGTGCGGACCTGCTGGCGGAGGTCCACCTCGGCGATGCCGTCGAACCGCTTGTCGGGCTCGGCGCAGCCCTCTTCCTCCATCCACGGCGGGCACTTGGGCGATCCGGAGACCGCCACGTAGGCCATGCCGCCGTCCGGGGACGCGCGCACGCCGCGGGGCCGGCGGCCGACCTCGATCTCGGCCAGCACCTCGTGGGTGGTGGTGGCGACGACGCTCAGGGTGCCGGCGTCCTCGTTCGTGACGAGCAGCAGCGGACCGGCGGCCGGGTCAGGTGGAACGGACTCGGGGGCCGGCTCCGGCTCTCCGGTCCCTCCGCAGCCGGCCGCGAACATCCCCAGCAGCGCTGCGGGAAGCATCGCGGCCCGCCGCATCAGTCGTTCCCCCCGGCGTCCGCGTCCGGCGCCACCGCGAAGGTGAAGATGGACTGGCCGGCCGCGACCGAGATGTACTGCGTTCCCTCCAGCGCGAAGCTCATCGGGGCCGCCCGGACACCGCCACCCACGTAGAAGTCCCAGAGCGCCTCCCCCGTGTCGGCGTCGAGCGCGAAGAGGTTGCCCTCCTGCGTCCCGGAGACCACCACCCCGCCGGCGGTGGCGAGCACCCCGGATACCGCGGGCGTGAGCTGCCGGAACTCCCACTTCAGTTCTCCGGTCAGGGCGTCGAGGGCGCGGACCGCGCCGTAGGTCTCGTCGGCGTCGGGCCGCCGCTCGCCGCCCCCGAGGAAGGGCGTGCCCGGCTCGTACTCGGCCTCGCTCTTGAAGTAGATGGACGACATCTCGCGGGTCGGCACGAAGAGCGACATCCGGTCCGGGTCGTAGGCGGGGCTGTACCAGTTCGTCGAGCCGGCGAGGCTCGGCCACACCAGCGTGCCCTCCTCGCTTGGCTCCATGTTGGGAACGCGCACCGGCCGGCCGTTCTCGTCAATCCGCTCCGCCCAGGTCTGGGTCGCGTACTGGGTGGCCCGCAGGAACTGTCCCGTCTCGCGGTCGAGCACGTAGTAGAAGGCGTTGCGGTTGGCGTGGATGACGAGCTTCCGCGTCGCGCCTTCCCACTCGGCGTCCACCAGCACGGGGATCTGGTTGGCGTCCCAGTCGTGGACGTCGTGCGGGGTGTACTGGAAGTACCACTGCATCTCGCCGGTGTTCACGTCGAGCGCGACCAGCGAGTCCGTGTAGAGGTTGTCCCCGGGCCGGGAGTCGCCGTTCCAGTCCGGGGCCGGGTTCCCGATCGGCCAGTAGACGAGTCCGAGGTCGGGGTCGTAGGAGCCGGTCAACCAGGTGGCCCCCCCTCCGGTCTTCCAGCTGTCGCCGCCCCAGGTGTCGTTGCCCGGTTCCCCCTCGGCGGGAACGGACCACCAGCGCCAGGCGAGTTCCCCGGTCTCGGCGTCGTAGGCGTCCAGGAACCCGCGCACCCCGGCCTCGCCGCCGCTGATCCCGACGATGACCTTGCCGTCCACCGCGAGCGGCGCCGCGGTGACGGCGTAGCCGACCGCGTTGTCGGCGATCTGCGTGACCCAACGGACGTCGCCCTGCGTCCGGTCAAGCGCGATCAGGCGGGCGTCGAGCGTCCCGAAGAACAGGGTGTCGCCCAGGATGGCGATCCCGCGGTTGGTGCGCGGGAAGCCGATGTTGAGCGTTTCGTCGGGGACGATCGGGTCGTAGCGCCAGAGGCGCCGGCCGGTGTGGGCGTCGAGCGCGGCGATGGTGCTCGGCGGCTCGGCGATGTACATGACCCCGTCCGCGACCAGCGGCGTCACCTCGACCCGGCCGACGGTGCCGGTCTGGTAGATCCACGCCGGACGCAGCCGCGAAACGTTGTCCTTGTTGATCTGGTCGAGCCGGCTGAACCGCTCCGACTTGTAGTTGCCGGAATAGGTGAGCCAGACCTCCGGTTCGTCGTCGGCGTTCACGAGCCGCGAGTAGGACACCTGGCCGAGCGCCGGAGCGGCGGTCAGGGCGAAGAGGATGGCGGCGCCAACCAGTCTGCGGGTCGTCATTCGGAGCCTCCTTCGGGGCCGCGCAGGGTCATCAGGTAGGCGACCAGATCGTTCAGTTCCGCGTCCGTGAAGTCGGCGTAACTCATCATCATGCTCTCCTCGGGGAGCAACTGGAACTCGCGCAGGTCGCTCTTGCGGAACGAGCGGTGCCGGCCGGCCTCGTCAATCAGTTGGACCGTGAAGGTGTCCTCGCCCGTGCGCACTCCCATGACCGTGCGGCTGTCCGCGGTCTCGAGGAGCACGGTCCGGTAGCGGGGGTTCACCACCTTCGGCGGGTCCTGGATGGACTCGCGGAGGAAGGCGCTCCCGCGCAGCAGGCCGACGTCGGAGAGGTCCGGCCCGAGCGCGATCCCCTCGCCGTTCGTGATGTGGCAGGTCGAGCAGAGCGTCATGTCGTAGAGGTCCTTGCCCGCCACCGGGTCTCCCGGAAGTTCCTCGCGCGGCGCCACGCCCAGCGAGCGGACGTAGGCGGCGACGTTCCGGATCTCGCGGGTGTTCAGCGACCCGTGGCCCGGCATGTCGGTGCCGGCGATCCCGTTGTCCACGATCTCGATGAGCGCGTCGTCCTCCGTGGAGCGGCGCAGGTTCTCCCGCATCAGGTTCGGTCCTTCGCCGCCGACCCCGTCGAGGCCGTGGCAGCGGGCGCAGTGGATCTCGAAGATCCGTTTGCCGTGGGTCACGTCGTCGGGGCTGGCCTCGGCCAGCGGCTGGGCGGCGGCGGGCGCGGCGAGCAGCAGAGCGGCCAGCAGCGCGAGCCGACCGGGTCCCTTGTTGCGCATGGATTGTCCGTCCTCCAGTGCGGCGGACTGTAACAAGGGAACGGGAGCGCCGGTCTCCAGACCGGCCCGGTTGCTATGAAAAAGCACTTTCCACGAGGCGCTGACCGTCGTGATGCCGAGCGCCGGCTGGGAGCGCCGGTCTTCAGACCGGCATCGTCCCCCGGAGGGGGACGAAATTCCCATCGTTGTGCGCCGCATGGCAGAGCGCCACACGGGATGGCCGTACGCCATCCGGCCTCCTGGCCACGGGAGTTTCGCCCGCTGCGCGGGCGATGCCGGTCTGAAGACCGGCGCTCCCAGCGGCCGTTTCACTCCCGTTATCCAAGTGCAGGTTTGAAGTCACAATCCAGACGAAATGCCCTCCACCCGGCTCACCATCCGCAACGTGGACGAGGACCTCTTGCGGGGCCTGCGCGCCATGAGCGAGGAGGCGGGCGAGAGCCTGAACACGACGGTGCTCCGCATTCTTAGCAGTCTGTGGTGAAACCCACGTGAGTGCCGAGACGGGCGAGGCGCCCGGCTGACAAGGCGCGTGAGGGAGGAATACCGGGTGTATTCCGACCGAAACGCAACGATGAGCGCCTCGTAGAGGCGCGGTTCAGCCGGGATGCATCGCCCGTCGAACGCCGCGTGGGTTTTGCCACAGGCTGTTAGGGACGCCGTTGAAGTGGAAGCCCGCCGCAAGCGCCTGCTCCGGTTCGCGACCTGGACGCAGGAGGAGGCCGATGATTTCAACGCCTTGCTTCGGGAAATGCGGGTGGTTGACGAAAAGATGTGGAAGTGACCTCACCGCCACACCTCTGAATACCATTCTCGGGTCCCGCCCGTCCGGGCGGTCCCCACCATGGCCCGCGGCACTCCCTTCCACCCCCGCACCCAGGCGCTCTGCACCAGCATGCGCTGGAAGGAGTGGGCCGGCTACTTCGTGGTGAACGCCTTCGAGCCGTTCCACGACCCCGAGTACCACGCGGTGCGCTCGGGGGCGGCGCTGATGGATGTCTCGCCACTCTACAAGTACAACTTCGTCGGCCCCGACGCCACGGCGCTCACCGACCGGCTCATCACCCGCAACGTGAAGCGCTCCCGGGTCGGGCAGGTGCTCTATTCCGGCTGGTGCGACGAGCGCGGGAAGCTACTCCAGGACGGCTGCTTCCAGCGCTTCGCCCAGGACTTCGTGCGGGCCACCGCGGTGGACCCGGCGCTCGTCTGGTTCGAGCGGGTGGCGGCGGGGATGGACGTCGCGATCGAGGACGTCTCCGAGGAACTCGGGGCGCTCGCGCTCCAGGGGCCGACGTCCTGCGGGATCTTGAACGTCCTCGCGGACCGGGATCTTTCGGACCTCGGTTTCTTCCGGCTCCGGGAAGCGCAGCTCGGCGGGATCCCGGTGGTCGTGACCCGGACGGGCTACACGGGCGACCTCGGCTACGAACTCTGGGTGGACCGGGAGGCGGCGGTCGCGCTCTGGGACCTGCTGCTCGAAGCAGGCGACGCGCGCGGGCTCGTCCCCGCGGGGATGCTCGCCCTCGACCGCGCGCGGGTGGAGGCCGGCTTCCCGCTGATTGACGTGGACTTCTGGAACGCGGACTTCGCGCTCACCGACCAGCAGAGGTCCACGCCCTACGAGGTCGGGCTCGGGTGGGCGGTGAGCGCGAAGAAGGGGCCGTTCATCGGGCAGGCGGCGCTCATGGCCGAGCGGGCGCGGGGTCCGGAGCGGTTCTTCGTGGGGATCGAGACCTCGATCATGGAGCTCGAGCGGCTGTTCGCGGTGGACGATCTCGCGCCCGAGGTCTGCGACGAGGTGAACCGCGACGGCGTTCCGGTCTATGCGGGCGGCGAGCAGGTCGGCCGGGCCACGAGCGTCGCCTGGTCGCCCCTCCTCAAGCGGCAGCTCGCGCTCGCCACCGTGGATCGGGGCTACGAGCGCCCGGGGACCCCGCTGGACATCGAGGTGACGGTGGAATACAGCCGGCGGCGGGCGCGCTCCCACGTGGCGCCTCTGCCGTTCTTCGATCCGCCGAGGAAGCGCGCCACCCCGGCGGCGGGATAGGCGACGTGGCGTCCGACGGGGCGTACGCCGACACCCGTCCGCCCGCTCCGGCGGGGGCGATGACGCTGCCCGCCCGCTACTACGCCGATCCGGCGGTCTTCGCGCGTGAGGGCGAGCGGGTCCACCGCGCGATGTGGAACGCGGCCTGTCCGGTGGAGGACCTCCGGGAGCCGGGGGATTACCGGCTGGTGGAGGTCGCGGGCGACTGCCTGATCGTGGTGCGCGGCCCGGACGGCCGGGTCCGGGCCCACCACAACGTCTGCCGGCACCGGGGGACTCGGATGGTGGAGGCGGCGAGCGGCTGTCTGCCGGGCTCCATCCAGTGCCCGTACCACGCGTGGACCTACGGCCTGGACGGGACGTTGCGCCGGGCGCCGCACATGGACCGGGTGGAGGGGTTCTCGGTCGAGGACTACCCGCTCGCCTCGGCGCGGTGCGAGGAGTGGGGCGGGATCGTCTTCGTGCGGGTGGCGGAGGAGGGGGAGGGACTGCTGGAGCAACTCGGCCCCGCCGCCCCCCGGCTCGAGCCGTGGGGGATCGGCGACCTCCGCTCCGCGCACACCGAACGCTACGACCTGAGGGCGAACTGGAAGCTGGTGGTCCAGAACTTCTCCGAGTGCCTCCACTGCCCGGTGATCCACCCCCAGCTCCAGCGCCTCTCCCACTACCTGAGCGGCGAGAACTACCCGGTGACCCCCGGCGCGGTTGGCTCGGCGATGGACATGGCGGAGGGCGTCGAGACCATGTCCACCGACGGGCGTCTCGTGGGAGCGCCGCTGCCGGGCCTTTCGGAGGCCGGCCGGCGGCGCGTGGGCTACGACATCCTGCTCCCCAACGTGATGCTCTGCCTGCACCCCGACTACGTGGTGCGCTACCTGATGCGCCCGCTCGCGATGGACCGCACCACGATCCGCTGCGACTGGCTGTTCAGCGGGGAAGCGCTCTCCCGCGAGGACTTCGATCCGGGCCGCGCCGTGGAGTTTTGGCACACCACGAACCTCCAGGACTGGCATGTCTCCGAACTCGCCCAGCAGGGGATCGCGTCCTCCGCCTACCGCCCCGGCCCCTACTCCAACCGCGAAGACCAGCTCTGGCAGATCGACCGGCTGATCCTGGACCGGCTGGGCGACGCGTAGGCCAGACGGGACCGCCGGTCGGCGGCGCGGGTCGCCCTCAGTGCCAGGACCGGATTTCCTCCACTGCCGCGAAGATGGCCGACATGATCTGGCGTCGCCTGCGTGCGTCTCCCTTCGCCTTGCGAAGTTCTTCCACCACCTTTTCGTACTCCATCCACGCGTGGAATATGGCCACCGGTTCACGCTTCGTGACGATTTCGGAGTGCAGATGCGGCAGCCAGTCGGACACCAGCAGAATCGGCAGGTACTCCTCCTGCGGCACGTAGTTCCACCAGAGTCCCATCGGGCAGTTGAAGCCGAAGGGCTCCAGAGGACAAGGCTCAGAATCAGGCCCCGGATCGAATTCAGGTGCTTCGGTGCGACGTTTTTCTGGAGCAGGTGCACTCAGAGATCGTCGTCCTGCCAACGGGATTCCTGCCCAGTTGGTGACTGAAACAGGTCCAACCCAAGAACACGTAACGCCCATAGCACTCCTCTCGCCCGGGGGGCGCCTCAAAGGTGCAGCGGTGACTGTTCGAACGCCGCGTAACGCCCAGCGAGCAACGAAGGATCGGGCTGATCCTGAGTTCTTCGCGGAACGTGAATGGGTCGGTCGTGAAGCTCCTGCAACCCGTAGCGGAGCATCGGGCCATCCTCCGCCTTGAGAACCTCACGATGAATGCGGATCACGCCGTCTGGCCGGATGCCAAGGAACATCCTGTCGAATGCCGTGTGGTGAATCTTGCAGAGCGCGAGCCCGTTGCTCACGACCGGCTCCCCTCCCTCGTGGTCCGGTTTGATGTGGGCGGCGTCGAGCAACTGCCGCAGTCGCAGTCGGCAGACCGCGCACTGTGAGCGGTACGCTCGGAGGACGCGCTCCCGGAAGGGTGCCTGGTGGAGGCGAACGCGCATGGATCCGGTCAGATAGAGTCGGCGTGCTGTTGCCGGTTCCTGAACTCCCTCGGCCGCACCGGTCTCCACCACGGTGCTCGGGTCGTCAAGTTGCAGCGTGAAGGTCAGCGCCGCCGGATCGTCGTGGACCACGTAGATGGGGAACTCGGCCAGATACTGGCCCTTCACGACGGCGAAGAAATAGACGAGTGGAATCTGTCGGCGACAAGCCTCGCGGAGCCCGACGTTGTTGGGGTGATTCGGGTCCGTGCCTTGGTAGGAATAAAGGAGAGAGCCGTCCGGGGTCCAGCAGTCTGCGTACGGGCTGGTCAAAGAGGTTTTGACCGAGAGTGGAAGCTCGCACTGTCGCGGCCGAAAAATGCCTCTTGGCCGGTTCATGATGGAAACCCTTTGCCCCTCGACCTCGAACCCTGTAATCAGCAGCGTGGTCGGGAGAACCGGTCCGTGGATCGCCTTCTGCTCGGCAAGCCAGGCGAACGCTGCTTGGCGGACGGCGAAATCGTTGATCGGCACGATTGGACGCAAGGGACCCGGCGTTCGCATCCCGGCTGGTTTGGATCGTACCCTGGAGTTTGGCGTTCCGGGCCAGTGCGCGCCATCCAATGGATGGCGGGCTCAACGGCTCCGTGCCAATTCGCTCCGCCCCGATTCGGTAGGGTACGGGAACTGCCCGCCGTGCCCGTCGCCGTCCGCCCTCACGCTCGACTCCCAGGGGCAAGATGATCCGCCGGGTCCGGATCCGCGGGTTCAAGCGGTTCGACGACACCGAGTTCCGCCTGCCGGGGCATGTGGTGCTGGCGGGGCCGAACAACACGGGGAAAACCACGCTGCTGCAGGCCGTCTCCGCTTGGGCGCTGGTCCTCGACCGCTGGAGGGAACTCCGTAACTTCAACCCCCGCCGTGGCTACCAGCGCGCTCCGATCGCTCGGCAGGCGTTCACTGCGGTGCCGCTGCGCAACTTCGACCTCCTGTGGACCAATCGTCGCCCGGGAAGGGACATAGAGATCGAAATCGAGCATGGAAGTGGTTGGACCGTCGCGGTTGAAGTCAAGTTCAACAGCTCCGAGCAGGCATACGTACGGCCCCGTTGGGACGCCGACCCCCGGTTGCTCCGGGAGATCGTGCTGCCGGTCGTGTTCATTCCTCCGATGACCGGGCTCGCCGTTGAGGAACCCGTCTTCCAGGCTCCGAAGATCACCCAGCTCCTCGGCCGGGGCCGGCCGGGCGAGGTCCTGCGCAATCTGCTCGTCGAGGCGTACGCCGACGACGCTGCCTGGGCCGGGCTCATGGAAGTGGTTTCCCGGCTCTTCGGATACGAACTGAACGCGCCGGACGCCTCCGGCCCGGACATCCGGGCCGGTTACCGCGAAACGGGAGGCAAACGGGAACTGGACCTGACCAGCGCGGGCAGCGGGTTTCAACAAGTGCTCATGTTGCTTGCCCTGCTCCACACCCGGAAAGGTGCGGTCCTGCTCGTGGACGAGCCCGACGCGCACCTTCATGTGATCCTGCAGGACGCCATCTATCGCGAACTGCGGACGTTGGCCGCCCGGCAGGATTCGCAACTGATCGTCGCCACCCATTCAGAAGTCGTGGTTTCCGCCGTCGAACCGCGGGAACTGTGTCTGACCGTAGGCACTCCACGGATGGTCGCGGACACGGAGGAGCGGAACCGCCTGATCTCCTCACTCCGCGTGCTGGGCAACGCGGACATCGTCGCGGCCTCGGAAGCGAAAGGCGTGCTCTATGTGGAGAACTTCACGGACATCAACATCCTGAGAGCGTGGGCCGCGCGCCTGGGGCACCGTGCGCACCGGCTGCTGCTCACCGAGATCCTGTGGAAGCCGGTCGTGTTCGATCCCGGGCGAGGCGCGTCCGGAATCCGGTCACGCGACCACTACGAGGCGATGCGTCTTGTGCGTGAAGACCTGCCGGGGCTCGAACTGCTGGATGGAGACGCGCATCCGGACGTCCCGGACACCGCCATCACCGGCGGGGGCCTGCAGCGCCTCCGCTGGCGGCGCTACGAGATCGAGAGCTATTTGTTCCATCCGGACGCCCTCGCCCGGTTCATCGAAGCCCGCTCCCCGGCGGCGGATGCAGCCGCACGGGTGGACGCCATGCGCTCCTTCCTCCACGCGCAGTTCCCGCCCGCGATGGTCGCCGACCCCCTCGGTGACCACGAGTTCCTCAAGGCGACCAAGGCCCGGCGGCATCTCATCCCGCCGCTGCTCACCGCAGCCGGACTCGGGGATGTTCCCTACACCGCCTACCACGAGATTGCCGACCGGATGCTTCCGGAGGAGATTCATCCGGAAGTCGCGGAAAAGCTGGACGCGATCTGCCGGGCCTTCGGCGTGGAGCCCTGACGCCGGGCAGCAGAAGGCGTCCGCCAGCGCGCCGTGGGCGCGTCCCTACTGGAAGTCCGTGACGTTGCCGCGGCGGAGCAGGTACTTCGGGGAGACGTACTTCAGCTTCACCCGGTTCCCCGGTAGGTCCGGGCACTCGCGCTCCTTCACCGGCGCGATGACGATGCCCTCGCGGACGTGGCCGCCCCGGAAGGTGGTCTTCCCGTCCCGGTGCTGTTCCGCCGCCTCCATCGAGAACGGCCCCCGGTAGAGCCGCGGCGTCAGGTCGAGGCCCCACTCGCCCTTGACCCGCGCGAGCAGCTCGTCGTAGTCGAGGTAGCGGCCCTTGCGGGGCTCGCCGACATAGACGTCGAACGCGCGGAAGGCGCGGCCCTGCTGGCCGTAGTCGAGGTCCTGCACCTTCTTCCCGAAGGTCTCCCCGAGGATGAAGATCGGCTCGCCGGTCCGCTCGGCGGCGGCCCGTACCCGGTCCCAGCGGCCGTCCTCGAGCATCGCGGCGGTGAAGCTCATGACGTAAAGGTTGCTCTTGTTCGCGTCGTTCCACTTGAAGGCGAGTCCGGTGTCGCTCATCCCCTTCGAGGTGATGATGGTCGCGCCCTCGAGGAGCTCCGGGTGGTCCAGTCCGGGCCAGAACCCGAAGCAGGTCCAGGTGCCGTGGAGCTTCTCGGTGAAGACGACCTCCTCGCCGTCCTGCAGCAGGCCGGGGAACTTCTGGACGCTCTCGATGTCGTAGTGGATCGTCCGCCCGCGCAGGTTGCAGACCTCGCCCTGCATGTGCACCGGAATTGGCGGCTCGTACTTGACGATGTCGAGCGCCTCGGCGAGGTTCTCGCCCTCGTCGCGGCCTTCGACGGGGTAGAGGAGGCCTTGGCTGACGACGCCCCGGAGGCGGATCGCCTTCACCCGGTCGCCCTTCTTCCCGGCGAGCATCCCCCGGCCCTTTGCCTCGTCCCAGAGCCGCATCTCCCGGATCAGCGCCTCGGGGACGATGGCGTCCTCGGGGATGTAGGCGACCAGATCGCCCGCCCGGTGCGCCCCGATCTTCGTGACGCAGCGGTAGCCGCGCACCACCGCGATCTCCAGCGCGTCCGCGCCGGGATGGTCTTCGATGCGGTCCACCCGGACCACCGGAACCTCGAACTGCGCCATGCCACGTCCCTCCTGGATTGCTGAGCGGGGCGGGACCTTAGCGCGCCTCCGCGGTCGCGGCGGAACCCCGCCCCGAAGTCCGGGTTCTCCGCAGGACAGTTGCGGAAAAACCCCCTTTTCCCGCAACCGTCCTGCCGGAATTCGGAGGTTCCGGACGCGGCGCGGCTCGACTTCCCCGTTCAGCGAGCACGGCGCGGCGACCTACCTGTGGGTGGGCGCCGCGCCCGAGGCCGAGGGACCGCTCCGCGAATCAGCGCGAACCGGACTCCTTTCCTTCCACCCGGACCACCCCGGGCATCCCGGCGGCGTCGAGGGCGCTGTTGACGCCGGTCAGCTCGGACCCCACGATCCCGGCGAACTCTCGGGCGCGGGCTTCCACCTGCTCGTGGAGCTGGTCGTAAACCTCCTGCATCTGGTCGGTCGGTCGGAAGTCGCTCGTCGCCACCACGCCCGCAAGGTAGAGGATCCGCCCGGCAAGCTGCGTCGGCCAGCGGAGGTGGTCCTGGCCGGTGCCGGTGATGAGCAACTGGATCAACTGCTCCTCCACGGCGAGCAGCGAGCCGTCGAGCCCGTCCACCGCCGAGGCGATGGCCTCGACCCGCCCGGTCTCTTCGGCCAGCGTCTTCCGGTCGAGCACCTGACGCCGCAGCCACTCGATCTCGTTCACCGTCCCGACCACGGTTTCGAGGTCGGCCCGCAGCAGGCGGAGCAGCGCGGTCTGGGCGGCGATGTCCTCGAGCGCGCCCTCGCTCTTCGGGTCCTTCCGCACCTCGAGGGGCGCGGTCCGCTCGGTGTCGCCGACCCGTAGCGCCACGGTGTAGTCGCCCGGCGGGGCGAGGATCGAGATGCGCCCGATCGTCCCCGCGCGGGTCCGCTCTTCGTCGAGAGTGACCCAGTCGGCGAAAAGGGGCTTCGTCCGCAGCACCGCCTGCGTCGAGGCCTCCTCGCGGAGGTCCCACCAGATCCGGTTCAGGCCCTTCTCGCCCTTTCCGTCCAGAGTGCGGATGGTCTCGCCCACCGCGTTCCGGATCTCGATGGAGAGGTCCTCGGCCGCCTCGGCGAGCCAGAAACTGATCGGGGCGCCGTAGGGCGGGTTCTCCCCCTCCGACCAGTCGTCGAAGTGGGCGAACGGCGGGGTGATGGGGTGGAAGCGGTAGGCCCCGCGGGGCTGGAACAGGTGGACGCTGCTGTCCGCCACCTCCTCCGTCCACTGCTGGAGCGGCGAGATGTCGTCCATGATCCAGAAACCGCGGCCGTAGGTGCCCACCACGAGGTCGCCGAAGTGCTCCTGCACGGCGATCCAGTACATCGGGCTCGGGGGCAGGCCGTTCGCGAGCCGCTGCCAGTTGTCGCCGTCGTCGAAGCTCACGTAGAGGAAGTTCTCGGTCCCGAGGTAGAGGAGGCCGGGCCGCACCGGGTCTTCCCGCACGTTCCGGGTGTAGCTGAGCGGGCTGTCGGCCACGCCGTTCACGATCTTCGTCCACGACGCCCCGAAGTCGTCGGTCCGGTACACGTGGGGCTCGAAGTTCCCGACCTGGTGGGCCTCGACGGTCATGTACGCCTTGCCGGCGTCCCATTTGGAGGCGTCAATGTTGCGGACCACCCCGTCCACCGGCATGTCGGGGACGTTCGCGGTCACGTCGGTCCAGGTCGCGCCGCCGTCCCGCGTGAGCTGGATCAGGCCGTCGTTGGTCCCCGCCCAGAGGACGCCCTCGGTGACCGGGCTCTCGTCAATCGCGTAGATCACGCAGCAGTACTCGACCCCGATGTTGTCCGGGGTGAGGCCGCCCGAGATGGTCTGGCGGGACTTGTCGTTGGTGGTCAGGTCGGGGCTGACCTCGTCCCAGCTCTGGCCCCCGTTGGTGGTCCGGTGGACGTGCTGGCTGCCCACATAGACCGTGTTCCGGTCGTGCGGCGAGATCAGCAGCGGGAAGACCCACTGGAAGCGGTAGCGCAGGTCCTCGGCGGGCCGGCCGCGGGTGCTCTCCGGCCAGACCTCGAGCTGGCGGAACTGCCGGGCGCGCTCGTCGTAGCGGGTCACGATCCCGCCGGCGGCGCCGGCGCCCGAAGCCGTGGACCAGACGATGTTCGGGTCCTCCGGATCGGGGGTCGCGAAGCCGCTCTCGCCCCCGCCGACCCCGTGCCACATGCCCCGCGAGAGGCCGCCGCCGATGAACCCGCTGACCCAGGCCCGGCTCGGGCCGCGCGTGGAGGGGCCGTCCTGCCGGTTGCCGAGCACGTTGTAGGGAATGTCGTTGTCCACGGTCACGTGGTACATCTGGGCGATCGGCAACTGGATCTTGTACCAGGACATGCCGCGGTTCAGCGAGATGGAGACCCCGCCGTCGTGCGCCACCGCCTGCCGGTCGCCGTCCGTGGGGTCAATCCACATGTCGTGGTGGTCCCAGCCGGGCGCGTCGTCGAAACGCATGAGCTCGTGGGACCTGCCGGCGTCCAGCGACCGGGCGTAGGAAGCGGTGAGGAAATAGGTCTCGTCCGGGTCGTCCGGCGCGGCGGCGCAGCGGGCGTAGTAGGCGTTCCGCCCGGAGAGGTTGCGGTTGTGGGTCTGGAGCGTCCAGGTATGCGCGCCGTCGCTCGTCATCCACAGTTCGCCGCTCTCCGCTTCCTCGCCGGCGAGGGAGACCCCGTCCGCGGTCTCGATCAACGCGTACACCCGCCGGGAGTCCGCCTTGCTCATGCAGAGTGCGACCTTCCCCACATCGAGCTCCGGAAGGCCGTTGCCTTCGAGCCGCGTCCAGGTGTCGCCGCCGTCCCGGGTCACGAAGAGCCCGCTGCCGGGCCCGCCGCTCACCCGGGTCCAGGTCTTGAGCTCGAGGTGCCACATCCCGGCGTAGAGGATCCGGGGGTTGTTCGGGTCCATGATGAGGTCCGAGGCCCCGGTGTGCTCGTCCACGAACAGGACGTGTTCCCAGGTCTCGCCCCCGTCCGTGGTCCGGTAGATGCCGCGCTCCGGCTGCGGGGTGTAGGCGTGGCCGAGCGACGCCGCATAGACGATGTCCGGGTTCGTGGGATGGATGACGATCCGGCCGATCCTCGCGGTCGCGTCGAGGCCCCTGTGTTCCCAGGTCTCCCCGGCGTCGGTGGACTTGAAGACCCCGATGCCGATGGACACGTTCGCCCGGATGAAGGTCTCGCCGGTGCCCGCCCAGACGATGTTCGGGTCCGATTCCGAGACCGCCAGCGCCCCGATGGCGTGGACGTCCTGATCGTCGAACACCGGGCGCCACTTGATGCCCCCGTCCTCGGTCTTCCAGATCCCCCCGGTGGCGGCCCCGGCGTAGTAGATGTCCGGGTTGCCCGGGATGCCGGCCACCGCGAGGGTGCGGTTCCCGACCGGCCCGATGTGGCGGAACCGCAGCCCCCCGAGTTCGTCGGGCGCCGGCTGGGCGAGCGCGGCCGCGGGGAGCCCGAGGGCGAGGCTCAGCAAGAGGGCGCCGTGACGGCGCAGCGCGTTACGCATGGGAGTCGTCCTCCGGAGGGATGGGAACCGGGGATACCGCGGAGGCACGTTCCGCGTCATGTCTCAAGACACAAAGGTACCCGGGAATCCCCGCGGCCGTGAAGAGCCAGACCCGCCCTGTGGCACGTACGGCTTGGAACGCCGGTCTCCAGACCTGCACGCGCAGCGCTCCGCGCTGCGCACGTCCCAACCCGACGCAGCCAAGATGATGCCCGTCCCGGCGCGGACCTCAAGGGCGGAGGTGACACCCCCGGCTTGGAACGCCGACCTCCGGCCAGTCCTCCCGGTGGGGGCCGGCACCGCCGAGCGGAGCGAGGCGGAAGGGCTTCATCGCGCCGCAACTCCGGCGCTTCACGATTTTCGAGTCAAGAGCTTCCACGGAAAGAGCCAAAAGTAGAACAAACGAGGGAGGACCACCAGAGCCCCCACGAAGCCCAGGAAAAACACCCAACTTGTCAAGGCGAAAACACCATCTCCCAAGATCACGAAGAACAGGCCGTTGTTGACGACGAACACCACCCACACGACCCACAGCCTACTCAGGATGTGCAGGCCGGCACCTCTCGAGGAAAGGTGCCGGACAGAGTACCAACGAGGGAAGATGGCCAACCCGCCCACGAGGAACAGGGACTCCACCCAATTGCCAAGGTCGAAAACACCGCGCCCGACCACCAACAACAGGCAGTAGCTGACGACGAATGCCACCCACACGACCCACAGCTTGCTCATGAAGCCAAGCTTCAGGAACCTGGACCAAGCCTCGGAAACGGCCGCGGCCGCATCGGCCTTGACGACCGCCAAGGGCTCTCTTCTGTAGGTGGCGATCCGGGACCTCAGCTCGGCCCAGCGCTGCGCCGCCGCTGTCAGGTTCCGATTCTCCTCGGTCAAGGCACTCCTTCCTGGTCAGAACAAATCACGGAAGCCGAGCTGCATCAGCCACGAGCGACCTGCCGCCCGACGCGGCCCAGCGGTCAACACGGCCCGCGACCCGAACTGTCCGTCCGCATGAGGGATGGTTGTACAGCCGGTGGTGAAACCCGCGCGAGCGCCGAAGCCGCCACTGGGAGAACCGTGTTGCGTGGATGTTGTCACAGCCCGTCAGAACCCGCGGGCGCTTTGCAGCAGCGCGAGGAGCACCGTCAACGACGCATCGCAGCGCCGGCAGTAGAGCTCGGTCCTCAACCCCGTTCGTCCGCCGACCGCTGCACGGCGTCCGGATGGATGAAGTCGAAGTTGCGCTCCCGCTCCCGATTGCCTTCGAGGACCGCGATCCTCATGGCGATCCGGTCATCCCGGAAGGTGACCGCACGGATCCGGTCCGGGGTGGTGACGAAGCTGTGGTCCAGTCCCTGTGCTGACCGGTAGGTGACCACGCTCCGGCTCACGGCGATCACGCCCTCACAGAAACCGGCTCGAAGCCCCAAACCGCCATGCCGGTGCTTCGCGGGCAGCTCGACTGCCTGGCCGAGCTCGATGGCCCGTCCCAGAAAGTTCGCGCTGTCCTCGAGTCTTCCCAACTCGTACACCGATTTCCCGAGCAGGAGATACGCCTCTCCGGCATCGCCGTTTTCGGTCACGACCGCCTCGGCGGCGCGGGCCGCGTCCCGATACTGCCGCACGTTGAAGAGACTCTGGGCCTCCCGCAGGGCCACCTCCACGGGGACGCGTTCCAGCACGAGTTCCAGTGTCGCCGCTTCTCCGCCACGGACTTCGACGGCGTCCTCGACGGGGAGGAATCCCGGTCTGCTCGCCGCCACCCGCCGCAGTCCGGCCAGGACCTCCAGTCCCGTCACCGGCAGGCTGTACTCGCCGACGCCCTCGATCTGCACCGTCACGTCCGGGACATTGGCGGTGACCGTGAGCGCCCCCGACAACGCGACCGGCGACAGTTCCACCACCTCCGACTGGCCCGCGACCACGCTTACGGTGGCCTGGGCGTCGGCGTAGCCCTCCTTCCGGACCACCAGCAGGTGCCGGCCGGCCTGGAGCCCCGGCAGGCCGAGGATGCCCGAGTCGTCCGTCGTTCCGGCGTCCACGCCGTCCAGTTGCACGGCGCTCCCCGGCAGCGCCCGAATCGTCAAGCTGCCCTCACGGGCCGACGCCGGCGCCGGCCTGCTGGCGGGCGGATTCGAGACGGTGGGCGCCGGGGACGCTGGGGCGGGTTCGGGAGCGGTCGGTCGGCGCACCGTCGGGGTCGGCGCGGGACGGGCAGAATCAGGCGCGGGAGCGACGGGAGCAGGAGCCGCGGCGGAATCGGGAGCCACCTGGACGCTCAGCGCGTAGTCGCCCGTTGCTGTTCCGTCGTAGCCGACCACGGCAAGGAAATCCGTGCCAGCGGACACGCGCTCCGAAATCCTGAAGTTGGCGTCCGAACCGCCGTCATCGTCTCTGGCTTCCACTCCGTTTCCGCGAAGTACACCCATGGTGTCCGTAGTTCCGGAGGTCTCGAGCGTCAAGGTGGACCCGCCGGGAACCTCGACGACGAAACAGTCCTGCTCGTTGGGCTGGTCCAGGCGACCGGGTGTGGAGGAGCCGGCCTGCACGAGGGTCCCGCCCGCCTGACCGCACGGGTGATCGTTGGCCATCTGCGGGCCCGAAGCCTGGTCGCCGGAAAGGCAGCTCCGCACGACCCAGACCCCGAGCAACACCGTCGTCGCGAGGGCGCTCCGGCGGCGCCACCTGCCAAGCCGCGTACCGCCGGCATCCCAAGCCCGCCGCTCCTCCTCCGCCCTGGCCCGTCGGGCGTCCGCTGCTCCACGTGCCGCCGCGGCGTGTTCTTCCTGACGGCACTTCTCGATCAGCGCATCGAACTTGCTGCGGCTCTCCTCGGTGCGGAAGTACTTCCGGAGCTTGCCGGCAAGGGTCTTCCGGTCGTCAGCCCGAGCCTTCCTGCTCTCTTTGTAAACCTCCCCGCACCGGTTCCAGAGGTCGTCCTTCGGGCAACCCCTCGCGGCGCCGAGAAACGAATAGTGATCCTCCTCGCCCAGCGCACGAAGTTCCCGGTAGATCCGCTCTACCTGGAGTCTCGTGTTCTCGCCGCCGGACATGGCTTCCTCAGATTTGCGGGAACTCCCTTCCCCCGTCAGTCGCGACTGGTTTCATGGTACTTCTCGATCAGTTCGTCCAATTCCTTGCGGTCTTTTTCGGTGACAAGACGCTGCCTGATCTTCCCGGCAAGTTTCATCCGGGCGTCGTCCTTCTGCTTCATCCGCGCCAAATGGATCTCGCGGCACGTCTTCTGGAGCTGCGCCAGCGTCCAACTCCGATCCGCGCCGAGGAAGGAATAGTGATCCCGCTCGCCCAGGGCCGTCAGCCCCCGGAAGATTTCCTCCACCTTTCGTCCGGTGGTCCCGGCGCCGGACACGGCTGCTCCGGGCGCGGCCGAACTCCCTCGGCTCTTCCCGAATCCGTGACGGAGGAAATCCCGTAGCCCCAGATGGCTCGCGCCCCGGTCTTCGAGCCTCGTGTTTCCGGATCCGTCAGCCCTCAATCCGGCATCCCGAGGGGGCTCCGGCAGAATCGTGAGCATCGTGGTCTTCGGGTTGTCGGACTCGGCCAGCGTGGTCTGCGCAATCCTCATCGAGCCACCGATGGTCGCGCCCACGATCACGTCCGCGACCGCTCGTGCCGAGAGGCCCGAGCCCAGAACGGCAAGTTGGCTGACCGGGTTGAACAGCGCGCCACCGGCCAGCCCGCCGGCGAGCCCTCCAAAGGCGCAGGCCCGGAAGTCCTCCCGGGTGTTGTACGCCAACCCCTGCCCCATGCCGATGAGCAGACCCATGACCCCCCAACTCAGGGTGCGCACCACCAGCAGCAGCCAGCCCGACGTCAGGAGTTCTCCCCGCTCGCCGCCCGCCGCGACCGCGTTCATGGCCAACTGCTGGTCGAAGACGCTCTCGAAGACGTCCACCAGATCGGAGGCATCGCTCACCGCGTAGTACGACGCTCCGGTAGCGGTGGCGATCGCCGTGAGCAGAGCCGCATCCACTCCATCGCCGAGACCCACCGTATGAACGGTTGCTTTCGCAGCGATTCCGGCTTCGAGCACCTCTGGTGAGTATTGCCCTACACCGTCGGTGAGGAAGATCACATGCCGATCGCGCCCCTCGCTGGCGGACGCCCGCTGCAACTCGGCGAAGCTGGCGGCGAGCCCTGCCCCGAGATCGGTGCCGCCGTCACTGTCCACCTCGTCAATTGCGGATTCGACCCGGGACCGCGCCCGTTCGTCGGCAAGCGAGGTGAGCGGCAAGTGAACCCTCGCCACGTGGTCGAAGTCCACAATGGCCACGCGGTCCGAGGAGGTGAGTTCCTGCCGCCCAGATTGTGATCCCCACCGGTGCACACGACCGCGATGGAGCCCGCCTTGATGTCGAGCACGGTGATGTCGAACGTGCCGCCGCCGAGGTCATAGACCAGGATCGTCTCGTCGCCGCCCGTCTCCAGCAGTCCATAGGCCACCGCCGCAGCCGTCCGCGTCCGCTGGTGCTGCTGCTGGACGAGGTGGACTCGCTGACGGGGGATTCGCTGTTGTCGCTGCTCAGTCAGGTCCGGTCGGGATAGCGTCGGGGAGCCACTGCTGCGTGACGTCCCGGCAGCGGGCTGGCGCCGGCACCGACGCCCAGGCCCGCTCCACCTTGAACGCCGCGAGGTTCCGGGTCTTCCGGCTGAACTCCCCGTCGGCTTGGAACCCCCACCGGGAGAAACCCCCATGATCGGTCCTCCTGCGCACCCCGCTGGTCACCAAAAGTGGCGGACAGCTTGGAACCTGTGGCGCGTCAATCAGGGTGAGACGCCAGCGACAATCAAGGTGAGACTCGGTCGGCAGCCGCGGAGCTCCGTTCGCTCGGCCCCCTACGTTCACTCCGTCCGCGGCTGCCGACCGGTCAAAACTCCCCCCATCAGCCCCGTTACTCAACTCCCGGCCCGCCAGAAACCCAAAAGTGGGACATTTTCGGAGCCCATTGACACCCAGCGGTCGCCGAAGAACCGCGCCCCGAACTGTCCGGCCGCTCGTGGGAGGGCTCTCTAACCCGGACTTCTCATACTGCTGGCGGGACGGCGGAATTGGAGGTTTCGGGAGGCGTGGGGAGCGGGCGGCACCGTTTGGCACGAGTGCGGAGGTAGGCGTCGGGTCGGATGCGGTATCCGCTGGGGGGGCTGGGCTCGCTCATCCGGGGTGACGAGCACCTTTGGGCACAGGGCGCCGCCTCTCGGGGGGGCGGCCGTGTGGCGGGCCTGAGGTGCGGTTCAGGCGTTCGCAGGCGAGGCGGAACAGTCCTGGTCGGGGCAGGCGGAGGACATGGCGAGGCGGACGCGCCGCACCGATATCCGGACCAGAACTCCGATCTTCAGCAGGCGGAGCCGGATCGGTTCTGCGCCGGCCACGGCCAGCCGGGTGTTGCGCAGCGCCTCCTGCAGCCCCCGGAACAGGATCATGGCGAAGGTGGACAGTTAGAACCGCAGCGTGTCTTGGCAAGCCGCTGGCCGTCCTGATGGCAGTCCCAGCCTGAAGCGCCGGTCTTCAGATCTGAAGATCGGCGCTCCAGCCATTTTCATGCCCGGCGGGTTGTGCGGAAAGTCCCGATCATGGGCATTTCTCCCGGTGGGGGTCTCGGCGCTCACCTGGGTTTGGCCACAGCCAGTTAGCCGCTGGCGAGCCCGCCGGAGTGCGCGGGACCGCCGGTGGCAATCGAGAGAAAAATAATGATAATGTTGCCAGCCCAACAGTTGGCAATGATCTGTAGAGACTGCGGTAGGCGGATGAATGGCGGCACGGGGCCTTGCGTCTGGTGGGGAGCCGAGCGAGGCGCCGAGGGTCCGCCGGATGACGAATACGACCACCGTGTCGGCACTACCCTGGAGGGCAAGTACCGACTCGACACCGGTCGAGTTGAGTTCGCTGTTGGCGTCCACCGGCCGAGCCCCTCGGCCGGCGTGAGGATCCCCTGGTGATGGGTTGGTTGAACCGGCGACGGAACGATACCCCGGCCATGGGTCCGGCCTCCGCCGGAGCAGAACAACCGCCGGCAATCGAAACGTTGCCTCATTCTGCGCCTGAGAACTCCGCCGCCGAGCTCGATGCCCCGGGCGAGACGCCTGTTCCAGCGGGGGCCGGCGACGCCGCCGGGGATGGCGGCGGCCCGGCAACCGGAGCCGGCCCTGACCAACCCGAAAAGCCTGCCGAGAGCACATGTCCGCCAACCGCCCCCGATACGGGCGGCGCTCGCGCGCAGCGCTCCGTCCCGGCCGCCGGGTCGGCCACGTCCGACGGGAGCGAGGCGACGAATGGCGACGCTGCCCAAGAGCGACTCAATGAGCGTCTCGTCTCGATGGAAGCGCTGCTCGGCAGGATCCTCAACGAGTTCGAGGCCAAGCTGCGTTACGACGCGACCAAACAGCAGACGATTGACACCCTCCACAAGGAAAACGAGGAGTTCAAGCGCGACCTCCTCGGGAAGGCCGTTCGACCGTTGGTCCGCGCCGTGCTGAGTCTTCAGCGCGACATGGGGAAGCAGGCCGCCGCCTGGAGCAGGAAGCCTGAGGAACTCACCCCCGAGCGGGCGCTCGATCTCCTGGCGAACTTCCAGGAGGACATGGAGGTTCTGCTAGAGAACTTCGGTCTCGATCCCCATCGTCCGGAGCCCGGCGAACCGTTCGATGCCCGCATGCAGACGATCGTGAGCGTGAGGCCGACGCACGAGAAGGATCAGGACCGGACCGTCCACGAGTGCCTCCAGCTCGGCTTCGTGTGGAACGGGCAAGTCATGGAGACGGCCAAGGTCGCCGTGTACCGATTCGAGAGGCCGAAGTGAGGAACCTTCCGGAAACGACGCAAGAGTGTGGGACGCGGATCGCGACGAGAACCCAGCATCCGAACCCCTCAACCGATGGGGACCCAAAGGAGAAACGAACATGAGTGCGCCCAAGAGGGTTTACGGGATTGACCTCGGAACCACGTATTCGTGCGTCGCCCACGTGGACGAACACGGCAAGCCGGTGGTGGTCCCGAACTCCGAAAACGATCGCACCACCCCGTCCGTCGTCTATTTCGAGTCCGCGGACAACGTGGCCGTCGGCAAGTCGGCCAAGGCGGAGGCCCCGCTGAGTCCGGATCTCGTAGTCGCCACGGTGAAGCGCCACATGGGCGATCCCGAGTGGAAAAGGGTCATGCACGGCGAGGAGGTGGACCCGACCGTCGTCTCGTCCCACA
Source organism: Vicinamibacteria bacterium (assembly GCA_963555995.3). Classification (GTDB taxonomy): domain Bacteria; phylum Acidobacteriota; class Vicinamibacteria; order Marinacidobacterales; family Marinacidobacteraceae; genus Marinacidobacterium. The sequence continues at coordinate 3,026,046 of OY821641.1, read as the reverse complement.
TCCTCAAACGCCTGGTTCAGGACGCGCGCACCATCACGACCGACAAAGTCGAGGATGTGGTGGTCACCTGCCCGGCCTACTTCGGCGTGGCCCAGAAGGAGGCGACGAAGCAGGCGGGAACGATTGCGGGCCTCAACGTGCGCTACGTCATTCCGGAGCCCACCGCGGCCGCGGTGGCGTTCGGCATGCTGGAAGCTTCCGATGACCAGACCATCCTCGTTTACGACCTTGGCGGAGGCACCTTCGACATCACGGTGCTCGACGTCAAGGAGAAGGACATCTCGGTCGTCTGCACCGGCGGGGACCATTACCTCGGCGGCAAGAACTGGGACGAGGCTCTCGCGGAGTGGTTCTTCAAGCAGTTGGCCAATGCCGCGGGCGTGTCGAAGGACGAGGTGAAGGAGAACCCGGAGACCCGGGAGAAGGTGCTGCTGGAAGCGGAGATCGCGAAAGTCGGCCTGAGCAGCAAGGAGAAGGTCCGAACGATCCTGTACCACGACACGACCCGCGCGAAGGTGGAACTCACCCGTGACACGTTCGTCGAGTTGACCGAGGGTTTGCTGGAAAACACCCTGATGCTCACCGAGGAGTTGCTGGAAGTCGCTCGGGAAAAGGGCCATTCGCGGATTGACAAGGTGCTCCTGGTCGGCGGCTCCACGCACATGCCGCAGGTGAAGGCGGCTCTGCAGCGGCGGTTTCCCGATTTCGAAATCCAGTCCTTCGATCCCGACGAGGTCGTCGCCAAGGGAGCGGCGCTCATGGGTCTGAAGTTCGCGCTGGGCGAGTCCATTGACGACTTGATCAAGCGTGGTTTCCGCCACGATCAGGCCGTAGAGCAGGTGTCTCGCGAGAGCGGCGTCTCGCTGGCGGTCACCCGGCGCGTGACGGAAACCGAGATCAAGAACGTCACCTCCAAGAGCTTCGGCGTGGTTGTCAACGTGGGGGGCGGAAAAACCATGTGCGACAACCTCATCCTGGTGGACGATCAGGTTCCGATGGAGACGGAGAAGAAGTATTCCACCGCCCACGCAGGAAACGGAGTCCGCCTTCGGTGCGTCGAGAACGTTGAGCGCGAGCGTGGTACCGTGGACTTCGATCCCGAAAACGACGTGGTCGGAGAAGCCCACATCACCTTCGCAAGGGAGCTGCCGAGCAATTCCCCGTTGATCGTCCGCTTCCACCTGAGCGAGGACGGACTGCTGACCATGTACGGCAAGGATCTGACCACCCAGCAGGAAGCGGAGACGAAGCTCAAGAGCGACGCGATCAAGACGGAAGAGGAGTTGCGGGAGGAGACGCGACGCCATGCTGGCATCACGGTGTCGAACTGAGCAGTTCGGCGCTGACTGGGAGCGAGTTTTCGCCCGGTGGTTGTCGGACGCCGATGGGACAAGATCCGGCGCCGAGGCGCCCGGTAGCAACGAATGAGTGGGGCGCGACGGGTCTTCGGGATTGACCTCGGGACGACTTTCTCGTGCATCGCGCGGGTGGAGGAGAACGGCCGGCCGGTCGTGATCCCGAATTCCGAAAACGACCGGACCACGCCCTCGGTCGTCTATTTCGAGTCGGAGGACAACGTGGCCGTCGGCAAGTCGGCCAGGGCCGAGGCTCCGCTCAGCCCCGAACTCGTCGTCTCCGCGGTGAAGCGCCACATGGGGGATCCCGAGTGGAAGAGGATCATGCAGGGGCGGGAGGTCACGCCCACCGACGTTTCCGCGCACATCCTCCAGCGGTTGGTGCGGGACGCCGAAACCATCACCGGCGAGGCAATCACCGAGGCGGTCATCACCTGTCCGGCGTACTTCGGCGTGGCGCAGAAGGAGGCAACGAAGCAGGCGGGAGAGTTGGCGGGGCTCATCGTCCGCTACGTCGTTCCCGAACCGACGGCGGCGGCGGTGGCGTATGGACTGCTGGAGACGGGCGGCGACGAGACGATCCTGGTCTATGACCTCGGCGGCGGCACCTTCGACATCACCGTGCTCGACATCAAGGCGGGCTCCATCGCGGTCGTGTGCACCGGTGGAGATCACAAACTGGGCGGCAGGAACTGGGACGAGGCCCTCGCCGAGTCCTTCGCGGAACGGTTGGCCACGGTCGCGAGGGTGTCGAAGCAGGCAGTGAAGGATGACAAGGAGACCTGGGAGTACCTGATGGAGGCGGCCGAAGGGGTGAAGATCGGCCTGAGCAGCAGGGAGAAGGTCCGTACCGTTCTCTACCACGAGGGGACCCGCGAAACGGTCGAAGTCACCCGCGAGGCGTTCCGGGACCTGACCTACGGCCTGCTGGAGAACACCCTCATGCTCACCGAGGAATTGCTGAAGATCGCTCGCGAAAAGGGTCATCAGCAGATTGACAAGATGCTCCTGGTCGGCGGCTCGACGCACATGCCGCAGGTGCGGGAGGCGCTGGAGCGGCGGTTCCCCGAGTTCCGGGCGCTCTCCTTCGATCCCGATGAAGTCGTCGCCAAGGGGGCGGCGCTGATGGGGCTGAAGTGCGAGATGGGCGACTCGATCGAGGCCTTGATTGAGCGAGGTTTTCCCCGTGAGCAGGCCGAAAGGACCGTGGCCGCGGACCTTGGCCTTTCGCTGCCGACGGTCCGGGACCTCAGTCGGAAGACGATCCGCAACGTCACCTCCAAGAGTTACGGCACCGATCTCTACTATGAGGATGTTGGGAGGAAGCGGTGCCTGAACCTCATCCTGATGGATGAACCGGTTCCGGCGGAGCGCGAGATGAGGAATCGCACGGTGAAGGACGGGCAAACGGGCGTGAGTGTGGCCTGCATCGAGAACCTCGAGCGGACGCGCGACGAGCCGTTCGATTTCGATCCGTCCTGGGTGATCGGAACCACTCACGTCGCCTTCACCAGACCGTTGCCAAGGGGCTCCCAGATCGTGGTCCGGTTCACCCTGAGTGAGGACGGGCTGCTGACGGTGTACGGCGAGGACCTCACGACCCATCAGACCGCCACCGCGGTCCTGAGGAGCGACGCGCTCCTGACAGCCGAGGACATGGAGCGGAAGAGGAGGAGGAACGTCACGATCAAGGTGACGTCCTGAGCCGGTCGGCGCGAACCCCTGGTGACACGACAGCGATCTGGAAGCGAACTGGAGAGGATGAAGCAGAAGGACGACGCCCGGATGAACTTTGCGGGGACGAGCCGGCAGCGCCTCGTCACCGAAGAAGGCCGAAACGAGTTGGACGATCTGACCGAGCCATGCCGTGAACCAGCCGCGGCTGACGGGGGAAGGAAGTTCCCGCAAATCTGAGGAAGCCATGTCCGGCGGTGAGAACACGAGACTCCAGGTGGAGCGGATCTACCGGGAACTTCGTGCTCTCGGCGAGGAGGATCACTATTCGTTTCTCGGCGCCACGAGGGGTTGCCCGAAGGACGACCTCTGGAACCGGTGCGGCGATGTTTACAAGAAGAGCAGGAAGGCTCGGGCTGACGACCGGAAGACCCTTGCCGGCAAGCTCAGGAAGTACTTCCGCACGGAGGAGAGCCGCAGCAAGTTCGATGCGCTGATCGAGAAGTGCCGTCAGGAAGAACGTGGCGCGGCCAGGGCGGAGGAGGAGCGGCGGGCTCGTGAAGAGCGCGAGCGGTGGGCGCCGGACGCCGGCGGTACGCGGCCTCGCAGGTGGCGCGGCAGGAGCGCCCTCGCGGCGACGGTGTTGCTCGGGGTCTGGATCGTGCGGAGCTGTTTTTCCGGCGACCAGGCTTTGGGCCCGCAGATGGCCAACGATCACCCGTGCGGGCAGGGAAGCGAGACCCTCGTGCAGGCCGGTTCCTCCACAGCCGGTCGACTGGATCGGCCGAACGAGCGGGACTGTTTCATCGTCGAGGTTCCCGACATGTCCACCGTGACGCTCGAGACCTCCGGAAGTACGGACACCGTGGGTGTACTTCGCGGGAACGGAGTGGAAGCCACAGACAATGACGGCGGTTCGGGCGGCAACTTCAGGATTTCGCAGCGAGTGTCCGCCGGCACCTACTTCCTTGCCGTAGATGGCTTTGAGGGGACCGCAACCGGCGACTATGCACTGAGCGTCTCGGTGGCTCCCGATTCCGCCGCGGCTCCTGCTCCCGACGCTCCAGCGCCTGATCCTGCCCCTCCCGCGCCTGATCCTGCCCCTCCCGCGCCTGATCCTGCCCCTCCCGCGCCTGATCCTGCCCCTCCCGCGCCGACCCAGACGGTGCGCGGACCGACCGCTCCCGAACCCGCCCCACTGGCCACGGCGCCCGCCGTATCGAATCCGCCTGCCCGCAAGCCGGCGCCGGCGTCGGCCCGTGAGGGCAGCTTGACGATTCGGGCGCTGCCGGGGAGCGCCGTGCAACTGGACGGCGTGGACGCCGGAACTACGGACGACTCCGGCATCCTCGGCCTGCCGGGGATCCAGGCCGGCCGGCACCTGCTGGTGGCGCGGAAGGAGGGCTACGCCGACGCTCAGGCCACCGTGAGCGTGGTCGCGGGCCAGTCGGAAGTGGTGGAACTGTCGCTGGTCGCGTTGCGCGGGGCGCTCACGGTCACCGCCAACGTCCCGGACGTGACGGTGCGGATCGAGGGCGTCGGCGAATACCGCCTGCCGGTGACCGGACTGGAGGTCCCCGCCGGATTGCGACGGGTGGCGGCGAGCAAGCCGGGGTTCCTGTCCGTCGAGGACGCCGTCGAAGTCCGTGCCGGAGAACCGGCGACGCTGGAACTCGCGCTGGAACGCGTTCCCGTGGAGGTGGCCCTGCGGGAGGCGCAAGGTCTCTTCGACGTGCGGCAGTATCGGGACGCGGCCCGCGCCGCCGGCGTGGTCGTGACCGAATATGGCGATTCCGGCGAGGCGTATCTCCTGCTCGGAAAGTCGGTGCACGAGCTGGGAAGACTCGACGACAGCGCAAATTTCCTGGGACGGGCCATCGAGCTCGGCCAGGCGGTCGAGCTGCCCGCGAAGCACCGGCATGGCGGTTTGGGGCTTCGAGCCGGTTTCTGTGAGGGCGTGATCGCCGTGAGCCGAAGCGTGGTCACCTACCGGTCTGCGCAGGGACTCGACCACAGCTTCGTCACTACCCCGGACCGGATCAGGGAAGTCCGCCTCCGGGATGATCGGATCGCAATGAAGATCGCGGTCCTCGAAGGCAATCGGGAGCGGGAGCGCAACTTCGATTTCATCCATCCGGACACGGTGCAGCGGTCGGCGGACGAATCGGGGTTGTTGACCGAGCTCTACTGCCGGCGCTGCGACGCGTCGTTGACGGTGCTCGTCGCGCTGCTGCAAAAGGCCCGCGGGTTCTGACTGGCTGTGGCAGGTCACACGCGACCCGGTTCTCCCGGCGGGCGTTTCCGCGGTCGCGCGGGTTCCACCGCCGGCTGGAGGGCCGCCCCACATTCGGAAGGACGGTACAGGCGGTACACGAGCGCGCTGACGCCGACCTCGGGCGGAATGCTTCGGGCCGGCGCCGGAAATGCGGCGGTACCGTCCTGTCATTTACCTTGCTTGCGATTGAAGGAAGCACACAATGAATGAATCGGAAGTTCCTCGTAAAGCCAAGAGGCGAAATCCGACGGCGTCGTCGCAGCGCTGGGCCGAGGTGAGGTCCAAGATCGCCAAACACGCAGGGGAGACCTCGGCGGAGATCAAGGCCGACGGGTCCGAGGCTTGGTCCAAGTTCTCGAAGCTCGGCTTCAAGAGCAAGCTGTGGGTCCTGTGGGTCGGGTTCGTCATCAGCTTTTGCCTGTTGAGCGTCATCGAGCGCGGTCTTTTCAGCTTGGCAATTTGGGTGGATGCCCTGCTCGTCGCGGGGGGATTTACAGTCTTTTCTCGTTGGTACTATGTTCGGTATCTTTCGTCGGAGCGTGCCAACCGGCACATCATCGTGAGTCATCTGTGGGTCGCTTGGGTGTTGTTCTGGGTCAACTCCTGGTTGATCATGGCCATCGCTGAGTATGGCGGTGTTTTCAGCTCTAGTAGCGGAGAATTCTTCCTGTTCTTCGTGGTGGGTTTCGTAGTGCTCCCTCGTTTGATCTACCTCTGGCGCGGTGCCGGCAGGCACATAATGAAGTGCCAGAGTTGCGGCGCGACGGCGACGTCGAGGCATTGGAACAGGAGGGGCGGATGCGCAAATTGCGGCAGCGACCTGCTACCCGAGGCGACGGGGACCACAGTCGGCTGGTTGGACAGCTTCACCTCGGGGAGTTCCGGCAGGCACATAGTGAAGTGTCAGAGTTGCGGCGCGACGGCGACGGGGAGGCATTGGAACAGGAGGGGCGGATGCGCAAATTGCGGCAGCGACCTGCCACCCGAGGAGACGGGGACCACAGTCGGCTGGTTGGACAGCTTCACCTCGGGGAGTTCTGGCAGGCACATAGTGAAGTGCCAGAGTTGCGGCGCGACGGCGACGGGGAGGCATTGGAACAGGAGGGGCGGATGCGCAAATTGCGGCAGCGACCTGCCACCCGAGGAGACGGGGACCACAGTCGGCTGGTTGGACAGCTTGTAGCCACTAACCGACAGCGAAGAATCCAGCATGTCTATCAAAATACGGGCCTTACCAAAACAGGCCCGAAACTTCCGGCTAACTCATGCCGGTGGCTCTGGTCGAGCTGGAAGAACTGGACCGTCCGACGGATTCAGCGACGCCTGCAATGTGATGTTGTGCTCCGAGCGAGGGGGTAACATGCTACGAACCGTACGGGTTGCCGCTCTGGCTCATGCGACCTCTGGGACCGGAAAGGTGCCCAGAAACTTCACTTTCTGTTTCGGTTTCCTCTCCTGTACTAGGCCGAATCCGACGGCAACAGATTTCAGATGAGTCCACTACAGGCCGTCCTATCAAGAATCTGCGACGAGCGGGCACGCGATGGTCAGTTCCAGTAAGGAAGGCGGCTCCTCGAGGCGCTTCTCGATGATCAGTTGGAAACGCTTCGCCGGCAAGCTGACAAAGGGTGGACGCGGCCTGCGCCGGTTTGCCCCTTACTTGGTCCCCATTCCGGTCCTGATCACTCTGACCGACCTGCACGGTACGTGGGAACTGGTTTCTGGCTGGGTCTCTCGCGGTGAGGCGGTCACCGAAGAGCAGTCAGGGCTCTTCACTTTCGAGGGGCGAGCGGGGGATGCAGTGATCATCAGTGCGGCCACTGATCGGGAGGAATGCCAGCTTTCCTTTGATGACGAAGAGAGACACGCGATAACCAAACCCGGACTGCACCACCGACTCGTGCATTGGCTTCCGCGGGACGATACATATCGGCTGGCTTGGCATCCAACCGACTGTGAGGGCAAACCGGTCGTGGAACGGACAGCGCTAAGAATGCGGCCACTTGGGAGCCTCGCCCTTCAACTCAATGCCCCCGTTCTGGGAGTTCTCGAGTCTTGCGATTCCTCGGAAAGCGACTGCACTCCGGAAGAATCAGGGACGGCCAACTGGGTCCTGGACGTGGGGGAAGACGAGATGCGGGAGGGCCAGTTCATCAGTCTGGCCGCGCATTCTGATGATTTCGACCCAGACTTGGTCCTGACGTCGGGAGAGAGTGCATTGGCTCAGGACGCCGATGCCGGACCGGGCAAGAATCCGTGGATGGTGCTGCCCGCGCTCACACCCGGCTCCTATGCCATCCATGTCTCGGGGAAGGACTTCAGTGCGTCGGCTGGTGCTTATGAACTCACGGCTTATGTCTTCGATGTTCAAACCTTGACCCACGGCATTCCTTCCCACGCCGCTTTGGAGGAAGTCCCGCATCTGGAACCGCCTTGGTGGCATGGCGACTCTCGCATACCTCTGGTCGCCTGGACATTTGCCGGCCAAGAGTCAGACGTAGTGAGCGTCACTGCCGCGTCGGACGACTTCGACCCCTTCTTGGGGCTCTTCCGCCTAGGTCCGGCTGCGAGCAGTGCATGGCTGGCAAGTGACGACGACATCGGTGGCGATACCCACTCAACAGCGGCCAGGGTCGCTCGGCCGCTTCCGTCGGACGCCACGTATTTGGCAGTCGTTCAAGCGCGAGGTGGTGGCAGCGGCGACACCGCCATCACGGCCGAGGCACTGCGTCAGGCATCTTTGGATCTCGATTCTGCGTCCGGGAAATTCACGACTAGGAGAAACGTCCAGTATGACCAGCAGACGGTGCACGCATGGGAGTTGAATCCGGTCGATCAAGACCAGCTCGCCCTCAGCCCGGTCATCAATGTCGACATAACTCCAGAAGGAGAGGGCTTCAATCCACAAGTCACTCTCTATACGCCGGACGGCGATGACCTGCCGTCATATCCGGGCGCTCCCGCGTTGACCCAAGCCGCATACCTCCGCCAGCAGCAGGAGGGCAATGAAACGGAAACCCGGGCGCCCCTGATTCTTATCACCGCCGGGACCCCGGGATCGTATGGGATCGAGGCTGAAATAGGACGCCCCGAGGTTCTCCGCCCGAATACCCTGCATAGGGCTTCGCTAGCGCAGAAGAAGTACTGGAGCATCGACGCGTCCGAGAGCGACCACCTGTCTGTGGGCGTAGTGCTGGTCGCTTCGGCGAGTCAGTTCACTCCGTGCATTCGATTGATGTCACCGGATGGCAATGTGCTTGCCGCAGCCGTCGGTCCGTCGGGTGAGAGATCGGTGGAACTCGTGTGGCCGTCGGATTGGATTGGAGAACACCTCGTGCAGGTAACTGCTAACGATCACGACGTCTGTCTCAACGGGGCGGACCCGGAGTGCCAAGAGGCTGGTGCTGACTGCAACTACGGCATCCATTTGAGGTCCACGAACGCCTTGTCTCTCGACCGCGGGGTCGACAGGGCGAACCAGCTTCCGATCGAAGGCCAGCTCTGGGAATTCAAAAGTGCACAGGATAGCGAGATAGGAATGACCCTCATCTCGGAAGTGGACGGTTTCGTGCCATCGATCTTCGTGTTCTCAAGCGGACAACCGCCACACCTGGCGAACCTGATCTACAGTGGTGACGGGGCGTATTTCCTGAAACGACGGCTTGAACGCGATTCCACCCACATCGTTAGGGTCTCCCAAGAGCACAACTTGACAGATCGTAGTGGCGACATCCCGTACATGATCCGTCTGGACACGGTGGCGGAGGAGCTAGTCCCCGGTGACGCTATGGAGCGGATGATTCAGGATGGCCACACGCTGCGAATCCTCCGAGATGACGACGAGACTTTCGGGAGGCCCGGACAACGGCCCTCCCGGATGGCGAAGGGCACGCTCATGGTGACGGCTCGATCGCGCGAGCGGCTCATCCTGAGCTTGACCGGCCCTGATAGCCAACGCATTGGCGGAGAGTTCTTCGTGGAGCAAGTGAGCCGAGTCCCACCGGAGGTCGAAGGAAGCGGAGAGTACCGGTCGTGGATGATTGCGAGACTTTCAGTGGGCACCCAGATTGGTGAGTACCTCGTCTCTCTTGGGGGAGGGGGGGACATCCTGGGCGACACGTTCGCGCAGGTGGCAGCATATTGGGTCACTCCAGCCGGACGCCTGCAGAACGAGCAGGAGCGCTGTCGTTGCCTGGCTGGCGGAGAGGCTCACGCTTGGACGATTGGGTCCGAAGACACGAACGTGGTGCACCCTGGCCTCGTTTCCGTGCGCCCGGTGAGTCGGTGTGGAAGTGAGATGGGGGCGGGAGCTTCGATCGGGCCCATAGCACTGTTGCACGGGGACGAGATCATCGCAGTTGGCGAAGCGCCGCTTCCGGAAGTAAGCGTGCAGTTGGGCCAGCGAGAGCCAACGGAGCATGCAGTGATCGTCAGCGCGCGCGGTACGGAGACAACCTGCTATTCCGCTGCGTTCCAGCCGAGGAGTTAACAGCCTGTGGCAAAACCCCCGTGGCGTTCAAGCATTGATGCATCCCCGCTGAACCGCGCCGCTGTGCGGCGCTCGGCGTTGCGTTTCGGTCGGAATACACTCGGTATTCCTCCCTCACGCGCCTTGTCAGCGGGGCGCTTCACCGCTCTCGGCGCTCACGGGGGTTTCACCACAGGCTGTTAAATCCCTCGGAGACCGCGGGTTGGTCCTCCCACGGGACGGAGACAGCGAAAGCACGCGCGATGCATGCCTCAGCGGCCGCAGTGGTGAACCCGAGTGACGGGTGGCAGTTCTTCGGAGCGGGGGGCAGATCCTAGCAGCCTGTGGCAAAACCCTCGCGGCGTTCGAGCGGCGACGCATCCTCGCTGAACCACGCCTCTGCGAGGCGCTCTGCGTTGCGTTTCGGTCGGAATACACCCGGTATTCCTCCCTCACGCGCCTTGTCAGCGAGGCGCCTCGCCGCTCTCGGCGCTCACGGGGGTTTCACCACAGGCTGCTAGTGTGAGGGAGCGATGGCTCTTTCAAATCCGCCGTATGGCAGAGGACAGCAAAACTGTTTGCAAGAGAGCCTGGCAAACATTACCGTAGTCACTGATGACGACTGGCAATCCCTTTCCGGATCCTCCCACGACAGAGATCCCGGCGGCTCCTCCCGGTAGCAAATTGCTGGAGCGGGTCACGGCAGTCATGTCTCTCAAGCCTGGGAGCTTCCGCGCGATCGCGGACTTTCCCGAGACCCGGCAGAGTTTGCTCGTGTTTCTGATCGGGTTCGCGCTGGCAGGCAGCCTCGGCACCCTGGTCGCAACGTTCCGTGTGAGATATCCGTTGGTTGGGCTGGTGTCGGTGGTCTTTCACGCGTGCGTCTGCAGGTTCCTGACAGGGCGAGCCCTCGGTGAAGCGGATGCCTACGGCCTGCCGTCCTACCCGGATTGGGTTCGGGCACAGATGTTCGCTGCCGCACCCCTGGTCTTCGGGATCGTGCCGTTGCTGGGCGGCTTCGTCGGGGGCATTTACTGTTTGGTTCTGCACGTATTCGCCATCAAGGACATGTCCGGTTGCACGACGGACAAGGCGGTGCTGATCGTGCTGATCGCGGCGGTGGTGCCCGCGATCGTTCTGGGCTTGTCCGGGTTTTTCGGCGGTCTCGGCCCGTCGTTCGGCTCCTGGTAGCAGCGAGTCAGCCCGAGGGCTAGCAGCCTGTGGACAAAGTCACGCGGCATTCGGACGCCGAAGCATCCCGCCTGAACCGCGCCTCTACGAGGCGCTCTGCGTTGCGTTTCGGTCGGAATACACTCGGTATTCCTCCCTCACGCGCCTTGTCAGCCGGGCGCCTCGGCCTTCTCGGTGCTCACGTCACTTTATCCACAGGCTGCTAGGGTCACTCAGGACGGAGCGTCGTCCACCACGCCGTCCGCGACGCCGGCGTCCGTGCTCGTCAGAACCCGCGGGCCTCTTGCAGCAGCGCGAGGAGCACCGTCAACGACGCATCGCAGCGCCGGCAGGAGAGCTCGGTCAGCAACCCCCGGTCGTCCGCCGCCCGTTGCACCGTGTCCGGATGGATGAAGTCGAAGTTGCGCTCCCGCTCCCGGTTGGCTTCGAGGACCGCGATCCTCATGGCGATCCGGTCATCCCGGAGGCTTACCGCGCGGATCCGGTCCGGGGTGGTGACGAAGCTGTGGTCGAGTCCCGCCGCTGACCGGAAGGTGACCACGCTCCGGCTCACGGCGATCACGCCTTCGCAGAAACCGTCTCGAAGCCCCAACCCGCCATGGCGGTGCTTTGCGGGCAGTTCGACCGCCTGACCGAGCTCGATGGCCCGTCCCAGGAAGTTCGCGCTGTCGTCGAATCTTCCCAGTTCGTGCATTGACTTTCCGAGCAGGAGATACGCCTCGCCGGAATCGCCGTATTCGGTCACGACCGCCTCGGCGGCGCGGGCCGCGTCCCGATACTGCCGCACGTTGAAGAGACCCTGGGCCTCCTGCAGGGCCACCTCCGGGGGAACGCGTTCCAGCACGAGTTCCAGCGTCGCCGCCTTCCCGCTCCGGACTTCGACGGCGTCCTCCACGGGCAGGAACCCCGGCTTGCTCGCCGCCACCCGCTGCAGTCCGGCGGGGACCTCCAGTCCCGTCACCGGCAGGCGGTATTCACCGACGCCCTCGATCTGCACCGTCACGTCCGGCGTGTTGGCGGTGACCGTGAGCGCCCCCGGCAACGCGACCAGCGACAGTTCCACCACGTCCGACTGGTCCGCGACCACGCTCACGATGGCCTGCGCGTCGGCGTAGCCCTCCTTCCGCGCCATCAGCAGGTGCCGGCCGGCCGGAATCCCGGTCACGCCGAGGATGCCCGAGTCGTCCGTCGTTCCGGTGTCCACGCCGTCCAGTTGCACGGCGCTCCCCGGCAGCGCCCGAATCGTCAGGCTGCCCACGCGCGCCGACGCCGACGCCGGCCTGCGGGCCGGCGGATTCGCGGCGGCGGGCGCCGGGGCCGGGGCGGCGGGAGGAACGGCGCTGGCCGGCGCCCGGCCCGGCGGTCGTTCCGGCTCCGGCGTCCGCGATGCAGTTCCTTCCTCCATCCGGGGTGCGGCCGCGTCCGCCGCAACGCTTGCTTCCGGCGCGCTCGCCGGAACCTCCGGCTTGACCGGAGACGCATCGGCGCCGGCCGTTGCGGGTTTCGGCTGTCCCGTGTCCCTGCGCCACGGCAACCACCCCTCGTCGAGCACGAGCACCGTCGTCGCCACCGCCGCCGCGGCGGCCACTCCCGTCCAGAATCCGACCCTCCGCCGCCGGCGGCCACCGCCGGCCGCGCCGGTTCCCCCGGGGCCCCCGGTTCCCGCCGCCCCCATCTGCACCGTGGGCGCCGGACCGCCGGTCGGCCGTCGAGTACCCGCGCCGGCGGATGCCGGCGGCCGCGTCCCGGCTGCGTCCGCTACGGCGCGCGTCAGTTGCGTCGCCAGCGCACCGGCGCTCGCCGGCCGGTCCTCGCGCCGTTTCCGGAGCGCCCCGTCCACGACCGCCTCGACCGCCGGCGGAACGTCCGGCTTCCGCTCATGCAGCGGGGGCGGCGCGTCGTTCACGTGCTGCACCACGATGCCCATCGCCGTCGTCGCATCGAACGGCACGGTCCCCGACAGCATCTCGTAGAGAACGACACCCATGCTGTAGAGGTCCGACCTCCCGTCGAGTTCCTCTCCGAGACACTGTTCCGGCGACATGTAGTGCGGCGTGCCGAGGACCCGGCCCACTTGCGTCAGGTCCCCCGCCGGCGCCATGTAGCCCACCCGTGCGATGCCGAAGTCGAGCACCTCCACATGCAGCCCCGCCGGTCGCCGCGTCACGAGGATGTTGTCGGGCTTGATGTCCCGGTGCACGATCCCCTGAGCGTGCGCCTCGTCGAGTGCGGAGCAGACCTGCGCGAGGATCTCCGCCGCGAGCGACGGCGGGAGCGGGCCATCCCGCTCGATCAGATGCCGCAGGGAGTCGCCTTCGACGAGCTCCATCACCAGGTAGGGCGTGCCGTCGTTTGTCACGCCCAAGTCGTGGATCGTCACGACGTTCTCATGTTTGAGCCTGGCTGCCGCCCGCGCCTCACGCCGGAACCTCTCCGGGGCCTCGGGGTCCCGGAGCCGGTCCGCGTGCAGGATCTTCACGGCGACCCGATCTCCGATCGTGACCCTCGTCGCGCGATAGACGGCGCCCATGCCGCCGGCGCCGATCCGGGCGTCGAGCCGGTACTTGCCCTCCAGGGTGGTGCCGATGCGGGCGTCGTGTTTGCCGTCCGGTGGGCCGCCGGCGCCGCTCTCGGCTCCGCACCACACGCAGGGCCCTGCGCCACCTCCCACTCGCCGACCGCAATTCCTGCAGACCATCGTCAGCCTCCAGGAAAAACTATCAGCACCCCGCCACCGCCGCCGGTCGTCGTGGCGACGATCGCGTGGACTGGAGTCCCACGTCCGTCAGAGGCTGTCCCTGGACCGCAGCGCCCTGCCCGCCAGCCAGAGATACGCCCCGGTGGTCAGGAGCAGCACGAACCAGTTCAGGTACAGGTGACGCCGGAACGCCTCCTCGACCGCGGCCGCCGACCCGCCGTCCCAGACCTCCTCGTACGCGGCGACGTAGAACCGGCTCGCCAGCCGGTCGCGCGTCTCCGGGTTCGCGGCGCTCACGGAATGCACCAGCGCGTCCACCGACCACCGGGCGAGAATCATGACGCTCGCGAGTCTCACGTTGCCGAGCCCTTCCATCATCGTGACCGGCTCGCCGGCGGCGCCCGGCGGGACCCCGGGGGGCGGCGGCTCGGCGGACGCCTCCGGCGACGTCAGCCGCTTGTATTCGAGGTACTGCTCCTCCGTCGCCGGGGTCTGGTCGAGGGGGTTCACGTAGAAATCGTCGAGCGGTTTCATGAAGCCGCTGAGGAGCAGTTGGGGAATGAGGATGAGCGGCAGCACGCTCATGGCCTTCTCCGACGAATTGACCGCCGCGGAGCAGAGCAGGCCCAGGCCGACGCCCCCGAACGCGGTCAGGCAGAGGGTGGCGGCCACGGCGACCGCATCCTCCGACGCCAGCCTTTCGAAGCCGACGAGCGTTCCGACGAAGAGCAGGCACTGCACGACCGTGATGCCTCCCAGGACCGCGAACTTCGAGCCCAAGTACGCCGGGATCTTCAGGTTGACCAGCCGTTCCCGCCGGTAGATCGGCTGCTCCGCGACGATCTCGCGGATCGCGCTGTTCCCTCCGAACCAGACGGCGATGATCGCGGCGATGAAGAGGGTCTTCGCGTCGCTGACCGTGCCGCTCGCGATCAGCGACAGGACGAACGCGATGACCGGTGCCTGGCCGATCAGCAGCAGCGTGTTGCGCTTGTCCTTGAGCTTGGTCTCGAGGTAGCGCTCGGTGAGGATTCGCCACTGCCGGAACCCGGAGGAACGCGCCGGGGCGGCCGCCGCGGTCCCGCGGTCGCCCGTCGCGCCGACCGCCGCTCCCGCATGGACGCGGGCCGTGACGTGGTTGCGGAAGTCGCCCGACGCCCGGAACGCCTGACTCACCTCGGCCGGTTCCCGCGCGCCGACCTGGCGGTAGAGCCCGCTCGGTTTCTCGCAGTCGAAGTACCGGAGCGCGTCCTTCGGCGGGCCGAAGTATGCGAGATGTCCGCCCCGGGTCAGCAGGAGGATCTGGTGCATCAGCTCGAACTTCTCGAACTTGTGCGTGACCATCACGAGGATGCGGCCCTCGTCGGCCAGTTGCCGGAACAGCACCATCAGGTTCTCGGAGGTCTCCGGATCGAGCGGTGACGTCGGTTCGTCAAGGAACAGGAACTTCGGTTTGGTCAGGAGTTCCATCGCCAGGCTGAGCCGCTTGCGCTGGCCTCCCGAGAGCTGCTTGAAGGTGGTCTCGCGATGTTCCGCCAGTCCCACCGCCTGGATCACCTCGTCAATGGTCTCCTGGGCGTCCCTCCGGGAGGTGTGTTCGGGCAGGCGGAGCCGCGCGACGTAGTGGAGCGTCCGCTCGACGGTCAACGCGTCGTGGAGGATGTCCTGCTGGGGCACGTAGCCCATGGAACGCCGCACCGCGTCGAAGTTCCCGTAGAGGTCGAGCTCGTCAATGAACACCGCGCCGCGGGTGGCCGGACGAAGCCCGTTGAGGGCGTCCATCAGCGTGGACTTGCCGCAGCCGGAAGGTCCCATCAGGCCGACGAACTCCCTCGGAAGAATGGCGAAGGACACGTCGTGGAGCACCGTCTTTTCGCCGTAGGACTTCGTCAGGCCGGAAGCGGTCAGGCGGCTGCCGCCGAGATCGCGGCTCGATACCTCGCGGCCGTCCACCCGGAGCAGGCACCCGCCGAGGAAGACGAGGTCCGTCGGGGCCAGCGGAGTGGCTCCCCGGACGGGCTCGCCGTTCACGAAGGTGCCGTTCAGGCTCCCGGCGTCCGAAAGACGCGGCTCCCCGGTCGCGTAGTCAATGCGGGCGTGGCGCCGCGAAACGCCGGGAGCGTCGAGCACGACGTCGTTGTCGGGCGCCCGGCCGATCGTCAGGACGGACGGTTGGGACGGGCGGTCGGACGGCGGGCGCGGACGAGCCGCCGCGACCTCGAACCGGAACCTGACGATCCCCTCGGGGCCGAAACCGACGACGTCGCCGTGGCGCAGGGGACTCTCTTCGATGCGCGACCCATGAACCCAGGTCCCCTGGGTGGACCCGAGGTCACGGACCACGACGCGGCCCGCGCTGTCCCGTTCGAAGGCTGCGTGTCGCCGGGAGAGGAAGGCGTGCTCGAGGACGATCTCGCACTCCGGGTCGCGACCGAGCGTCAGGGATGGGCGGTCCATGGGGAACGCCCGTCCCTTGATCGTTCCCACCAGTCCCACGAGGCGCGGCCGGCCCGCACTCCCCGTCAATCCGGCGTCCTCCGCCGGCAGCCGGTGGTGAAGATCACGTGAACGCCGAGCCCCCGGGGCGCCCGACGGACCCAGTCGCCGTGAGAATGCAGCTCCGGCTAGACGCCGTCAGCATCTCGCCGGAACCGCATGTTCACCGCAACCGGGCCGCGTGATGTGTTCCACCGGCGGTTATCGGTTCCCCGTGTCCCCCGGCGGGACCCGGACCACGCCCGGGACGCCCTCGCCCTCGAGCATCCGGTTCGCCTCGGGCAGTTCGCTATCGAGGATCCGCTGGAGTTCCGCCTGCTGGACCGCGAGCCGCTCCCGCAGGATGCCGTGCACCTCGCGCATCTGGTCGGTCGGCGGGAAGTCCGCGCTCTGGACCGCGCCCGCGAGGTAGCCGATGCGGCCCGCGAGCATGTTGGGCCAGCGGATCTGGTCCTGTCCGGTGCCGGTGACGGCCATCGGGATGAGCCGTTCCTCGACCGCGATCAGTGAGCCCTCGAGCCCGTCCACCGCCGAGGCGATCGCCTCGACCTGGTTCGTCTCTTCCGCCAGCGACTTCACGTCGAGCAGTTGCCGCCGCAGCCACTCGATCTCGTTGACCATGCCGGCCACCGTTTCCATGTCGTCGCGGAGCTCGCGGACCAGCGCCGTCTGGGCGGCGATGTCCTCCAGCGTGCCCTCGCTGTGCGGGTCCTTCAGGACCTCGAGGCTCGCCTCGCGCGTCTCGTCGCCGACCTGCAATTCGACCTGGTAGGTGCCCGGCGGGGCGAGGACCGCGACGCGGGCGCCTCCCGGCGCCGACCGTGACCGGTCCTCGTCCAGCTCGACCCAGTCCGCGCCGGTGGGAGGCGTGCGCAGCCGCATCTCCGTGGACTGGTCCTCGCGGAGGTTCCACCAGACCCGGTTGAGTCCGGCGTCTCCGCTGCCGTCCATCGTGCGGACCGTCTCGCCGGCGGCGTTCGTGACGACCACCTTGACGCCTTCGGTCTCGTCGTCGAGCCAATAGCTGATCGGGGCGCCGTAGGGCGGGTTCTCCCCGGCCGACCAGTCGTCGAACTGGGAGAAGGGCGCCGTGATCGGGTGGAACCGGTACACCGACCGCGGCTCGAAGAGGTGCACGCTCGCGGCCTCCACCTCGTCGGTCCACTGCTGGAGCGGCGAGATGTCGTCCATGATCCAGAACCCGCGCCCGTAGGTGCCGACCACGAGGTCCTTGAACCGCTCCTGCACGGTGATCCAGTACATGGGGCTCGGCGGCAGTCCGTTCGCGAGCCGCTGCCAGTTGGCGCCGTCGTCGAAGCTCACGTAGAGGAAGTTCTCGGTGCCGAGGTAGAGCAGCCCGGGCCGCGCCGGGTCCTCGCGGACGTTCCGGGTGTAGCTGAGCGGGCTGTCCTTGACCCCGTTCACGATCCGCTCCCACGACGCGCCGAAGTCCTCGGTCTTGTACACGTAGGGCGCGAAGTTGCCCACCTGGTGCGCCTCGACGGTCATGTACGCCTTCCCGGCCTCCCACTTCGAGGCGTCCACGTTCCGGACCACCCCTTCCTCGGGCATGCCGGGGATGTTGGCGGTGACGTCGGTCCAGTTCGCCCCGCCGTCGCGGGTCACGTGCATCAGGCCGTCGTTGGTGCCGGCGTAGATCACCCCCGCCTCGACCGGGCTCTCGTCCACCGCGTACACCACGCAGCAGTACTCGACGCCGATGTTGTCCGGGGTCAGTCCTCCGGAGACCGTCTGCCGGTCCTTGTTGTTGGAGGTCAGGTCGGGGCTGATCTCCTCCCAGCTCTGGCCGCCGTTCGTGGTCCGGTGGACGTGCTGGCTGCCGACGTAGACCGTGTTCCGGTCGTGCGGCGAGATCGTCAGCGGGAACACCCACTGGAACCGGTAGCGGAGCGTCTCCGCCGGCCAGCCCACGGTGCTCTCGGGCCAGACCTCGACCTGGCGGAACTGGCGGTTGGTCTCGTTGTAGCGGACCACGATCCCGCCGGCCGCGCCGAAGCCGGACGCGCTCGACCAGACGATGTTCGGGTCCACCGGGTCCGGGGTGGCGAAGCCGCTCTCGCCGCCGCCGACCCCGTGCCACATCCCGCGGGGAATGCCGGCACTGAAGAACCCGCCGGTGAACGCCCGGCTCGGTCCCCGCGTCGAGGGTCCGTCCTGCCGGTTGCCGAGCACGTTGTAGGGGATCGCGTCGTCCACGGTCACGTGGTACATCTGGGCGAGCGGGAGCTGGATCTTGAACCAGGACTTGCCCCGGTTCTCCGAGATCGAGACGCCGCCGTCGTGCGCGACGGCCATCCGGTCGGCGTCCGTGTGGTCAATCCACATGTCGTGGTGGTCCCAGCCGGGGGCGTCGTTGAAGCCGTGCACCCGGTGCGTCACCCCGGCATCCAGCGTCGAAGCGAACGACGCGGTCAGGAAATAGGCCTCGTCGCGGTCGTCGGGCGCCGCCGCGCAGCGGGCGTAGTAGGCGTTTCGTCCGGAGAGGTTGCGGTTGTGCGTCTGGATCGTCCAGGTCTTCCCGCCGTCGCTCGACGCCCAGAGTTCGCCGCTCTCGACCTCGCCGGTGCTCCAGTCCGCCGAGTCCACGCCGAAGTAGGGCACGCCGTCGCTGGTCTCGATGAGCGCGTACACCCGGCGGGAGTCCGACTTGCTCATGCAGAGCGCGATCTTCCCGACGTCGGACATCGGCAGGCCGTTGCCCTCGAGCTCGGTCCAGGTGTCGCCGCCGTCGCGGGTCATCCAGAGCCCGCTGCCCGGCCCGCCGCTCATCCGGCCCCAGGTCCGGAGCGCGAGCTGCCACATCCCGGCGAACAGGATGCGGGGATTGTTCGGGTCCATGACCATGTCGGAGGCCCCGGTCTCCTCGTCCACGAAGAGCACCTTTTCCCAGGTTTCCCCACCGTCCATGGTGCGATAGACCCCGCGTTCCGGCTGTGGCGCGTAGGCGTGGCCGAGGGACGCCGCATAGACGATGTCCGGGTTCGTGGGGTGGATGATGATGCGGCCGATGCGCGCCGTCGCGTCGAGGCCCATGTGCTGCCAGGTCTCGCCGGCGTCGGTGGACTTGAAGACCCCGATGCCGATGGAGACGTTCGCCCGGATGAAGGTCTCGCCGGTTCCGGCCCAGACGATGTTCGGGTCGGACTCGGCGACCGCGAGCGCCCCGATGGCGTGGACGTCCTGGTCGTCGAAGACCGGCCGCCATTTCAGGCCGGCGTCCTCCGTCTTCCAGATCCCGCCGGTGGCGGCCCCGGCGTAATAGACGTTCCGGTCGCCCGGGACGCCGACGACCGCGAGGGTGCGGTTCCCGACCGGTCCGATATGCCGGAACTTGAGTCCGCCGAGTTCGTCGGGCGCCGGCTGGGCGAGCGCCGCGGCGGGGAGGCCGAGGGCGAAGCTCAGGAGAAGGCTGATCTGAAGACGCATGGGGTTGTCCTCCGTGGGGGGCCGGGGCTATGCGGCGTCGCCCGCCGTCGGGCGCGCCGCGTTCGCTCTGCGGAAATAAAGGTACAGGGGAATGCCCGCCGCGGTGATGCCGAGGCCGATCAGCGCGTCGCGCGGGTCGGTGATCAGGGTGTTCACCAGCAACACGGCGGAGAAGATCGTGAAGATCGCGGGAAGCAGCGGGTAGCCGAAGGCGCGGTAGGGCCGTTCCAGATCCGGCTGCTTCCAGCGCAGCACGAAGACGGCGGCGCTCCCGAGGCCGTAGAAGAGCCAGGACACCACCACGACGTAGGTGAAGAGCTGGTCGTAGCTGCCCGTGAGCGCGATGCCGGCGGCCCAGAGCCCCTGGGCGATCGTCGCGTTCGTGGGGACGGCGCCCTTGTTGAGTTGGGCGAAGGAGCGGAGGAACGCGCCGTCCCGCGCCATCGCGTAGTACACCCGGGCGCTCGTGAAGATGAAGCCGTTGGTGGCGGCGAAGCAGGACACCATCACCGCGAGCGAGACGAGCTGGCTGCCGAGCGGACCCCCGGCCCGCCCGGCGGCGTCGGCGGCGACCGTCTCGGTGCCGGCGAAGCTGCCGAGGGGCAGCGCCTTCAGGTAGGCGAAGTGGAGCAGCAGGTAGATGCCGATCAGGATCAGCAGGCTCACCGAGATGGCGCGCGGCAGGAAGCGCTGGGGGCTCTTCACCTCGCCGCCCACGAAGGTGATGCTGATCCAGCCGTCGTAGGCCCAGAGCGCCGCCACCATCGCGGCGCCCCAGCGCGCCGCCGCCGAACCCTCGACCGGGAGCCGGGACGCGGCGATGGTTCCCGCCGACTGGTCCCCGAGCGCGAAGCAGAGCACCACGATGGCCCCCGCCATCACCAGCTTGGCGATGGTGGTCAGGTTCTGGGTCCGGGCGGAGGAGCGCACGCTCCGGCAGTTCCAGAGCGAGAGGCCCAGGATCAGGATCACCACCGCCGCCTTGGCGGCGACCGGGCCGAGCGGCACGAACGCGGCCGCGTACTCGACGAAGATGACCGCGACGGCGGCGATGGAGGCGGTCTGGATGACCGCGAAGAGGCTCCAGCCGTAGAGGAACCCCACCAGCGGGTGGTAGGCGCGCTCCAGATAGACGTACTCGCCGCCGGCGTGCGGGTAGAGCGCCGCCAGCTCGGCGATGGCGAAGGCCCCGCAGAGCGAGATCGCGCCCGCCCCCACCCAGATCAGCGCCGCCCCGCCCGCCGACCCGGTGGCGACGATCACGTACGCCGGGACCACGAAGGCTGCCGAAGCGAGGATCGTCCCGATGTTGACGAAGAGCGCGTCACCCAGACGCAACTCCCGCCGCAGTCCCTCAGCCAAGTCTCCGAGAGTACAGGAACGGCCTCGGGAGCGCCGGTCTTCAGACCGGCACAGCCCGCCGCAGGCGGGCGGAATCGCGAAGGGCCGCTGGCGCAGGAGCGCGCCGACGGGTTGGCACGCCGGCTTCAGCCGGCACGCGCGGCGCTCCGCGCCGCGCACGTCACAACGCTACCTGTCCTCACGACGCGTGCGGCTTGGCACGCCGGCTTCAGCCGGCACAGCGGGCCGCAGGCCCGCGGACCGCGCACCGCCGACCTGCGTGATCGCTCCGACCACTACGATGCCAGCGTGACCGACGACGGGAAGCCGGCCCCGGCCGACCTCACCCTCATGCGCGCCGCCCTGGCCGAAGCGGAGGCCGCGGCCCGCGCCGGTGAAGTCCCCGTCGGCGCGGTCGTGGCAAAGGACGGCCAGATCCTCGCCGCCGCCCGGAACCGCGTCCTCGAGACCGGCGACCCCACCGCCCACGCCGAGGTCCTCGCCCTCCGCGCCGCCGCAGACCGGCTCGGGAACTACCGGCTCACCGGTTGCGACCTCTACGCCACCGTCGAACCCTGCCTCATGTGCGCCGGGGCCATCGCCCACGCCCGCATCCGGCGTCTGGTGTACGGCCCGCCGGAACCCAAATTCGGTGGAGTAGAATCGAAGCTCGCGCTGGACGGTCTCGGGTTACCGCACCACCTCACGGTGGTCTCGGGAGTCCTGGCCGGCGAGGGACGCGAGCTGCTGCAGAAGTTCTTCCGCGAACGGAGGTAGCGGGCGACCGCCGCCGCCGGCTCCCAGCGCATGTTCCAACCAGGCCCGGAGAGGTACCGAAGTGGCCGTAACGGGGGCGCCTCGAAAGCGCTTTGTCCGGTGAAGAGCCGGGCACGTGGGTTCGAATCCCACCCTCTCCGCCGCCGGAACATCCAGCGTGCGTGTCGTGCGATTCCACCGGAGTAGCGCCGGCTATCTCGCCCTTTCGTAGCGCTCCAGGTCATCGGCCTCGAGAAGCGCCGTAGGCTCGTCGACGTTTATCCGGAGGGAGTGGTGTCGGTGCTCCGGACGTTCGTGCGGCGCGCGTAACATCGCCCCGGAGAGATGCCGTTCCTGGCCGGGGGCCGACCGTGTCACTTTGATGATCGGATGGAGGAATTGACAAAGCGGAGGCGCTGGCTTCAGGCTCAAGGGTGTTCGCGTGGCGCCCTGGTTCCCGCCATGAAGATCCACCGGCCGTTCCTCATCCTCGCCCTCGCCTTGCTGGCCGCCTGCGGCCAGCCCCCGCCCGGCGCACCTGCCCCTGGCGCACCCCCCGCCGAGGTCGAGTCGGCGCTGCTCCCGACCTTCGTCATCCGCGGCGAGCCCACGCCCCGCACGTCCCTCGCCGACCGCATGGAAGCGCTGGGCGTGCCGGGGGTCAGCGTCGCCGTGCTCCTCGACGGCGAGCTCGCGTGGGCGCGCGGCTACGGTTTCGCCAACCTCGAAGCGGGACGGCAGGTCACCACGAGCACCCTCTTCCAGGCCGCGTCCATCTCCAAGCCGGTGGCCGCGCTCGCGGCGCTGCAGCTCGTGCAGGAGGGCCGCGTCGCGCTGGACGGCGACGTCAACCGCTACCTCACGGGTTGGCGCGTGCCGGCGAACGCGTTCACCACCGAGGCTCCCGTGACGCTCCGGGGCCTCCTGACCCACCGTGCGGGACTCAGCGTCTCGGGATTCCCGGGCTATGGACCGGCCGAAGCGGTCCCGGATACCGCCGGGGTGCTCGATGGCCAGGGCAACACCGGTCCCGTGCGCGTCGTGCTGCCGCCGGGTGAGCGCTGGCAGTACTCCGGCGGCGGTTACACCGTGATGCAGCAACTGGTCGCGGACGTCCACGGTGCCCCGTTCCCCGAGGTCATGCGCCGCCGCGTGCTGGATCCGGTCGGCATGGTCCGCTCGACGTACGAGCAACCGATTCCACCGGACCGGCACGACGACATCGCGACCGGCTACCGCCGCGACGGGACCCCCGTTCCGGGCGGCTGGCACACCTACCCGGAGCAGGCGGCGGCCGGGCTGTGGACGACCCCCAGCGAACTCGCCCTCTATGCCCGCGAAGTGCAGCGGGCGTGGCGGGGCGATTCGACGCAGGTGCTTGACGGAGTGCTCGCCCGGGAGATGCTGACGCCGGACCAGGACGACTGGGGTCTGGGCCCCGGGATCTCCGAGGACGGCGAGCGTTTCCGGCACGGGGGCTCGAACCAGGGCTTCCGTTCCACCTTCGCGGCGGCCATCGCCGGGGACGACGGCGTCTTCGTGATGACGAACTCGGACGCGGGCTCCCTCCTGGCGAACGAGATCGCCATGACGGTGGCGGACGCGTACGGGTGGTCCGGACCCCGGCCCGCGGAGAGGGTGCCGGTCGAGCTGCCGGCGGACGTCCGGGAGCGCTACGTGGGGACGTACGCCGTCGCCGAGAGCGAAATCGAGGTCGAGCTGGAGGAGCGGGGGCTGGCGCTGACCTGGCGGGGCGAGCGGTCGGTGCTGTGGCCGTCGGGCGACGCGACGTTCTTCGACGTGCAGGATGGACGCGAATTACGGTTTTCGTGGGAGGCTGACGGGGTGGAACTGGCGCTCGGGACCCTCAGGGCGACGCGCGTTCCGAGATGAGCCGGCGCGGCTTACGGCCGATGTCTGAGCTCTCCGACGCTCGGGTCCGGCTTCGCGAGCCTCGCTACGACCCGCCGGCGCCACGGCCCGGTCCGATCAGGAGCAGCGCCGTGTCGGGCTCGGAAACGAACATCTCGATTTCCTCGCGGCGGTCCCTGAGGCACCGCTCGGTTTCCGCGGTCGAACAGTTGCCGAGCGTCAGCCAGATGACCTTGGGCGGCGCGCCGAACAGCGAGGAAAGCCCGTTGAATTCGCTGTCCTTCGACACGATGGTGAAACCATGCCGCCGGGCGTGGTCCCAGATGACGGCGTCGTCCGCGGCCGACAGGCCGACGGTCCGAACGTGAACGACGTCAGTCCAGATGTCGCTCAGGTGGTCGCAAGGCCGGTGCGAGAGATTCTGATCAAGGAGCAGCCTCACCTTCCGACGACCGCGACGAGTCGCCGTTCGCGATCCGCCGCGAATGCGAGGCCGGCCCGGATGTCTTCGCGGGTCAGGTCGGGGAAGTCCCGGAGCAGATCCTCCTCCGACATGCCGGACGCGAGGTAGGCGAGCACGTCTGCGACCGTCATGCGGAGACCCCGGATGCAGGGCTTCCCGCCGCGTTTTCCGGGCTCGATGGTGATCCGGTCCAGATGCGTCACGAAATCAGCCTACGCAACCGCCGGAGATCGGTCGACCGGCGAGCCGCGCGCTCGTCCGCCCGGACGCCCACGAAGGACGGCGCGACGCACGCCGACCCCCGACCCCACTTGACGCTTCCGCCGGAACCGCCAAGAATCCGCGCGATGAGACCGAACGTGCGCAGGGTCCTTCCGTGGGCCGCCCTCGCGGCGCTCGCGCTGCTGGCCCTCGGCGTCGTCCCTCATCCGCACGACGAGGTCGAGGGGCACGGGGAGCATTGCGTCCTCTGTCACGCCCAGGACGAGCCCGCCATCGCGTCCGGCCTCCCGGCGAACCCGGATCCGGCCGTCCGCTCCGCCGACCTTCCGGTTACTGCTGTGCACGTTCACGGGATGACGCCCACGGGGGGCGGCTCCCGGGCGCCCCCCGCCTGACTCTCGCGCATCCGTAGCCGGCCGCTGAGCCGGCTGCTGCATCCTGTCGTCGCGCCCGCGCCCGCTTCGGTGCGCCGGCGTTTCCTCATCCGGGAGGAGAGAGTCCCCATGCCGATCCAGGCAGTCCTGGAGAGTCCCGCCACCAGCGGGGCTCCATCCGTTCCCATCCGCGAGGCCGGGTCCGAGGATCCGTCACCATGAAGGTCTCGCTCGCCACCATCCCGTCGAGCACGGTCCTGGTTTCGGGATCGCGACTGGCGGCGTGCGCCGCGACCTGGTGCGCCGCGCACTGCGCGCTCACCCCGTTCCTGGCCGTAGCGGCGCCGGCGCTGGCGCTCTCCGAAGGCGCCGAGCGAGCCCTCTGGGCGGGGACCGTCCTTCTTGGTGCGGTGATGCTCCTCATGGGACCGGCCCGCAGGAACGCGGCGCCGGTCCTCACGTTCCTGGGTGGGGCCGTGCTCTGGGGAGCTTCCCTCGCCGGTTGGTTCGAGCCCCTGCCGGAGACCGTGACGTCGGCGACCGGCAGCCTGACCCTCGCCGGCGCTCTGGTGTGGAGCGCCCGCATCTGCCAGGCCGGCGCGTGCCCGGCATGCGACGACGAGGAGACTGCGGACCAGCCACTCCCACCATCCGGTCCCCGGCAGCAAGGACGGAGCCGCTTCCTCAGGAGCCCGTAAACCACGATGGAGCCCGAGGCGACGCCGCGGGGCAGTTCCGCGCGCTGGTTCCTGGCGATGCGGCGCTGCCGGACGCCGTCTCGTCCGGCGGTCCTCGTTCTGCTCCTCGGCCTGGCCGCGTGCGGGTCCGGCGTGCCCGACGATCCGGGACCTCTGGAAGGCGAGGCGCTCGAGGTGCCCTGGACGGAGACTTTCCGCGCCGTCGAACGGGACGGCTACCGCGTCGTGGACATCGAGGCGTCGCTCGTCGCCTGGGGCGGATCAGCGGGCGGGCCGGCGCAACGCTCCCGCCTCGTGCTGGTCCCGCGGAGTCAGGAGCCGCCGCCCCTGACGGGAGATCTCGCGGGGGCCACGCTGATCCGTACGCCCGTCCAGCGGATCGCCGTCAACGACCAGCCCCACGAGGCCATGCTCCGCGCCCTCGGGGTCAAGGACCGGATCGTCGCGGTCGGCGGGCACCGAAGTTACGACGACGAGTTGCGCGAGAAGGCCCGGTCCGGCGAGATCCAGCAGATCGGCTACGGCTGGCACATGCCGCCGACGCTCGACGCGCTGGTGGCGGCGCGGCCGGACGTGCTGATCAAGCGCATGGCCGACCTCACGCACACCCAGCACATCGAGCGCGTCGAGGCGCTCGGCATTCCGGTCGTGCCGACCTTCATCAACGCGGAGCCGCATTACCTGGGCCGGGTGGCGTGGGTGCTGCTGATGGGCCTCCTGACCGGGAAGGAGGCCGAAGCCGAGGCATTCGTCGAGATGGTGGCGCGCGAGGTGGACCTGTTGAAGGCGCTCGCCGCGGAGCAGCCGCGCCGGTCGGTGCTCTGGTCCTGGTACCGGAGCGCGGGCAACCGCTGGGCGGTGACACAACGAAACGCCGACGCGGCCCTCATCCGCGACGCCAACGCGGAGCTCGTGCTCGGCGCCGAGGACGATCCCGAGCTGGACACCTTTTCCGAACTCTCGACGGAACGGCTCCTCAGGGATGCGACGGCCGCCGATTGCTGGATGATCCGGGAACCCCTGGCCGCGGTGTTCGACGATCGGGCCGTGCTTTCCCGCTTCAAGGCCTATCAGGACGGGTGCGTGTACTGGGCGCCGGGCAAGCGCAACCCCGCCGCCGACGCGTGGGAGATGTGGGAGATGGGGACCATCCGGCCGGACTGGCTCCTGGGCGACATCGCGAAGATGCTGCACCCCGAACTGCGCGACGGCGAGTTCCGCTATCTGGCGCCGGAAACCTGGAAGGCGAGCTATGACGATGCGGGTCAGAACTAGCAGCGCGGCCCTGATCGCCGCGCTCGCCGCGGTCTCGCTGCTGACGCTGACCTACGGCCAGATCGCACTCCCCCTGGCCGACACGCTCGGCGCCCTGACGGGGATGCAGTCGAGCGACCTGGCCCGCCAGATCGTCCTCGAGATCCGCCTGCCCCGGGTGGCCGCCGCGATCATCGCCGGCGGCGCGCTCGGCATGGCGGGGGTGCTGATGCAGGCCCTCTTCCGGAACCCGGTCGCCGACGCGTGGTCCCTCGGCCTGCTCGCCGGCGGCCAGTTCGGAGTTGCGCTCACCGTGACCGCGGCGGCCTTCGCCGGTCCCGCGGCGGTGTCCTTCCTCACCATCTTCGAAGGCCCGAGCATCACGCTCGCCGCCGCGGCGGGGGTCGCGGTGGCGGCGGTCTTCATGCTGGCGCTCGGCCGCCGGGTGGGCGCCATCACGCTGCTCGTGATCGGCCTCATGCTCGGGTTCACCTCGCAGGGTCTGACGAGCGTCCTCCTCCATTTCGCCGCCCGCGCCGGCGGCCGGGTCTATGGCGGCTGGCAGGATGCGAGCTTCGCGGCGATCGCCCCGGCGTCGCTGCCGTGGCTCCTGGCGCCGATCGTCATCGGCGCCGCAGCGGCCGTGGCGACGGCCAAGCCCCTCAGTTCGCTGCTGCTGGGCGAGACCTATGCCCGCAGTCTTGGGGTCAAGGTGACCTCCCTGAGACACGCCGTGCTGGCGGCGACGGTCCTGCTGGTGGCGCCCGTCGTTGCCTTCTGCGGCCCGGTCAGCTTCGTCGGCCTCATTGCGCCCCACTTCGCCCGGGCGCTCGCGGGCACGGCGCGGATCCTTCCGCTCCTCCCCCTCGCCGCGCTCGGCGGCGCCCTGCTGGCCGTGGCCGGCGACGCCATCGTGCACGCGCCCTGGGAGCAGCACTTCCTGCACCTGAACAACATCCTCGCGATCCTCGGCGCCCCCGTGGTGATCCTCATCCTGATCTTTTCACCGGCCGTGAGGCAGTGGCGGTGATGCTGGACCTCAAGTCCCTCGCCGTCGGGTATCGCAGCGAGGGCGCCCCGCTCCTGTCCGACATCGAGGTGTCGGCCGATGCCGGCGACTTCATCTGCATCCTGGGCCGCAACGGGTCCGGGAAATCCACCCTCATGCGCACGATCGCGGGGCTGCAACCGTCGCTCGGCGGGTTCGCCCTGCTCGGCGGCGAGGACGTCGCGTCCATGCGTCCGGGGACGCGCGCCCGCCGGATCGCGGTGATGCTGACCGAGCGGGCGTTCAATCCCGGTCTGCGCGTCGAGGACGTCGTCGCGCTCGCCCGGCAGCCCTTCACGGGCTGGGAGGGCCGGTTGGACGACGGCGACCGGGCCGCCATCGCCGACGCGGTTGCGGTCATGGGCATCGAGCCGTTCCGGCGGCGCTACTTCAACAGTCTCAGCGACGGAGAGCGGCAGCGCGTCATGGTTGCGCGGGCGCTCGCGCAGACCCCGCGTCTCATGATCCTCGACGAGATCACGGCCTTTCTGGATCTTCCCAGCCGGGTCGAGATCATGGCCCTCCTGCGTTCCCAGGCGAAGGAGAAGGGGCAGGTCATTCTGCTGTCGAGCCACGACCTCGACCTGTCGCTGCAGCTTGCCGACGGCGTCTGGCTGCTCGACGGCGCGGGTGGGTTTTCGGTCGGCGCGCCGGACGCGCTCAGCCGGAGCGGCGCGGTCGGCCGCGCCTTCGACACCGACGGCATCCGGTATTCGCCCTCGCAGGGGCGGTTCGAGATCGGACCGTCCGGCTCCGCCTAGTGTTGCGTCCCTCGTCGCCTAGCCCATAAGGAACCTTATATCATGGACTTATGCGAGTTCCAACGAAGTTGGTCGCGAATACCGACGGCCGTTGTCCTGCTGGCCTGCCTGGTCGCGTGCGGGCCGGGCGCGCCGGACCCGCCCGACGCCCCGGAGACCGTGGAAGCCGAGGCGCTCGAAACGCCCGGCTCCCGGATCTTCAGCGTCGTCGAACGCGATGGCTACCACATCGTTGACATCGAAGCGTCGGTCGTCGCCTGGGGCGGATCGGCGGGGGGGCCGGCGCAACGCGCCCGTCTCGTGCTGGTCCCGAAGGGGACGGAGCCGCCCGCCCTGACGGGAGACCTGGCGGACGCCACCTTGATCCGGACGCCCGTCCAGCGGATCGCCGTCAACGATGAACCCCACGAGGCCATGCTGCGGGCACTTGGCGTCGAGGACCGGATCGTCGCGGTCGGCGGCCACAACAGCTACGACGACGACCTGCGCCGCCGGACCCGGTCGGGTGAGATCCACCAGATCGGCTATTCCTGGCACCGGCCGCCGACGCTCGATGCCCTGGTGGCGGCCGAACCGGACGTGCTCGTCGCGCAGATGGCCGACCTCACCCACACCCAGCACATGGAGCGCGTCGAGTCGCTCGGCATTCCGGTCGTGCCGACCTTCGTTGACACGGAGCCCCACTACATGGGCGGCGTCGCCTGGATCCGGTTGATGGGTCTGCTGACCGGGAAGGAGGCGGAAGCCGACGCGTTCGTGCAGATGGTCGCGCGCGAGGTGGACCGCCTGAAGTCTCTCGCCGGGGAGCAGCCCCGCCGGTCGGTCCTCTGGGCCTGGTACCGGAGTTCGGGCAATCGCTGGGCGGTTACGCAGCGGAACGGAATTGCGGCCCTCATTCGCGACGCCAACGCGGAACTCGTGCTCGGCGCCGACGACGATCCCGAGCTGGACACCTTTTCCCTGCTCTCAACGGAACGGCTCCTGCGGGACGGAACGGACGCCGATTGCTGGATGATCCGCGATCCGCTGTCCTCGGTCTTCGACGACGAGGCCGTGCTCTCGCGCTTCAAGGCCTATCGGGACGACTGCGTCTTCCACGAACAGGGCAAGCGCCATCCCACCGCGGATGCGTGGGAGCTGTGGGAGATGGGGGCCATCCGCCCGGACTGGCGGCTGGCGGACATCATCAAGATGCTGCACCCGGAGCTGCGCGACGGGGAGTGGCGTTACCTCATGCCGGAAACGTGGGTGGCGGACCATCCGGGCGTGGGTCTCCACTAGCGGCATCCGCCGTTCGCGAGACGTAGTAGCTGGAGCCGATCATGGGTAGCGGACGAGGCAGCCCCGGGTGGCTGCGCGCCGGCTGGCTGGCGGCGATCGCCATCCCGCTGGCGCTGCTGGTCGGCGCTCCCGCGGGCGCCTGGCACGAAGAGCACGCGGACGACCACGAGTGCGCCGTCTGCCACGCGGGGCGCCAGACCGCCGATCTCGCGGGGCCGGCGGAATTCGGCTCTTCCCGGGCGCCCGCCCGCGTTGAGCCGGCGCGTGCGCCCCGCCGGGCCGTGTCCCTGCGCCTCCGGCGCCGTCCCGCCCGCGCTCCTCCCGCGTAGTTCCGCCAGCCGGCCGTGCACGTCCGCTGTTCCCGGCGGGCGCAGGGCCGGCACGCCGCCGCGGTCATCCGACCGCGCGCGTCCCCTCGCGGCTACCGCGTTCCCCGACGCCGTTCGGGAAGCCCTCAGGAACGAACGGTCCGCCGCGTCCCGCACGGCCGCCGCCGGAACTGTCTTTCCGAGGGCGAGATATCGGGAGAACACAGATGTACCGATCCAGATTCCTTTCTTTCCTGGCGGCCGGCCTGCTGGCCGCCTTCGCCACCGCGCCCGTCGAGGCGCGCGAGGACAGCGCCGCGACCGATTCCGAGGCGCAATCCTCCTCCTCTTCCTCGCTGGCCGGCACCGTCGTTGACTCGACCGGCGGGGCCATCCGGGGCGCCCGCATCACCATCCGTCGCGAGGGCGAGCTCGTGGCCGAGACCCGCTCCGCTGGCGACGGCTCCTACACCCTGCCGCTCGCTCCCGGCGAGTACCTCGTCGAAGTCCAGGCATCCGGGTTCGATCTCGCCGCCCGGACAGTCCTCGTGGATTCGGGCGCCGAAGAACTCGACTTCGAGCTCGAGCTCACCGGGCTGGCGGAGTCGGTGAGCGTCACCGCGCAGGCCGAGGGATACGTCGCCGGGACCGCCACCACGGGGACGAAGCTCGATCTTTCCCGTATCGAGGTGCCCCAGTCCATTTCCGTGGTTCCGCGGGACGTGATCGAGGACCGGGTCGTGGTCCACCTGAGCGACACCGCCCACAACGCCGCCGGCGTCACCGCCCTCACCTCGTACGGGGGCACGCAGAACAACCACTACGCGTTCCGGGGTTTCTCGGGCGGGTTCAGCGGCGTCAACCTGAGAAACGGCTTCCAGCAGTTCCCGTTCCTGTCGAAGACCGATGTCGCGAACGTGGAACGGGTCGAGTTTCTCAAGGGTCCGTCGTCGCTGCTCTACGGCGCCGGCGAGGTCGGCGGCCTCGTCAACACGATCACCAAGAAGCCGCTCCCGGAGCACCGCTACGAGTTCGGCTTCACGGGAGGCAGCTTCGGACAGTTGCGGCCCACCGTGGACCTCACCGGCCCGCTGAACGCCTCGCGCACGCTGCTCTTCCGGGTGAACGCCGCCTACGACCGCGCGAACAGCTATCGGGAACTGATCGAGCACGAGAACTCCTTTGTCGCTCCCGCGCTCACCTGGATTCTCCGGCCGGGGACGACCGTCACGTTCGAGGCCGAATGGGCGCGCTTCGACCACAACTTCGATCGGGGCTTCCCGATCGCGGAAGTCTTTCTCGACGAGCCGGCCACGAAGAGCTACGGCGAGCGGTGGGCGCGGTCGGTGAACGAGCAGCGCATCGTTCTGCTCAATCTCACGCACGACTTCTCACCCGACTGGAGCTTCCGGACCGGCTTTTCGCGCATGCAGGCCACCCAGGAGGTCAACGCCGCCGGCTTCTCGTTCTTCCCCCTGGATCCCGATGGCCGCACCATCAACCGCGACAACTTCGTCACCGACGAAACCGCGGAGAACGACGGCTTCCAGAACGAGCTGTACGGACGCTTCGCGACCGGCGGCGTGGAACATGAACTGGTGACCGGCGTGGAGTTCTCCCGTTACCGGTTCTTCTATCAGTTCGACATCATTTCGCTGGACCCCATTGATCGGATCGCACCGGAGTACGGAGCGGTCCCGGGGTTTCCGCTGTACGGCTTCAACGACGACACGGAGGGAAGCCAGACCGGAATCTACCTGCTCGATCAGCTCTCATTCACATCAAGGCTGAAGGTTCTTCTCGGCGGAAGGTTCAGTTCCTTCACGTCCCGGCAGTACGACATTGCGAACGGAATGCTCCTTGACGACCAGGACGACCAGGACTTCAGCCCGCGCGCCGGGGTCACCTACGAGATCCTCCCGGCCGGGAACGTCTACGGAAGCTTCGCGACGTCGTTCCTCCCGAACTTGACCGGGCACTCCGGAAGTTCGCCGCGGCAGGCGAGCGGGGAACCCCTGAAGCCCACCCGCGGGCGCCAGTGGGAAGTGGGATGGAGGCAGGAGTTCGGGAACGGCCGCGTCCTGGCGACGGTCGCCTGGTTCGACCTCAGGAAGCAGAACATCGTCGTCCCGGATCCGGACGACCCGACGTTCACCTTCAGCATCCAGGTGGGCGAGCAGCACAGCCGCGGCGTCGAGATGGAAGTCGCCGGAGCCGTCACGCCGAGCCTGAACGTCATCGCGACCTACACCGGCATGACTTCGGACGTGAGCGAGGACGTCCGCGAGGCCTATCTCGGTGGCCGTCTCGCCGGTGTCGCGCCCCACTCGGGGAGCGTCTTCCTGAACTACCGCTTCCGCGACGGTTCCCTTCGGGGACTGTCCTTCGGCGGCGGGGCGTACGCGACGGGCGCCCGCATGGCCGCGCTCCCGAACCCGGACTGGGAAGTGCCGGCCACGGCGCGCTTCGACCTGAACTTCGGGTACGAGCGCCGCGACTGGGTCGTGGACCTCGCAATCAAGAACCTGACGGATTCGCTGGACTTCCAGCTCGGCGGCTTCCGGACGATGATGCCCCTTCCGACCCGGCACGCGCTGGTCTCGTTCAGGTATCGGTTCGGCCCCTAGCGACCTGCTGACCGGAGGAGGAGGAAGCACCATGCTCGAAGCCCGGGAACTCACGAAGTCCTTCGGCGACGTGAGGGCGCTGAACGCCCTGAACGTCCGGATCGGCGCCGGGGAGTCGCTGTGTCTCCTCGGCGCCAACGGCGCCGGCAAGACCACCACCATCAACCTCTTCCTCGCCTTCATCGAACCGACTTCCGGATCGGCGCTGGTCAACGGACACGACGTCCAGCGCGATCCGGTCGGCTCCAAGCGGCATCTCGCGTACATCCCGGAGCAGGTGGCGCTCTACCCGTCCCTGACCGGGCTGGAGAACCTGGAGTTCCTCGCCGAACTCTCCGGACACCGGGACTACCGCACCGCTGAACTCCTCCGGTTCCTCGAACGCGCCGGGCTCGATGCGCTCGAGGCGCGCCGGCGCGTTTCGGGGTACTCCAAGGGGATGCGCCAGAAGGTCGCGATCGCCGCGGCCCTGGCCCGGCGGGCGAGCGCCTTCCTCCTCGACGAGCCGCTCTCGGGGCTCGATCCCGCGGCGGCGAACGAGTTCACCGAGGTCCTCGCCGACCTCCGGCGCGACGGCGCCGCCATCCTGCTGGCGACGCACGACATCTTCCGCGCCATGGAACTCGGCACGACCATCGGCATCATGAAGTCCGGGGAACTCGTCGAGCGCCTGGATCCCGGGTCCGTCACGGGCGCGGAACTGGAGAAGATCTACCTGGAATCCATGCGGGGCGGCGCGGCCGGCGCCGGCGGAGGCCCGGCATGATCCGCGCGATCGCCCGGAAGGAGTTCGTGCAGTACTGGCGGGACGGCCGGGTCGTCACCGTGTTCGGCATCGTGGCGTTGCTCGGCCTGGCCGCCACCGTGACCGGCTGGAGCGCCGTCTCCTCGATGGAGCGCGAACGCGCGTCCGCGGTTGCGATGGACCGGGAGATCTGGGACACGCAGGGACTGAAGAACCCGCATACCGCGGCCCACTTCTCGCGCTACGCGTTCCAGCCGACCTTCAACCTGGCGGTGTTCGACCCGGGTTTGACCGACTACGTGGGGAACGCCATCTGGCTCGAAGCGCACTACCGCGATCCCGCCGCGCTCAGGCCCGTCGAGGACGCCGTCGAGATCCAGCGGATCGCCCAGTTGAACCCGGCATGGGTGATCCAGGTCTTCGGCCCCCTGCTGATCTTCATCCTTCTCTATGGCGCCGTCGCCGCCGAACGCGAGTCCGGGACGCTGCGGCAGCTCCTGGCCGCGGGGGTGCGCCCGGTCTCGCTCCTCCTCGGGAAGGCCG
Organism: Vicinamibacteria bacterium; assembly: GCA_963555995.3. Classification (GTDB taxonomy): domain Bacteria; phylum Acidobacteriota; class Vicinamibacteria; order Marinacidobacterales; family Marinacidobacteraceae; genus Marinacidobacterium. The sequence continues at coordinate 2,992,149 of OY821641.1, read as the reverse complement.
TCTCCGCTTTCAGCCTGACCGGCTTGCTGGTCTGCGGCGTGTTGGTCGGATCCGCAATCGTGATGGGCGCCGAAGGCATCGAGCGGCTGCCGGACACCGGGTGGCGCACGGCGGGGCTCGCCGCCCTCTATCTCGTCTACCTCGCGATCTTCGTCTTCCTCGCCCTGGGCGTTTCCGCACTTGCTTCGCGGTCCCGGACGGCGCTCGCCGGACTAATGGGCGTCTGGATCGTCGCGACCGTCCTCGGGCCCAGAATCGGGCCGGAGGTGGCAGGCGCCCTCGCCCCCGCCCCATCGGCGCCCGAATTCGCGGCCCGCCTCGACCGGGAAGGCGCCGACCCGTTCTGGGACGCCAGCGAGGGAGCGGTCCAGCGCCGGCAGCGGGTGATGGACGCCGCGCTCGCCGAATACGGGGTGGAGACGGTCGAGGCGCTCCCCATCAACTATGACGGGTACCTCCTCCAGGCGAGCGAGGAGTTCGCCAACGGGGTGTTCGACACGATGTACGCCGAGCTCTGGGGCAGCTATGAAAGCCAGCGCGCCATCGCGCGTGGTTTTGCCCTCGTCTCGCCGACGATCGCCGCGCAGAACGTCTCGATGGCGCTCGCGGGAACCGGCATCCACGCCTACCGGCATTTCGCGGACGAAGCCGAGGCGTTCCGGCGTGAGTTCGTGCTCCTGCTGAACCAGGAAATGATCGACCACGGCGGCGCGGACGGCTACGCCTACGTCTCCGGCAACGATTTCTGGCGGCAGAACCCCGATTTCGAGTACGCCGCGCCCGGCATCGGCGAGGCCGTCCGCGGGGTGTGGCCCGACGTGATCATCCTCGTGCTCTGGCTCGCGATCGCGATCGCGATGGCGGCCGCGGGAGTGCGCCGAGGCTTCCTCGGGGAGATGGCGGCATGACCACGCGGGCGGTCCTGAAGCACGAACGCATGGCGCTCCTCCACGACCGCATCCAGCTCGTGCTCCTGGGGCTCTTCGCCCTGATCTGCCTCTGGGCGTCGCTCCGGGGCGCCGAGTACCGCGAGGCGCTCGAAGAGGCGGCGACGGCCTTCGAGACCGAGCACCTCGAGCGGGCGGCGGACTGGCGCGCACGGGTCGTCGCGGTCGAGTCGGGGGACGTGGCGCCCGAAGACGACCGGTTCGCGGGTTTGGCCATGGACGTCGCCCGACCGGCCGTCGCCGCGCCGGGACCCCTGGCCGATTTTTCGCACGGGGTGACCGACGTGCATCCCTTCACCTCCAGGGTGTCGCTCTGGCGCAGCGTGGACCGGCTGTTCGGGAACTACCAGTTTCAGAGCCCGAACGAGATTCGCGCCGGCAAGCTGGACCTCGCCTTCGCGGTGCTCTTCGTCATGCCCCTCCTGATGATCGCACTGACGTTCGGAGCGTTGTCCCGCGACCGGGACAGTGGCCGGCTCGGCCTGCTTCTGTCGCACCCGGTCTCGGTGCGCGCCGTGGTCCGGTCGAAGCTGCTCGTTCGCCTGGGCGCGGTGTTCGCAATTCTCGTCGCCGCCCTGCTCGCCGGGCTCTTCATCGGGGCGGGCGGTGTCCCCGGCGGCGAGCGGCTGGGGCGCTTCGGGTTCTGGTTCCTGGCGGCGTCCGGCTATTTCGCGTTCTGGACCGGAGCGATCTACTGGTTCGTCAGTCTCAACCGGAAGAGTGAGACCACCGCGATGATGATGATCGGGTTCTGGGTCCTGAACGGGCTGGTGGGACCCGCGGTGCTGGCCGCGGCCGCCCAGCTCATCCATCCGGCCCCGTCGCAACTGGCGTTCCTGTCAACCGCCCGCGAGGTCTCGAACGAGGCCTATCGGTCACGGGCGGACGTCATGCAGGGCATGCTGCTGGATCACCCGGAACTCACCGTCGAGAACTACACGATCCCCGAGTACATCCGGGTCTCCTATCTGGTGAACGAGACCGTGGACCGCGCCGTGGAACCGGTGCTGGCCGAGTTCGAGGCGGTCCAGGACCGGCGGCAGTCGTTCCTGAGCCTCGTGCAGTACGCCGCCCCGGCGGCCCTCGCCATGCGGTCCATCAACGAGATCTCCGGTACGGATCTCGCGCGGCAGGTCCGCTTCGAGGGAGAGGTCAGGGACTACAAGCGGGCCATTGCCCGGCACGTGGAAGCCAAGGTTCTCGCCGGTGAACGGCTGACGGTCGCCGAGGTCGACGCGGTCCCGGCCTATGCCTTCCGGGAGAGCGATCTCGGCGCGGTAGGCCGGAGCGTCCTTTTCCCGGTCGGCTACCTGTTCGGCCTGGGGCTGCTGGCGGCGGCCCTGGCGCGAAGGAATCTCGCGAGGCTTCAGACTCGATTCCGGGAAGCGTGACGTGTCGCGACAAGCCCTCCCACGGCCGACCGCCGTGGTTGCCCGGTTGCACCGAGCGAAACAACGATCCGTGCAGGTCGACACTGCGCCGTTGCGCAGCGTGATGCCGACCGGAGGTCGGCGTTCCCAGCCGCCGGCGGCATCACGGCCGTAACTGGAGCGGCGGCTCGGAACTCCTGGCGACTCCTGAACCGGAAGAAACTTGACGCTTCCGCCCGAACGGCCAAGAATGCGCAGCATGAGGCCGAAATTGCGCCGGGTGCTTCCGTGGGCCGCCCTCGGGATGCTCGCGTTGCTGGCCTTCGGCGCCGGCCCGCATCTGCACGAAGAGGCCGATGGGCTCGGCGAGCATTGTGTGCTCTGCCACGCCCACGAAGCGCCCTTCGCCGCGGCCGGCCTCCCGGCGAATCCGGACCCGGCCGTGCTCACGGCCGTGGTCCCGGTGGCCGTTCTGCACGCCCACGGGATCACGCCCACGGGGGGCGGCTCCCGGGCGCCTCCCGCCTGACTCCGCAGCAGCCGTAGCCGGCCCGCGGGCCGGCTGCTTCGTCCTGTTGTGGCGCCCGCGCCCGCTCCGGGGCGCCGGCGTTCCCTCATCCGGGAGGAGAGTCCGATGTCCACCCAAGCCGTCCTGGAGACCCCCGCCACCGGCGAGGCCCCACCCATTCCCCTCCGCGAGGCCGAGTTCGAGGACCCCGTCCTCGAGGCCCGCTCCCTCGTGAAGCGCTACGGGGACCTCGAGGCTGTAGCCGGTCTCGACCTGTCCATTCAGCCGGGCGAGGTCTACTGTCTGCTGGGCCCGAACGGGGCCGGCAAGACCACCACCATCCACCTGTTCCTCGGGTTCATCGAACCGAGCGCCGGCCGCGTCCGGGTCTCGGGGTTCGACGTGGCGCAGAACGCGCTCGACGCGCGGCGGCGCCTCGCCTACGTCCCCGAGCAGGTCATGCTCTACCGCAACCTCAGCGGCCTCGAGAACCTGCAGTACTTCGCGGCGCTCGGCGGCAGGGAGACGCTCTCGACGGAGCGCCTGACCGAGATCCTGGTGGACGTGGGACTGCCCCGCCCGGCCGTCGGGCGCCGGGTCGCCGAGTACTCGAAGGGCATGCGGCAGAAGGTTGGCATCGCCATCGCGGTGGCGAAGGATGCCGAGGCGTTGCTGCTCGACGAGCCCACCTCCGGGCTCGATCCCAAGGCGTCCCGGGAGTTCTCGGAGCTGATCGAGACCCTGCGGGGCCGGGGGGTGGCCGTGCTGATGGCCACCCACGACCTGTTTCGCGCGAAGGAGTCGGGGACCCGGATCGGGATCATGCGGCACGGCCGGCTGGTCACCGAGCTGAGCACCGACGAGATCGGCCACGCCGACCTCGAGCGCATCTACCTCGACCACATGCAGGAGTAGGAGGGACGTCATGATCCGGCACATCGTCAGAAAAGAGTTCACCGACCTGCTCCGGGACGGCCGCTTCCGCTGGTGCGCGGCCATCGTGGGCGTGCTGCTGCTCGTTTCGCTGGGCAGCGGCCTGGTCGAGACCCGGCGGGCCGAGGCCGCCCACGCCGCCGCCCGCGAGACGGCCCGCGACCACTGGGAGTCCCAGGGGGAGAAGAACCCCCACTCGGCGGCGCACTACGGCATCTACGCCTTCAAGCCGCGGCTTCCCCTGTCGTTCCTCGACCAGGGCGTGGACCCCTACACCGGCACCTCGGTCTGGCTGGAGGCCCACCGCCAGAACGACTTCCTCATGCGACCGGCGCAGGACGCCACCGCCGGCCAGCGGCTCGGCGCCCTCACCGCGGCGCAGGTCCTCCAGTACCTGGTGCCGCTGCTCATCATCCTGCTCGCCTTCGGCGCGCTCGCGGGGGAACGCGAGCAGGGCACCCTCCGGCAGCTCCTGGCCACCGGGATCTCCCGGCGGGACCTGGCCCTCGGCAAGGCCCTCGGGGTGGCGGGCGCGCTCGCGCTGCTCCTGATCCCGGCGGCCATCGTGGGAAGCGCCGCGATCACCGTCGGCAGCCCCGGCCCGGCCGCCACCCCGTTCGCGCGGGGCGCGGTGCTCGCCGCCGGCTACCTGGCCTACTTCGGGGTCTTCGTCGCCCTGTCCCTCGCCGTCTCGGCGTGGGTCCGGTCGGCGCGGACGGCGCTCGTGGCGCTGCTCGGCATCTGGGTGCTGAACGGGCTGGTGGCGCCGCGCGTCGCGGTGGACCTCTCGAAGTGGCTGCACCCCACGCCTTCGGCCGTCGAGTTCGCCCGCACCATGGAGCGGGAGATCTATTCCGGCGTCCCGGGGATCGAGCGGCCCGACCGTGACGAGACGACCGCCCGCCTGCTCGCGGAGCACGGCGTGGAGACCGTGGACGACCTTCCCGTGAACGTCATCGGCGTGTACCTCCAGGAGAGCGAGGAGTTCGCGAACCGGATCTTCGACCGCAACTACGGCGCCCTCTGGAACCGGTTCGAGCGGCAGGGGGTGGTGCACGAGGCCCTCTCGGTCGCCGCGCCGCTCCTCGCGGTACGCACCCTCTCCATGGGGCTCGCCGGAACCGACGTCGAACAACACCGGCACTTCGCCACCGCGGCGGAGCAGTACCGGCGCGACCTGATGCGCCGGATGAACGGCGACCTGGCGGAGAACTCCCGCACCGGGGAGACCTACATCGCCACCGCGGACACCTGGGCGGAGGTGCCGCCTTTCGACTATGACGCGCCCTCGCTCGGATGGGTGCTCCGCAACCGGACGCTGTCCCTCGCCATGCTCGGGCTGTGGCTGGTGGGCGCGTTCCTGTTCGCCGGGTCGCTGGTGCGGCGCGCGGAGGTCGCCTAGCCATGACCCTGCGCACCGTTCTGCGGAACGAGTGGCGCCTGCTCCGCGCCGACCGCGCGCTCGGTCTGGTGCTGGGGGTGTTCGCCCTCCTGTTCGCCTACGCGCTCGCGAACGGCATGGCGTGGGTCGCCTTCCAGGAAGAGACTGTCGCCGCCGCCCGGGAAGGCAACGTCGAACGGGTGCGGACCCTCGAGGCGGAGCTGCAACGGATCGCCGACGGCGGGCGGCCGTCCTCGCCGTTCCGGGACCCCCGGTCCCCCAGCGTCCTCGGGGGAGCTTCCGGCGCCCACACGGCGGTGCTGGACCCCGGTCCGCTGACCGCGCTCGCGGTGGGACAGACCGACTTGTTGCCCTACTACTACGACGTCAGCATCCAGACCAACGAGTCCTCGTTCCTGCAGAACGGCGAGATCGAGAACCCGCTGAACCTGCTGGTGGGGCGCTTCGATCTGGCCTTCGTGGTGGTGTACCTGCTGCCGCTGCTGATCCTCGCGCTCAGCTTCAACGTCCTCTCCGGGGAACGCGAGCAGGGAACGCTGGCGCTGACCCTCTCCCAGCCGGTCTCGGTCCGCGGGGTGGTGAGCGCCAAGCTGGCCTTCCGGGCGATTCTGGTGATGGGGCTGGCGCTCGGGGTGTCGCTGCTCGGGGTCCTCGTCAGCGGGGGGTTCGAGTCTCCGGGCCGGGTCGCGCTCTGGTGCGCGGCGGTCGCCGCCTACGCGCTCTTCTGGTTCACCCTGGCCGCCTGGGTGAACGGCCTCGGCCGGTCGTCGCCCTGGAACGCCACCGTGCTGGTGGGCGCCTGGCTGCTGCTGGTGGTGGTCCTTCCCGCCGCCGTGAACATCACGGCCGGGCTGCTGCATCCGCTGCCGTCCCGGGTGGAGATGATCACCGCCCAGCGCGAGGCCTCGAACGAGGCGGTGAGCCAGCGGAGCGAACTGCTGGCGCGCTACCTGGAAGATCATCCCGAACTGGCCGGCGGGGTGGCGGCGGACGAGGCGAACCGCGCGGCGCTCGCGTGGGCCGCCACCGATGCGGTGAATCGCCGGCTGGAAGAGGTGACCAGCGTGCACGACGAGCGCCTGGCCGCGCAGCAGGCGCTGGTGCGCCGCTACCGGTTCCTGTCCCCCGCGCTCCTGACGCAGGAGGCGCTGCTGGATGCGGCCGGCACCGGAGACGCGCGCTTCGCCCGCTTCCAGTCCCAGGTCCGCGAGTTCGCGGAACGCTGGCGGACCTTCTTCGTGCCCGCCATCCTCGCGGGCGAACAGATGACCGCGGAGGTCCTGCCCGCGCTGCCGTCGTTCCGCTTCGTGGACGAGCGGATGCGGGAGGTCACGGCGCGGGCCTTGATTCCGCTCGCGGCGCTCGGCGGACTGCTGGTCCTCGCCGGCGCGGGCGCGGTCGTACGCCTCCGGCGAGTGACCGGACCGGGGCCGTAGGGGGGTCATCGCGCGACAACACAGGTAACCTGAACCATCTGTCCCCGGCTGGCGCCCCTGGCGGGTTGCTGGCCGGGTGACGCCCAGGAACGGTTGCCTCGTGAGTTCGCCCCTCTACGACGCCATCGTCATCGGCGTCGGCGGGATGGGGAGCGCCGCCGTCTACCACCTGGCGAAGAGCGGCGCGCGGGTGCTCGGGGTCGAGCGGTTCGACATCCCGCATTCGTTCGGCTCCTCCCACGGCCTGACCCGGATCATCCGGCTCGCCTATTCCGAGGGTTCCCACTACGTCCCGCTGCTGCGCGAGGCCTATCGCCTCTGGCGGGAACTGGAGGAGGTCTCCGGGGAGTCCATCCTCCGGGTGACCGGCGGCCTCGATGTCGGGCCGCCGTCGGGGGGAATCGTCCAGGGGTCTCTGGCGTCCTGCATCGAACACGGTCTGTCGTTCGAGGAACTCGACGGCCGGGAGGTGAACCGCCGGTTCCCGGGCTGTGAGCTCCCGGCGGGGATGCGCGCGATCCACCAGCGGGATGCCGGGTACCTGCTCTGCGAAACGGCGATCCGGGTCCACGCGGCGGCGGCGCGCTCCCTCGGCGCCGACATCGCCACCGGCGTCCGGGTGCGCGGCTGGGACCCGGTTCCGGGGGGCGTGCGGGTCGAGACCGAAGACGCTCGCTACGAGGCCCGGAAGCTCGTGATCACCGCCGGCGCGTGGGCGGGCGAGCTGCTGCCCGCGCTGCGGCTGATGTGCCGGCCGGTGCGGCAGGTCATGCTGTGGACGGACCCGCTCGACCCGCCGGCGTTCGCCCCGGAGCGGTTCCCGGTGTTCGTGCTGGAGTCGGCGGTCGGCAACTTCTACGGCTTTCCCGACAACGGCGGCGAGGGGTTCAAGATCGGCAGATTCCACCACCTCCGGCAGGAGGTTCCCGACCCGGACGCCATGGACCGGGAGTGCCGCCCGGAGGACGAGGCCGTCCTGCGCGAGGGGATCGAGGCGTTCTTCCCGCGGGCGAACGGTCCCACGCGCCGCATGACGGCGTGCCTGTTCACCAACAGCCCGGACGGGCACTTCATCCTCGACCGCCACCCGGACCACGAGAACGTGTTCGTCGCCGCCGGGTTCTCGGGCCACGGCTTCAAGTTCTGCGGCGTGGTCGGCCGCATCGTGGCGGACCTCGCCCTGGAACGGCCGCAGCGACGGGACCTCAGTCCCTTCGGACTGAAGGCGCACCGCCCTCCCCGGGTCGCCCACGCCCCGCCTACCAGCTAACCCGCGTTCCGCCGGTCCGCGTCGGAGCGCCAGCCTTCCGGCCGGCTGCCGAGCGGAGCGCGAAACCTTCATGATCGGTCGTCCTGCACACCCCGCCGGTCATGAAAACGGCGGAAATGGCTCGGGCTCGGAGCGCCAGCCTCCGGCTGGCATCGCGCGGGAGCGCGAAACCCGCGCTGAGGGCGCTCCTCCCCGTGAATGGGGCTACGTTCGGCTGTTTTGGGGCGGCGTTGCGCCGTTCTCGGTTGGGATCACGCCATCCGGGTCGGTGGGGTTGCGTGTCACGCTCCCCTGCGGGGAGCGATGCCGGCCAGAGGCCGGCGCTCCGAGCCGGCGTGCGGCTTGTGTCCTTGTAAGGTGCGGGCGGTGAAGCGCTCGTGTTGCCCGGCGGCGGTCCTCGTCCTGGTCCTGCTCGGGTCCGGAGTCGCCGCGGGGCAACTGCCCACCGAGATCACCGTCGCGACCTGGAACATCGCCTGGTTCGGAGACGGGGTCCGGGACGGGGTGCTTCGGGGCAACCGGCGCGGCGGCCGGTTCCTGCGGCAGAAGGCCGATTTCGAGCGGCTCCGGGGCGTCGTGGCGCGGCTTGTCGCCCTCGATGTCGAAGTGGTCGGGCTTCAGGAGGTCGAGAACGCGGCCGCGGTCCGCCGGATCTTCCCGGCGGACGACTGGGACCTCTTCCTCTCGACGCGCGCGACCGATCCGGAATGGTCCCAGCGCACCGCCGTCGTGGTGCGCCGCTCGGCGGGCTGGCGCGCCGAACGGCACCCGGACGTCATCGAGTGGTCCCCGCAGGGCCGCGACCGGCACGGGGTGGACCTCACGCTCACCCGGGGCGACGAGCGGGTGCGGATGCTCACCGTCCACTTCCAGTCCGGCTGCCCCGGCGAACCGCTCCGTTCCGGCAAACGGCAGTGCGGCTTCCTGCGGATGCAGTTCGCCGTCCTGGGGGGCTGGCTCTTCGAACGCATCGAGGAGCAAATCCCCACCGTGGTGGCGGGCGACTGGAACCGGTTCCTGTCCCGCCCGGGCGACGAGGCGGCGGCCGGCATGCCCGGCGAGGCGCTCGTTCTCCCGCCCCCGGGCCGCTCGCCCGCGTGCTGGGACGGCCGCTTCGATCACCATGTGGACCACATCGTCGCCTTCCCGCCGCCGGGCCGGGAAGCCGGCTTCCGGGCATTCACCGAGGTGCTCTACGGGGCGCCGGAGGCGGCGCGCGACCGGCTCTCGGACCACTGCCCGCTGGTCGCGACGGTCGCGTTCGAAGCGCGGGAATAGCCGCTCTCAGCAGCAAATCCACAACAGTTAAGTTTCTGCTTGAAGTGCGGGCCACAGGCTGTCGTACACTGGCCGATTCTGTCCCGCCCGGCCCCTTCCTTCCGTCTCGAAGCCACGCTGGCGACCACCGGGCATCTCCACTTCTGGGCGCCCGGCGTGCCGCCCGGCGAGCTCTCGGCGTGGCTCGGCCGGCGGGTGGGAGACCGTTGGCCGGCCCGGGTCGAGCCGGCCGCCCTCGAGTCCGGTTCGCCGGATTCCGGTGGTCCCGGACTGACGCTGGCGCCGCTCGAAGCGGCGGCAACGCTCGCGGCCTGCGCGCCGCGCGAGGGCGATCCCGATTTCCGGTCGGCGTCGCTTCGCTTCTGGTCGCTGGCCAGCCGCTTCCTGCTGGGGCTGCTGTCCCGCGGCCGCTTCCGTCCCACGGTTCACCAGAACGGGAGTGACGGCGCCGCGCTCTGGCGGGCGGACCTCGGCTCCCAGCAGCGGGAACTCGACGCGCTGCGGCTCGCGGCGCCGCCGGCGGCCCTCGGCGGACTGGACGCCGAGACGGCCATCAGCGGCTATCTGGTGGCGCTCGGCGACAGCGTCATTCGCGACGCGGGGCGGCGCCTCGGCTGGTCGCCGGGGGCGGCGGGCGCCCCCGGCGACCGGCGGGAAGTCCTCGAGCGGGTCCTCGATGACCTTTTCTCGGGCGCCTCCGGCGGGCTGGACGGCGAGGGCGCCGAGGCGCTCTGGCGCGTGGACGACGCGCTCGGCGGCGGGACGGCGGACCCGGATGCGGGAGCGGTCGGCAGCGCGCGGCTGGTCTTCCTGCTCGAACCCCCGGCCGAGGAGTCCGAGACGAAGCCCGCCGCGGCGGACCCCGACGCGCTCCGCTGGCGGATCCGCTTCGGGCTCGTGATTCCTCCGGACCCCGGTGGCGCCGCGGCGGAGGTGGGCGCTGCGGCTTCCGCCGGGGAGGTCCTCGCGCCGCTCGGCGAGGTCTGGAACGCCCGCGACGCGGCGGCCAACCTCCGCCGCTTCGGCATCGCCGACCCGGCGATCCCGCTCCTCGAGAACCTGGGCCGGGCGGCGCGCGCCTGCCCGTTGCTCGAACGCGGCCTCGAGTGCGCGGGTCCCGAGGACGTCCCGGTATCGGCCGCCGAGGCGTACGAGTTCCTCCACGAGGGGCAGGAAGCGCTGGCGCGCCGGGGGTTCGAGGTCCGCATCCCGCCCACCCTCGCCGGACGGCGCGGGCGGAAACCGACCCTGCGGCTCACCGTCCGGCCGGACACCGGTTCCTCCGGTCCGGTCCCGCGCACCGTGCGGGCGGCGGAACTGGGCGGGTCGGCTCCCGGTGGGGGCGTCGGCCTCGACGCGCTGGTGAACTACGCCTGGGAGGTGGCCATTGACGACCACACCTGGACGCTGGACGAGTTCCGGCGGCTGACCCGCGGAAAACGGCGGCTGGTGCGGGCGAGCGACGCCTGGGTGGAGCTGGACCAGGACGCCGTGAACCGGCTCTTCACCGAGGCGGCGCGCCGCCGGGCGCACGCGGACCGGTCTCCGGTGCTGCGGGACGCGCTTCGCGAGCGGCTGCGGCTCGCTTCGCCGGCGCCCGACCTCTTCGAGCCGGAGGAAGCGGCGCCGGTGCTGTCGCAGATCGAGGGCGAGGCCTGGATCGGATCGCTGTTCAACGCCCTCGAAGCGGCCGCGGAGGAGCTGGGACCGCTCGATCCGCCGTCCGGCCTGAAGACGGAACTCCGGCCCTACCAGCGGGTCGGCTACGGCTGGCTGCGCCTGCTGGCGGACCACGGCCTTGGCGGCTGTCTCGCGGACGACATGGGGCTCGGCAAGACCTGTCAGGCCCTCACCTTCCTGCTCGGGGAGCAGGAGGCAGGCCGCCTGACGCGGCCGTGGCTCCTCGTGTGCCCCAACTCCATCGTCGCCAACTGGAGGAAGGAAACCGAGCGCTTCGCCCCCTCGCTGCGCCTTCACGTCCGCCAGGGCGCGGGACGGTCGCGCGGCGCCGAACTGTCGCGGGCGCTCGACGAGAGCGACCTCGTGGTGTGTTCCTTCGGGATCACCCACCGCGACTTCGACCAGTTGCGCGACGTGGAGTGGGGCGGCCTCATCGTGGATGAGGCGCAGAACCTGAAGAACCCGGGGGCCAAGCAGACGCGGGCGGTCCGCCGGCTCCGGGCGCCCATCCGCTTCGCGCTCACCGGGACGCCGCTCGAGAACCGCCTCACCGATCTCTGGTCCATCATGGAGATCCTGAACCCGGGTTTCCTGGGTCCGGAACGCACCTTCCGGCGGACCTTCACCGCCGCCGTCGAAGGCGCGCAGGACCCGGAGGCGACCGAGGAGCTCCGCCGGCTCGTCCGTCCCTTCATCTTGCGCCGGCTCAAGACCGACCCCAAGGTCATCCGCGACCTGCCGGAGAAACACCAGACCCGCGTCTATTGCAACCTCACCGTCGAGCAGGCCTCGCTCTACCAGGCGGCCGTGGACCAGTGCCTCGAGCGGATCGAACGCAACACCGGCTTCGCCCGGCGCGGCGAGATCCTGCGCACCCTGACCCGCCTCAAGCAGATCTGCAACCACCCCGAGAACTTCCTGGCTGCGGGCGGGCTGCTGTCGGGGCGGTCCGGGAAGCTGACGCGCCTCGTCGAGATCCTGACCGAGGTTGTCCAGCAGGGGGAGCGGGCGCTGGTCTTCACGCAGTTCGCGGAGATGGCGAAGTTGCTGGCTCCGTATCTTTCGAACGTGCTGGATGCCGAGATTCCGGTGCTTCACGGGTCGGTCTCGCTCCGGGAGCGGGACGCCATCGTGACCCGCTTCCAGGAAGCGGCGGACCCGCCGCCGGTGCTCGTGGTGTCGCTCAAGACCGGCGGCTACGGCCTCAATCTCACCCGGGCGAGCCACGTGGTGCACTACGACCGCTGGTGGAACCCCGCGGTCGAGAACCAGGCCACCGACCGGGCGTTCCGGATCGGCCAGAGCAAGCGGGTGCTGGTCCACAAGTTCCTGTGCACCGGCACGCTGGAGGAGCGCATCGCCGACCTCCTCGAGCGGAAGTCCGCGCTCGCCGAGTCGGTGATCGGGACGGGAGAGGGCTGGTTGACCTCGCTGTCCGCCGAGGCGCTCCAGAACGTGCTGGTGCTCGCCCCGGAGGCGGTTGCCGAATGAGCGACGGACTGCCGTGGTGGGCGGCGGACTTCCTCCGGGCCTCGCGGAACGGCGCCGAGGGGCGTGCCCGGGGCCAGGTGAACGTCGTTCCCGGCACCGTGCAGGTGCTCGTGGAGGGGCGTGGATTCCGGCCGACCGAGGTCCTGCTGGAAACGCCGGTCCTGGACCGGCGGCGGTGGCGGGCCTTCTTCGAGGTCTTCGCCGAGCAGGCGCTCTATCCCGCCGCCCTCTTCGCGGGCTACCTGCCCCGATCGGCCAAGTCGGTCCTCGCCCGCCAGGGAGTGCGGCTCGTGCCTCCGCCCAGCCGCCTGGTCCTGGGTCCGTATGACTGCCCTTCCGAGACGCTGGCGCGCGCCCTCCTCCTGATCGCCGAGCACTTCGCGGCCGACCCGTTCCGGCTCCTGCTGTTCCGCGGCGCGGACCGGCAGTCCGTAATCACCGGCATCGCCCGGCGCTGGAAGGCGAGCGGCGTCCGCCGTCCCGCGATCGAACTCGACGAACTGCGGGAAATCCTCGACCGCTCACCGGACCCGGAGCCCGATTCCCTGCTGCCCCTGGTGCAGAAGGCCGAAGCCTTCCGCGACGACCCGATCCTGCGCGGCAACCTGGCCCGGCTCTACACCAAGGTCTCCGAACGCGCCGCCGCCGTCACCCCGCGCTCCCGCCCGGAGGATTGACAGCCCGGCGCAATGGCGCGCCGGCTTGGAACGCCGGTCTCCAGACCGGCACCGCGGCGCTCCGCGCCGCGCACGTCGCAACCTCGCGCATCCGTGCGGCGGGCTCCAGCTAATCCCACTCCCACCGCTCCCCCGCCCGGATGGTGTCCCGGCGGGCCAGGAAGTAGGCAAGGCCGAGACAGATGCCGAAGAACAATCCGATCCCGTGCGCCCGGTAACTCACTTCGGGACGGATCGAGGTCGGGACGAGGACGACGAGAAAGAACCCGACCACCCGCACGATCCGCTTGGCCACCGAGAGCCGGCGCTCCACCAGCACATAGAGCGTCAGCCAGGCGCCGGCGAGCAGATAGAGCATCCCGGACGCCCCGACCACCCGGATGTTCGGCGGATACCCCTCGAGCGTCACCGCGAGCGCGACCGCCGAGAGCGGCACGGCGCTCCACGGATAGAGGCTGGGGCCGAACGCCCCGTAGGAGAGGTAGATCAGCCAGGTGAGGAAGACGGCGTTCGAGAGCAGATGGATGGCGTCGGCGTGCGCCGCGATCGCGGTCAGGAGGCGCCAGGTTTCCCCCCGTTCGAACACCGTCTCGCCGCTCGCGGGGAGCGCCGCCGCGAAGCCCGGCGGCCCCCACCAGTAGAGCGCGCTCACCACCGCGAGGATCCCGAGCGTCCCGGCGACCGCCCGGGCGGCGTCCTTCCCGGGCTTCTTCGAGAGGATGGTCGAGACGACGTGCGGCTGTGCGGCCTCGGTATCCGGTGCTCCCCGCGCCGGCCGGCCGAAGAAGACGCCCCGGATGACGCCGGGCCGGTCCTCTTCCTCCTCCTCCAGTTCCGGGTCGTACTCCCCGGCGTCCGAGCCCTCCGGTTGCGTGAAATCGTCGCTCTCCCAGGGTTCGTAGGTCCCGGACTCCGGGTCGGGGCCGGTCCACTCCTCGTCCGGCGGCGCCTCCGGCTCCGGGACCTCGCGGAACCGCGACTCCCCGAACGGATCGGAGCGGGACTCCCCCGATGGCCATCTCGGTTTCCTGCGCCGCCAGAAGGTCACGAGACAGTATTCTCCGCGCCCCGGCTCGTTTCCCGCCCTTCGCGCTGCTCCGGATTCACGCAGCCCGTTGCCGCTTCCCCCATTCCGCGCGCCGGATTCGGACCCGTATCGCCATGCCAAAACGTATCGCCCTCGCCTATTCCGGCGGCCTTGACACCTCCTGCGCCATCCCCTGGCTCCGGGAGAACTACGACGCCGAGGTCCTCGCGGTCATCGCCGACGTGGGCCAGAACGAGGACCTCGAGGCCGCGTCGGAGAAGGCGATCGCCTCCGGGGCCGCCGCGGTGTTCGTCGAGGACCTCCGCGACGAGTTCGTGGGCAACTACGTCTTTCCGGCGGTGCGGGCCGGCGCCGTGTACGAGGGCCGCTACCTGCTCGGCACCTCGCTCGCCCGGCCGACGATCGCCAAGTACCAAGTGGACGTCGCCCGGCGGGAAGGCGCCGACGCGGTGGCCCACGGCTGCACCGGGAAGGGGAACGACCAGGTCCGCTTCGAGCTTGCCTTCCACGCGCTCGCCCCGGATCTCGAGGTGATCGCCCCCTGGCGCCTCTGGGATATCCGGTCGCGGGAGGACGCCCTCGCCTACGCGGCGCAGCACGGCGTGCCCGTCGAACAGAAGGCGGGCGACCTCTACAGCCGCGACCAGAACCTCCTGCACCTGAGCCACGAGGGCGAGGACCTGGAGGATCCCTGGAACGCCCCGCCGGCGAGCCTCTACCGCATCACCCGGAATCCGGACCGCACGGAGCCGGACCCGGAGGCGGTGGACGTCGGTTTCGCGAGCGGAATCCCGGTGGCGGTGGACGGCGAGCGCCTCGCCCCGGCCGCCCTGCTCACCCGGCTGAACGAGGCGGGGGCGCGGCACGGGGTCGGCCGGGTGGACATCGTCGAGAACCGGCTGGTCGGGATGAAGTCGCGCGGGGTGTACGAGACCCCGGGCGGCACGATCCTCCACGAAGCGAAGGCCGCCCTCCAGAGCCTCACCCTCGACCGGGCGACCGACCATTTCGCCGCTTCCGTCGCGCTTCGCTACGCCGAGCTGGTGTACGACGGCAAGTGGTTCTCGGCGCTCCGGGAGGCCCTCGACGCCTTCTTCGCCGAGGCGCACCGGAACACGACGGGGACGGTCCGGGTGCGCCTCCACCGGGGCGTCGCCCAGGCGGTGGGACGCAAGAGCCCGAAGAGCCTCTACCGGGAAGACTTCGCGACCTTCGGCGCCGACGAGGTGTACCGGCAGTCGGACGCCGAGGGGTTCATCCGCCTCTTCGGCCTTCCCGAGCGCATCCGGCGTCTGTCCGGCGCGGACGCGCCGAACGAGGAATCATGAAGCTCTGGGGCGGCCGGTTCGCCGCGCCGCCGGCCGGCGCGCTCGACCGGCTGGGGAAGTCCGTCCACTTCGACCGCCGGCTGCACGCGGAGGAGATCCGCGTCAACCAGGCCTACGCCCGTGCGCTGGCCGGGGCGGGGTTGCTGGATGCCGGCGAACTCGAGCGGATGCTGGCGGGACTCGACCGGGTGGCCGCGGCGCTCGGCGCCGATCCGCCGCCGCCCCTCGACGACGAGGACATCCACACCGCGGTCGAGCGGCTGCTCGGCGACGAGATCGGCGAACTGGCGCGGAAACTCCCGACCGGGCGGAGCCGGAACGATCTCTCCCAGACGGAGTTCCGGCTCTACCTGACGAGCGCGACGTCGTCGCTGGTTGTGGGACTCGACCGGCTGCGGACGGCCCTGCTCGTCCGGGCCGAGGAGTCGGCGGACACCCTGGTCCCGGGATACACCCATCTCCAGCGCGCCCAGCCGGTGGTCTTCGGACACCTCCTGCTGTCCCACTTCTGGGCCCTGACGCGCGACCGCGAGCGTCTCGAGGCCGCCGGCCGGCGGGCCTCCGCCTCACCGATGGGCGCGGGCGCGCTTGCCGGGAACCCCTACCCGGTGGATCGCCAGGCCATCGCCGACGAGCTCGGCCTCGCGGAAGTCCTCGAAAACAGCGTGGACGCGGTGGGAACCCGCGACTACGCGATGGAGTTCCTCGCCGCGGGGGCCATCCTGGGGGTGCATCTCTCCCGGCTCGCGGAAGACCTGGTGCTCTGGTCGTCCGCCGAGTTCGGCTTCGTGCGTCTCGGCGACGCCTGGTCCACGGGGTCGAGCCTCATGCCCCAGAAGCGCAACCCCGACGGCTGCGAGCTGATCCGCGGGAAGGCCGGCCGGCTGATCGGCAACCTGGTGGCGCTCCTCACCGTGGGGAAGGGACTCGCCTCCGGCTACCAGCGGGATCTCCAGGAAGACAAGGAGCCCTGCTTCGACACCCTGGACACGCTCCAGCTCGCGCTCCCCGTCGCCGAAGGGACGATCGGGACGATGGAGATCTCCGAAGCGCGAATGCGCGCCGCGCTCTCCTGGGACCTCCTCGCGACGGACCTCGCGGAATACCTCGTCGAACGGGGTCTGCCGTTCCGCGACGCCCACCGGGTCGCCGGCGAGGTCTTCGCCCACTGCGACCGGGAGTCCGTCGAGCCGCCCGACCTGGATCTCGCCACCCTGCGCGGGTTCGCCCCGGCGTTCGAAGACGACGTGAAGACCGTCTGGGACTACCGGGCGTCCGTCAACCGCCGCTCCATCCGCGGCGGCCCCGGCGACATCCGCACGCAGATCGCAGCCGCCCGGCAGACGTTGTAGCGGGCCGCGCGCTGCGCACGGCGGAAGTCGGCCGGATGCGGTAGTGTTCGTTCCCGTAGGGAGGTCACTCGGGAACATGAAGATGCTCACGCTCTGGACCAGGATCGGTGGGGCGGTCCTGCTCGTTTTCGTGCTCGGGCTTCTCACCAAGGGCGTCTCCGATGTCGGTGAGTTGAAGGGCACCGTGAACGGCCTCGCGTCCCGCGTGGACACTCTTGAGAACACGATGAACAGCCGCTTCGTCCAGATCGAGAACCGCATGGGCGAGATCGAAAACCGCATGGGCCAGATAGAGAACCGCATCGAGAATCGCCTGGTGCGGATCGAGAACATCCTGATGGGCCGCGCCCCCGACGCCGACGGAGTGAGTGATCCCGACGCTCGGCCCAACAACGTCGAGGACAGAACAGCGTCCTGAGTTCGCCGGTTTGCCGTTTGCCGAGATCGCTGCTCGGTTTGGCGAGGAGGCGGCGATCAACGCCGGGATTGCTGCGGACCCTGAGACTCGCGAGATTGACTCCGAAATGAGCGGGCGGATGCGCCCGGCCAGCGAGGGCCTTCCCAAGTTCGTCGCTCGCTGGCGTCGCACCCGAGGAAAGCAGAAAGCACCAACAAAAGCCTCCAGATAGACAACCGCTTTCTCCGCATCGAGAACGTCCTCATGGGCCGCCCACCGGACGCCGACGATATCGGCGGCGCCAGCGACTCCGCACGCGCGGGTCCCAGCCAGCGCAGATAGCACTGCCGGCCGGGAACCGCCACCGGCAGAAACGTCCATGCGGGTCTCCTCCCGCGCACCCCGCCGGTCATGAAGACGGCAGAAGGGCCTGGAGCGCCGGCTTCAGCCGGCACCCGCTGCGCGGAGCGCAGCGGAACGACGTAAGGCTCCTGCCGGCATGGCGCGTGGGCCGGCAAGGCGCCATGAAGGAACGAGTGGCCAGCGTTCCGGGCCTTCGCGCCATCCCGGCAGATGAGATCCGTCCCGCCGCCCGCCTGCGGCGGGCTGTGCCGGCTGAAGCCGGCGCTCCAAGCCGGCGGCGCCATCACGGCTGGTGACGGACCCACGGGAGTCGCATTTTCACAGCAACGTCCATGCGCGTGTCTTCCGGCGCACCCCGCCGGCCATGAGAACGGCGAAACGGCTTGGAACGCCGGCTTCAGCCGGCACCCGCTGCGCAGAGCGCAGCGGAACGACGTAAGGCTCCTGCCGGCATGGCGCGTGGGCCGGCAAGGCGCCATGAAGGAACGAGTGGCCAGCGTTCCGGGCCTTCACGCCATCCCGGCAGATGAGATCCGTCCCGCCGCCCGCCTGCGGCGGGCTGTGCCGGCTGAAGCCGGCGCTCCAAGCCGGCGGCGCCATCACGGCTGGTGACGGACCCACGGGAGTCGCATTTTCACAGCAACGTCCATGCGCGTGTCTTCCGGCGCACCCCGCCGGCCATGAGAACGGCGAAACGGCTTGGAACGCCGGCTTCAGCCGGCACCCGCTGCGCAGAGCGCAGCGGAACGACGTAAGGCTCCTGCCGGCATGGCGCGTGGGCCGGCAAGGCGCCATGAAGGAACGAGTGGCTAGCGTTCCGGGCCTTCGCGCCATCCCGGCAGATGAGATCCGTCCCGCTGCCCGCCTGCGGCAGGCTGTGCCGGCTGAAGCCGGCGTTCCAAACCGGCGCGGCGGTCCGGACCCCCGGACCGCCGCAGGTTCCGGACACCGCGCCGCCCCGGCCGGCGGAACGAGGACGATCGCCACGAAACTACGGCTCGTTGGACTTGCGGTTCGAAAAACCGGAAACCCGAACCGGGACGCGGTGGCGACGCTGGCGGTCCATTTCATAAACCCTTGAAAAAATGGACGTTATCGCTCTTGCATTCCGGCCCTGAACTGTGTACTGGCAGGGAATGACCCTTGCGTGATACTTTCTCTCGAATTGACTTTCCATCCTTTTCGGCCGATTGCGCGCGGACGCGCCCTCACGGGGCGGCGGCGTCCAACCAACGCGCATTCCCTCCGGCGCCACCAGGCTGGCTGCCCGGACTCGGCCCTTCGAACCACGCCTCGTGAGGAGGTTCTCCATGCGTAAGACCGCATTTCTGGTCGCGCTCGCGATGCTTGCGGCGGTCCCGGCGTTCGCCCAGCAGACGGGCACGATCACCGGGACGGCGACCGATGAACAGGGGGCCGTCCTCCCCGGGGTGACGGTGACCGTCAACAGCCCCGCGCTGATCGCGCCCCGCAGCACGACCACCGGAGCCGGAGGCTCGTACAGCCATCCGGCCCTTCCGCCGGGTGAGTACAGCGTCAGCTTCGCCCTCTCCGGGTTCCAGACGGTGGTGCAGGAAGGCGTCCGGCTCAGCGTGGCCCGCACCCTTGAGGTGAACGCCTCGCTGGGGATTTCGGGCGTCGAGGAAACCGTGACCGTTACCGGTGACGCACCCGTCGTCGATGTTCGGAGCGCCACCGTCCAGACCAACATCGAGCGCGAACTGCTCGAAGCCGTTCCCACCGGACGGAACCCGTGGGTCATGGCCGGACTGGTGCCGGGCATGGTGACCACGCGGATCGACGTCGGCGGCAGCAACGGCATGCAGCAGTACGGCATGGAAATGTTCGGATCGTCGGCGGCCATGCAGACCTTTAGCGTGGACGGCCTCAAGGTGAACTGGCCCGGCAGCACCGGCGGCTGGACGATGCAGTACTACGGCTTCTCCATGTACGAGGAGTTCAACTTCCAGACCTCGCAGCACACGGCCGAGTCCGACACCGGCGGCGTGCTGATGAACATGGTCGTGAAGACCGGCGGCAACGAGTTCAGCGGCGACGCGATCGGGCTCTGGAACGCGGTGGATCTCCAGGGAGAACCCGCCGAGGCGGGCGGGGCCCCCATCACCAAGTCGCTTGACATCAACGGCACCCTCGGCGGGCCGATCGTCCGGGACAAGGCGTGGTTCTTCACCGCCTACCGCGACTGGATCCACGAGCAGGAGGTCAGCACCCCGGCCGACTATGTCGGGCCGCAGCCAATCGACGACAACCGGATCCGCAACCTCAGCGGCAAGTTCACTTTACAGGCCACCGACAACGACCGGCTTTCGGTGACGCTCCAGCGCAACTGGAAGGACCGCTATCACCGGCGCGACCCTCCCTACACCGCGGTGGCCGACGAGCTCGCGCGCTTCCAGGATCAGTGGGCCGACAACTACATCGCCTCCTACAACCGGGTGCTCGGCGATGCGGCGCTCCTCGATCTGCGTTTCGGGCGCATGACGGGTGTGACTCCCTACATCCTGTATTCGGAGTACTGCGGCATTCCCGTGGATGAGTATCCGGACGCCCGGCCCTGCACGGAGAACGACATCGCCGTGCGCGATCCGGTTCGGGCGGAACTCTTCAACGCGGACCCGCGCGGCGAATCGTGGGGTCCGAACCACCGGAACCAGTTCAACGGTTCGCTGACATACTACCTCGACACTGCCGGCGGCTCGCACAACTTCAAGGTCGGCGGACAAGCCTCCCGCGAGTACATCGAGAGCCGCCAGTTCAAGAGCGGCGATGCCTTCGGTGAACTCAGCGACGGCGTACCGACCCGGATCAACATTTCCCGGACCCCCAAGACGTCCCACGAGCGGCTGAACACGTGGGCCCTCTACGCGCAGGATGCCTGGACCATCGGCGACCGGCTGACCCTGAACATCGGTGTCCGCCTCGACGGCGTCTACGGCTACGTCCCCGTGCAGAGCAGCCCGGCTGGGACCTGGGCCGCCATCTCGGAGCAGCTCACCGACGCGTCCTTCGAGGTTACGTCGGAGATCGGCGGATTCCCCGACTGGCCGATGAACGTCGGGCCGAGGCTCAGCTTCGCCTACGACCTCTTCGGCGACGGCCGGGCGGCGTTGAAGGGCGGCTGGGGCCGCTATTACACGCAGATGGGGAACGCGCTCTCCGGGGCCGCGAACCCGAACGCCGGTCGCTCCGCGTGGGTCGGCTGGAACGACCTCGACGGCGACAGGCTGGTGGACATCGGCCCGTCCGGCACGCTGGCGGACAGCCCCGAAGTGGATCTCTCCGAGTTCAACGGTTTCTCGGGCGCTGGCGCCTCGCCCTACGACAAGGACGCGGGCCGCCCTTACAGCGACGACATTTCGCTCGGCGTGGACATGACCCTCGGCACCGAGGTCTCGTTCAGCGCCACCTACCACCGCCGCCAACACCGGGATTCCCTCGGGCGTTTGAACCTGGCGCGGCCGCCGTCGGCCTACACGCTGACCAGCTTCGAGTGCGCGACCTGTCCCCAGGCGACGTACGAGGTGTACGAACTCCAGGAGGCGTACCGGGGTCTGCAGGACAACACGATCACCAACCTCGAGAAGCTGCAGACCAACTACAACGGGGTTGCGTTCCAGCTCCAGAAGCGGTTCTCGAACCGCTGGCAGTTGCTCGGAGGGGCGACTTTCTCCAGTCACCGCGGCGTTCCGCACGGGTTGCCGTACGACGGCACCGACTGGAACAACCCGAACCGCGAGATCAACCGGCTCGACGGCGCGGTCCTGACCGACGTGCCGTGGGTGTTCAACGTGGCGGGCAGCTACATCGCTCCGCTCGACATCCAGATCGCCTGGAACTACCGGGCCCGGGCCGGCAACCCGCTGGTTTCCACCGCGCGGGCCACGGGGCTGGTGCAGGGTTCGGAGTCCATCTACGCCTACGAGCGTGGCGACGAGCGCACCGAGACCATCACCGACCTGCTCGACATCAACTTCCGCAAGGGGTTCGACATTGACCAGGCCCGGATCGAGATCGGCGCCGACTTCGCGAACATCTTCAACTCGCAGAAGGCGGACGCGCTGATCACGGGCTTCGGCTCGCGCTACCTGCAGCCGTCGCGGGTGCTGCCGCCGCGGATCATCCGCTTCACCGTGAAGCTGCTGTTCTAAGCAACTTTCCTGATCCGGCGGGCGCTCCGGCGCCCGCCGGACGGGACACTTCAACGGGGGAGCCTCTCCGGAGGCTCCCCCGTTTTGCGTTCTGGGATCATGTGTCCGACTCGGCAGGGCCGGCGATTCCGAAGGAGGAAGAACCATGACCAGACTCACCCTCCTGCTCGTTCCCGCCGTTGCTCTCGTTGGCGGCTGCGCGAAGCCGCCGGCGTTCCCTCCCGAGATGACCTGCGAAGCGTTGGAGGCCGAGCTGGAGGACGCGGAGCGGACGGTCCGCACGCTCGGAGGCGATACCACGGACCTGGACACCCGCGACCTCATGGGTGACGTTCACGCTCGCTCCAACCAGGGAGACGACGAGTGGCGTCACGCCAAGAGGGTCCGCGAGGCTCAAGAGCACCTCGAAGCCGTGAAAACCGCCATCGCCGACCGCTGCCCCGAGAAGCAGGAGTCCAACCAGGGCATCAGCGGGCGGGCGGCGCCGGCCTGACCTGAAGACTGGCGGTCCCGGTAGTACAGCCATGTGGGCGGGTGGAGTTGCGACGTGCGCGCCGCGGAGCGGCGCGCGTGCCGGTCTGGAGACCGGCGTTCCAAGCCGTACGCGCCACCTTCAGGCGCGGGGTGCGGTCTTCTCCACCTCCGACCAGAAATTGACCGGAGCTCCGGTCAAAGCTCCGGTCAATTGATGGGAGCTCCGGTCAAGAGCATGGGTCAATTGACCGGAGCTGGGGTCAATTCCCCTGAATTCCGGCGTTGCCCCGCCGTATTCGGATGATCCAGCGGTTGCCGCTGGAATCGGTTCTTTCGGCCGAAATCGGTCTTTTTCGGCCTGAATTCGGTCTTTCGGGCCGGTCGTGACCGATTTCGGAGCTATTGCCCGGATTCTCCCGACGACTGCCGTCAAACCCGGTCGAGCAATGGTCAAAGCTCCGGTCAAACGGCCGGAGCAATGGTCAAAGCTCTGGTCAATTGACCGAAGCTCCGGTCAAACGAAGGGAGCTCCGGTCAAAGCTCCGGTCAATCTGTCGGGCAGTCGATGTCGGGCGAGTGACCAGGGAGTTTCGCGGCCGGCGGCCGCGATGCCGGTCTGAAGACCGGCGCTCCCGGTCGTGACGTCCCGATGAACGGTGCTACCCGGGGGTTGCGCCCAGGATTCGTTCTACAACGGATTCGATGTCGCGGAAGCTCGCGGTCGGGGGCGAGCGGTGGGGTTCGCTCTCCTCGGCGCCGTGAACGAGAACGGCGCGGGCCTCGGGAGCTTCGAAGACTTCCGCCCAGTGACGGAGACCCCGGACCAGTTCCGGGCGGTACCCGACTGAGGTCTTGATCTCCACCGCGCTCCAGACGGGCTCGCGCCCGATGACGAGATCCACCCCCCGGCCGCCCTGGGGCTCCCAGAATCCGAGCGGCGCCCGGATCCCGCGGTTCCGGAAATGCTTGCGTATTTCCGACACCACCCAGGTCTCGAAGATGGCTCCACGCAGCGGGTGGAGCGCGAGCATTTCCGGCCCGGTGATTCCCAGGAGCCGGGCGGCGAGGCCGGCGTCATGGAAATACAGCTTGGACGCCCGGATGGTCCGCTTGCGGACGCTCCCGACCGCCGGTGGGAGGCGCCAGGTCACATAGTGGGATTCGAGAATGGCCATCCATTCCATCACCGTCACGCGGGTCACATCGGCGTCGTTCGCCAAGCGGGTGACGTTGAGCACCTGTCCGGTCCGCCCGGCGCAGAGTTGAAGGAACTTGCGGAAGCGCAGCAGGTCCCGCACCAGGGTCACTTGGCGAACATCGCGCTCCAGGAACGTGTCCACATACGAATCGAGCCAGGCGCCGAAGTCCGCGCCGCGCGCGTGCACCGGGGGGAACATGCCGGAGGTCAGGACGACGTCGAGCGGCGGCCGGCGGTCGCCGAATGCCTCGCGATAGGTGAATGCGGGGAGCTCGAGCGACAGCACTCGGCCGGCGAGCGACTGGCTCACCCGCTGAAACACCGCGAAGTCCTGGGAGCCGGTGAGCACGAAACGGAGCTCATCGGGACGCTCGTCCACGAGCGGCTGGAGATAGGACAGGAGGTCGGGGGCGCGTTGCACCTCGTCCAGAATGGCTCCCCGCGGCCAGCGGGCGAGGAACTTGCGGGGATCTTCCACCGCCTCGGCGCGAACGTCGGGAGGCTCCAGGGAGACGTACGGGAGTTCGGGGAACTCCGCCCGCACGAGGGTCGTCTTCCCGACCTGGCGCGCGCCCGTCAGACAGACGACCGGGAACCCGGCGCGCAGACGGCGCAGGGCGGGCGTGATCGCGCGAGGAATGAAACCGGGAGGACGAGACATGGGAGGAGTGGCGCCGGAACCGCGAGGGGGTGAACCGTTCTATCGAGCGGCCCTGTTGTTGCCCGATTGTATAGCGAACAATACAATCGGCACACATCTCCGAGAGGTGCACACGCGGCGGCGGCCTACTTCACTTCCGACCAGAGGTGGTAGCTGTAGGGATGCTTCTCGCGTAACCGGGACACATAGGCGTCGTGGGTCGGGTGGGCGCCGTAATCCGTGACCTCCGGCGCCAGCTCGGCGCAGGCCCGGAACAGGCCCGCTCGCTCCCGGTCGGTTTCCTTCTGGTCCGTCCTGCTCGTTGACCGGTACCGGAGACACGATTCGAGCGCGACGCGCAGCACGAGGGTGGCGGCGAGCGGATAGCGGGCGGCCAGCGCCTCCGCGGCCGTCTCCAACTTCCACCACGGTCGCCCGTCCAACTCCTTCGCCCGTCGGAGCACCAGGGCGGACGCCCGTCCCAGGTCCGGCCACTCGATGAAGAACTCCAGCAGGGAGCCGGCGGAGTGGGTTCTTTCCGCGTGGTCGAAGGCCCGCTCCTCCTCGTCCATGGCGTCGAAGGTGTCCGGAAACTGCCGCAGCCATGCGCGCAGGTGCTCGACGGAAAGCACCCGGTCGAAGCAGGCTCGGCGCTCGCGCTGGGCGTCTGCGGGGCGGCCCAGCGCCTCCAGCGCGGCGATCCGCGCGTCCGACCAGTTGAAGTCCCGACGCCCGTCGGTGCGCTTCGGGTGTGTTTCCCCGGTCGTGGCGTCGAGGATCTGCAGCGCTTCCTCGGCGCGGCCGGCGGCGACCAGGCGCTGGGCGATGGCCGCGGCGGGGCTTGGGTTCCGGCGCTCCTTCGCGGGATGGAGGCGGATGTACTCCTCCACGTCGCCCTCGGCGTCCGCGATGGCGAGCAGCGCCTCGCGCCCCGCCCGGCCATGAGGGTCGCCCTCCCGCAACCGCCGCTTGAGGTGCGCCAGTCCAGCGGCTCCGAGGTGCGGCGCGAGCGCCGCAATGACCGGCAGGTTCCGGTCGGGTCCGTGAACCAGCGCCCGGAAGACGTCTTCGGCGAGCGCCTCCGGGTCTGGCCTGGCGACGCCGGCCAACTCTCCAAGCTGCCCGATCGCTTTCTCGTGGAGCCCGATGTACAGGCCGCTGCGGTCCCGCAGCGAAATGGCGGCCCCGATCAGCAGCCACAAGAGTTCCATCGCCAGCGCCGGTTTCTCGCGTGCGGTCGCGCCCATGATGGCGTCGTGATGGGCCTCCAGTTCGGCAACCAGTGCGGGCGTCTGCTTCCACGAAACGGAGGTCGTGGCCTTCGCGAGGACTCCGAGGCGCGTGCGCGACAGCTTCGCCACCGCCTCCGGGCCTGCCTGGACCGCCAGTTCGAGGCGAAGCCGGCGTTTGGCGCCGGCATCCGACGAGGTCAGCTCCATCAGCAGGTCGGCGAGCCGGGGAGCGCCGAGAGACGCCAGGTTCCGGGCGTTCAGCGCGCGTCCCGTTTTCCGTTTTCCGGAAGCCGCTCTCGCCGCCATGGTTCGTATTCTCCTCGTTCGCATCGCGCTCCCGGCGGGGAGCGGGCCGCGTATTGTCGCCGGGTTCGGTCCCGGCGCCGCCTTCGAAGGCGGCGATCCCCGAGGCGTATCGGGGTGACATACTCGAAGCAGGAGGGTGAGCCGATGGTTCCCGGAAAGCCGAGGCGCGCGGCGGGCTGGCTGTTGTTGGTGGCGTGCGGCTGCGCCGGCGGCCAACCCGAGGTCTCGGGCGAAGCCGCGATCCGGGCGGAGGTTGAGGCGATGGCGGACGATTTCGTGAACCTGCGGCCGCTCACCGGATTCGTCCACGAGATGCCGCTGGACGAGGCGTACCGCTGGCAGGACGAGATGGTCGAGATTCTGCCGATGGGCGAGGTGGTCGGCTACAAGACCGGGGGTCACGATCCCAACCCGCCGAATCCGAACTTCCCACCCGGCGGCATCCGGGCGCAACTCCTTTCGGGCATGTTCCGGGATGACGGCGATGCGATCCGGGTGGACGAGACCGCCGCGGGGTTCCTGGAAGCCGACTTCGCCTTCCGCGTCGGCGACGCCTCCATCAACACCGCCGAGACCGACCTCGAGATCCTGGCGGGGCTGGACGCGGTGGTGCCGTTCGCCGAGATCCCCGATCCCTTCTACGACCCCGAGACCGCCACGGTGAACCGGATGATCGTTTCCAACATGATCTCCCGGTGGGCCTTCGCGGGGGAGCCGGTTCCCATCGAACCCACCGAGGAATGGCTCGCGCGGCTCCGCTCCTTCGACTACGCGGTGCTGGACGAGAACGGCGCGGTCATCCAGGAGGGCTCCATGGCCGAGTGGTACGACCCCATCGCGGCCGTCCGCTGGCTGCGCGATCAGCTCCGCGACTCGGGGAAGGAACTGGCGCCCGGGCACCTCCTTTCGCTGGGGAACGTCGGCATCATGCGCCAGATCCACGAGGGCTCGCCGCGCGGTCCCGCTTACGCGAGCGACCAGTTCCGGCTGGAGTACTACGGGCTGACGGAAGACGGCGGACCGGCGACGGTCACGATCAACATCGCGCGCTGATCGCGCGTCCGGCCGTAGCGCCGGTGCGCGGCAGCGTGAGGACGGCGGCGAGGATGCCGGCCGCCGCGACCGCCATCACGACGAAGAGCGCGCCGAAGCCCCAGCCCGCGTGGATTCCGGCGATGACCGGCAGGCTGGAGGCCATCACCGAGAAGGACACGACGTAGCGAACGGCATAGACGCGGCTTCGCCACTCGCTCTTCGCGATGCGGCTCACGAGCACGTCGTTGATGGGGATCTGCCCGAAGACGACGAACGTGAAGGCGGTCGCGACGACCACGGCCGCCACCCCGGTGAGTTCGTGCATCAGCGCGAAGAACACCGCCTGGAGTCCCGCCACGAACGCGAACACCGTGCGCAGGGCGTGGTGGTCCACGAGGTAACCGACGACGAGTTGCGCCAGCGCCGCGATCGCGAACACCCCGAATGCATACCCGCCGATCGCGGTGGCCGAGCCGGCGAGTTCGCCGAGCCGCTCGTCGAAGACCTTCGGGAGCGCGAAGGTGGTGCTCTGGTAGATGAGGCCCCCGAGCGCGGCGGTGAACACGATCACGGAGAGCACCCGCACGAAGGTCGCGCGGTTGATGGAGGAGGCTGCCTCCGCGGGTTCCGCCGCGGCCGCAGCGCCGCCTGGAAGAGCGTTCCGGCTGCCCCGCGCTCCCCGGACGAAGACCGCATAGGCGGCGCCGAGTCCGATGGACACCGCTCCGGGCAGGACGAACGCGCTCCGCCAGCCCCCGGCATCCATGAGGGCGCCGGTGAGCAGTGCGGCGGCGGCGACTCCCAGGTTCCCGTAGACACCGTTGATCGCGAGCGGAACGCCGGTCTTCTTCCGTCCGTGCACGACCATGGCGAGCCCGACCGGGTGGTAGATCGAGGCGAAGGCGCCGACCGCGAGGAGTCCCAACGCGATTTCGGCCGGCGAGTTCGCGAGCGAGGTCAGGATCGAACTCGTCCCGATCCCGACGAAGAAGACGACCAGCATCCCTTCGCGGCTCCACTTGTCGGCGATCCAGCCGGCCGGCAGCGAACCGAGTCCGAACGCGATGAAACCCGGCGTGGCGTAGGGAATGAGGGCCGCGTAGCTCATCCCCCACTCCTCCGCGAGCCGGAGCGCCGCGACCGTCGCGAAGATCAGCATGAAGAGGTGATCCAGAAAGTGCCCGACGTTCAGGAACAGGAAGTTCAGGCGTTCCCGTGACATGTCAGGCGGGGGCCATCGGGCTGGGATGGGAATGCTCGGGCAGATCGGCCGCCGCACCCGGATCCGTCGGCGCGCTCGCGAAACAGCAGGAGAACCGCGAGCGTCCGCTGATCCTGGTTTGGCGCTTGATCGAATGAATCCATCGCCGCCTTGGTAGTCGCGATATCGGTCAGCACTTCCGACTTCGTGAAGCGCGCCGCAGGGTCGTAGTCCGCTGCGTCCCGGCGGCTCTTCAGATCCGGCACCAGATCCGTCAGCTTGCGGACCATCGGGCTGAGGGCACGGACCTCTCCCGAGTTGCACACCTTCGCACACGGGCCGTGGTTGAGTGCCCGGTAGACGCGCCTCCACTCCGCCGTGTGCTGCGTGCCGCCGGTCCAGACCAGCCGGTCGGCGCAGCACTGCATGAGGCGGTGGAAGGCGGCGTAGTAGGTCGCGCTCACCGCACGGCGCAGATCCGTCTGTCTGGGACGGCCCCTGCGGGCCGACACGAGGGACCGCGCGGTCTCAGTCAGGTTGCGGGCTATCACCGAGCCATTCCGCTTCCTCGGACTTGGCGATATACGCCACGACCGGGATGGCGCTCTCGCCGAGCGCCCGCACGCGATTTCTCAAAGGTTCGATGACGTCCAGCACCTTGTTGGCGTCGAGCAAGTATTCGGCGGACTCGTAGATGGCGTGGGCGGTCACGTACTCGATTCCGTCGCGGTCCACATCGGAACCCATGTAAATGGGTCCGAAGCGAGCCTCGCCGGCGAAGACCCCGGCCAGCACCTCGGCGACGATCTCCCGGACCTGGTTCAGTCGCGCGTCCGTCATGGCTGGTTCCTGTGCCTGCCAGTCAGTGTAGCGGTATCAGCGTGGTGGCGGCGGTGGGGCGCCGGGGTCCGGCGGAGTGAGCTGGAGGACGCCCTCCTCCCGCATGAAGGCCTCGATCTCGTCCACCGTGCGGGGCATGAAGTCGGTGAAGTTCTCGACCCCGTTCTCGGTGATCGCGACCACGTCCTCCATCCGCACGTAGAGCCGCTCCTCGTGGACCCAGAGCATGGGGTCCAGCGCGAACACGAGCCCGGCCTCGAAGGGGCGGGCGCGGTAGCGGCCCACGTCGTGGACCGCCAGCCCGACCGGATGGGACAGGTGCCCCCGGAAGACCAGCGCCTCCCGGGCGGCCTTTTCGTGAAGCGGGTTGGTGAACCCGAGTTCGGCGATCACCGGCTCCATTTCCTCGGCGGCGCCGTCCATCACCTGGTCGGGGGTGACGCCCGGCCGGAGGCGCGAGAGGAGCGCCTCGCTGTAGCGCACGATGAAGGTGTAGAGCTTCCGCTGGTCCTCGGTGAAGGCGCCGCTCACCGGCCACATGCGGGCGATGTCGCTCGTGTAGTAGCGGTAGTCGGGGGCGTGGTCCATGAGGATCAGCTCGCCCTCCTTCAACTCGGCGTCGTTGCGGTAGTAGTGGCCGAAGTAGGCGTTCGTCCCGGTGGCGGTGATGGAGCGGTAGCCCTCGCCCTGCGACCCGTTGATCCGGTAGATGTAGTAGGCGGCCGCGTCGAGCTGGTACTCGTAGAGGCCGGGCTTCGTGGAGCGCATCGCTTCCATGATCCCCATGCCCGCCAGTTCGCTCGCCCGCCGGACCAGCTCCAGCTCGCGGGGGGACTTGTGGAGCCGCATGGTGTCCACGATGGGCGTCAGGTCGGCGATCGGGAACTGCGGGTAGCGCTCGCGGAGTTTGGTGACAAACGCGCCCTCGCGGGAGGCCCGCCCGTCCCACGGGTCGGAGACGTGCTGGGCGTGGCCGATCAGGTTCTCGTCCCGGCTCTGCCGGCGCCCCTCGGCGGGGCTCATGAAGGTGTAGAGGGTTGGGGAAGGGGGGCGGAGCGCAAAGCCGTAGAGCTGGCGCGCGAGCTGGTCGATCGCGAAGACGTCGTCCACCCCGCTGGCCTGCTTCGCTTCGTCAACGTCCTCGGCCGAGAGCATCCGCCCCTCGCCGCGTTCCTTCCGCGCGTCGCGGCGGGGCAGGAACAGGAGCGACCGCCGGTTCCTGCCGTCCATCAGCAGGTAGGAGTGCGGGACCTCGATTCCGGTCAGGTAGTAGAACTCGTTGGACTGCCGGAACACGATGAAGCCGGGGGCGGCGGGCGCGCCCTGGACGATCGCGATGGCGTCCTCGCCGATCGCCTCCATCACCCGGGCCCGGCGCTCGATGAACTCCTCGGCCGGGAAGTCCTGCTGGATCTTGGCGTGGTCCTGGGCGCCGGCGCCGGCGGCGACCAGCAGGACCAGGAAGGAAAGGGAGAGTCTGCGCACGACGGGGCCTCCTGAGGTGGTGGTCTGCGGATTATTCGCGACGAGAGCGGAAACGGGGGCATGGACGCCACGCCCTCCACGCGTGGCGGCGATAATCCACCTGCATGCCCGAACCCGACCGCGAGGCCCGGGCCGGCGGTCTCGACTACCGGACCGCCGGCGTGGACATAGACGAGGCCGACCGCGCCCTGGACCGCATTCGCCCGCTGGTCGCCAGCACGCGCCGCCCCGAGGTGCTGAGCGATGTGGGCAGCTTCGGGGGCCTCTTCCGGCTGAACACGGCCGGCTTCGAACGCCCGGTGCTGGTGGCTTCGACCGACGGGGTGGGAACGAAGCTGCGGGTGGCGCGGGACGCCGGGCGCCATGAGGTCCCGGGCTACGACCTGGTCTCCCACTGCATCAACGACATCCTGGTCCAGGGCGCCGAACCGCTCTTCTTCCTCGACTACCTGGCCATGGGACGGCTCGACGCCGGGGTCGCCGAGGGGGTCATTCGCGGGATCGTGAACGCCTGCCGGGAGTTCGGGGTGGCGCTCCTCGGCGGCGAGACCGCGGAGATGCCCGGGTTCTATCCGGGCGGCGACTACGACCTGGCGGGAACCATCGTCGGGGTGGTCGAGGAGGGCTACATCCTGGACGGTCGTTCGGCGGTCCCGGGCGACGCGCTCATCGGCCTCCCCTCGTCCGGGCTCCACACGAACGGCTACTCGCTGGCGCGCGCCATCGTGTTCGAACGGCTGGGTCTCGGGGTCGGTGACGTCCTGCCGGGACTCGACGTCACGGTGGCGGACGCGCTGCTCGCGCCGCATCGCTGCTACCTGCCGGAGTTCCGGCCGCTGCTCCGCCACCGGGGCCTGCGCGCGCTCGCCCACATCACCGGCGGCGGAATCAGCGACAATCTTCCCCGGGTCCTCCCAGCGGGCACGTCCGCCGAGGTGAACCTTGGTTCGTTCCGTCTTCCTCCCCTGTTCCGGTTGCTGGCCGATGCCGGCCGGATCGCCGAGGGGGAGATGCTCCGGACGTTCAACTGCGGTGTGGGTCTCATCGCGGTGGTGGCGGCTCGCGACGAGCGAACCATCCTCGAAACCCTCCCCGGCGCCCTTCGCCTCGGCGAAGTGACGGCTGCCGCCGACCCGCCCCGGGTGCGCTACCGGGGCCGCCTCGCATGATGACCGAATCCGTTCGCACCCTCGCGACCCCCGGGCGGCGCCTGGGCGTGCTCATTTCCGGCCGCGGGTCCAACCTGCAGGCGATTCTGGACGCCATCGAGACCGGGTCGCTGGACGCCGAGGTCGCGCTGGTGTTCAGCAACCGCGGCAAGGCGAGGGGCCTCGATATCGCGAAGAGCTACGGGGTGCCGACCGCCGTGCTCTCCCACCGCGCCTTTCCGGACCGCGAGACGTATGACGCCGAAATCGTGAAGCTCCTGCGCCAGCACGGGGCGGACGTGGTGTGTCTCGCGGGTTTCATGCGCATCGTCTCGCCGGTGCTGCTGAACGCCTTTCCGGACCGGGTGCTCAACATCCATCCCTCCCTGCTCCCCGCCTTCAAGGGGCTGGACGCTCCCTGCCAGGCCCTCGACTACGGAGTGCGGATCGCCGGCTGCACGGTGCACTTCGCCGACGAGACGCTGGACACGGGCCCGGTTCTGCTCCAGGCGGCGATCCGGGTCCACGACGAGGACACCCACGAGACCCTGACGCAGCGCATCCTCACCCTCGAACACCAGATCTATCCGCGGGCCATCGGGCTGCTCCTCGAGGGCGGCATCCGGCGCCAGGGACGCCGGATCCTGCTCTCCGAGGCGGCGGAGCGGGCCGCCGCCGAGATCCACACGGAGGCGGAGCGAAGGCCGACCTATGCCCAGTAAGGTTTCGGCGGCCGAGCAGATCGCGCTCCTCGAGAAGGGAGCGGACCGTATCGAGCCGCGCCCGGAACTCCGCGCCAAGGTCGAGAAGTCCGTCGCTTCCGGCGAGCCGCTCCGGGTCAAGGTGGGGTTCGACCCCTCCGCCCCGGACCTGCATCTCGGCCACACCGTGGTGATGCGGAAGATGAAGCACTTCCAGGACTGCGGCCACGAGGTCTGGTT